>NZ_JBIDAQ010000004.1:26996-564545 GCF_043202555.1 Streptomyces sp. NPDC048182 | reverse complement strand
GGGGGGGGGGGGGGGGCGCGGGGGGCGGGGGGGGGGGGGGCGCGGTCTGTCCGCGGGTCATGGGGGTCCCCTGGCCCGGGGCGGGGGGGGGGGGCGGACGGGGGGGCCCCGGCCCGCCGCCCCTGTTCTTCCGGTGCCGGTTGGCGAGCGCGTGGCCTGGGCCGGGAGACGGGATGAGAGAAGGCTGAACGGCGTGGGCGGGTCGGGCTCCGGCCGCCCGGGGCGGCGGGGAAGCGTGGCGGGGCCGGGTATGAGCACCACACCCGGCCCGCCCGTCCGCGCGGTACGGCGAACGTCCTGGGGATTACCGGCGGGAGACCTTCCGGGTGGCCCGCAGCCACTCCTTGTTCATGCCGGTGATGGACATCAGCGGGATGCCCTTGGGGCAGGCGGTGGCGCACTCGCCGGCCAGGGTGCAGCCGCCGAAGCCCTCCTCGTCCATCTGCGCCACCATGTCCAGGACCCGGGTCTCCCGCTCGGGGGCGCCCTGCGGCAGCACGTTGAGGTGGTTGACCTTCGCGGCGGTGAACAGCATCGCCGCGCCGTTGGGGCAGGCCGCGACGCAGGCGCCGCAGCCGATGCACTCGGCGTTCTCGAAGGCGAGGTCGGCGTCCGGCTTGGGCACCGGCGCGGCGTGCGCCTCCGGGGCGGCGCCGGTGGGCGCGGTGATGTAGCCGCCGGCCTGGATGATCCGGTCGAAGGCCGAGCGGTCCACGACCAGGTCCTTCACGACCGGGAAGGCGGCGGCCCGCCACGGCTCGACATCGATCGTGTCGCCGTCCTGGAAGGACCGCATGTGCAGCTGGCAGGTCGTGGTGCGCTCGGGCCCGTGCGCGTCGCCGTTGATGACCAGCGAGCAGGCGCCGCAGATGCCCTCGCGGCAGTCGTGGTCGAAGGCGACCGGGTCCTCGCCGGCCAGGATGAGGTGTTCGTTGAGGGTGTCGAGCATCTCCAGGAAGGACATGTCCGGGGAGATGTCGTCCACCTCGTACGTGGACATCGCGCCGTCGGCGCCGGCGTTCCGCTGCCGCCAGACGCGCAGGGTGAGCTTCATGCGTAGCTCCGCTGGGTGGGGTGGACGTACTCGAAGACCAGGTCTTCCTTGTGCAGGGCGGGGGCCTCACCGGTGCCGGTGAACTCCCAGGCCGCCGCGTAGGCGAACTCGTCGTCCCGGCGCTCGGCCTCCCCCTCGGGGGTCTGGGACTCCTCGCGGAAGTGGCCGCCGCAGGACTCGGCGCGGTGCAGCGCGTCGAGGCACATCAGCTCGGCCAGCTCCAGGTAGTCGACGATGCGGTTGGCCTTCTCCAGGGACTGGTTGAACTCCTCGCCGGTACCGGGGACCTTGATCCGCCGCCAGAACTCCTCGCGGATCCGCGGGATGCGTTCCAGGGCCTTGCGCAGCCCGGCCTCGGTGCGGGCCATGCCGCAGTACTCCCACATCAGCTCGCCCAGCTCGCGGTGGAAGGAGTCGGGGGTCCGGTCGCCGTCCACGGAGAGCAGCAGGTTCAGCCGGTCCTCGGTCTCGGCCACCGCCTCCTGCACCTCCGGGCGGCCGGCGTCGACCTCGTCCTTGTGCGGGTTGCGCGCGAGGTAGTCGTTGATGGTGGCCGGCAGCACGAAGTAGCCGTCGGCCAGGCCCTGCATCAGCGCGGAGGCGCCGAGCCGGTTGGCGCCGTGGTCGGAGAAGTTGGCCTCGCCGATGGCGAACAGGCCGGGGACGGTGGTCTGGAGGTCGTAGTCGACCCACAGGCCGCCCATCGTGTAGTGCACCGCGGGGTAGATCCGCATCGGCACCCGGTAGGGGTCCTCGTCGGTGATCCGCTGGTACATGTCGAAGAGGTTGCCGTACTTCGCCTCGACGGCCTTCCGCCCCATCCGCGCGATGGCGTCGGCGAAGTCCAGGTAGACGCCCTGGCCGCCGGGGCCGACGCCGCGGCCCTCGTCGCAGACGTTCTTCGCGGCGCGGGAGGCGATGTCGCGCGGGACCAGGTTGCCGAAGGAGGGGTAGACGCGCTCCAGGTAGTAGTCGCGCTCGTCCTCGGGGATCCCGTTCGCCGGCCGGTCGTCGCCCTTGGCCTTCGGCACCCAGATCCGGCCGTCGTTGCGCAGCGACTCGCTCATCAGGGTGAGCTTGGACTGGTGGTCGCCGGTGCGCGGGATGCAGGTGGGGTGGATCTGCGTGAAGCAGGGGTTGGCGAAGTAGGCGCCGCGCCGGTGCGCGCGCCAGATCGCGGTGGCGTTGGAGTTCATCGCGTTGGTCGACAGGTAGAACACGTTTCCGTACCCGCCGGTGGCGAGGACCACGGCGTCCGCGAAGTAGGTGTCGATCTTCCCGGTGACGAGGTCCCGGGCGACGATGCCGCGGGCCCGGCCGCCGACCATGATCAGGTCGAGCATCTCGGTGCGCGGGTGCATCTCGACGTTGCCGGCCGCGATCTGCCGGGACAGCGCCTGGTAGGCGCCGAGCAGCAGCTGCTGGCCCGTCTGGCCGCGGGCGTAGAAGGTGCGGGAGACCTGGACGCCGCCGAAGGAGCGGGTGTCGAGCAGGCCGCCGTACTCACGGGCGAAGGGCACGCCCTGCGCCACGCACTGGTCGATGATCTCCACGCTGATCTGCGCGAGCCGGTGCACGTTGGACTCCCGGGAGCGGAAGTCGCCGCCCTTGACGGTGTCGTAGAACAGCCGGTGGACCGAGTCGCCGTCGTTGCGGTAGTTCTTCGCCGCGTTGATGCCGCCCTGCGCGGCGATGGAGTGGGCGCGCCGGGGCGAGTCCTGGTAGCAGAACTGCACGACCCGGTAGCCCTGCTCGGCGAGCGTGGCGCCGGCCGAGCCGCCGGCCAGGCCGGTGCCGACGACGATCACGGTGTGCTTGCGCCGGTTGGCTGGGTTGACCAGCTTGGCCTCGAAGCGGCGGGTGTCCCAGCGCTCGGCGACGGGGCCCGCGGGGGCCTTGGTGTCGGTGACCGGCGCGCCGGTCGGGTAGTCGGCGAAGGTAGTCATGTCAGCTCACCACTCCGGTCATGACGCCCACGGGTACGGCGATGAAGCCGGCCGTGAGCAGCAGCGCGAGGACGTTCGCGACGGTCTTGAGGGCGCGGTCGCGGGTGCGGCTGCCGGCGCCGAGGGTCTGGGCGGCGCTCCAGAAGCCGTGCTGGATGTGCAGGCCGAGGGCGAGCATCGCCACGATGTAGACGACGTTGCCCCACCAGGTGGAGAAGGTGTCCACCACGTTCTGGTAGGGCCGGCCGTGCTGGAAGCCGCCGGTGTGCACGGTGCCGGTGGTCAGGTCGAGGATGTGCCAGACGATGAACAGGCCGAGGATGACCCCGCCCCAGCGCATCGTGCGGGTGGCGTAGCTCGCGCGCGGCTTGGCGTGCACGTACTTGCTGGGCCGGGCCCGGATGTCGCGGCGGCTGAGCTGGTAGGCGGAGACGGCGTGCGCGACGACGGCGACGACGAGCACGACGCGGACGACCCAGAGGGTCCACTCGTAGTGCATCAGCGGTTCGCCGATGGTGCGCAGCCAGTGCGCGTACGCGTTGAAGTCGCCGGACCCGAAGTAGATCTTCAGGTTTCCGTACATGTGGGCGATCAGGTACAGCAGCATGACGAGACCGCTGACCGCCATCACGGTCTTCTTGCCGACGGTGGAGTCCCACACGGTGCGTGCCAAGGACGGCCGTCGGTCCGTCCGCGTTGCCAGTGCCATGGTCGGCACGCTACGGGGAGCGGAGGCGATCGGTCCAAGTCATGGTGCGCCTGGTTTCCATAGCTTCCCCCTATCGGAGGCGTACGCTGGCGGGATGCAGTTCCAGCAGCTCCAGTATTTCGTGGCCGTCGCCGAAACGCGGCATTTCACCCGGGCGGCGGAGGCGGTGCACGTGGCCCAGCCCTCGCTGTCCCAGCAGATCAAGGCGCTGGAGCGGGAGCTGGGCGCGGATCTGTTCCGGCGGGCGCGGGGCAACATCACGCTGACCGACGCCGGGGAGGCGCTGCTGCCGCTGGCCCGGCGGATCCTCGCCGACGCGGACACCGCGCGGCACGAGGTGCTCGAGCTGGCGCAGCTGCGGCGGGGGCGGGTGCGGCTCGGGGCCACACCGAGTCTGTGCACGGGGCTGCTGCCGGATGTGCTGCGGGCCTTCCACGACCGGTACCCGGGGATTCGGCTGCTCGTGGAGGAAGGGGGCTCGCTGGATCTCGTACGGGGGCTGGCGCGCGGAGCGCTGGATCTCGCGCTGGTGGTGCTGCCGCTGCCCGCCGCGTCGCCCGCGCTGACCACGGTGGAGCTGCTGCGGGAGGATCTGGTGGTGGTGTCGTCGCCGGACGCGCCGCGGCCGGGGGGCGGGCGGCGGGCGGTGCGGATCTCCGACCTGGAGGGGGAGCGGCTGGTGATGTTCCGGCACGGGTACGACCTGCGGGAGCTGACCGTGGCGGCGTGTCGCTCCGCTGGGTTCGAGCCGGAGTTCGCGGTGGAGGGGGGTGAGATGGATGCGGTGCTGGGGTTTGCGCGGGCCGGGCTCGGGGTGGCTGTGGTGCCGCGGATGGTGGCGGCGCGGTCCGGTCGGGGGTTGCGGGTCACTCCGCTGGAGCGGCCCGGCTTGTACCGGACCATTGCGCTGGCCCATCGCAGTGATGTGGCTCCGCCGCGGGCTGCTCGGGAGTTGCAGCGGATGTTGTTGGAGCGGTGACCGGTCGATCGAAGCCCGGATGCGCCGTAGGGGTGCGGTCGCGTTCGGGGGTGCGGGTGCGATGTGGCTGGTCGCGCAGTTCCCCGCGCCCCTGGGGGCATTGGCCCGCAGCCCCGATGACATGCACCCGGCGTTCCCTAAGCTGTCGCGTCTGCCAAGGTCAGGTCGTGCAGGCGGTCCGGGGGGCCTGGGCGGGCGTAGTACCAGCCCTGGGCCGTGTCGCAGCCGAGGAGGCGGAGTTGGTCTGCCTGGGTGCGGGTTTCCACGCCCTCCACCGTGACCGAGAGGTCGAGGCTGTGGGCCAGGGCGACGATGCCCTCGACGATCTTGAGGTCGACCGGGTCGGCGGGGAAGTGCTGCATGCTCTGGGTGAAGGAGCGGTCCAGTTTGAGGACGCTGACGGGGAGGCGGCGCAGGTTGGCCAGGTTGGAGTAGCCGGTGCCGAAGTCGTCCAGGGCGATGTCGACGCCCATCTCGGCCAGCCGGCGCAGCGGCTTGAGCAGGGCGTCGTCGGCGCCGATCAGCGCCGACTCGGTCACCTCCAGGCAGAGCGCGTCGGGCGAGACGCCGGCCCGCTCCAGGATGTCGACCGTGTCCTGGACCAGGCGGGGGTGGGCGAGCTGGCAGGGCGAGAGGTTGACGTTGATGCGCAGGGGTCCGGCGGCGGTGGTCTCGCCGTAGCGCTCCCGCCAGGCGCGGGCCTGCCGCACGGCCTGTTCCATGACCCAGCGGCCCAGCGGCACGATCAGGCCGGTGTGCTCGGCGAGCGGGATGAAGCGATCCGGGCCGAGGACGCCGTGCTGCGGGTGCAGCCAGCGCACCAGGGCCTCGGCGCCGCGCACGCTGCCGTCGCCGAGGTGGACCAGCGGCTGGTACTCGATGAAGAACTCGCCCCGCTCCAGGGCGGCCGGCAGCGCCGTGGTCAGGCCGTGCCGGGTGATGACGCGGGCGTCGGCCTCCGGGTCGGCCAGCTCGTAGCGGTTGCCGCCCGCCGACTTGGCCCGGTACATCGTGATGTCGGCGCTGCGCAGCACCTCCGCCGCGCTGCGCTCCCCCGCCGGGCCCTCCACGATGCCGATGCTGCCGCGCACGGTCAGCTCCCGGCCGTCGACGCTGACCGGGGCGTGCAGGGCGCTGGTGATCCGGGCGGCGAGTTCCTCGACGCCGTGCCGGGTGTCGGGGCCGGTGGTGAGCGCCACGAACTCGTCGCCGCCGAGCCGGGCCACCATCTCGCCGGGCGCGGTGGCGCACGCCTGGAGCCGGTCGGCGATCTCCACCAGCATGCGGTCGCCGGCCGCGTGGCCGAGGCTGTCGTTGACGGTCTTGAAGCCGTCGAGGTCGAGGTAGCACAGGCCGAAGCGGCGGCCCTCGCCGGCGTTCAGGGCCTTCTCCAGGCGCTCGAAGAAGAACGCCCGGTTGGGCAGGCCGGTGAGCGCGTCGTGGGTGGCCTCGTAGCGCAGCCGCAGGTTGAGCAGCCGGCGTTCGGTGGTGTCCTCCATGAGGGCCAGTTGGTACTGCGGGCGGCCGTCGGCGTCGCGCAGCAGGGAGACGGTGAGGTTGGTCCACAGGACCGTGCCGTCGGGCCGGTAGAACGCCTTTTCCAGGTGGTAGTGCTCCCGCTCGCCGCACACCAGCTCGTCGTAGAGCCGCCAGGTCTGGGGGGCGTCGTCCGGGTGGGTCCACTCCCGGACGTTGCGCCCGCGCAGTCGCGGGTCGGTGATGCCGAACATCCGCTGCAGCGCGCCGTTGACCTGGAGGACGTTGCCCTCCAGGTCGGCGATGCCGATCCCTATCGCCGCGCCCTCGAAGACCGCGCGGAAGCGGGCCTCGCTGGCGTGCAGGGCGGCGGCCACCACGCCCTGGGCCTTCAGGGCGGCCTGGGCGATGGCCTCCTGCTCGGTCAGGGTGCGCTCGCGCAGCGCCGAGGCGAAGCCGGCCGCCATGGCGTGCTGGAGCCGTGCCGAACGGGCCCGCAGCGCCTCGGCGTCGCCGCCCTCGCCGCAGTAGAGCACCAGGTAGGCGTCCACGCAGTCCAGCGTCCGGGCGAGCGCCTCGGGGTCGGTGCAGTGCGCGCCGACGAGGTCGGCGCCCACCGCGCGGGCCTCCTCGGCGTCGAAGCCGCGGGCCCGCAGCACCGCGCTGAGCCGGCGGGCCAGCGGCAGCAGCCGCCCCTCGAACTCGGGCCGGGTGGCGGAGGTGGCGGCGACGGGGAAGACGGCGCGGCTCCAGATCACCGCGAAGCGGCGCAGTCTGTCCTCCGGGCCGTCCGGCTCCGCGCTCACGCCGTGCGTCCCACGCCGGCGTATCCGGAGGACGCGTACGGGTCCTCGTCGTCCGGCGATCCCTCGGGCCGCCAGTGCGGCAACGGGACCAGGCCGGGCTCCACCATGGCGTACCCCTCGAAGAACCGCGCGATCTCCTCGCGCGTGCGCATGACCAGCGGGTTGCGGATGTCCCGGTAGACGTCGACCGCGCCGCCGGCCCGCTCCTCGGGCAGCGGGAAGTGGTCCCAGGAGGCGTGGGTGAGCAGGAGCAGGCTGCCGGGGGCGAGTGCGGAGGTCAGCTCGGCGACCGCGCGGTACGGGTCGTCCTCGTCCGGCAGGAAGTGCAGGACGGCGACGAGCAGCAGGGCCACCGGCCGGTCCAGGTCGAGCAGCCCGCGCACCTCGGGGCTGCCCAGGATCTCGCGCGGATGCCGCAGGTCGGCGGCGGCCACCGCGGCGCGCTCGTCGCCGGCCAGGACCGCCTCGCTGTGCGCCACGGCGACCGGGTCGTGGTCGACGTAGACGACGCGCGCCTCGGGCCGGGTCTCGCGGGCCACCTCGTGGACGGTGCCGGAGGTGGGGATGCCGGAGCCGATGTCCAGGAACTGGTCGATGCCCTCGGCGGCGGCGAAGCGCACGGCGCGGCGCAGGAACGCCCGGTTGGCCTGCGAGATGCGAGGCAGGCCCGGCATGAACTCCATGGCCCGGCGGGCCACCTCCCGGTCGACCTCGAAGTTGTGCGAACCGCCCAGGTAGAAGTCGTAGATCCGGGACACGCTCGGCACCGAGATGTCGATGCTGCGCGGGGCCCAGGCGGGACGCTCCATCCGATTCTCCCAGAGGTGTACGAGAGGTGTGCGGTCCGGTGTTCGAGCTGAGGCTACTGATCGTCCGCCAAACGAGCGAGCCCAACCGGAAATTGACCATCCGTTACCGGTCACTGCCCACGGCACGTGCCACGGGGCACGCAGGAGGGCCGCCCCCTTGGTGGTACGGGGAGCGGCCCGCCGGTTTCTCCGGTTCTCGGACGGCTTGGGGTGTGCCGGGGACGCGCTACTTCTTGGGCGCGCCGACCGGCTTGCCGTCGGGGCGGACGGCGTACCAGGTGCCGCCGACGCCCTGGCCAAGGGTGTCGCCGGGCTTCTTGTCCCCCGTGAAGGTGTAGATCGGCCAGCAGTTGACGGTCTGCTGGGCGGTGCCGTCGGGGCGGGTGAAGCTCATCAGGCCCTTCTTGACGACGCCCTTGGTGTCACCGGTCTCGACGGGGGCGACGACCGGCCATTTCCGGAGGCAGGCGCCGACGCACGCGGAGACCGGCTTCGGCCATGCCTCGTCCTTCAGGAAGCGGTAGACGGTCATGCCCTTGCGGTCCACCACGATCTCGCCCAGCTTCGGATCCTTCCGGGTGGACAGGCCGGCCGCGTCGGCGGCCTTCGCCTTCTTGCCGTCGGGGGCGAGCGCGAACCACTTGCCGCCCACGCCCTGGCCGTTGACCTCGCCGGGGGCGGTGTCCTTGGCGTAGCGGTAGGCCGGCCAGCCGCCGATGGTGAGCTGCTCGGTGCCGTCGGGGCGGGTGACCTCACCGAGCAGCGCCCGGTCGACGCCCGGGCCGGCGAGGGCGTCCTCGGCGCCGACCGGCGGCCACGCGGTGGCGCACTCGCCCTCGCAGGTCGTCTCGGGCGGCTCGGCGGTGTCCGCGTCGAAGCGGTACAGGGTGTGGCCCGACCCGTCGGTGACCAGCTCGCCGAGCGCGGCGTCGGTGGACGTGGAGAGCTTGCCCGCGGAGACCGGCCTGCTGTCCGGCGCCCCGGCCGCGGCGGCGCCGGCGCCGATGTCGGTGACGTCGCCGGGCGCGGCCGTGGCGCCGACGTTCTGGCTGTTCGCGGCCGTGCCGCCGTCCTGGCCGCACGCCGTGGTCAGCGCCAGCACCGCCACGGCGCCCACCACGAGCGAGGCCCTCCGCCGGGAGGTCTTCATCGTCGTTCTCCGTTCGTCGCAGGCCCTAGAGGTGTCGGCGCCGCTCTGCTGCGCCACCGCACGGCACTGGGTACGCACGGGAGCGCCGGTCGCGTTCAACCGGCGGCCGGACTTTCACGCGGCGAAGGTCGGGCGGGTGGTCGCGGCTCTCGCGGGTCAAACCCGCGACCGCCCGGTGTCCCCCCTTCGGGGCAATCGCCCCGCACTGCGGCGCGGTCACGCGGGCGAGGCTCCATGATCGGCGTCGTGCATGGACCCGAACCGACCCGATCCGGCGCCGCCGGGCGGGTGTTGGCCCTGGTGGCGATGGCCTTCGCGCTGGCCGGTGCGCCGGCGGCCCCGGCGCGGGCGGACGCCTGCGCCTACGCGTCGACGGGGCCGGACGGCACGCGGGCGGTGGCGGTCGCCGGGCACGGCGACTGGCCGCCCTTCCCGCCCTGCCCCCGGCCCACACCCTCACCGACGCCCAAGCCGCCCCCTCCCCCGCCGCCGAAGCCGACGCCCACTCCCTCGCCGAGGCCGCCGACGCCGACACCGCCGAGGCCCACCCCGCCGCCGCCCGCGCCCAGGCCCCCGGCGCCGAAGCCTCCCCCGCCGCGCCCGGCGCCACCGCCCCCACCGGCCCCGCGGCCCACACCCCGCCCCACGCCCGCACCCGCGCCGCCCGCACCCGTACGGCCCGCACCCGCGCCTACCCCGGCGCCCGCCCCGTCGGCCACGCCCGCGCCGCCCCGGCCCTCGCTCGCCCCGGTGCACTTCCCGCGCTACCGCTCCTCCCGGCCGGCGCCGCACCGCTCGCGCGGGACCACCTCGCCGCTCGTCTTCGTCCTGCTCATCACGGTGCCCGCGGTGGTCGCCGTCGCCGCGCTGCGTGCGCGCTGATCCCTCAGGAGGCCCTCCGTGCCGGAATGGCTTGTTCTCACCCTCGCGATCGCGGCCACCTGCGCGGTGGTGGTCGCGGTCACCCTGGTCCGCCACCGCACCGCCGCCGACGACGAGGACACCACCGAGACGCCCGACGTCATCGAGTACATGACGATGTGGATCGGCGTGGTCTACGCCATCGTCCTGGGTCTGGCCATCGCCGGCGTCTGGGAGGCCCGCAGTGCCGCCCAGGACCACGTGCAGTCCGAGGCCGTCGCCCTGCACGAGGTGTCGGAGCGCGTCCGGGTCTACCCACCCGCCGTCCGTGACCGGATCCGGGATGATGTCAACGCCTATGTCGGACACGTCGTGACCACCGAGTGGAAGACCATGGCGGACCACGGCCGGGTCACCGACCGCGGTGGCGAACTCCTCGACCGCGTCCGCGCCGACGTCACCGACTACCAGCCGCGCACCGACTTCGAGGCGCAGGCCTACCAGCCGCTGGTCGACCAGGTCGCCGCCGCGGACCAGGCGCGCAGCGCCCGTGCCGACTCGACCGGGGCGACCATGCCGGGCGTGGTGTGGTTCGGGCTGATCGTGGGCGGCGTGATCACCATCGGGATGGTCTTCGCGCTCCAGATCCGCCGCACCGTGCGCGAACTGGTCCTGGCCGGGCTGTTCTCGGCGCTGATCGCCTTCCTGCTGTTCCTCATCTGGGACTTCGACGCGCCCTTCAGCCGCGGCCTCGCCGCGTCCACGGAGCCGTTCCTCACCATGTTCCCGGGCGCCGTCCCCTGACCGGCCCAGCCGTACACCCGTTCGCGCTGCTGGGATCGCGCCCCGACCGGCGCCTTCCTAGCGTTTCGGGCACCGAGGTGCTTTCCCGGCACGTGCGGAAGAGGTCCGCCGCCGCCCCTCGGGAACCCCGGGAGGACCCACCATGCGCGCGATACCCGCCGCCTCGGCCGTACTGCTGGGCGCCGCCGCCCTCGCCGGCTGCGCGCCGGCCGGGGCCGTCGGCGGCATCACGCCCTTCGGCTACCGCGTCCAGCCGTCCAGCGTCGCGCCGGGCGGGGAGGTGGCACTGCGGGTGGACCGGTACGACGGCGGCTGCCGAGGCCGCGCCACCGTGTCGTCCGGGGTGTTCGACACGGTCGTCATCCCCCGCGGGGAGACCTCGGCGACCGCCGTGGTCGACCGGGCCGCCCGGCCCGGCGCGGTCTACCAGGTGGCGTTCACCTGCGACGGGGCTACCGGTACCACCGGCCTGACCATCACGGGCGGCCACGGGGGACGCACCGAGCACCCCAAGGGCGTGCACGCCGGGGAGGGCGGCAGTGTCGCGGGGCTCGACGCGAAGGAGCTGGGCCTGGGCGGCGCGCTCGTCGCGGCCTCGATCGCCGCGGCCCACCACTTCTCCCGCCGCCGCTCGGGCGACGAGGGCGCCTGACGCCTCCGGCGCCTCGAGGCTCCGCAGACTCCCGCCCCGACCCCGCAGACCCCCGCCCCGGACCCGAGGTTCCAGGTCCGGGGCGAAGTGCGTCGCGGAGGACGGGGCGGGCCCGCGTCGCTCAGTAGCGCCGCTCGGCCCGGCGCCGCATCCAGAACAGGCCGCCGCCGGCCACGGCCGCGGCCACCAGGCCGCCGCCGATCGCGATGTCGGTCGGGGTCGCCCCGCTGGAGCTGGCGCCGCCGACGCCGCCGCGGACGCCGCCGATGACGGTGAAGGCGGCCGGCCGGGTCAGCCGGCGGCCCGAGCAGTTGACGGTGATGTCGTAGGAGCCGGGCCGGGCCCGCTCGTCGATCATGGCGGTGCCCCGGGACGTCTCGCCGGCACCGCGGACCGGAGTCAGCCCGGTGGTGCGGAACGCCTCCGAGGTCATCGTGCCGCCCTGCGGGCAGCCGTCGACCGTGACGGTCATCTGGCCGCCGCGGGAGACGACGCTGGGCAGGGCCACGATGTTGCTGGGGGTGTTGTGGTCGCCGCCGGCGAGGGCCGTGGGGGCGCCGAGGCCGAGGACGGCGACGGCGGCGCCGACGGCGGCCAGGGCACGTGGACTACGCATGTGATCCTCCGCGGAAGACGCCCCGGGTCCCGTCCCCGGGTCGATCGGCGAGTAAGCGCCTCCCAGAAAGACCCTCAGTTGCCGTGCGCGCAGCCGCATTTCGGGACTGGTCCGTCCTGGTGAGCGGCTATCCGGGGCGCCGGCGCGCCACCGGCCATCACCGCAGGTCACGGTCTGTCAGCGGAGCTGGGCGCACGCTGTCCCGGATGGCGCACCGGGGTGCGCGCCCGCCACCCGTTCGCCGTCGCCCCGTCGCCGCCCGGCGGCGCCGCGCTTAGCGTGCTCGTATGCGCGGATGATCCGGCGACGGCCGGATCGAGAGGGGAATGCCGAATGCACGGGTCCGAGCTGGCCGAAGAGGAGGAGCGGCACAGGAAGCGGGCGCCTTGGGGCGTGATAGCGCTGGTCCTGCTGACCGGGCTCGCCCTCATTCGCAACGGGTCGGGGGAGTTCGACGTCGGCCCACCGCAGCCGGCCTCGGCCGCCGCCGCGGACGGCCGGGCCGCCGACGTCGCCGCCACCCTGGGTCCCGCGCCGCTGCCGTACGCCGTCCCGGACCGGGTCGCGATCCCCGGCATCCAGGTCGACGCGCCGGTCATGCCGGTGGGTCTGGACGCGGACGGCTGGGTCGGCGCCCCGCCGCCGGAGGACCCGAACCTCGCGGGCTGGTTCACCGGCGCGGTCTCCCCCGGCGAGAAGGGCACCGCGGTGGTGGTCGGCCACGTCGACAACAAGCAGGGGCCCGCCGTCTTCTACGGGCTCGGCGCCCTGAAGAAGGGCAACCGGATCGAGGTCCACCGGCACGACGGCAAGACGGCCGTCTTCGAGATCTACGGCGTCGAGGTCTTCGAGAAGGAGAACTTCCCCGGCGACCGGGTGTACGCCTCCAAGGGCGCCCCGGAACTGCGGGTCATCACCTGCGGCGGCGGCTTCACCAAGGCCGGCGGCTACGACGGCAACGTGGTCGCCTTCGCCCGCCTGACCGAGGTCCGCTGAGGCGGTCCCCGGCCGGGCGGGTCGCCTCAGGTGTAGGGGCGGGTCGGCACGGTGAGGTGGTAGCCCTCGTCCAGGAGGCGGGGCAGGTAGGAGCGGAGGGCACGGACGCTCTGTGAGCGGTCGCCCCCGGCGTCGTGGGAGAGCACCACGACCCCGGGGGCGGCGCCGTCCTCGATCCGGCCGACGATGGTGCCGGTGCCGGGGACCGTCCAGTCGAGGCTGTCCACGGTCCAGGCGAGCGGCTCCATGCCGAGTTCCGAGCCGAGTTGGAAGGCGGCGCGGTTCCAGGCGCCGTAGGGCGCGCGGAACCAGCGGGGTGCCTCGCCGTAGGCCTTCTGGATCACCTCGCTGGTGCGTTCCATCTCGCTGCGGATGCGCTTGCGGGTGAGCTGGGTGAGCAGCGGGTGGGTCCAGGTGTGGTTGCCGACCACATGGCCCTCGTCGGCCATCCGGGCCAGCAGGCCGCGGTTCCAGTCCGCCATCTCGCCGCAGACCATGAAGGTGGCGCGCACCTCGTACTTGGCCAGGGTGTCCAGGATGTCGGGGGTGTAGCGGGGGTCGGGTCCGTCGTCGAAGGTGAGCAGCATGGTGCGGCCCCGTGCGGGCATGCGCAGCAGCGGCTCGCTGCGCACGGGGACGCGGCGGGGGGCGGGGCGCGGGGCCCCGTATCCGGTCAGGGGGGCGAGGCGGTAGGCGGAGGGGGCGAGCGGGGGGCGCGCCGGGGCGCCCTGGGCGGGGGCCGCCGGACGGACCGGCGTCCGGTCCCGTCCGGCCGTGAGCACACCGGCGGTGCCGGCCGCCGCGGCGGCCACGGCACCGGCCAGCAGGGCGCGGCGCCGCGTGAGCAACTGATCCTTCTGCATGACTCATCCCTCGCCCGGCCGGGGGCCGACGCACCTGAGCAACACCGGAGCGGCGGCACACAACCACCCGCCCGGACCACACGACGGCGCTCGGCCGGACGTCCGATAACCTCGCCGCGTGACGGATCAGCACGAACAGCACGACCAGCACGCCCACCGGTTCGAGCGGGGCACGGACGGACCGAAGGTCATCGTCGTCGGGGTGGACGGCTCGGAGTCCTCGCTGCGGGCCGCGGCCTACGCCGGCGGTCTGGCCCGCCGGCAGCACGCGCTGCTGGCGGTGGTGTACGTGCAGCCGGTGCTGACGACCGGGGCGGCGCTCGGGGCGCCGGTGGCGGAGACGACCGACGAGATCGCCGAGGACCTGGTGGCGCAGATCCGGGCCGCCGCGGAGCGGGTGCGGGGGATATTCGACGTGCGCTGGGAGTTCCACACCTTCCGCGGCGACCCCTACAACGGCCTGGTGACGGCCGCCGACGAGCTGACGGCGGACGCGGTGGTCGTCGGCGCCTCCGAGCAGGCCGGCCACCGGTTCGTGGGGTCGGTGGCGGTGCGGCTGGTGAAGGCGGGCCGGTGGCCGGTGACGGTGGTGCCGTAGCTCCGCCCGGGGGCCGGTGTTCCGCGAATCCTCCGGCACCGGCCCGTCCTTGGCCTGCTCCCCCAGCACCGGCCCGTCCTTCACCTACTCCCCCAGCACCAGCCCGTCCTTCGCCGCGCCCCGGCTGAGCACCACGTCGCGGACGCGGTCGCGCGCGGGCCCGACCTCGGCGCCCGCCGCCAGCGCCCGGTTCAGGTCGACCACGCGGCCGGCGTCCATGTCGTAGAGCTGGGGCACGAACTCGGCCCGGGTGACCCGCCAGCGGCCACCGGGCCTGCCGGGCGGTACGAAGGTGAAGCGGGCCGTGCTGGACCGCTCACCGCGCGGGTCGGGCACGCCCTGGCCGTTGACCGTCCCGCCCGGGACCTGGTCGCCGAGCCCGTACGCCACCCAGGTGCCGTTCACCTTGGCGTAGGGCTGCGGCACCCGGGCGCCGGTGCCGAGGACCAGGTCGACGTCGGGGCGGCCCGAGGTGCGGGCGGCGGTGAGGGCGCGGGCCAGGGCGAGTTGGCCGGTGTCGGGTTCGTCCTGCCACGGGGTGCCCCAGCGCATCGACAGCACGACGACGTCGGCGCCGGCCCGCCGGGCGGCCCGGGCGTCGGCGAGGATCCGCGCCGCGCCGTCGGCCCCGTCCCGTTCGAGGTGCGCGACCCGGGCCTGCCCGGCGCGCAGCACCGTCCGCCCGCCGGAACCGGCGCCGCAGTCGTCGTAACCGGTGGCGGTCAGCGCCTCGGCCAGCTCGGGGGGCGTGCCGGGCGCCGGGCGGAGGTGGCACAGGGCGAGCCCGGCGCGGGAGACGAGCGGTCGGACGGCGGCGAGCATCGGGCGGAAGTCGTAGCCGTGGCCGCCGGCGTCGAAGCGGGCGCGCTCCAGGGCCGCCGCGTGCGGCAGCACGGCCCCGGAGGCGACCAGGGTGAAGGTGCCGCCGGGCGGTGCGGCGTCGGGCTCTTGATGACGGGCCTGGCAGGCCGCTCCCGCCGTGAGCACGGCGGTCAGGACCAGGGCCACCTGTCGGCTTCTGGTGAGCATCCGTTGCATATGTCACATTTACCTACGATTGCCGGGA
Source organism: Streptomyces sp. NPDC048182 (assembly GCF_043202555.1). NCBI lineage: Bacteria > Bacillati > Actinomycetota > Actinomycetes > Kitasatosporales > Streptomycetaceae > Streptomyces > Streptomyces sp. NPDC048182. The sequence continues at coordinate 549,160 of NZ_JBIDAQ010000004.1, read as the reverse complement.
GGGGCGTGCGGCACGCCGACCGTTCACCGAACCGTTCGGCGACGCGATCGACCGTCCGTCGCACACCCGGGCACGCGCCCTGTCCCCGCGCGGCGCCCTGCGGTGCCATACGGCCATGACGGCCGGATCCACCCTCAGTCCCGCGCCCCGCCCCGCGACGACCGCGGAGCACGAGTTGGCGGCGCTCCAGCGCGAGCACGGCCGGCCGCTGTTCGCGATGCTGCTGCGGCTCTGCGACGGCGACCGGCAGCGCGCCGAGGACCTGGCGCAGGAGACCCTCGTCCGCGCCTGGCAGCACCCCGAGGCGCTGAGCGCCGGGGACTTCGCCTCGGTGCGGCCCTGGCTGCTCACCGTCGGGCGGCGGCTCGCGATCGACGCCCGCCGGGCCCGTCAGGCGCGGCCGGCCGAGGTGGGGGACGCCGGCCTGGAGACCGCGCGGGTCTGCGCCGACCACGCCGAGCGGGCCGCCGCCGCGCTCGACGTGCGCGAGGCTGTGAAGACACTCACGCCCGAACACCGTGACGTCCTGGTGCTCGTGTACTTCCAGGGGGCGAGTGTGGCGGAAGCGGCGACGGCCCTCGGCATCCCGCCCGGTACCGTGAAGTCCCGCGCCTACTACGGCTTGCGGGCCCTGCGCAGGGTTCTGCCGGGATACGCCGCCGACCTGCGCTGAAACCGAGCCCATGGTCAAGCCTCCGTAAAGCGCCTTGCCGGGGACCGCGCCCGGGCGGTCGGCTGTCCTCATCCGCGTTCCGGACGGGGGTCCATGGACCGGGTCGGGCCACGCGCACGCACCGGAGGAAGGCAGGAAGGGATGCCGCACAGAGGCCAGGAGAGCACGGGCGGGGCCGGAGGCGAACTCGCCGTCCCCATGGCGTGGTTCTACGCCGAGTACATCGCCGACGAACTGCTGCGCACCGGCGACCTCATGCCGCCGACGTCCTTCGAGTTCCGGGCCGGGCGCGACGCCCTGGCGCTGACCGTCTTCCTCTCCGACACCGACGACGAACTGGCCGGCATCCGGGTCGTCACCCGGCTGGAGACCTGGCTCTCGCTGACCGCCTACGACCAGCCGTGGCACCAGTGGGTGCGCGAGCGCCTGGCCGAGGTCACCGCCGACGCCCTGGCCGCCGGCCGGCCGATGCCCGACGTGGAGCTGGCGAGGGCGGCCTGGCGCTGGCTGCGCGAGACGGAGCTGCTGGCGCCCGACCTCAACGCGGTGCCCGGCGGTGCGGCGCCGGCCGGGGAGGACGAGGAGCCCAAGGTGTGGACGCCGGCGTGGCAGCTGGGCCTGCCGCTGGGGCATCTCGCCATCCACCTCTTCTGACCTCCGCCCCCGACCGCCTGAGTGTTTCGGCCACGCGGTGCGTACGGAGGGGGCATGAGGTCCCTGGAGAGGCATCGCGACGTCGGCGCCTACACGCTCGGTGTGCTGGACGAGGCGGACGCCTTCCGCTTCGAGGACCATCTCAGCCAGTGCCCCCTCTGCGCCCTGCGGCTCAGCGAACTCGGTTCGGCGACCCGCCAGTTGACGCTCTACCGACGGGCCACGCCGGGCCCGGTGCACCCCTTCGCGGTACCCGGCCCCCGGCTCCTGGACCACCTGCTCGCCGTCCTCGCCGCGCACCGCCGGGCCGGGCGCAGACGGCTGCTGTACGGCGTGGCCGCCGCCGCGCTGGTCGGCGCCGGGACCCTCTCGGGTGCCGCGCTGCTCACGGGCGGCGGGGACCCGGCGGTGCGCCTCGACGCGACCGACGAGCGGTCCGGGGTGCGGGCGCGGGTGACGGCCGCCGGTGAGCCCTGGGGCAGCGCGGTGGAGCTGGAGGTGCGGGACGGGGCGGGACCCCGGGTGTGCCGGCTGGTCGCGGTGGGCCGCGACGGCACGGAGCAGACGGTCACCAGCTGGCGGGTCGCCGGGCACGACGCCCGGTCCACCACCGTGCACGGCGGGGCCGCCCTGCGACCCGACCAGATCGCCCGCTACGAGGTGCGGACCGCGGCCGGCGAGCGCCTGGTGACGCTGCGGGCGCGGTGAGGGGGCCGCTGCGCCGAGCCGGTGGGCGGGGCTACTTCAGGAGTCGGGACATGCGGCGGTCGGCCAGGGGCTTGCCGCCGGTCTGGCAGGTGGGGCAGTACTGGAGGGAGGAGTCGCTGAAGGAGACCTCGCGGATGGTGTCGCCGCACACCGGGCAGGGCTCGCCGGTGCGGCCGTGGACACGCAGGCCGCTCTTCTTCTCCGACTTCAGCCGCCCGGCCGCCACGCCCCGGGAGCGTTCGACCGCGCCGGTGAGGGTGGTGCGCAGGGCTTCGTACAGGCGGCTGGTCTCCTCGGGCGTCAGGGACGCGGCCAGCTTGAAGGGCGACATCTTGGCCGCGTGCAGGATCTCGTCGCTGTAGGCGTTGCCGACCCCGGCGATCAGGCTCTGGTCCCGCAGGGCTCCCTTGAGCTGCCGCCGCTCGCCGGCGAGCAGGCCGGCCAGCGCCGCCTCGTCGAAGCCGTCGGCGAGCGGGTCGGGGCCGAGCCTGGCCACCCCCGGCACCAGCTCCGGGTCGGTCACGACGTACACCGCGAGGCGCTTCTGGGTGCCGGCCTCGGTCAGGTCGAAGCCGGCGCCGGTCTCCAGGGCGACCCGCAGCGCGAGGGGGCCCTTGCCGGGCCGGGGCGGGCCGTCGGGGAGGCTGTCCCGCCACTGGAGCCAGCCGGCCCGGGCCAGGTGGGTGACGAGGTGCGGGCCGCCTTCGGTCTCGACGTCGAGGAACTTGCCGTAGCGGCGCACGGCGGCCACCCGGCGGCCCTCGAGGGCGGTGAGCGGCGGGTCGTAGGTCTTGAGGACGCTGATCGCCACCGGCAGCACGCGGACGATCTCGCGCCCTTCGAGCTGCTCGGTGAGGAAGTCCCGCAACGCCTCGACCTCGGGAAGTTCGGGCATGTGTCCAGCATGCCACCGGGGCGCCTGGCCGCCCGGGCCCACGCCGCCGGACGGGTCAGCGGCCGTCGGCGCGTCAGCGGTCCCCGGGGGCGTGCACCACGAACTCCGACCACACGCACTTGCCGCCGCCCCGCGCCTCCACGCCCCACAGGTCGGTCAGGGCCTCGACCAGGAAGAGACCGCGCCCGGAGACACCCGCCTCGCCCGCCTCGCGGCGGCGGGGCAGGGCACTGGAGGAGTCCTCCACCTCGACCCGGAGCCGACGGTCGGCGCCCTCCAGGACCCGCAGGGTGACGATGGCGGAGCCCTCGGTGTGCATCAGCGCGTTGGTGATCAGCTCGTCGGCGACCAGCTCGATCTCGTCGCCGCGCTCCTCGTCGCCCCAGGTCCGCACGGCGGCCCGGATCATGTGCCGGGCCTCGGTGAGCGCCTCCGGGTCGCCGGGCGCGACGTGCTGCTGGAGCCGGCCGCCGCGGCGCGGTGCGTCCTCGGCGCGGCGGCGCAGCAGGAGCAGCGCCACGTCGTCGTCGCCGCGCCGCGCCTCGGCCACCTCGATCAGCCGGTCGGCGAGCGCCCGCACGTCCGCGGGACCGGACTCGACCAGCTCGGCGAGGACGCGCATCCCGTCGTCCAGGTCGGCGCCGGGCTGCTCGACCAGGCCGTCGGTGCACAGCAGCAGCGTGTCGCCCGGGTCCAGCTCGAGGGTGCCGACCGGGTAGGCGAGGCGTCCGAACTCGGCGGAGAGCCCGAGCGGCAGCCCGCCCTCCACCGCCACCCGGCGGCAGCCCCCGTCGCCCCCGCGGACCAGCGGGTCGAGGTGCCCGGCGCGGACCACCTGCACCACCCCGGTGGCCAGGTCGGCCTCGGCGTACAGGCAGGTGGCGAAGCGGTCGGTGTCCAGTTCGTGCAGGAAGACCGAGGCGCGGGCCATCACGGTGGCCGGGGTGTGGCCCTCGGCGGCGTAGGCGCGCAGCACGATGCGCAGCTGGCCCATCACGGCGGCGGCGTGCGTGTCGTGGCCCTGCACGTCGCCGATCACCGCGCCGACCCGGCCGCCGGGCAGCGGGATCAGGTCGTACCAGTCGCCGCCGATGTCCCGGGCCAGGGCGCCGCCGAGGGTCGCCGCGCGATAGCGCACGGCCACGTCGCAGCCGGGCACGCTGGGGATGGTGCGCGGCAGCATGGCCTGCTGGAGACCGGCGGCGAGGTCCATCTCCTGCTCGTAGAGCATGGCCCGCTGCAGGCTCTGCGCGATGCTGCTGCCCAGCGCGAGGAGGACGTTGCGGTCCTCCGGCGAGAAGCCGCGCCGGTCGCTGTAGAGGAGGCCGACCGCGCCGATCGGGCGGGCCTGCGCGATCAGCGGCAGGTAGGCCGCCGAGGTGATGTGCAGCCCGATGATGTGCTGCCACAGGCCCGGGTAGCGCTCGGCGAACTCCTCCGGTGACTCCACGAAGCGGGGGCTGAGGGAGCGCACGGCCTCGCTCATCGGGTAGGGCTCGTCGACCCGGGTGACGCGGGTGCCGGGGACGAAGCTGTCCTGGGGTCCCTCGGCGGCCAGCACGATGCGGTCGCCCTCGAGGAGGCCGACCACGATGCTGGCGGCGCCCAGATGGGTGAGGCCCTGGGTGTCCTTGAGGACGTCGATCACGTCGTCCACGGTGCGGGCGTGGGCGAGGGCGGCGGTGGTGAGCTGGACGACGTTGGTCTGCCGGCGGCGCGCCTCGTCCTGTGCGGCATGCTCGCGGCGGGCCTCGACGTCCCCCAGCTCCTGGGTGGCGTCCCGGACGATGCCGACGATGCGGCGGGGGCGGCCGGTGTCGTCGCGGCGGATGTAGCCCTGCGTGTGGGTCCAGCGCAGGCTGCCGTCGCGGGTGCGGATACGGAAGTAGGCGCCGTAGTTCTCGCTGCCGTCCTTCATGGCCTGCGCCACCAGGGCGTCCAGGCGGTGCGCCTCGGCGACGGGGATACGCAGCTCGAGGGAGTCGGGGCGGCCGTCGAACTCGCCCGGGCCGAAGTCGAAGACCTCGTGGGCCTGGGCGTCCATGTGGTAGAGCCCGGTGTCCAGGTCCCAGTCGAAGCTGCCCATGCGGTTGAGCGCCAGGATCGGGTCCGGATGGGCGGGCCAGTCGTCCGGGAGTGACCGCGCGCTCGCTCCCCGGTCAGCCATACGCCCCACCTTGCCGCGTTTCGCCCGATTATTCGACTTGTCTCCCCCCGACCGGGTGCACCTCCTGTTCGGCCATCCCGCGCCGGGGTAGCCGTCGTCAGGACCGGGGAGAGGCGAAGGAGCGCGGCCGTGGACTGGTTCACCGCACCCGACTACTGGCTGGGCCGGCTGGTCTTCCAGCGGGCGCTGGCCGTGCTCTATCTGGTCGCCTTCCTCTCCGCGGCCCTCCAGTTCCGCGCGCTGCTGGGCGAGCGCGGCCTGCTGCCGGTGTCCCGGTATGTGGCGCGGGTGCCGTTCCGGCGGGCGCCGAGCCTGTTCCAGTGGCGCTGCTCCGACCGCTTCGTCGGGGCCTCGGTCTGGGGCGGCTGCGCGGTGTCGGCGGCGCTGGTGGCGGGGGCGGACGCGCTGCTGCCGCTGTGGGGCGCGATGCTGCTGTGGCTGGTGCCGTGGGCGCTGTACCTGTCGGTGGTCAACGTCGGGCAGACCTGGTACGCCTTCGGCTGGGAGTCGCTGCTCCTGGAGACCGGCTTCCTCGCCGTCTTCCTGGGCAACGACGAGGTGGCGCCGCCGGTCGTCGTGCTGTTCCTGGTGCGCTGGCTGCTGTTCCGCGTCGAGTTCGGGGCCGGGCTGATCAAGATGCGCGGCGACGAGTGCTGGCGCAAGCTCACCTGCCTCGACCACCACCACGAGACCCAGCCGATGCCGGGCCCGCTGAGCTGGTTCTTCCACCACCTCCCGAAGCCGCTGCACCGCGTCGAGGTGGCCGCGAACCACGTCGTCCAGCTTCTCGTGCCCTTCCTGCTGTTCACACCGCAGCCCGTCGCGTCCGTCGCCGCGGCGCTGATGATCGTCACCCAGCTGTGGCTGATCCTCTCGGGGAACTTCGCCTGGCTGAACTGGATCACCATCGTGCTGGCGCTGCCCGCCCTCCGCCTCCCCGGCGACCACCCCCGGCCGCCGGACGCCCCGCTCTGGTACGAGGTCGTCGTCCTCGCCGCGGCGGCGCTGCTGGTGTTCCTCAGCCATGGCCCGGTGCGCAACCTGCTCTCCCGCCGGCAGGCGATGAACCGCTCCTTCGACCCGCTGCACCTGGTCAACACCTACGGCGCCTTCGGCAGCGTCAGCCGGGTCCGCTACGAGGTGGTCGTCGAGGGCACGGCCGACGAGCGGGCGCGGGAGGACTCCGAGTGGCGGGAGTACGAGTTCCGGGGCAAGCCCGGCGACCCGCGCCGCTGGCCGCGCCAGTTCGCCCCGTACCACCTGCGTCTCGACTGGCAGCTGTGGTTCGCGGCGCTGTCGCCGGCCTACGCCGACACCTGGTTCACGGTGTTCGTGGAGCGGCTGCTGGAGAACGACCCGGCCACGCTGGGGCTGCTGCGCCGTTCGCCGTTCCCGCCGGACGCCCCGCCCCGCTTCGTGCGCGCCCGCCTGTTCCGCTACCGGTACACGACCTGGCGGGAGCTGCGGGAGACGGGCGCGTGCTGGGAGCGGACGTACGTGCGGGAGTTCCTGCCGCCCACCCGGCTGGGCTGAGGGGCCGGTCAGGCGCGCCGCAGCCGAAGGGTCATCAGCTGGAACGGCCGCAGCCGTACGGCGATCCGGTCGCCGTCCGCCTCGACGGCCGCCTCCTGGCCGGCGAGCGGGCGCTCCAGCAGGTCGGTGACGGTCACGCCCGCGACCGCGAAGCCCGCGGTGAGGGTGGCCCGGGCCCGGCCGCCGTGCGCCTCGTGGCAGCGGACGACCACGTCACCGCTGCCGTCGTCGGCGAGCTTCACGGCGGTGACGACGACCTCTTCCCGGTCCACCGAGACCAGCGGCGCGACCTCGGCCCCGCCGGTGACGCGCCGCTCGGGCAGGTTCAGCCGCCAGCCTTCGCGGACCGCGTCCCCGATGCCGGCGCCCGGCACCAGGGCGTGCCGGAAGCGGTGCACGCCCTGGTCGGTCTCCGGGTCCGGGAAGCGCGGGGCGCGCAGCAGCGACACCCGGACCGTGGTGGTCGTCCCCCCGTCACCGCCGTCACCACCGTCGCCGCCGGTGCGGACCGTCCGGGTCACGTCGTGGCCGTACGTCGAGTCGTTGACGACGGCCACGCCCCAGCCCACCTCTTGGACGTGCACGAAGCGGTGGTTGCACGCCTCGAACCTGGCAGCCTCCCAACTGGTGTTGGTGTGGGTGGGCCGGTGGACGTGCCCGAACTGGGTCTCCACGGCGTACCGCTCGGCGTGCACGTCGAGGGGGAAGGCGAGCTTGAGGAACTTCTCCGTCTCGTGCCAGTCGACCTCGGTGTCCACCTCCAGGCGCCGCTCCCCCGGCGGCAGCGTCAGCACCTGGGTGACGCGGGAGGAGCCGAAGGACCGGGTGACGCGCACCGAGGCGGCGTCGGCGCCGGGAGCGACCTCGTCGGCGGCCGTGAGGTCGGTGCCGGTGTTGCGGTAGAAGGCGTCGACGTCCCAGGCGTCCCACTTGTTGGGGAGGTCGGGGTGCAGCTGGAGCAGGTTGCCCGCCAGGCCGGGGGCGATGGTCTCCCGGTCGCCCGCGAGGTCGAGAGCGGAGACGACGAGCCCCCGCTCGTCGATCTCCACCCGCAGCAGCCCGTTGTCCAGGATGTGTCCGCCGCCGGTCCTGGGGGTCAGCTCGGTGCGGCCCTCGGCGACGGGCGGGGCGGCGGCGCCCGCCGGGACGCCGGCGCGGGCGTGCGGGGCGGAGTTGAAGACGAGCGGGAGGTCGCCCTCGCCGGCCAGGGCGCGCTGGGCGGCGCCGATGATCTCTTCCAGCTCGGCGGCGATCCGCGCGTAGGTGGCGCGGGCCTCGCGGTGCACCCAGGCGATGGAGGAGCCGGGCAGGATGTCGTGGAACTGGTGCAGCAGCACCGTCTTCCAGATCCGGTCCAGGTCCTCGTACGGGTAGCGGAAGCCGGTGCGCACGGCCGCCGTGGCCGCCCACAGCTCGGCCTCGCGCAGCAGGTGCTCGCTGCGGCGGTTGCCCTGCTTGGTCTGCGCCTGGCTGGTGAGGGTGGCGCGGTGCAGTTCGAGGTACAGCTCGCCGACCCAGACGGGCGGTTCGGGGTTCTCGGCCTCGGCCTGCTCGAAGAAGGCGTGCGGGGCCTGCCAGGCGACCCGCGCGGAGCCCTCCAGGTCGCGCAGCCGGGCCGCCTTGGCGACCATCTCGCGGGTGGTGCCGCCGCCTCCGTCGCCCCAGCCGGTCGGTGCGAGGGAGTGCCGGGCGACGCCCTTGTCCTTGAAGTTGCGGGCGGCGTGGGCGATCTCGGCGCCCGTCATCTCGCAGTTGTAGGTGTCGACGGGCGGGAAGTGGGTGAAGACCCGGGTGCCGTCGATGCCCTCCCAGCGGAAGGTGTGGTGCGGGAAGGAGTTGGTCTGGGACCAGGAGATCTTCTGCGTGAGCAGGTACTTCGAGCCGGCCGCCCTGATGATCTGCGGCAGCCCGGCCGCGAAGCCGAAGGTGTCCGGCAGCCACGCCTCGTCGTTCTCGATGCCGAACTCGTCCAGGAAGAACCGCTTGCCGTGCACGAACTGCCGGGCCATCGCCTCGGAACCCGGCATGTTGGTGTCGGACTCGACCCACATGCCGCCGGCCGGCACGAACCGCCCGTCGGCGACGGCCTTCTTCACCCGCGCCCAGACCGCGGGCCGGTGGTCGCGCACCCAGGCCCACTGCTGGGCCTGCGACATGGCGAAGACGAAGTCGGGCTCGTCGTCGAGGAGAGCGGTCATGTTGGCGGCGGTGCGGGCCACCTTGCGCACGGTCTCGCGCAGCGGCCACAGCCACGCCGAGTCGATGTGCGCGTGCCCGACGGCGCCGATCCGGTGCGCGGAGGCCGCGGCGGGGGCGGCGAGCACCTCGGCGAGCCGGTCGCGGGCGGTCGCGGCGGTGGCGTTCACGTCCTGGAGGTCGAGGGCGTCCAGGGCCCGGTCCACCGCGCGCAGGATCTCCCAGCGGCGGGGCGCGTCGGCGGGCAGCTCGGCCATCAGCTCGCCGAGCACCTCCAGATCGAGCACGAGGTGCCACACCGTCTCGTCGAAGACGGCCAGGTCCATGCGGGTGAGGGTGTACTGCGGCTCGGTCCCGGCGGTGTCCTTGTCGCCGAGCGGCGTCGGCAGGAACGAGAAGGGGTGGTGCTCCAGGATCACCGGGTTGGAGGCGGCCTCGACGTGCAGGCGCACCTCCTCGCCGCCCGCCACGGGGGCGCCGATCCGCACCCACTGGTTGCGCGGGTTGAGGCCCTTCACCGGGGTGCCGTCGGGCAGGTGGACCAGGCCCTCGCACTGGAAGCCGGGCATGTTCCCGTCGAAGCCGAGGTCGAGCAGCGCCTCGACGGTCCGGCCCGCCCACTCCTCGGGGACGGTGCCGGTCACCCGGAACCAGCTGGTGCCCCACGGGGCGCCCCAGCGGGCGCCGACGGCGATGGGCTCGGGCGTGGCCGCGAGGCCCTCCTCGACCGGCACGGGCTCGCCGGGCGCGTGCCACACCGCGACGTCCAGCGGAACGGACTCGGGGTACACGGCGGGGCGGACGCGCTCGTCCAGTACGCGCCTCAGGCGGCCCTCCACGAGATTGCGGTCGTCATGCATACGGGATGCTCCGTGATCGGCGGACGGATGTGCGGGCGGGGGTACTGCTCCCCCACTGTGCCGGGTTCGAACCGCGGATCCCACCGGTCTCGACGCGGGACGCCCGGGGCGGGCAGAGTTGCCTACGGATACCCGCCGGTAGCCGCGACCCCGTCCCCGCACCCCCTCCGAGGAGCCCTCCGTGACCGACTGGCCCGGCCGCACCGCCGCCGAGATCGCCGCCGCCGTCCGCGAGAAGCGGGCCACGCCCCGCGAGGTGGTGGCGTCGCACCTGGCCCGGATCGAGGCGCTCGACGACCGGTACGGCGCCTTCCGCACCGTGCGCGCCGAGGCGGCGCTCGCCGAGGCCGAAGAGCTGGGCGCGCGCGGCGACCTGGCCGGACTGCCGCTTGCGGGCGTGCCGGTGGCGGTGAAGGACAACCTCGCGGTGCGGGGCGAGTCGACCCGGGTCGGCTCGGCGGCGACGCCGGACACCCCGGCGGCCGAGGACCATGTGACGGTGGCCCGGCTGCGGGCGGCCGGCGCGGTGGTGGTGGGCCTGACGAACGTGCCCGAACTGTGCGTGTTCGGCACCACCGAGGGGGTGCACGGCAGCGCCCGCAACCCATGGGACCCGGCGCGCTCGGCGGGCGGTTCGTCGGGCGGCAGCGCGGCGGCGGTCGCGGCCGGCCTGGTGCCGATCGCGCTGGGCAACGACGGGATGGGCTCGCTGCGCATCCCGGCGGCCAACTGCGGCCTGGTCACCCTGAAGCCGGGGCACGGCGTGGTGCCGGCCGGGATCGGCGAGGGCGACTGGTTCGGCATGGCCGAGAACGGGCCGCTGGCCACGACCGTCGAGGACGTCCGCCTGATGCTGGCGGTGCTCGCGGACGCCGAGCCGCCGCGCCGCGCGGAGAGCGACGCCCTCGCCGTGGCGGTCTCCACGCGCAGCCCGCTCGCCGGGGTACCGGTCTCCCGGCCGTACGCGGACGCGGTGCGCGGGGCCGCGGGGGTGCTGATGCGGGCGGGGCACCAGGTGCGGCGGGCCGACCCGCCCTATCCGGCGTCCCTGGGAGCGACCGCCCTGTCCCACTGGACGGCCGGCACCGCCGTGGACGCCCGGGATCTGGACGCCCGCCGGCTGGTCCGGCGGACCCGGGTGCACGCGGCGCTGGGGCGGCGCTTCGAGGGCGCGGTGTCCTCGGGGGCGGCCCGGGAGCGGCTGCGCGAACGGCTGGCGCCGTTCTTCGAGACCCATGACGTGCTGCTCACCCCGGCACTGGCCCGCCGGGCGCCGAGGGCGGCGGCCTGGCACGAGCGCGGGTGGCTGCGCAACGTGCTGGCGGACTCGGCGTACTCGCCCTTCACCCCGCCCTGGAACCTGACCGGCTGGCCGGCGATGTCGGTGCCGTTCGGTGCGCTGCCCTCGGGGGCGCCGTGCGCGGTGCAACTGGTGGGGCGCCCGGGGTCGGAGGCGGCGCTGCTCGAGCTGGCGGAGCACCTCGAGCGGCTGCGGCCGTGGCGGCGGACGGCTCCGCCGGCCGGGGAACCCGTGGGCGGGCGGCCGGCGGAGCGGTGAGGACGGTCGCTCGGTCCGCGCCGGGTCAGTCCACGCTGGGCAGGATGTGGGGCTCGGCGAGGTCGTCCTCGTAGCCCGCGAGGCGGATCGGGGCGGACCGGGCCCACACGTCGAGGCTGCCGAGCTCGCCGGGCCGGCGGCCCGCCCGCTCGGCGCGTCGATCGAGGGGGCGTTGGTCCAGGTTGGTCGTCTCCGGTGTCACCGCGCACTCCTTATGTGTCGGATCACCCTCGGGGCCCGTCGGCCGGTCTGCGGTTCGGCACCAGCGCGTCCGGCGCCCGCTCGGGCGTGAAGCGAGAAGCAGTTCGGACGCGGTGGCGCCGGTAACTCGTGGAGAAGCAGGCCGTCGTGAACCGGCTTGTCCCATGGCGGACCGTGGGTGTGGGTGGGACCCCGTGCTGTCCGCCGGATCCAGGTTAACCAGATGAGCGGGGGTGCGCTCTATGGGGCTGTAAACATCAGGCAACCATTACCCGGTGTTTCCCGCCCAGTTGACCCATGCCTGTAACGTTCGCCCCTTTCCGCACCCTGCGTCACTCACCCGTTCGGCGTACCCCTGCGCTCACCACTTGCCGGGCGCGTAGTCCTTCAGGAAGACGCCGTACAGGTCCTCGCCCGCCTCGCCGCGCACGATGGGGTCGTAGACCCGGGCGGCGCCGTCGACGAGGTCGAGCGGGGCGTGGAAGCCGGCCTCGGCGAGGCGGACCTTGTCGGGGTGCGGGCGCTCGTCGGTGATCCAGCCGGTGTCGACGGCGGTCATCAGGATGCGGTCGGCGTCGAACATCTCCTGGGCGCTGGTGCGCGTGAGCATGTTCAGCGCGGCCTTGGCCATGTTGGTGTGCGGGTGCCCGGCGCCCTTGTAGCCGCGGGCGAAGACGCCCTCCATGGCGGAGACGTTCACGATGTACGTCCGCTGCGCCGCCGAGGCCGCCATGGCCGGGCGCAGCCGGCTGATGAGCAGGAAGGGCGCCGTGGAGTTGCACAGCTGCACCTCCAGCAGCTCGACCGGCGTGACCTCCTCCACGGTCTGGATCCAGCTGTTGGTGTCGTGCAGGTCGGGCACCAGGCCGCCCGCGTCGATGGCGGTGCCGGCCGCGATGCGGGCGAGCGAGGCGGAGCCGGAGACCAGGGCGAGCTCGGTGACGTCCTGGGCGGTCAGCTCGCCGCCGCCGGCGACCGGCAGGGCGGCCACCGCGCCGGAGCCGAAGGTGCCGATCACCTCGGCGGCGGGCAGTTCGCCGGCGGGCAGCGGCCCGGACTCGGCGGCGACCAGCTCGCCGTAGGCCTGCGGGGAGCGGCGGACCGTCTGGGCGGCGTTGTTGATCAGGATGTCGAGCGGGCCCTCGGCGGCCACCGAGTCGGCGAGCGCGATCACCTGGGCGGGGTCGCGCAGGTCGACGCCGACGATCTTGAGCCGGCCGATCCACTCGTCGCTGTCCGGCTGCGCCTTGAAGCGGCGGATCGCGTCGTTGGGGAACCGGGTGGTGATCGTGGTGTGCGCGCCGTCGCGCAGCAGCCGCAGCGCGATGTACATCCCGATCTTGGCCCGGCCGCCGGTGAGCAGCGCGCGCCTGCCGGTCAGGTCGGTCCGCGCGTCGCGGCGGGCGCGGTTCTCGGCCGCGCAGTCCTGGCAGAGCTGGTGGTAGAAGTAGTCGACCTCGGTGTACCGCTGCTTGCAGACGTAGCAGGACCGGGGGCGCCGGAGCACGCCCGCGATGGTGCCGGCCTCGGTGCGGGAGGAGGGCAGGATGCCCTCGGTCTCGTCGTCGACGCGCTCGGCGGAGCCGGTGGCGGTGGCCTCGGTGACGGCCTTGTCGTGGGCGGTCTTGGCGGCCCGGCGGTCCTGGCGGCGGCGCTGCTTGACCATCCGGTAGATGTGCGAGGTGGCCCGGCGCACCGCTATCGCGTCGGGGTGGTCGACGTCCAGCGTGTCGAGTTCGGCGAGCACGTCGAGGCAGAGCGCGAGCCGCTCCGGGTCGATCCCGGCGCCGTGCGCCACCTGCTCCGTGGCCGCCGGGCCGTCCTGTGTCACCGTCATCGCCGCTGCCGCTTCCCTGTCGCCGTCGCGGCGCTCCGACTCGCGCTCGCTTTCGAACGGGGGATTCTACGGAGCGGCGGGCCCCGCGGCCAAACCCGCCCGGTTCAGCAGTCGCAGGCGGTGAGCAGTGTGCCCAGTTCCTCGGTGAGGGCGGCGGCGAGGCGGTCGAGGTCGGGGACGGCCCGCGCGTCGGCCACCAGGCCGTAGTGCACCCGGCCCCGGTACGTGGAGACGGCGACCGCCAGGGAGTGGCCGCGGGCCAGCGGGGCCAGCGGGTAGACCTCGGTGAGCGGGTGCCCGTCGAGCCGCAGGCCGCCGAGGCCCGGCAGGGGCACGCTGGTGACCAGGAGGTCGAACCAGAGGCGGGCGGCCTGGCCGACCAGGGGTCCGCCGAGCCGGTGGCCGAGCGCGGGGACGTGGTCGGCGAGCAGCGCGACGGCGCCGGCGCCCCGGCCGGGTCCGGCGTCCTTGTTGCGGTCCATCGCGGTGCGGACCGCGGCCAGGCGGGAGAGCGGGTCGGGGTCGCCGACCGGGAGCCGGGCCAGGTAGCCGGAGAGCCGGTTGCCCTGCGGGTGCGCGGTGCGCGGGCGGCGCTTGGAGACGGGGATCAGCGCCCGGGGCGCGAGGCCCTCGCTGCCGTCGCCGCGCTCGTCCAGCCAGCGGCGCAGGGCGCCGGCCACCAGGGCGATCAGGACGTCGTTGACGGTACCGCCGGCGCTCTTGCGGACGCGGTGCACGTCGTCCAGGTCGAGGACGGCACCGGCGACCCGCCGGGTACCGGAGGACGCGGCGGTCAGCGCGGCCGAGGAGCGCACGTCCAGGGTGGACAGGGCGGCGGCGGCCCCGATGTCCAGCACCCGGCCGGCGTCGGTCAGGGCGCCGCGCAGCCGCTCGGGCAGCCCGCGTGCCTCCGGCGGGCGCTCGCGGCGGGGGCGCTCGGCGCCGGGGCGCGGCTCGGGTCCGCCGACGGGGTCGAGGATCCCGGCGGCCAGGGTCAGCGCGCGCAGCCCGTCGGCGAGGGCGTGGTGGAACTTGAACAGCACGGCGAAGCCCGCGCCGTCCGCGCCCGGCAGCACGTGCGCCTCCCACGGGGGCCTGCCGCGCTGGAGGGGGCGTTCCATCAGGCGTCCCGCGCGGGCGTGGAAGTCGGCGGCCGGCGCCTGCAGCCGGACGTGGTCGAGCGGGTCGAAGTGCGGGTCGGGCTCGCGGGTGGCGCCGCCGAAGGCGAGGGCGCGCCGCGGGGCGAACGGCGGCTGCCAGGTGTCGCGGATGCGCATCCGCAGTCCGGGCACTGCGGGGGCGCGGGCGGCGAGCAGCTCGGCCGCGCGGGCGGCCGCGTCGGGCGAGTGCGCCTCGAAGATCCCGAGCGCGCCCAGGTGCATGGGGTGCTCGGCGGAGTCGATGTTCCAGAACGCCAGGTCGAGGGGGGCGAGCGGGACGGCGGTCAAGGCGTGCCTCGCAGGGACGGCGCGGAGAGACGGGCAGGACAGCAGTCAATCGCCTCCCGTCGATTACGGTCAAGGACGATCGCGCTACGGACAGTTAAGGGCCGGTTAAAGTTCCGTCCGCCCACCCGGACGGCCGCGGGCCGATCGGGCACCCCGGCCGTCCCCGCTCCGCGCTAGGGAACCCGCTGCTCCTTGCCCAGGGCGATCACGCCGTTCTTGGAGACGGTGTACAGCTCGGCGTCCCGCTCCGGGTTGACGCCGACCGTGGCACCCGGCGGCACCTGCACGTTCTTGTCGAGGATCGCGCCCCGCACCACCGCGCCCCGGCCGATGTGCACGTTGTCGTGCAGCACCGAGCCCTGGACGACCGCGCCCGGGTCGACCACCACGCCCGGCGACAGCACGGACCGGGTGACCTGCCCGCGGACCAGGCACCCCGCGCTGATGATCGACTCGCTGGCGTGGCCGCCCGCGTTGAAGCGGGCCGGGGAGAGCTGGGTGGAGGAGGTGTAGATCGGCCAGTCCCGGTTGAAGAGGTTGAAGGCGGGACGCTCGGCGATCAGGTCCATGTGGGCGTCGTAGTAGGCGTCGAGGGTGCCCACGTCCCGCCAGTAGCCCCGGTCCCGGGCGGTCTCGCCGGGCACGTGGTTCTCGGTGAAGTCGTACAGCGCGGCCTCGCCGCGGTCGGTGAGCTGGGGCAGGATCGAGCCGCCCATGTCGTGCACCGAGTCCTCGTCCTCCGCGTCCCGCTGGAGCGCCTCGATGAGGGCCTTGGTGGTGAAGACGTAGTTGCCCATGGAGGCGAACACGCGGCCGGGGTCGTCGGCGAGACCCGGCGGGTCGGCGGGCTTCTCCAGGAAGCCCGTGACCGTCTGCCCGTCCGAGCCCGGGGTGATCACGCCGAAGGACGGCGACTCGGCGCGCGGCACCCGGATCCCGGCGACGGTGACGCCCGCGCCCGACTCGATGTGCTGGGCGACCATCTGCCGAGGATCCATGCGGTACACGTGGTCGGCGCCGAACACCGCCACGTAGTCGGGCTGTTCGTCGTAGATGAGGTTGAGCGACTGGAGGATCGCGTCGGCGCTGCCCGAGTACCAGCGGGGGCCGAGGCGCTGCTGGGCGGGGACGGGGGTGACGTAGTTGCCGAGCAGGCTGGACATCCGCCAGGTGGTGGTGACGTGCCGGTCCAGGGAGTGCGACTTGTACTGCGTGAGCACGCAGATCCGCAGCACGTCCGCGTTGACCAGGTTGGACAGCACGAAGTCGACCAGGCGGTACGTGCCGCCGAAGGTGACCGCGGGTTTGGCGCGGTCGGTGGTGAGCGGCATCAGGCGCTTGCCCTCCCCGCCCGCCAGGACTATTCCGAGCACCGACGGACCCCCACGACGCATGGCCGCTCCCCTCCCCCAACTCCGCGCATCTGCGATTGGCCCATCCCTGCCCCGGCCCGAGCCACCTAAGCCTGTCCGAGGATCCCCTCGTAGAGGCGGACCGTGCGGCGGGCCACCGCGTCCCAGCCGAACTCGCCCACGGCGCGCTCCCGTCCGGCCTCGCCCATCCGGCGGGCGGCGGCGGTGTCGCCGACGACCGCGTCCAGGGCCCGGGTGAGGCCCGCCTCGAAGTCGTCGTCCAGGTCGACCAGCACCCCGGTCTCGCCGTCGGCCACCACCTCGGGGATGCCGCCCACCCGGGAGGCCACCACCGGCGTGCCGCAGGCCATCGCCTCCAGGTTGACGATGCCCAGCGGCTCGTACACCGAGGGGCATACGAACACGGCCGCGTGCGTGAGGAGTTGGATCACCTCGGGACGGGGCAGCATCTTCGGGATCCAGTGCACGCCCTCGCGGGCCGCGCTCAGTTCTGCGAACAGCTCGCGGAACTCCCGGTCGATCTCCGGGGTGTCGGGCGCCCCGGCGCACAGCACCACCTGCACCCCAGGGTCGATGTCCCGTACGGCGCGCAGCAGATGGGGCACGCCCTTCTGGCGGGTGATGCGGCCGACGAAGAGGACGTAGGGCCGGGTGCGGTCCAGGCCGACGCGGTCGAGGGCGTCGGTGCCGTGGTCGGGTCGGTAGAGGTCGGTGTCGATGCCGTTGTGCACGACGTGGACGCGGGACTCCTCCAGTGCGGGATAGCAGCGCAGGATGTCCTCGCGCATGGCGCCGGAGACGGCGACGACCGCGTCGGCGGCCTCGATCGCGGTGCGCTCGGCCCAGCTCGACAGGGCGTAGCCGCCGCCGAGCTGCTCGGCCTTCCAGGGGCGCAGCGGCTCCAGGGAGTGGGCGGTCACCACGTGCGGTACGCCGTACAGCAGCTTGGCGAGGTGGCCGCCGAGGTTGGCGTACCAGGTGTGGGAGTGGACCAGGTCGCGGCCCTGGAGGGCGGCGGTCATGGCGAGGTCCACGGAGAAGGTGCGCAGGGCGTCGTTGGCGCCGTCGAGGGCGGACCAGGAGCGGTGGCGCCGCACGTTGTCGGCGTGGCCCTCGCCCCAGCAGTGCACGTCCAGGTCGACGAGGCGGCCCAGTTCGCGGGCGAGGAACTCCACGTGGACGCCCGCGCCGCCGTACACGTCCGGCGGATACTCCCGGGTCAGCAGTCCCACACGCACCCGGAAACCTCCTGATCTCGCCGGTCGTTGCCCTCATGGTCACCCAGACGGGGCCCGTGGGGAAGGGTTTGGGGCAGGTGAAACGCGTGAGGGCCGCGAGACGGCTGGGGTTCATGGGGCTGCTCCGGGCCGTTCACGGGGCACCTGGAGGCCGTGCGGGGGCGCGGGGCGGCTGTGGGAAGCAGCAGTCGCCGCAGACGCCGCCGCCCGGGACCCGGTAGTACAGGCAGCAGCTGCGGCGCCGGTAGGCCGTGCCGGTCAGGGTGCCGGCGCCGGCCAGCAGCGGGTGCGCCAGCAGGTCGGCGGTCAGCCGGCGGGCCCGGTCGGCGGCGTCCGTCCCGCCGGAGCGGCGCTCCAGCTCGCGGCCCGCGCCGGCCAGCGCGGAGGCCGCGTTGCCCCACAGGAGTCCGGCCGCCACCCGGTGCCGCGTGCGCAGCGCGTCCGCCAGCGGCACCAGATGGCCGTCGAGCACGACGGCGGCCACGGTCGCCGCGTCGCCCGGCAGCGCCCGCACCTCGGGGAGCCAGAGGTCGTCGGGGGCGCCGGCGCCCGGGTCCCAGTGCAGCAGGGCCGGGTCGAGGTCGGGGACCCGGCCGTAGTGGACGGCGCAGCCCAGCGCCACGGACCAGAGCCGGGCGGCGAGCCCCTGCTGGGCCACGGAGGCGGCGACCCGCGGCTCGGGGGCGCCGATCGCGCCGGCGACCGCGGAGACGCGGAAGCCCAGCGGGTCCCGGTGGGCGTCGGGCGGACCGGCGTCGGACGCGGGTGCGGGGGCGTAGGCCCGGGCGAGGGCGGGCAGCGGGCGGGGCAGGGGGCACGAGGCGTGGAGCACGGAGAAGCCGCCGAGGGCGCGGAGGGCGTCGAGGCCCGGGTCGAGGTCCACGGCGTCCAGTGATATCAAGCCCTGCCCCCGAGCCCGTGACACGCCCACCCTGGGGAGGACTGCCGCGCCGGGATACTCCATCGGTAGTAGGACTCGATCGGTGCTCAGGGACGACGACGGGAAGATACGGGGACGTCATGCTGTTGTCCATGGATGACGACCGTTCGCCCCGCCGGGCCCAGGGGCCCCGCCTCTCGCAGAGGAGCAGCAGATGAGCGCCCTCGCGTTGTCCGTGGTGCTGTCGCTCGTCTCCGCCGTCGCCTACGCGGGCGGGGCGATCGTGCAGGAGCAGGTGGCGGCGTCCTCCGCCGCGCACTACGCCCCGCTGCGCCGCCCCGCCTGGTGGGCGGCGGTCGCGCTCAACGGCCTCGGCGGCGTGCTGCACGTCGTGGCGCTCGCCTTCGGTCCGCTCAGCCTGGTCCAGCCGCTGGGCGCGCTCACCATCGTCGTCGCCCTGCCGATGGCGGCGCTGTTCGTCGGCCGCCGGGCCGGCGCGACGGCCTGGCGCGGCGCGATCATGGCGACGGTCGGACTCGCGGGCCTGCTCTCCCTGGTCGGCTCCTCCGAGGCGCAGTCGCTCGGCACCGCGCAGCGGGTGGGCGCGGCGGCGGTGACCGCCGGTACGGTGGTCGCCCTGATGGTGGCCGGCCGCGCCGCGCACCGGCATCCCGCGGTGCGCAGCATGCTGCTGGCCACCGCGTCCGGCATCGCCTTCGGCATGTCCTCGGTCTTCACCAAGACGGTCGCGGTGGACTGGGCCGACGGCGTCTCGGCCACCGACCTGCCCTCCCTCGCGGTGATCGCCGTGCTGGCCACGGCCGGCATGCTGCTGTCGCAGGCCGCCTACCGGGGCGCCGGTCTCGCCGCGCCGCTGGCCACGCTGACCGTGGTCAACCCGGTGGTGGCCGCCGCGGTGGGCATCACGATGTTCGGCGAGACCTTCCGGTACGGCACGACGGGCACCGTCCTCGCCCTGGGCTGCGGCGTGGTGGCGGCGGGCGGCCTGATCCTGCTGACGACCGAGCGCATCGCGCGGGAGGCCGCGAGCGGGGGCGACGAGGAGACTCCGGCCGCCGTCCCGGCCGCGGCCTCGCCGTCGTCGGACCGCCCGGCCCCGCCGTCGTCCGACCGCTCGACCCCCGCTTCGTCGCGCCGCGCGGCCCCGGCGGTGACCCCCGTGGCCGCGCCGCGCGGGTCCGCGGACTCGCCGGCACCGGTGCCGGACGCCCTGACCGGCCGGGTCGTCCTGCCCTCCCCGGCGACGGAGCCCGGCGCGCCGCCGCTCGTGGCGGCCCCCGTGTTCGGCGGCCTCTTCGTCCCGCTGCCGGTCGTCGACCGACACCGCGTGCGGATCAGATCCTGACGCCGCCGGCCCGGAGGTACGCCACCGGGTCCACGTCGGAACCGAAGCCGGGCCCGGTCCGCACCTCGAAGTGCAGATGCGGGCCCGTGCTGTTGCCGGTGGTCCCCGACCGGCCGAGCCGCTGCCCGGCGCCCACCTGCTGGCCGCTCCGTACGGAGATCGCCGAGAGGTGGGCGTACTGCGAGTAGCGGCCGTCGCCGTGCCGGACGACCACCTCGTACCCGAAGGACCCGCCCCAGCCCGCGCTGACCACCCGGCCGGCCGCGACGGCCTTGACGGACGTGCCGGTGGGGACGGGGAAGTCGACGCCGGTGTGGTAGCCCTTGGACCAGGAGGAGCCGCTCTTGTGGTACGGGGTGCCGGTCGGGGCGTCCACGGGTGCCACCAGGGCGTGGTGGGTGGTCGTCCTCGGCTTCTGGGTGTGCGTGGACGTCTTCTTCGGCTGCTCGGGGCGGGCCTTGGGCTTCGGCTCCGCCTTCCGGGGTGCCGCGGGTCTCGCCGGCGCCGCCACCGCCGCGCCGGAGCCGCGCAGGGCGAGGTGCTGACCGGGCAGGATCAGGTCCGGGTCGGCGCCGATCTCGGCGCGGTTGGCCCGGTACAGGCGCTGCCAGCCGCCCGGGACCCGCTGGGTGTCGGCGATGCCGGACAGGGTGTCGCCGGTGACCACGGTGTACATGCTGCGGGCCTGGCCGGCCCGGGACTGCGGAGTGGTCTGCGGCCGGACGTCCTTGACGGAGCCCTTGGCCGGGGCCTTCGCGCGCGGCGTCCCGGTGGACTTCCGGGCGACCCGTTCACCGCCCTGGGCCGCCTCGCGTCCGCCGGCCGGCCGGATGTCGGGGCTGCCGCCGCCCCGGGTCAGTCCGGCCCGTCCCGAGCACACCGGCCAGGCGCCGGGCCCCTGTGCGTCGAGCACCTTCTCGGCCACGGCGATCTGCTGGTCCCTGCTCGCCAGGTCCGCGCGCGGTGCGTACGCGGTGCCGCCGTAGGCCGCCCAGGTGGACCGGGTGAACTGGAGGCCGCCGTAGTAGCCGTTGCCGGTGTTGATGTCCCAGTTGCCCGTGGACTCGCAGGCGGCCACCTTGTCCCAGGTCGCCACGTCGGCCGCGTGCGCGGTGCCGGCGCCGATGAGCGGGAGCGCCATGCCGGCGCCGCCGGCCGTGACGGTGAGGGAGGCGCGGTTGATCCTGTTCGGCTGATACCGGCGGTGCCGGCCGCGTACGGCCATGGGGGACCCCTTCGACATTGCGTCAGGAGCGGCAAAAGTAAGCGCGCCGAACCGGCCACGACAAGACGGCTACCGGCCGCATGGCCGGTTCAAGTGGCCTGGAATGTACGGTTGTTGAGGGATCTTGCGGGCCCTCCGCCGAGTACCGGGACCCCTTTCCGTCGCACCGGGGCGGGCCGGGTCAGGAGATGCGACGGGCGTAGCGGCACGTCAGGATGGGCAGGCGGCGATACTGGCCGGTACGACCAGCATCACGGACACCGAGGCAACTGGGAGTCAACGCAATGAGCACTACAGCGCAGATCGGCGTCACGGGTCTCGCGGTCATGGGCCGCAACCTGGCCCGCAATTTCGCCCGCAACGGCTACACGGTCGCGTTGCACAACCGGACCGCGTCGAAGACGCACGCGCTGGTGGAGGAGTTCGGGGGCGAGGGCGACTTCGTGGCGACCGAGACGGCGGAGGAGTTCGTGGCGGCCCTGGAGCGGCCCCGCCGGCTGGTGGTCATGGTGAAGGCGGGCGACCCGACGGACGCGGTGATCAAGGAGTTCGCGCCGCTCCTGGAGCCCGGCGACATGATCATCGACGGGGGCAACGCCCACTTCGCCGACACCCGGCGCCGGGAGAAGGAGCTGCGCGAGCAGGGCATCCACTTCGTCGGCACCGGCATCTCCGGCGGCGAGGAGGGCGCGCTGAACGGCCCCAGCATCATGCCGGGCGGCTCGAAGGAGTCCTACGACTCCCTCGGCCCGATGCTGGAGAAGATCTCCGCGAAGGCGAAGGACGGGGCGCCCTGCGTGACGCACGTGGGGGCGGACGGCGCCGGGCACTTCGTGAAGATGGTGCACAACGGCATCGAGTACGCCGACATGCAGCTGATCGGCGAGGCGTACCAGCTGCTGCGCGACGTCGCCGGCTACTCCCCCGCCGAGATCGCCGACATCTTCCGCACCTGGAACACCGGCCGCCTGGACTCCTACCTCATCGAGATCACCGCCGAGGTCCTCGCCCATGTGGACGAGGCGAGCGGCAAGCCGTTCGTGGACGTCGTCCTGGACCAGGCCGAGCAGAAGGGCACCGGCCGCTGGACCGTGCAGATCGCCCTCGACCTCGGCGTCCCGGTCTCCGCCATCGCCGAGGCCGTCTTCGCCCGCTCCGTCTCCGGCCACGCCGACCTGCGCGAAGCCTCCCGCCACCTGGCCGGCCCCGCCGCCCGCGCCCTCGGCAAGGACGAGGCGGCGGCCTTCGCCGACCGGGTCGAGCAGGCGCTCTACGCCTCGAAGATCGTCTCCTACACCCAGGGCTTCCACCAGATCGCCGCCGGCAGCGAGAGCTACGACTGGGACATCGACCTCGGCAAGGTCGCCGCGATCTGGCGCGGCGGCTGCATCATCCGCGCCGCCTTCCTCGACCGCATCACCGGCGCCTACGAGGCCCAGCCCCACCTCCCCAGCCTGCTGGCCGACAAGGGCTTCGCCGACGAGATCGCCGCCGCCCAGGACGACTGGCGCGGCGTCATCGCCACCGCCGTCACCCAGGGCGTCCCCACCCCCGCCTTCTCCGCCACCCTCGCCTACTACGACTCCCTGCGCGCCCCCCGCCTGCCCGCCGCCCTCACCCAGGGCCAGCGCGACTACTTCGGCGCCCACACCTACCGCCGCACCGACCGTGACGGCACCTTCCACACCCTCTGGGGCGGCGACCGCACCGAGACCAGCAGCTGACACCGACCAGGCGCGCGGGGTTGGGCAAGGCCCGCTACCGGTTCCCGGCAGGCCGTTCCGCGGCATACCGGGAACCGGTGATCCGGTGGGTCAGCCGAGGGTCCACCGCTGCCGGGCGGTGCCGGTGTCGGTCTGCTGGGTGACCAGGGCGCCGTTGGCGGTGGAGGCGGTGGTCAGGGCGAGGCCGCTCTTGACGGAGGCCAGGGTGTAGGTGCCGTCGGAGCGGCGGGTGGCCTTCCAGTGCTGGTTGGCGCCCTGGTTGCACGTCCACTGGACGACCTTGGCGCCGGCGGTGGTGGAGCCGTCGCTGACGTCGGCGCACAGGCCGGACTCGACGTTGGCCATCTCGTAGGAGCCGTCGCTCTGCCGGGTGAAGCGCCACTGCTGGTTGGCGCCGCTGTTGGGGGTGTAGGTGATGAGCTGGGTGCCGGCGGTGGTGCTGTGGTCGGGCACGTCGAGGGCCTTGCCTCCGGCGGCGAGGGTGTGGACGCCGTCGAGGTTGCCGGGGGCGGTGCCCGCCGCGGTGAGGCCGAGGGTCTGCTCGGCCGCGGTGCGGGAGCCGCCGACGCCGCCGGAGCCGGTCCAGAAACGGGCCGGGGTGGTCTCCGCGGGCCGGGAGGAGTCGGCGGATATGCCGAGGGCCAGGCCGCTGTAGCGGTTGACGAGGCGGTAGGTGCCGCCGCTGGTGTTGCGGACGACCCACCACTGCTGACCGACGCTCGGGCCGCCGGTCCCGGCGGCGGTGACGGTGGGCTTGGTGCCCCAGGCGCGCTGGCCGGTCGTGGTGGAGTCGACGCCCAGCAGGGCGCCGGTGGTGGTGTTGGCGATGCGGTAGGAGCCGTCGCCGTTGGCGGCGAAGGACCACACGTCGGGGTTGGCGGCGCCGGCCGTCTGGGAGGTGGTGGCGGAGCTGCCGGAGACCTGGGCCAGGACACGGCTGCCCGCGCCGGCTATGCGGTAGGTCTTGGTGGTGTCGACCGGGGCGGCGGGGGCGCTGGTGTCGATCGACAGGTTGAGGTACTCGGCGGAGGCGTCGCCGGAGCAGCCGAAGGAGCAGTAGGAGCGGAAGCTGCGGCCGACGATGGTGGTACTGGTCTTGTTGGCGCTGTCGAGGAACCAGCGGTACCAGGAGGCGTTGGTGTGGCTGCCGGTGTCGCCGATCAGCTTCCACTTCTGGGTGGCCAGGTTGTCGGTGGCGTAGATCTGCTGGGGCGCCTTGCCCGACTGGTCGACCGCCTGAGGTTCGCCGATGTAGAGGCCGAGGTAGGCGTTCCAGGTGATGTCCATGACGAACAGGGGCGAGGTGGCGGGGGTGGTCCCGGCCGCGACCTGCTCGGCGGTGGTGCCGGTGTTGGCCGGGTTGTACTCCTTGCCGGCGGGGGTGTAGCCGGTGCCGTTGCCGGCGGAGTCGACCGGCACCATGTTGCTCTCCTTGCCGCCGGTGCCGGGCTGCGTCCAGGCGCCGTCGTACCACTTCTGCCAGGAACTCGGCGCCATCTTGCCCGAGATGGGGGCGCGGGCGACATGGGCGTGGAACGCCTTCCAGCCGCCGTTCTTGTCCACGATCCGGGAGCCGTAGAAGGCGTAGAAGTAGCCGGAGGCGGTGTCGACGAAGAGCCGCTGGTCACCGTCGCCATAGTGGTACGTCTTCTGCGGGAACGCGGCGGTGTCGCCCCGCTTGGTGCTGTAGGGGCTGGTGATGACGTGGTCCTTGATGGTCCACGTCCTGCCCTGGTCGGTGGAGACGGCCCGGTCGATGGCGTCGTAGTGGACGCCGTCGCCGAAGGGCTGCGGGGTGAACTCGTTGTGGATCAGGCTGTACCAGTCACCGGTGTCGGGGTCCACCCACATGCCGCCGGCCGGGTCGCAGTAGTTGCGGTGCGCGTAGCCCGACCCGGAGGGGGCGTTGGTCGCCTCCTTGCCGGTGGGGCTGTTGTTGCAGCGCCAGGTGGTGTCGTTGTTCTTGTCGTTGCTGTTGGCCGGGTTGACCGCGCTGCTGATCGCGTGCTTGGTCGTGTTGTCGAAGTCCGGCCCCGAGTAGAACGACCACGCACGGCCGTCGTCGGCGCCGTAGAGCGCGTGCGCCTGCTCGTAGTAGAAGGTGCCGTCCTTGTCGATGTAGGGGGCGGCGGGGGTGTCGTCGGGGCGGTTCCAGGTGCCCTTGGCGCCGACGTTCACCCGGTAGGTGGGCGCCGCGGCATCGGCGGCCGGCGGGGTGGCGAGCGCGGCGCCGCCGGCCGCGACGAGCGCGGCGGCGACGAGCGCGCCGCTGATCCTTCTTCTGCGGGAAATGGACACGAGCGGTTCCTTCCGGTCTTCCGTCCTCACGGGGGGCGTGGGGTCGGCGGTGTGGGGGGGCCGATGGAGGGGGCGGACTGCGGTGGGCTGACGGGGGCGGTCAGGCGGGCGGCTCGGCCTGGAAGGTCACTTGACGGCTCCTGCGGTCATGCCCGCGCGCCAGAAGCGCTGGAGGGCGAGGAAGGCGATCAGCAGCGGGACGACCGACACCAGCGAGCCGATGACGACCAGCGGCGGCGGCACCGCGACATGGCTGGCGTTCCACCCCACCAGGCCGACCGTCACGGGCTGGAGCCGGTCGTCGCCGAGGACCATCGCGGGCAGCAGGTAGTTGTTCCAGATCTCCACGAACTGGAAGAGGAAGATGGTGACCAGCGCGGGCAGCATCATCCGCACCCCGACGGAGCGGAAGATCCGCAGCTCGCTCGCGCCGTCGAGGCGGCCGGCCTCCAGCACCTCGTCGGGGACGGACTGGGCGGCGAACACCCGGGCCAGGTAGACCCCGAACGGGCTCACCACGCTGGGCAGCAGCACCGCCAGCGGGTTGTCGATGAGGCCGGCGCCGGAGAACATCAGATACAGCGGCAGGGTGAACAGCACCTTCGGCACCAGCACGGCGGCCAGCACCAGGCCGAAGACGGCGCCGCGACCGCGGAAGTCGAACTTCGCCAGCGCGTACCCGGCGAGTGCGGAGAACAGGGTCCCCAGCAGCGCCCCGGTCCCGCAGTACAGCAGGCTGTTGAGCATCCAGCGCCAGAAGATCCCGCCGTCCTGGCGGCCGAGCCGGGCGACGTTGTCGAACAGGCCGAAGCCGTCGAACCACAGGCCGCTGCCGCTGAACTGCTCGCCGAACGGCTTGGTCGCCGACACCAGCAGCCACCACAGCGGGAACAGGAAGTAGCAGGCGGACAGGCCCAGCAGCGCGGTCACGGTGGCCCGGCTGGTGAACGTCGTCTCGCGGCCGGCGGAGGGTGGCAGTCGCCGTGACCGGGCCCCGTCCCGCGCCCGGTGGCGCGGCCCCTTCGGCGCGGGCACGGCGGTGCTGCCGGCCGCCTCCGCCCGCCGCCCGAGCCCGGTGGTGTCGATGGCGCTCATGCGGACTCTCCCCGGCTGGTGAGCTTGAAGAAGGTGAAGGAGACGACGGCGACGAGCAGCGCGAGGACGACCGACTGGGCCGCCGCGTACGGGTAGTTGCCGGCGGCGACGGCGCTCTGGGCGGACATGATCGGCGTGAACGTCGAGGGGATGGCGCCCGAGGAGACGGGTTGCAGCACGGCCGGTTCGTTGAAGAGCTGGGCGGAGCCGATCACCGAGAAGACGGCGGTGAGCACCAGGGCGCCGCGCACCGCCGGGATCTTGATGCTCCAGGCGATCCGGAACGCCGAGGCCCCGTCCATCCGGGCGGCCTCCAGCGTCTCGGCGGGGATGGACTGGAGGGCCGCGTAGATGATGATCATGTTGTAGCCGGCCCAGCTCCAGGTGACGATGTTGGCGACCGACCAGAGCACCAGGTCCGCGTCGAAGAACGGGACGGTGAACCCGAGCGGTGCCAGCAGCCGGTTCACCGGGCTGGACTGGGTGGAGTACATGAACGACCAGATCAGCGCCGCGCTCACGCCGGGAACGGCGTACGGGACGAAGCCGGAGAGCCGGAAGAAGCCCTTGCCGCGGGCCGACTTCGCGTCGATGAGCAGGGCGAGGCCGAGGGCCAGTCCCAGCATGAGGGGCACCTGCACCAGACCGAACAGGGCGACCCGGCCGAGCGACCCGATGAAGGCGCTGTCCTCGAACGCCCGCAGGTAGTTGGCCCCCGGGTCGAACACCCGGGTCGGGGCGGTGAGCCCGAGTCCGGACCGGTGCACCGAGTACAGGCTGCTGACCGCCGCGTAGACGATCGGGGCCAGGTACATGCCCGCGAACAGGACCAGGAACGGCGCGCAGAACATCAGCGGTGTCCGGCCCTTGCCGCGCGGCGTTCCGGCCCGTACGGCACGCAGTGGCGGAAGGGCTGTCTGCGGGTCCGCCGGACGCTGGGAGGCGCGGTGTGCGGTGGCGGTGTCGTGGGACACGTGCGGATTCCTTCGTCGGGGCACGGAGGCCGAGGCAGGTGGAGGGTGGGGCGCGCTGCCGGACGCCGGGTCAGGGTGTGCGCCCGGCAGCGCACCGTCCGCGGGGGGCTAGTCGGCGGTCCGGAGCCCCTGCTTCTGCATCTCGGCGACCGTCTTCTCCTGGGCGGTGCGCAGGGCGCCGGCGATGGTCTCCTTGCCGGCCCACGCCTTGCCGAGGCCGTCGTCGAGGTCGGCGGCCGTCTTGGTCATCAGCGGACCCCAGACCCACTGCGATCCCACCCGCGGGGCGGACCGGGCGAACACGTCGTAGATCTTCTGGCCCCCGAAGTACGGGTCGGCCTTGTTCAGCTGGGGCAGGTCGAGCAGCTGCGTGGCGGCCGGGTAGAGGGCGGCCTTCTCCACGAGGTCACCGAACGCCGTGCGGTCGGTGGCCAGCCAGTGCGCGAACTCCCAGGCGGCCTTCGGCTGTTCGCACCCCTTCAGGACGGCGGTCGCGGAGCCCCCGGCGTTGCCGGCCTGCGGCGGCGTACCGGCTGCCCACTGCGGCATCGGCGCCACCGCCCACTGGCCGGCGCCCTTCTTCGCGCCGCCCTTGATGACTCCGGCCTGCCAGACCGCGCCGACCACCGTGGCGATGCTCCCGTCGCCGAGCCCCGTGTACCACGCCTGGTCGTACATGGGAGCCGAGCTGATCAGCTTGTCGTCGGCCAGGCCCTGCCAGTAGTCGGCGACCTTCCGGTTGGCCGGTGAGTCCATGGTGACCTGCCAGGCGTCGTCCTTGACGCCGAACCAGCCGGCGTCCGTCTGCCAGGCCAGGCCCGCGTAGTCGTAGTCGAGGTACGGGGAGGAGATGTACCGCTGGGGATCGGAGGCGTGGATCTTCTTGGCCGCGGTGCGGTACTCGGCCCAGGTGGCGGGCGGTTTCAGACCGAGGGAGTCGAAGACCTTCTTGTTGTAGAACAGCGCCATGGGACCGCTGTCCACCGGGGCTCCGTAGACCTGGTCGCCCAGCGTCACCGACTTCCAGGCCGCTTCCTGGAAGTCGCCCTGGTCCGCCGCGGTGACCTGGTCGGCCACGTTCTTCAGGGCTCCCTGGGCGGCGAAGCTGGGCAGCGTCTCGTAGCCGACCTGGGCCAGGCACGGCGCGTTGCCGGCCTTCACCGCGTTCAGCATCTTCTGGTAGCCGCCCTTGGCGCCCGGCTGCACCGTCTGGTAGGTGACCTGGGTGTTCGGGTGGGAGGCGTTGAACGCCTTCACGGCGTCCGCGTACCCCGGGGCCCAACCCCAGAATGTGATCGATGCCTTGCCGGACGCCGTCTCCTTCGACCCGTCCGATCCGGAGCAGCCGGTTGCCGCCAGGGCGAGCATCAAGGCTCCACAGGCACCCAGTACGCGGGTACAAGTCCGTTTCATGACGCCTCCTGCCCACCGCGGGGGACCGAGCGGAGAGCTCTGAAGAGACCGCGGGAAGAGATGGTGCGCTGTCGAGCCGATGGACGACGCGCTTCGATGGCCGACACTATGGCAGAGAGTGTTATCGATGCCAATAGAGGCGGCGGCAGTGTTTCCTGGAGACCTGATCGCCCTCCCCAGGAGAGATCCACAGGCAGAGGGGAGCGCTACCATCGAGGGATCGCGACCGGGGAAGGAACTCATGGGGAAACGGGGTGCCCAGGCCGGGGAACGGCCGCCGGGCATGGCGGATGTGGCGCGTGCGGCCGGGGTGTCGGCGCAGACGGTGTCGCGGGTGCTGTCGGGCCATCCCCATGTGCAGGACCACACCCGCGCCAGGGTGCTGGCGGCGGTGGAGCAGCTCGGCTACCGGCGCAACAACGCGGCGCGGATGCTGTCCTCGGGGCGCAGCCGCACCATCGGCGTGGTCACGCTCCAGACCACCTTCTACTCCCGCGCCGCGGTCACCTCCGGCATCGAGAACGCGGCGAAGGCCGCCGGGTACGCGGTGAGCACCGCCACCACCACCTCCCTGGACACCTCCGCGATCGAGGCCGCGCTGTCCCGCCTCGCCGACCAGGACGTCGAAGGCGTCATCCTCTCGGTGCCCCTGCTCCACAGCAGCCCGCGCATCGAGCACTTCACCCGCGCCGTCCCCACGATCACCATCGACGGCTCCCGCACCGACACCACCGAGGTCGTCGCCGTCGACCAGGCCCTCGCCGCGCGCCTGGCCACCCGGCACCTGCTCGACCTCGGCCACGAGACCGTCTGGCACATCGCCGGCCCCGAACAGTGGCTGGAGGCCGGCAACCGGCGCGAGGGCTGGCGCGCGGCGTTGGAGGAAGCGGGCCGGCCCGTACCGCCCCCGCTGGAGGGCGACTGGTCGCCCGCCTCCGGATACCGGGCCGGACTCATCCTCGGACGCATCCCCGACGCCACCG
The DNA here is from genome assembly GCF_043202555.1 of Streptomyces sp. NPDC048182. Lineage (NCBI taxonomy): Bacteria > Bacillati > Actinomycetota > Actinomycetes > Kitasatosporales > Streptomycetaceae > Streptomyces > Streptomyces sp. NPDC048182. The sequence goes on along the minus strand of NZ_JBIDAQ010000004.1, from coordinate 519,861 downwards.
CCGTCTTCGTCGCCAGCGACGAGATGGCCTTCGGCGTCATCCGCGCCCTGGCCGAACTCGGCCGCCGGGTCCCCGACGACGTCTCCCTGGTCAGCGTCGACGACATCGACCTCGCCGCCTACTGCAGCCCGCCGCTGACCACCGTCGCCCAGCCCTTCACCCGTACCGGCGAACTCGCCGTCGCCCACCTGCTGCGCCATCTCACCGCCCCCGACGCGGTGGCCATCCCCGAGACCGTCGAACCGCAGCTCGTCGTCCGAGGCAGCACGGCCCCTCCCGGACGGGAGCTTGGTGAGGGCTGATATCGATGCCATATCCACTCAGCTGAGGCTCCGGACGCGGCGCGGCCGGTCTCGGGCCGCAGGGGCGAGCCGGAGGGCGGTGGCGTCCGAACGGCGGCGCGCGGTGGTCGCCCGGGCGGCTTTGCCGGGCGGCTTTGTCGGGGCGTTCCACGGCGGGCTCTTTCAGGGCCCGGATGCGCCTCCGCGCCCGGGTGCGCCGCGATTCGTTTTACAACCGGGTGCGGGGCCGCCGGACCCGCGCCGCCGCTTCCCGCAGCAGCAGCACGGCGGCTGCCGGTGCCGGAGGTCCGGCGCCGTGCGTCGCCAGGGACCGGCCCGCGCGGCGCACCGCGTCGAGACGCAGGCACTGCACTCCGAGGAGGGCCCGCAGGAACGGCCGGTACGCCGGGTCCACCAGGACGGTGAAGGAGGAGGCCGCCGCCAGGTCGGTTGCCGCGAGGTCCGCCTGATCCGCGACGAGCCGTCCCAGCGCCGCGTCGGGCCGGGTCAGGTCCGCGCCGTGACGGGCCACCGCGTCGGCGGGAATGCCCGGCCGGCCGTCTCGCACGTCCTCGGACAGGTCCGCCAGGAAGTCGACACGCTGCATGGCGCGGATCAGCCGGTGGCAGCCGTCCACGAACGCCGCGCGGGCCGCGGCGTCCGCGGGCGCCACCAGGCAGGCCGTGAGCATCAGCGCCGGCCGGGAGTACTCCCGCACGTACCGCTCCATCGCCTCCTCGTCCGCGATGGTCCGCCAGGCGGCCTCCTGCTCGCAGCCCCGGAGGAACTCCTCCGCGTGGGAGCGGACTTCCGGGTGGCGCTCGGCGGTGCGCACCAGGCAGCGCAGGACGGGCAGGGCCGAGTCGCCTTCGGCGAAGGCTGTCCGCACCAGCTCCTGCCAGGTCTTGGCGGCGGCCTGCCGTTCGTCCGGTGTGCCGCGGTCGACGCGGTCGTCGGTGTCGTGCATGAACGCCACGGCGGCCACCACGTGCGGGAGCAGCGCGGCGGGGAGCAGCAGCCGCGCGGCGGCGTACTCGGCTGCCGCGAACCTCCGCACCGCCCTGCGCTGCTCCGTGTAGTCCCGCCGCAGCCGCGACTCCCTGACACCGGCCCCGTCGAGGGCGCGCTTCCACATGCCGATCCCCTGTCCTCGTCGGCTGCGAGCCTACGGGGGCGGCCGGTACCGAACCCGCGCCGGGCTCAGTGGCCGAGGGCGCGGTCGACGGTCCGGACGAGTTCGCCGTCGGGGGTGTCGCCGTCCAGGGACCAGAACATCGCACCGCCGAGTCCCTTGGCCCGGACGTAGAGGGACTTGAGCGCGAGTACCTGGGGATCGTCGTAGGTCCACAGGGTGGTTCCGTCGAAGAGCCAGGCGTGGCCGCCGCGCCAGTCGCGGTGCAGTCGGTACGTTCCGGAGTCCGCCAGGGACTTCAGTTCCTTGTAGTCCGCGTTGCCGTTGGCCCACTTGGCCGGGGCGGGGGCGGTGGCCGGCTGGTTCAGGCCGTCGCCGCCGCCGGTGACTCCGGTCCAGCCCTGCCCGTAGAAGGGCATGCCGACGACGAGCTTGCGGGCGGGGGCGCCGCGCCGCAGCCAGGCGTCCACCGTGCCGTCGACGCTGAAGTCGTCGCGGGCGTACAGGGCGGACTGCTGGGCCGTCGTCTTCTCGCCACTGACGTGGAAGTCGTAGCCCTGGAGGTTGACGAAGTCGAAGTCCTTCATGATCTTGCGGACGTCGAATCCGGCGTCGATCTTTGCGGGTGCGGTCGGAACGAACGCGGACAGCTCGTAGTGGCGGTGGCGGGTGCGACCGTAGTCGTCGAGCTGGCGGCGGAACTCCGCGACCAGCGCGGTGTAGTTCCGCTTGTCCTCCGGCCGGTACACGGTGTCGGTGTCGCCCTCGGAGCCGGGCCACTCCCAGTCCAGGTCGATGCCGTCGAAGACGCCGGCCGCGGCACCGGCGCCGCCACGGGCGCCGTCCTGCGGCAGGTTGCCCTTGAGGTAGAGGTCGACGCAGGACGCGACCAGCGCCTTGCGGGCGGCGGGCGTGCGGACGGAGTCCGAGAAGTGGGTCGACCAGGACCAGCCGCCCAGCGAGATCATCGCCTTGAGGCCGGGGTGGGCGGCCTTGAGTTCCCGCAGCTGGTTGAAGTTGCCGGCGAGCGCCTGGGTGTCGGTGTCGGCGACGCCGTCCACGGAGTTCTCGGCGTCCAGCGGCCGTTGGTAGTCGGCCCACGGGTCGGACTCGCCGGGGACGTTGCCCATCAGGCACTTTCCGTCGGTGCCGATGTTGCCGAACGCGTAGTTGACGTGCGTGAGCCGGGCGGCGGCACCGCTGCGCTCCAGGTCCTGGACCTGGAAGTCGCGCCCGTAGACGCCCCATTGGGTGAAGTAGCCGACGCGACGCGCGGTGTCGTGGTGACCGCCGTGGGCGGCGGCGGACGGCGCGAACGCGCCGATCAGGGAGAGCGAGGTGACGGCGACGGCCGCCCGGGTGAGGAGTCTTCGGCGCGGACGGGGACGCGGGCGCAGGCGCATGGCAGAGCTCATTCCTGTGAGGCGTGGTGCACGTGCCGTACGGAGCGGTGGACTTGGCTGCACGAAACTATTGGTCTGGACCAGCGGGGTCAAGGGCTCGTAGGCCGCCCTCTGCGCCGGCCGCGCCGCGCGCCGCGGACCTTTGCCGCCCGTGGATGGTCCGGCCGAGGTCAGAGGCGTATGGTCTGGCTTCCAAGAGCTCTTGCGAGCTGGAACGACAAGGGGGGCGTCCGCCGATGGCGCCGGACGAGGCCGTGGTCGGCTGTACGGGGAGACTGACCCTGGCAACGCGCGGGATCGAGGGGCCCGGCGAGGTGTTGGTCCGGGTCAGGGGCGGTACCGAGACGTTCTTCGCGTACTCGGACGAGCCGCTGGAGCGCGGGACGACCGTGCTCGTCATCGAGTCCCTGGGACACCGCGAGGTGTCCGTCATCGTCTGGAGCGACCCCTTGCTCGACCCGCCGTCCGGCGGCGACACGCGCGGCGCCCGCTAAGGAGACGTGAGGAATGTTCGGATATCGCGTTCCCGCACCCGACGAGGCGATGCTGGTCTCGGGCGGCAGGCGGGGGCTAGGGGGAGCGCCGTTCCGCGTGGTCACCGGGCACGGGGCGTTCGTGCTGCCGGTGTTCCGCAAGACCCGCTTCCTGTCCCTGGCCATGAGCGAGGCCGAGGTCATGGAGAAGTGCGTGACCAGGCAGGGCATCGCGCTGACGGTGCGGGCCGTCATCGCCTTCAAGGTCGGCAACGACCGCGAGTCGATCGTCAACGCGGGTCAGCGGTTCCTGTCGGACCAGGACCAGATGTCCGTGCTCACCGGCCGGATCTTCGCCGGTCATCTGCGGTCCATCATCGGGTCGATGACCGTCGAGGAGATCGTCACCGAGCGGCAGAAGCTCGCGACCGAGGTCCTCGACACGTCGAAGGCCGAGATGGCGAAGATCGGGCTGCATGTCGACTCGCTGCAGATCCAGTCCATCGACGACGGGGACACCGGCTACATCGAGGCCATGTCCCGGCCGCACAAGGCGGCCATCCAGCGGCAGGCGAAGATCGCGCAGGCGCAGGCCGACCAGGCGTCGGTGGAGGCCGAGCAGGTGGCCGCGCGCAAACAGGCCGAGTACGCGCGGCAGACCGCGATCGTGCGGGCCGAGTTCGATGCCGAGGTCGACCGGGCCAAGGCACAGGCCGACCAGGCGGGCCCGCTCGCCCAGGCGCACGCCCGCCGGGAAGTGCTCGCGGCGCAGACCGAACTCGCTCTCAGGCAGGCCGAGTTGCGGGAGAAGGAACTGATCGCGGAGGTCGTGAAACCGGCCCAGGCCGAGGCGGAGCGCATCCGCGTACTGGCCATGGCCGAGGCCGAGCGGATGAAGATCCAGGCCGAGGCCGCGGCCTCGTACGACCGGGTCGCGCTCGACCGGATGCTCATCGACCAGTTGCCGCAGATCGTGAAGGAGGCGTCGGCGGGTCTTGCCGGGGCCAACGTGAACGTGCTGAACGGGACGGACGGGCTCGGCGAGATCGCGGCCGGACTCGTCGGGCAGGGGCTGACGATCCTCGACTCCGTCCGCAAGAACCTGGGCGGGAAGGACGGGGCCGTCGCCGGGTCCGGGGCGGCGCTCGAACCGTACGCGGGCCGCGGCCGACCCTCGGACGACGACGGACCCGTCGACATCCGCTGACCCACCGGCGCCCGGGCCCGGGTCGGTCGGAGCCGGGCCCGGGCGCGGTGGTGGAGTGCCAGCCGCTCGACACCGTCGCCCGACCCCGCCCGTCCCGACCAGCGAGGACGTCTCCGAACGTCTGCCGCCTCGGCGCGGGCATCGCCGGTGTGCGCATCGCCGCCCGCAGCCACCTGGCCGCCGCGGTGCCCGGCCTGGCTCCCTCGTGACAACCAGGTCTTCGGGGTGTCGTACCCCGCCGGCACGCTGCCGCCCTGTCCGACGGTCCGCCGCCGAGCAGGTCGCGGTGGTGCGGCGAGCCTTCGGGCCGGTCGCGGCGCGGCACGAGGGGGCGGCCGGTTCGACGGCCGCCCCCTCGGCGCTCGCGGCAGGGCGTCAGCTGAGCGGCGGTCCCGGTTCCGGGCTCGGGACAGGCTCGGGGCCCGGCGGGACCGGGGACGGCGCGGGCTCGGGCGGGCCCGGCTGGGGCGGCGCCGGCGTCGGCTGCGGGCCCGGTTCCGGGCCGGGCCCGGGCGGCTGCGGAGTGGGCACCGGGCCGGGGCCCGGCGGCTGCGGGGTCGGCACCGGGTCCGGCTGCGGGCCGGGGCCCGGGGTGGGCGCGGGGGGTACGGGGTCCGGATACGGTTCGGTCATGGTGCGGTCCTCCGGCCAGTCGACCGACGGGCGCTCCGCCGGCTCTGGACTACTGCCCCGCCTACCCGAGGTGCGGCGTCCCAGTCACCCCGAGGCGTGAACGGACGGGGCCCGGACGGGCGGCCGGACCGCCCGGTCGCCGCACCGGGGAGCGCCCCGTCAGAAGCGCTCGGGGTGATCCGCCAGCCGCTCCCGGGCCGCGCGCAGCAGTTCCGGGGTGGCCGCGGGGGCCTCGTCGGCGTGGCGCTCGGCCCATTTCGCGACGTACGGGCAGAGCGGGGCGACCGCGACGCCCTCCCGTTCGGCGGCGGCGTACAGCTCGCGGGTCAGTCGGCCGGCGATGCCCCGGCCCTCGTGGGCCGGTTCGACGACCGTGTGGACGGGGACGAGGGCCGGTTCCGGCGCGTCGAGCGTGAAGTACTCGATCCGGCCGACCACTTCGCCGGCCTCCAGCGCCCGGAGCAGGCCGGCCGCCCGGTCGTCGCGGATCTCGATGTCGCCCACGGGCACGCTCCTCGTCGGTACGGGTCGGTCAGGCCGGCACGGCGTGCGGGCCGCGCGCCTGGTCCGTACCGGGCACCGGCTCCGACGGGTCGGCACCGAGGCCGACGATACGGTTCTCGGCGTCCACGTGCACCACGCGTGGCACCAGCGACCGGGCCTCGGCATCGGTGACCTGGGCATAGCTGATGATGATCACGAGGTCGCCAGGGTGCACGAGGTGGGCGGCGGCCCCGTTGATCCCGACCACGCCGGAGCCCCGCTCGCCCTCGATGACGTAGGTCTCCAGACGGGCCCCGTTGGTCACGTCGACGATGTGCACCAGCTCGCCGGGCAGCAGATCGGCGGCGTCCAGCAGCTCGGCGTCGATCGTGACGGACCCGACGTAGTGCAGGTCGGCCTGGGTGACGGTGGCGCGATGGATCTTGGACTTGAACATCGTTCGTATCATGGAGGCACTCCTGGACATAGGCTCCCTGCCTGCGTTTTTGCAGGTCAAGGGCTGTCCCCACACCCTACAACGCGTCGCCTGTTCGGGCAGCTGTCCCCAGGGCATCCGCTCGAAGCGCACTGCGGCGTGGTGAACCACGTCCAGACGCAGGTCCGCTTCCGGGGATCGGGGGTCGGCGCCGCACTGATGCGTCACGTCCATCACGTCGCCCGGGAGGAGATGGGCCTCGAGCGCCTCAAACTGACGGTGCGGGCCGGCCTGAGGCTGGAGGACTTCTACGGCAGAGCCGGCTGGGTCGAGGTGGGCCGCTGGCCGGGCGCCCTGCGCGTGGCCCGGGCGACGACCGCGACGAGATCCTCAAGGGCCTGAGGCTGTGAGGCCGCCGCCTGAGCGCCCGGACCGGAAACAGCCGCGGGGGGGGGGGGGGGCCCGGGGGGGGGGGGGGGGGGGCCGCGGGGGGGGGGGCGGGGGGGGGGGGGGGGGTGGCCGGCTGCGGCGGGGCGGCGCCCCGGCGCGGGCGGGCGCTGCCCGGGGGGCCCGCCCCCCCGCCCCCCCCCGGCCCCCCCCGGGGGGCGGGGCCCCCCCCCCCGGGCCCGCCCCCCCCCCCCCCCCCCCCGGGCCCGGGGCGGGCGGTCAGCTGTTGGTGACCTGGAAGGTGTAGGTCTTCGCGCCGGTATTGACGGTCTGGCCGGTCGAGGCGAGGACACCGCTCACGCTGAAGGTGACCTTGTAGGTACCCGCGGCGTCGAAGCCCCAGTTGGCGTGGGTGTGGGCACCCGCGTTCACCGCGAGGGTGTCGGGGAGGCCGTTGCCGCTGTCGAAGAGGACGGTCGGACTGCCGCCCGAGGCGGTGTAGATGCTGAAGCCGGCCGGGCCGGTCACCCCGGTCAGGGAGAACGTCAGCTTGTTGTCCTTGAAGGTCCCGCTAGGGACGTCGGTGGTGTTCCAGCCGGCCCACAGCAGTCCGCTGGTCTGGCTCTGCGGCAGGATCCACGCCGTCCCGCCCGTGCCCAGGAACGCCCAGGGCGCGGTCGAGGGGACGTTGGTGTGCTTGGCCGCCACCGGCACGTTCAGCGTGACGTCGGCCGGTGCGCGGTCCACGGCGGTGCCGGTCGTCTCGTCCCGGAGGTCGAGGGTGAGGGCGCCGGAGGCGTAGTCGACGTCCAGGACGTCGACGTGGCCGCTGGTGAGGGTGACGGGGGCGGCCTCGGCGGGCGAGGCGACCGAGACGAGGAGTGCGGCGGCGGCTGTGAGGAGGCCGGCGGTGCGGACGCGGACCCGGATGGCGCTGTTGCTCACTTCTGCACCTCGAAGGTGTAGGTCACGACGCGGGAGGAGACGGGCGAGCCGTTCGCGGCCAGGTGGGCGGCGGCCTTGACCTTGACGGTGTACGTACCGGCCTTGGTGAAGGCCCAGTTGGCGTGGGTGTGCTCACCGGCGTGCAGGTCCACGGTGTCGGGCAGTCCGTCACCGCTGTCGACCAGAACGGTCTCCGGCGCACCGAAGACGTCGTCCGTGTACACGGCCAGCCGGCCGGGGCCCTTCACCGACAGGAAGGAGACGTCGACCTCGTCGTTCTGGAGGACGCCCGACTCCAGTTCCTCGGCACCGAACCCGGCCCACAGGAGGTCGGGGTCCTGCACCTCCGGAAGGATCCAGACGGGCTTGCCGGCGGTCCCGAGGAAGGCGTACGAGGGGTCGGCGGGGATGGTGGTCTTCGCGCCGGGCAAGGCGCGCAGTCGCACGTCCTCGGGCGCGTACTCGACTTCCTCCGCGCCGCTCTCGTCATGCACGGCTATCTCCAGCGCGCCGTCCTCGTAGGCGAGGCCGACGACGTCCACGTGGCCGTGATCCAGCGTCACCAGGCAGGCCGCCTGGGCGGGCCCGCCGGTCATCAGGACGCCTGTCGCGGCGGTGGCCCCGATGAGGAGGCGGAGAGAGGTGTTGCGCACAGCGAACTCCCTTCGAGGGTGCCCACACGGGCACCACCAAGGCTGCGAACGATAATCATGTTCATATAAGAGATGCAAGAGACGTGCCCCCTGGGTGAGAGAGTTGAACATGACAATCGCAGTCGATAACCTGCGGGTCACCACTCAGGAGGGAGCTTTCATGGGGGCCATCGAACACCGCGGCCACAGGCGCAGATTCGTGGCGGCGGCCGCGGTGGCGGTGACGGTCGTTCTGACGACCTGCGCGGGAGGCGTCGCCGTACTGGCGACGGACACCTCCGCTCACGCCGCGGCCGGCACGACTCGGGCAGCGGTGGGCGAGCCGCCCGTCGTCAGCGAGCGCACGGTGATCGACGTGGGTCATGTCGACGCGGTGTCGCCCCGGATGGTGGACGGGACCTTCCGCAGCCTGCTGCTCGATGACCGCGACGCCCTCGACCCGGTGTGGCGGACGCCCGAGTCCGTGATCCTGCACCTGACGCCCGCCGGCGCCGTGCAACTCTCCGATGACAACCCGGGATTCCTGTTCCTCGGAGCGCCGGGCGACACGGTCTACACGATCCCGCAGACGCAGGACCCCGCCCTGGTCTGGGCGGGTTGGAGCACGCAGTCCTTCACCTCGGCCGACGTGGTCGGCGACATGGGGCTGAGCCTGGACATCGCCGAAGGGCCCGGCGACGTCGTGCTCTGGGAGTGGTCCCCGTTCGGCGAGCCCGAGATGATCCTCGACGGGCGGCAGGGACTGCCGGCGACCTACCCGGTACCGCCCGGCACCCACCAGCACGCCAACTGGGGCTTCACCCAACCCGGCGTCTACCGGCTCACGTTCCGCTGGTCAGCCGAACTCCCCGACGGGAGCCACGTTGAGGACGCCTCGAAGTACACCTTCGCCGTCGGAGACGTGGACACCTCCACCGTCGAGCTCCCCACCGGCGACTCCACGCCGTCACCGGACCCGACCACGCCCACGCCCACCCCCTCCGAGACGAGCCCCTCCGGGACGCCCTCGCCCAGCGGCGGGGCCACGCCCTCGGAGTCCACCCGGCCGTCCGCCTCGGCGTCCTCCCCCTTCGCCTCTCCCTGCTCCGCCGGCACCCCCTGCGCTCCGACGACCGCCGCTCCCGCACCCCCCGAGGACGGCTCCCCGTCCGCGGCGGAGACGCCGTCCGCCGAGGCCCCCGCCGCCGTACCGCCGCCATCAGGGGGCGGCGACTCCGCGCCGACCGGCTCCACCTCCGGCGCACTCGCCAGCACCGGCGCGGCCCTGGAACCCACTGAGACCGCCCTCGTGGCCGGCGGGCTCGTCGCCGGGGGCACGGGGCTCGTCGTGGTGCGCGCCAGGTGGCGGAGGCGTCAGCAGTAGCCACTACGGGGCTCTGGGGAACACGGGTCGATCCCGTGCTCGAGGAGGCCGTAGCCGGGCTGTCCCCTGGCGATGCCCTTGACCTCGGATGCGGAACCGGCGGGGACGCCGTGTGGCTGGCCCGCCGCGGCCGGCGGGTCACGGCCGTGGACATCTCCGCCACCGCGGTGGCGCGGGTGGCCGCGCCGGCCCGGAGCCAGGGGCCGGTCGACGCCGACCGCGTCCAACCAGTCGAACGCCGCCAGCAGCGACGCGGCGCCCACGGTGTTGGGGGTGCCCTGCCAGCCCGGAGGCCGCAGGGCCGGCCCCCGGGTGTTGCGCGCCCACACCGCTCCCGCGCCGGGCAGCGCCAGGGCCTTGTGACCGGAGAAGGCGACGAAGTCGACGTCGAGCGCCGGGTCACCGAGCCGGAGGGGCAGGTGGCCGACGCTCTGCGCCGCGTCCAGGCAGATCGGCACGTCCGGTCCGACAGCGGCGCGGACGCGGTGGACGTTCATGTCCCCGCCGTACACGTGGTGGACGTGGGTCGCGGCGACGAAGGGGGTACGGGGGCCGACGGCGTCGGCGAGGGCGCGGTGGTCGTAGTCGCCGGAGACCTGCCGGGGCAAGGCGCGGACCCGCACCTCGGTGCCGCGCTCGGCGAGCAGGCGCTGGGCCTCCAGCCACGGTTCGAGGTTGGCCCGGTGATCGGCGAAGGGGACCAGGATCTCGTCGCCGTCGCCGAGGTACCGCGCGAGCCAGTCGCGGGCGACGGTCCGCAGGCCCTCGGTCGTCCCGCCGGTGAAGTGCACGGTGGAACGGTCCGGGGCGGGGTCTCCGAGGACGGACTTGACCCGCTCGCGGACCTGTTCGACCAGGTCCGTGGTCCGGTTGGCCCAGGGGTGCGTGCCGCGGCCCGCGTTGGCGTTCGTCGTCGTCGTCGTCAAGTACTCCTGCACGGCGTCCAGGACGGCACGGGGCTTCTGCGATGTCGCCGCGCTGTCGAGGTACACCAGCTCGGGGTTGGCGGTGAGGATGGGGAACTCGGCGCGGGCCCGCACCTGCCAGTCCCCGTCGCCGCCGGGCGAGGCTCCGGACGTCCGGGTGCCTCATACAGGTCAGGAGCGCGGCGTAGCGCAGCGACTTCTCCCCCACCGGGCAGGCCGGCAGGACCGGGGTGCTCTTGCTGAACGGCAGCCCGGTGCGCACCAGTTCCTCGAAGACCTCGTCGACGATGTTGGCGGAGCCCTCGATGTGCAGGGCGGCGTAGGCGTGCGGACCGCGCAGATCGATCACCAGTGGGCGGGGTTCTCCCCGCGCCACCCAGTGCCGGGCTTCCTCGACGGCCACCGTCCTGGCCTCGGCGCTGACCTCGGCCTCGGTGAGCGACGAGGCCGAGTGGCCGAGCCGCGCCCTGCCCAACAGCTCGGGGCGGCGGTCGCGGACGTAACTCAGGTAGCTCTCGGCCCGGTCGCAGACGGGTGAGGGACCGGCGGACACGGAGAGGGGGCGGCACGGCCGTGCCGCCCCTCCTACTCGGCTGTCACCAAGACGACTTGGTCACCCCGGGGAGGAATCCGGCGTGGGCCTGCTCGCGGAGGTTGACGCGGGAGAGGCCGAACTTGCGCAGGTGGCCTCGGGGGCGGCCGTCGACGCTGTCGCGGTTGCGGACCCGGGTCGCGTTGGCGTTCCGGGGCTGGCGGTCCAGCTCCGTCCGCGCGGCCGTCTTCTCGTCGGCCGTGGTGTGCGGGGACGCCAGGACGGCCTTGAGTTCGGCGCGCCGCTTCGCATGGCGGGCGACGACCAGCTTCCGCTGCTCGTTCTTCGCGATCTTGCTCTTCTTCGCCATCAGACACGCTCCCCACGGGCTCGGATGCGGGCGACGGCGGCCTCGACGCCGATCACGTCCACGGTCTTGATGGCCCGCGCGCTCAGGCGCAGGCGGACGTGGCGGCCCTCGCCGGGCAGCCAGTAGCGCTTGTTCTGGATGTTCGGGTCGAACCGGCGCGAGGTGCGCCGGTGCGAGTGGGAGATCTTCTTGCCGAAGACCGGCTCGGCGCCGGTCAGCTGGCAGTGGGCGGACATACGGGTTGCTGCCTTTCTCTCCACCGGCGTACCGGTAATGGAAATCATTGTCGTATGCTACCCCCATGGCTCGCAACGAACTACGCCCGATCGTCAAGCTGCGCTCCACCGCCGGGACCGGCTACACCTACGTGACCCGCAAGAACCGCCGGAACAACCCGGACCGGCTGGTCCTCAAGAAGTTCGACCCCATCGCCCGCCGCCACGTCGACTTCCGCGAAGAGCGCTGACCGCACCGGCTCCGACCGTCCACCCTCTGAACCAGGGACACTCCATGAAGCCCGGAATCCACCCCGCCTACCGCCCCGTCGTCTTCCGCGACAAGGCAGGCGGCTTCGCCATCCTGACCCGCTCCACCATGACCAGTGAGAAGACCGTCGAATGGGAGGACGGCCACACGTACCCCGTGGTCGACGTCGAGATCTCCTCCGCCAGCCACCCCTTCTACACCGGTACCGCCCGGGTGCTGGACACCGCCGGCCGGGTGGAGCGCTTCGAGCGCCGCTACGGACAGGGCGGGGGCCGCCGATGATCTTCGAAGGGCCGATGCCCGTGGTGATCGTCGCAGGCATGCACGCCGACGCCCGCCGCGAGACGGTCGCGCAGTTGCTGCGCGAGGTCCCCGGCAGCGTCGCCCTGCACCACGACCTGTCCGCCGGCCCGGCGGGCACCGTGCGCCGCAGCGTCCGCGACGCCACGGAGACCCTCTCCTCGGGCGAGGCGCCCCTCGTCAACGACTGCGCCTGCTGCGCCCTGCGCGAGAACCTCGTGCCCGAACTGGAGCGGCTGGCCGACGCCGGGCTCACCCGGCTCGCGGTCGTGGAGCTATGGGATTCCGTGGAACCGCGGGGCATGGCCGAGGTCGTCGCCGCCCACGGCGACGGCACCTTCCGGCTGACCAACGTGCTGACCGCCGTCGACCCCGCGCTCGTACTGCCCTGCCTCTCCAACGGCGACGACCTCGCCGAGGCCGGGCTCGCCGCCGCCCCGACGGACCAGCGCACCGTCGGCGACACCTTCGCACGGCAGTTGGAGTACGCCCCGGTCCTCGCCGTCTCGGACAGTCCCGGGACCGGACTCGACGACCTCGCGCTGCTGCGGCAGTTGCATCCGGCTGCCCGCCAGGTCCGGGTCGCCTCGGGGGACTTGGGCGCCGCCGCCGTCGCCGGCTTCGACGTGGCCGCGGCGGCTGCCGCCCAGCACCCGGCCTGCGCCCGTCTCCCCCACGACTGCGACGAGGAGGGCATCAGCACCCTCGTCTGGCAGCGCCGCCGGCCCTTCCACGCCGGCCGCCTCTACGAGGCCCTGGAGGACCTGTGCTGCGCGGCGGCCCGCAGCCGGGGGCGGTTCTGGCTCGCGGACCGGCCCGACAGCCTGCTCGCCTGGGACGCCGCGGGCGGCGCGCTGTGCGTGGAGTACGCCGGGCCCTGGATGGCCTCCCTGCCGGACGCCGCCTGGGAGTTGATGCCGGCCGAGCGCCGCACCGCCGCCGCCCTCGACTGGCACCCCGAGCACGGCGACCGCTGCCAGCACCTCGTCTTCACCTCGCCCGACCTGGACCGCGCGGGTCTGCTCGCGCTCCTCGACTCCTGCCTGCTCACCGACGCCGAGCTGACCTCCGGACCCGACGCCTGGCCCCGGCCCACCGGCTTCGACCAGCTGCTCGACACCGCCGCCTGACCCGCCCCACCGAACGACCGAGGAAGTCACATGCCCCGCCCGAACAAGGCCGCCCTGGCCCGGAAGAACCGGCCCAACCCGCTCGACGTCGCCGGCATCACGTACATCGACTACAAGGACACCGACCTGCTGCGGAAGTTCATCTCCGACCGCGGCAAGATCCGCAGCCGCCGGGTCACCCGCGTCACCCGGCAGCAGCAGCGCCAACTCGCCACGGCCGTCAAAAACGCCCGCGAGATGGCCCTGCTCCCCTACTCCAGCCGCTGACCACACCGACCACCGCCGACCGACTCCCACCGAAAGGACCGTCATGGCCGTCCCCAAGCGCAAGATGTCCCGCAGCAACACCCGCCACCGCCGCGCCCAGTGGCGCGCGACCACCCCGCCGCTCGCCCCCGTCACCATCGACGGCAGCACCTACCTGGTCCCCCAGCACCTGCGCAAGGCCTACGAGCGCGGCCTCCTCCGCCCGGAGGACTGACGCGTCACCATGGTGACCGTGGTGGACGCGGCCAACTTCCCGGCCGAGCTGGGCACCGGCGACGAACTCGCCGAGCGGGGCCTCGCACCCTTCGAGGACGACGAGGACGACGAGCGCACCGTGAGCGACCTGCTGGTCGAGACGGTCCGCGGGCGGGTGCGCGCCACCGACGTGCTCGGGACCGGCCTGTGGTCCCAGGCCGTGTCTGTCGCCCGTTTCGAGCCCGCCGGGATCAACGAGCCAGGGGCGCCCGGGCAGCGAGCCCAGGAGCTGGTGTTCATCGGCACCGACCTGGAGCCGGCGGCCCTGCACTCGGCGCTGGAGGAGTGCCTCCTGGACGGCGAGCGGAACGGCGGCGAGGACCCCTTCCCCGCCTGGGACGTCCCCGAGGCCCACGAGGTCTGCGTCCACGAGCAGCACGGGACGGTGCTGCCCGTCTGAAGACCCCGGGCCGGGTGGTGGTCGCAGCCACGGCATCACCCGGTCCGGTCGGCCCGGTATCGGCGTCATCCACCGGAAGGTGACCATGCACGGCTCCGCTCTCGGGAACCAGCGCTCGACACGGCAGCGCCGCGAGCTGCTGACCCTGTTCCAGACGTGCGACGACTTCGTCTCCGCGCGATCCCTGCACTCGGCGGCGGAGTCCGCCGGCATCGAGATCGGCCTGACCACCGTCTACCGCACCCTCCGCATCCTGGAGGCGGACGGCGGCGCGGACGTGATCCGCGACGTCAACGGCGAACGGCTGTACCGCCCGCGCCCGGACGAGGGGCATCAGCACTACGTCGTGTGCCGGGAGTGCGGTCTGAGCCGCGCCGTGGAGGCGGAGCAGGTCGAGCGCTGGGCGCAGGGCGTCGCCGCCACCACCGGTTTCACCGGCATCGACCATGTCGTGGAGCTGACCGGCGTCTGCGGGGACTGCACCGACGAGGCGCGGCCCGGGCCGCGCTGACCGTCGGCGGCGGGGACACGGGGCTCGCCGTACGTCGCACGCCAAAGCTCCGCAAAATTTGCTTCCGCATGCCCTCACGAACATCGTTTCGACATTCGTTTTCAACTAAACTGGGCATCAGGCCCTTGAGCTGCCCATACATCGCGCGTTCGCGCACCCCTGAGATTCCGCACAATGGAGGACCCATGCCCACGCCCCTCTCCCGTTCCCTGGCGCTCATATCCGGGGTGGCCGCCGCCGCGCTGCTGGCCGGCTGCGGCGGGTCCTCGGACTCGGACGACGACGCCAAGGGCGGAGCGACGACGGACTCGGCGAAGATCCCCGTCGTCGCGTCGACCAACGTCTGGGGGGACGTCGCCAAGCAGGTCGGCGGCGACAAGGTCGACGTGACGTCGATCATCAGCAACCCCGACCAGGACCCGCACTCCTTCGAGGCCAGCACCCGCAACCAGCTGACGCTCTCCAAGGCCAGGCTCGTCATCGCCAACGGCGGCGGCTACGACGACTTCGTCGCCCGCATGACGAAGAGCAACACCTCCGCGGCGAAGATCGACGCGGTGCAGGTCTCCGGCCACAAGGCCCCGGCCGGCGGCGAGCTCAACGAGCACGTCTGGTACGACTTCCCCACCGTGGAGAAGGTCGCCGCCCGCATCGCCCAGGAGCTGGGCAAGGCGTCCCCCGGCGATGCCGCGATCTTCGAGAAGAACGCCGACGCCTTCACGGCGAAGCTCAAGCCGCTGACGCAGAAGGAAGCCGCCATCAAGAAGAACCACGCCGGCGAGGGCGTGGGCATCACCGAGCCGGTCCCGCTGTACATGACGGAGGCCGCCGGACTGGAGAACAAGACGCCCGAGAACTTCAGCGAGGCGATCGAGGAGGGCGACGACGTCTCGCCGCAGGTCCTCAAGGAGACCCTCGACCTCTACTCCGGCAAGCAGGTCAAGGTGCTCGTCTACAACGAGCAGACCGCCGGCGCCCAGACGGAGAAGGTGAAGGACGCGGCGGACAAGGCGGGCGTCCCCGTGGTCCCGGTCACCGAGACCCTCCCCCAGGGCAAGGACTACCTGTCCTGGATGACATCGAACGTCGACGCCCTCGCCGGCGCGCTGGACAAGTGAGGGATCCGGTCGTGCCGGAACAGTCTGACGGACCCGTGATACACGCCGAGGGCGCGGCGCTGGCGTACGGTTCGCGGACCGTGTGGCAGGCCCTCGAAATCGAGGTGGGCCGCGGTGAGTTCCTCGCGGTCCTCGGCCCGAACGGGTCCGGCAAGACCAGCTTCATGAAGGCCCTGCTCGGCCGGGTGCCGCTGTCCTCCGGACAGCTCACGGTGCTCGGCCGGCGGCCGGGAAGGGCGGGTCGGCGTCTCGGCTACATACCCCAGCAGTCCACCCTGGTGGGGCAGGCCGCCCTGCGCGCCCGCGACCTGGTCCGCCTGGGGATCGACGGGCACCGCTTCGGCCTCGGCCTGCCGGGCCGGGGCCCGGGCCGCCGGGTGGACGAGATCCTCGCGGCCGTCGGGGCGACGGAGTACGCGGACGTCCCGCTCGACATGCTGTCCGGCGGCGAGCAGCAACGGGTCCGGGTCGGGCAGGCGCTCGCCGCCGACCCGCAACTGCTGCTGTGCGACGAGCCGCTGCTCTCCCTCGACCTGCGTCACCAGCGCGCGGTGACGGAACTCGTCGACGCGCGCCGCCGGTCCCACGGCACGGCCGTGGTCTTCGTCACCCACGAGATCAACCCCGTGCTCGGCATGGCCGACCGGGTCCTCTACCTCGCCCGGGGACGCCACCGGATCGGGACGCCGGAGGAGGTCCTGACCTCGGAGTCGCTGTCCGAGCTCTACGGCACGCGCGTCGACGTGCTGCGGGTGCGGGACCGGGTGGTGGTGATCGGCGCCCCCGACGAGCCGGCCGCCGCGCACGACCACCACCACGAACCGGAACCGCACGGCGTACAGCGCACGGCGCGCGGGAAGCAAGGAGCGCGCACATGAACTCCGCCGACAGCCTCTGGCAGCAGATCTTCACCTTCGAGGACTACGGCGCGCTGCTGGAGCTCGTGCACAACTCGCTGATCGTCGGTGCCGCGCTCGGCCTGGTCGGCGGTCTCGCGGGGGTGTTCGTCATCATGCGCGACCTTCCCTTCGCGGTGCACGGCATCAGCGAGCTGTCCTTCGCCGGGGCCTCCGCCGCGCTGCTGTTCGGCATGAACGTGGTCACGGGCTCGGTCATCGGCTCCCTCGTCGCCGCGGGCGTGATCGGGGTCCTCGGGGCGAAGGCACGTCACCGGAACTCCGTGATCGGCATCCTCATGCCGTTCGGCCTCGGCCTGGGCGTGCTCTTCCTCGCCCTCTACAAGGGCCGGGCGGCGAACAAGTTCGGGCTGCTCACCGGCCAGATCGTCGCGGTGGACACGCCGCAGACCAGGATCCTGCTCAGCATGTCGGCGCTGGTGCTCGTCGCGCTGCTGGTGATGTGGCGGCCGCTGATGTTCGCCAGCGCCGACCCGGAGGTCGCCCGCACCCGGGGCGTGCCGGTGCGGGGCCTGTCCCTCGCGTTCATGCTGGTGCTCGGACTGACCATCGCGCTGTCCGTGCAGGTGGTCGGGGCCCTGCTCGTCCTGACGCTGGTCGTCACGCCGGCCGCCGCGGCGGCGCGGGTCACGGCGTCCCCCGTCATGCTGCCCGTGCTCAGCGTCGTGCTGGCCGTCGTCTCGATGGAGGGCGGCATCCTGCTGGCGCTGGGGAGCGACATCCCCATCAGCCCGTACGTGACCACCCTGTCCTTCGCGCTCTACGGGGCCTGCGCCGCGATCGGCGCGGTGCGGCGCAGGAACTGGGGCCGGAAGGTCGCGGGAGCGGACGCCGACCGCGCCGACCTCGCCCAGCCCGCGGATGCCGCCGCCTCCTGAGGTCGTCCTGACGCGTCACGCCGTCCCCACGCAGTCCCCTCATACGAGCAGGGTGAAGGGCTGGTCGGCGCCCCGCTGTCGCGCGCTGCTCACGGCGTCGCCCCGTCGGCGCGGCGGCGCCGTGAACGGGTCAGCGCCATGGCCGCGGCACCGCTCACCACCAGGGCGCCGGCACCGGCCGCGAGCGGCAGGGCCGGTCCGGAGCCGGTGTGGGCCAGACTGCCCTCGCTCGCGTCGCTCCCCGCGCTGCCGCCGGGAGACGTGCCTCCCGTCGATCCGGAACCGGAATCTGAACCTGCGCCGGCGGACCCGCCGGACGTCCCGCCCCCACCCCCTCCGGTGCCGGCCGACCCGTCGGTGGCGTCGTCGCCACTGCCCGTGTCCTGGCCGGTCCCGGCCCCGCCCGTGCCGCCAGTGCCGCGCGTTCCTCCGGTCCCGCCGGTGTCCGGGGCGCCGTCGCCGACGACGAAGGTGTAGGTCTGCGCGTCCGAGGTGGCCGTGCCGTTCGGCAGGGTGCCGCTGAGCCGGAAGGTCACCTTGTACGTGCCCTCCTTGCTGAACGCCCAGTTGGCGTGGGCGTGCACCCCGAGGTCGACCTGCCGGGTGTCGGGCATTCCGTCCCGGCTGTTGTAGAGGACGTCCGCGCCGCCCAGCCCGGCCGTCTCCCAGATGGCGACCGAACCGGGGCCGGTCACCTTCTCCATGGCCATCTTCACCGGCCCCTTGAGGTCGCCGGCGCCGAGGGCCTCGGTGTTCCAGCCCGCCCACACCACGCCCTGCTTCTGCACCTGCGGGATCAGCCAGAAGTCGCTGCCGGGCGTCCCGAGGAAGCCGTACGTGCTGTTGTCGGGGATCTTCCCCTTGGCCCCCGGAACGACCCGCACGACGACGGAGGACGGCTCGCGCCAGACGATCCGGCCGGCGTCGCGGCTGTCCTTGAAGAGGGTGCGCAGCCGTCCGCCGACCATGTGCCCGGCGATGGCGTCCACATGGCCGTCGCCGATCTCGATCCGCTGGTTCTGGATGTCGATGCCGTCGGCGCCCGGCGCCTCCTTCACCAGTGTCGTGGCGGAGGGCTTGGTCAGGGACCGCTTCGGGGCCTCCGGCATCGAGGGGGCCGTCGGCAGCGGCGCGGGGCTGTCCGCAGGAGGCGTGAGGGGCGCGTCGGCGACCCGGACCGTCCACTGTGCGGTCGTGGTCAGCGGGGCGCCCGACTCGAGGGTTGCGCTCGCCCGGGACGTCAGCCGGTACTCGCCGGGCGCGCTGAAGGCCCACGCCACCCGGCCGCTGCTGCCGGCGGCCAGGTCGTGGCTGTCGGTGTCGGAGAGGCCGTCGGAGCTGTCGAACAGCACCTGCGGTCGGCCGCCGGCCGTGCCGGGGTCGGCGTCGGCGTGGGCGGGGTCGAACACCGTGACGTCGCCCGGCCCTTCGACGCCGGTCAGGGACCAGTGGACCGTGCCGGCCCCGTCGAGGGCACCGGCGTCCACGGCCGTGGTGTCCCACCACGGCGCCGGGTCGGCCCCGGGTTCCGGCGCCGTGGAGGCGGCGCCGTCCCCCAGCACCCAGACCTGGTGGCCGGCCTCGCCGAGGAAGTCACGGGCGCCGTCGGCGGGCGCGGTCGTCCTGGCCTCCGGGCCGACGGTGAAGTCCGCGGGCGCCTCGGCGCCCTGGCCGTCCGTCAGGCCGAGCGACAGGTTCTCGCCCAGCAGCGACAGGCCGACCACCGGAGCGCGCGGAGGCGGTTCGGTGGACGTCGCCTCAGGCTCGGCGGCGAACGCCGCGGGCGCCAGGCCGGCGGCCAGCGCCAGCGACCCGGCGGCCCCGACGGCTATCCACCGGCTCTTCTTCGGCGGTGTCATGACGTGACTGCTCCTCCCACACCGCGCCGGCAGGCGCTGGTGGATTCTTTGAAAGGCTTCAACACGGTTGCGTGCGGGTCCCGTTGGTACCGCCCGTGGACCTCCGGAGGCCCACACGCAACCGCCCGCCCACCGTAGTGCGCTTTGGTAATCATTTTCAATAGACCGCGACAGGCGATCCGCAGGGGCTGTCCCAGCGGCGCTCAGTCGACCGCGGTCCCCCTGATCGGTGCCCCTGCCGGAACCGCTGCCGGGGCCTCCTCCCCTTGCTCGACCGCCGCGCCGGCGGTCTGCCGTTCCGGCGCCTTCCGGCGCCGCCGGGCGGCGGTGAGCAGCCCGTGCCGGGGGGCGAGGAGCCAGCACAGGACGAAGACGCCGGTGACGACGAGCACGATCAGCCCGCCGGCGGCCAGGGCGTAGGTGTACGACAGGTACAGCCCCACCAGCGCCGATCCCGCGCCGATGGCCGGGGCGAGCAGAATCATGACGCCGATGCGGTCGGTCAGCAGCCGGGCACAGGCGGCCGGCGTGATGAGCAGGGCCAGGACGAGGATGTTCCCCACGGC
Source organism: Streptomyces sp. NPDC048182 (assembly GCF_043202555.1). Classification (NCBI taxonomy): domain Bacteria; kingdom Bacillati; phylum Actinomycetota; class Actinomycetes; order Kitasatosporales; family Streptomycetaceae; genus Streptomyces; species Streptomyces sp. NPDC048182. Next base: position 499,950 of record NZ_JBIDAQ010000004.1, on the reverse strand, counting down.
CTGCAGCGAGATCACCACCGTGACGGTGACCAGCGCGTACAGCACGATGTCCAGGGCGAAGACGGGGAGCCCGGCGGCTCTGGCCGTCTCCCGGTCAAGGCTCACCGTGACCAGCTCCTTGTGCACCGCGCCGGCGACGAGGAGCAGGACGAGGCCCATGACGGCGACGGTCATCACGTCGTCGTCGCTGATGCCGAGGATCTGGCCGAAGAGGAAGGACTCCAGCGAGCCGCTGTACCCGGGCGCGGTGCTGAGGATGACGATGCCGAGGCCGAAGGCGGCGGCGAAGAAGACGCCGATCACCGTGTCCTCCTTCAGCCGGCGGTTCTGCGAGAACACGGCCACGGCCAACGCGGTCAGCAGCCCAGCCACGGCGCCTCCGAGTACCAGGTTGAACTGGAAGACGAAGGCGATCGCCACCCCGGGGAAGACGGAGTGCGAGACGGCGTCCCCGATGAACGCCATGCCCCGCAGGACGACATGGGCGCCGACCACGCCGGAGACGACGCCGCACATGACGGCGACCGCGAAGGCGCGCTGCATGAACAGGTGCTCCCACGGGGCGGTCAGGAAGTCGGTCACGGCGTTCACTCGGTCACTCCCAGGGAGGTCAGCAGCTGGTCGGACCTGGCCACACCGAACGCGCGCAGCCACACCGCCGGGTCGCGCAGCGCGTCCGGGGACCCGTCGGCGATCACGGTCCTGTTGAGCAGGCAGAGCCGGTCGGCCATGTCCGCGGCGGCGGGCAGGTCGTGCGTGGTCATCAGCAGGGCCTTGCCCTCGTCGCGCAGACGCCGGAAGAGCGCGGTGAGGAGTTCCTGGGTGGGCACGTCGAGGCCGGTGAAGGGTTCGTCGAGCAGCAGCAGCCCCGGGCGCAGGGCGAGCGCCCGGGCGACCAGGACGCGCTGGCGCTGGCCGCCGGACAGCTCACCGATGGGGCGATGGCGCAGATCCGTCATGGCGACACGTTCCAGGGCCTCTTCGACCGCCTCCCGGTCGGTCCGGCCCGGGCGGCGCAACCAGCCGATGCGGTGTGTGCGGCCGGTGAGCACGGCCTTCTCCACCGAGAGGGGGAAGTCCCAGGCGAACTCGTGCCGCTGGGGCACGTAGCCGACGGTGCCGCGCAGCCGATCGGCCGGCCGCCCGTCCACCCGGATCGTGCCGGAGCCCGGAGTCAGCAGGCCGAGGATCGCCCGCAGGAGGGTCGTCTTGCCCGCGCCGTTCGGGCCGATCAGCCCGACGAGTTCACCGGCGTGCACGGTGAGGCCGACGCCGTCGAGGGCGAGGCGGCCACCGAGTTCTACGGAGACGGCCCGCAGCTCCAGCGCCGGGGGCGTGGTTGTGATCGTCTCGCTCATCGGCCCTCTCCTTCACTCCGGCGCCTGCCCCGCCGCCACACCACGGTGCCCGCCACGGCCGCCACGGCGACGGCCGCACCGACGCCCCACCACAGGGGCGCTGACGATCCGCCGTCGCTCGAGACCTCGTGCGCCGCCGCCTCCGGTGGGGTCGTACCGGGCCCGGGCCCGGGGTCGGCGGGCGGCTTGGCGACGAACGCCTTGGCGGGGTCCTGCGGGCCGACGGAGAACTGGAGCGTGCGCGCGCTCGCCCGACTCCTGCCGTCCTTCGTCCTGGCGGTCATGCGGACGTCGAGGAGGTAGGTGCCGGGCTTCGTGAACGCCCAGTTGCCGTGGACGTGGCTGTTGACCTCGATGCCGGTCTCCTGGGGCAGCTTCTTCCTGCCGTCGAAGAGGATCTTCGGGGTGCCGAAGCTGCCGTTGACGAAGAGGACGAAGTCGCCGGGACCCTCGACACCGGTGAGCTGCCAGGTGACCTCGCGGTCCACGGTGGTCGCGACCCGGGGCTCCTGGCTGTTCCAGCCCGGCCAGAGCACGCCGTCCCGCTGGGCCTGCGGCAGCAGCCACACCGAGGCCCCCGGTGCGCCGAGGAAGCCGAACTGCCGGTCCTCGGGCACCTCCGTCTTCGCGGCGTCCTTCACCTGGAGCACGACGTCGGCGGTATTGCGCCAGGTCGCGGGCCTGACGGTGTCGTCGCGGATCTGGACGGTCCAGCGCCCGTGGTCGAAGCGCGGACCCATGTCGATGTGGCCGTCACCGATGACGGTGCGGCCCGTGCCGGTCTCGGGTGCGGCGTCGGACTCGGCACCGGGGGTGGGCGTCCCGGCCGCCGCCGCGGGCAGCGTCGGGGCCAGGGCGAGCAGGAGGCCCGCCGCGAGCACGCCGGTGCGGGTGCGGATGGTGGTGGCGTTCACTTCTTCGTGCCTCCGAGGCAGGAGCGGAGCTCGTCGGCGTTGTGCCGCATCATGTCGGTGTAGTGCTGGGTGTTCTTGTCGAAGGCGTCGCCGTAGAGCATGCAGACCTTCACGTGCTGGTCCTCGGCGACCTGGGTGAGCACGGTGGCCCGCTGGACCAGGTTCGGTTCCATGAACACCGCAGGGACCTTCAGGTTCCGGATCGTGCGGGTCAGCTTCTCGACGTCGTCGGCGCTGGGCTCCTGCGCCGGGTTGGGCACGACGAAGCCGGCCACCGTCATGCCGTAGGCCTCGGCGAGGTAGCCGAAGGCGTCGTGGGTGGTGATCAACTGGCGACGTTCGAGCGGGATCTGAGCGATCTGCCGACGGACATAGGCGTCCAGGTCGTCCAGTTCCCGCTCGTAGGCACGACTGTTGGCCTGGTAGGTCTTCGCACCCTCGGGGTCCTGCTTCTCGAGGGTGTCGCGGATCAGCTGGACGTACGCCTTGGCGTTCTGCACGTCCTGCCACAGGTGCGGGTCGATCTCCCCGTGCACGTGCTTGCCCAGGACGGCCTGCGGCAACTGGTGGATCTCCGCGCCGGGTTTGCCGAGGAAGGAGAAGCGCGTGTCCTCGGGGACCTTCGCGAGCGCGCGGTTGGGCACGTCGACGACCACATCGGACGGCGGGATCTCCTCCTGCGTCCTGCCCTTGGTGCGCAGGTCGGTGAAGGCCGACATCTTCCCGCTGTCGATGTTCACCGTCAGGTCGGTGTGGCCGTCGTCCAGGACGGTGTCGCCGGGTCCGGCGACGGTGTGAGGATCGACGCCCACGGCGAAGGTGAAGGTGCCCTTGCCGACGGGCTGCGGTGCGGTGCCGCCGGGGTTCTTGAGCTTGGCTTCCAGGGTGAGGCGGTAGACGCCGGGCTTGGTGAAGGCCCAGTTGAGATGCGTGTGGGCGGCGGGAGGCAGGCTGGTGGTGTCCTCGGCGGTGAGGCCGTCGCCGGAGTCGAAGTACGTCTCGGGCCGGCCGAGGGACTCCGTCAGGTAGGCCACGAGGTCTCCGGGGCCTTGGACATCGGTCGCGGAGAGCAGGATGTCCGAGGAACGTGTCGCGCCCCGAGCCTCCCCCTCGCCGCGGACCCGCAGGCCCAGCCAGAGCACGTCGAGGCCGATGTCCTCGACCAGCGGGATGACGTTGGCGCCGTACGTCTCCGACGCCTCGGCGAGCGAGACGTTGGGCGTGCCCTCGCGGGCGTTGGCGTCGACCGTCTTGATCAGGGCGTGCTCCTCCAGGAGCAGGTGGTTGGTGAAGGTGACGTCGGCCTTGGATACGGCGTCGGCGTCCCTGGGCGTGGGCTCATAGGAGTGCGGGTCGCCGCCGGGCGGTACGATCGAGTCGACCTGCACGCGGTCGCCACCGACCTGCCGGACCAGGTCGGCGAGGATCTCAGTGGTGGTCACCACCCGCAGCGCCGCGTCCGGATTCTCGGCGTCGCCCGCCGGGCCGGCGTGCCCCCGGCATCCGACGGCGGCGACTACGAGGACGGTGGCGGTGGCTAGCGCCCGTACGACGGGTCTCGGCACACGCATGACGAACAAACCCCCAAGAGGAAAGGGGTCGGCACCGGGCGCGAAGGTGCCGGCGCCGACCAGGAGCGGGACGTCCGCGGCACCGGGAACCGATCGTCACGGCACCGCGGCCTGAGTCGTCCTGATGCGTGACCAGGTTAGGTGAGATGGTAATCATTTTCAATATCAGCACAGCGGCCTGCCGGGTTGCCCCACGCACCGGCACGACGCGCGGTCCGGCCTGACCCCGTCCGGCGCCTGACGCCTCATGGGATCGACTGGGCCGCCCTGACCGGTGACACCGACGAGAACACGGGGCTGATCCACGGCCTGCACCGAGCGGGCATCCGCATCGGCCGCGACCACATCGCCTCGGTGGTCAACACCCTCGTCCTCGCCTACGCGGGCGCCGCACTGCCGCTGCTGCTGCTGTTCTCGATCGCACAGAGCAGCGTGGGCACGGTCGCCAACAGCGAGCTGGTCGCCGAGGAGATCGTGCGCACGCTCGTCGGCTCCATCGGTCTGGTGGCGTCGGTGCCGGTCACCACGGCACTCGCCGCCCTGGTCGTCTCGGCCGACCGGCCGGGGTACCGGCGAGCGGTTGACGAGGCGGGGCTGGGCCCCGCCGGCAGGGCGACGGGGCGCCGACGCGGCCGTCGTCGCAAGCCTTGACCAGAAGTCGGCGCGACCACTGCCCCGGCCCGGCAGTGCGCGAGCGGCGCTGTGCCGGGCATCGGCGGCGCCGGGCACAGTGGGTGGCCGAACGGTGAAGCGAGTGACGTGAGCGATCACAAGTACGCCGGCGGGCGGGGCGGACTCGCCGACGCCGTGCGTCTGTCCGTGCGGGCCTGCCTGTACGTCCTGGTCGGCGGGTTCGCGGTGACACCTGGTCCGTGACCCGGCTGCGGGTGACGTGCTGCGCGGCCGACGCCACGGCCGTCAAGGCGGAGGCACCGGAGGCCGACACCTGGGTGACGGTGACGGGCAGCTGGCATCCCCGGGGCAGGCCGTCGGAGCCGTACGAGGAGCGCTGAGGCTCGGCCCGTCGACCTCGGGTCGTAAGCGCCGTTGTCCTCAGAGTCGATGCGCAGCGCCCGCCCGACGGCCGGCCGCCCCGCTGCCTCTTCCTCCTCTTCCCCGTCCCGCTGGCCGCCACCTTCGGCAAGGTGCGTGCCGACGAGCAGCCCTCGAAGTGGTGCAGGCTCGACAGCGCCCGCAGGAACGTGTCCTGCTTCGGCGCCCACACCTACCACCGCACCGACCCCTCTGCAGCGCCGACCGGTCGGAGACCGGCAGCGGAGACCGACTAGGCTCAGCTTCATGTCCGAGCCGACCGCCGACCCTCGCTATCAGTTCCTGCTCAACCAGCTCATGCAGCCGGCGGTCGTGAGAAGGGTGAAGGTCGTCGGGTTCGACGGACCGGACGTCATGGTGCAACTCGTGGACGTAGAAGAGGGTGAGAAGGCCGAGATCGGCCGAATCCCTCCAGATGAGGCCTCGATGTTTCGGACGGAGCATCCTTCCGAGCTGTTCGAGATAGGCCAGGAGATCGACGCCGAAGAGATCCGTCACTGGGGCGAGACGGAGCTTTACTTCTCCGCCAAGGCCTGCGAGATCCCGGCCCTGCGGTCCTTTCTCCTGACGCTCGAGCCAGGGACGATCGTCACCGGAACGGTCGCCGGAGTGCACGGCTTCGGCGTCTTCGTGCACGTCGATGGCGAACCGGAGGGGCTGCGCACCGGCTTCATCCGGGTGCCGGACCTGACCTGGGACTGGATCAGCCACCCCTCCGAAGCAGTCGAGGTCGGCCAGCGGATCACCGGCGAGGTGGTCGTCACCGAAACGCGCTCGGGACAGGTGACGCTCTCGGTGAAGGCGCTGCGCGAGAATCCGCTCATTCGGTTCGCTGATCACGTCGGCCAGGTCCTCACCGGCACGGTCGTCAAGATCGTTCCTTTCGGGGTGCTGGTGCGACTTGCACCTGAGGTAATGGGATTCCTTCACCTCTCCGAGCTGACCGCCGAGTCGATCGAGACCCCGGAGCAGCTCGTCGAGGAGGGCGAATCGATCATGGTGGAGGTCGCCGAGGTCGACTGCCGGCGTCAGCGGGTACGCCTGCGTATGGCTCGCGGTTCGGCCGCGGCGGGCTGAGCAGCCCTGCTCGGGTCGGCGTCCTCGACCTCCTCGGCGGAGACGGTCCGCCTGCCGAGTCAGCTGTTCAGCAGTTCCCACACCGGGATGCGAGCGGTCCCGCTACGCCCCTTGGCATCGTCGACGCGGCAGTCGATGACATCGTCCAACGGATCGTAGCGGCGGGTGAGAGCGCCGCCGTAGGTACCGCTCTGGCGGTGCAGGCAGACATCCAGTGCACGGTGCATGGCGACCGCTCCGGTCGTGAGGACGGCCGCCGAGCCGAGGAGGAACGCGGCCAGCGAGAGCGCCAGGCCGGCCTTCCAGCGCTGGCGGCGCAGCTGTGCCGCCACGAATCCGAGGGAGGCGACGGCGAAAGCGAGGCCGGTGGTGACGAGCCACGATGGCGGGGCGGTGGCGCCGTTCCACTCCCACGCCACGACGACCAGCACCACGGCCTGGGCGGCGAACGTGGCCGTTGCCCAGGCCGTGGCGGCAGGGGATCGAAGTGCTCTCAGCAGTTGACCGCACCGCTTCCCAGGGTCCAGTTGCGGCAGGTCCCGGTCGCCTTGATGGCGATAGGGGTGGTGGACGAGGCGGCGGTACCGCCGGCGACGGAGGTGTCGATGGTGTACGTCTTGCTGCCGTCGAGGAGCCACGTGAACATGCTGCCGACGGTGAAGTCCAGCACACCCAGCACGCTCGAACCGTCGGAGGCCCGCGTGTCCTTGTAGGCGCCGGGCAGGTTGGTGGACCATCTGTAGCCTGCGAGACGTTCATCGTCATGAAGTGCAGGCCCGGAACCTCCTCTTCGATCGGCCGGCGACACATCTCGGTGGGCCAAGAGCCGTGAGGACGACTGGGCGCTGCTGGTCGGGCTGGACGCGTGGCGCTGCCTGGGTCGCCCCGTGGTGGTGGCCGCTTCACGCAAGCGGTTCCTCGGCTGTCTGCCGGCCGAACCCGCCACCGGCGACCCATGTAGGCCGCGCTGCGGACGGCGGGCATGGATCACTCGGCGGGCTCGGTGTCCCGGACCGGGTAGGGCACGAAGGTGCTGCTGTTCCGGTCGATGAGCAGCGGACGCCCGAGGGGCGGTACGGCACGCTGGGAGCAGTCGAGGCGTTCGCAGACGCGGCAGCCCATGCCGATGGGAGTGGCCGCGGAGACGTTCCCGAGGTCGAGGCCGTCGGAGTAGACGAGGCGGTGGGCGTGGCGGATCTCGCAGCCCAGGCCGATGGCGTAGGTCTTGCCGGGCTGGCCCCAGCCGCCGCGATGCCGGGTGACGGCGCGGGCGGTCCACAGGTAGCGCTGCCCGTCGGGCATCTCGGCGATCTGGACGTCGATGCGGCCGGGGGTGGCGAAGGCCTCGTAGACGTTCCAGAGGGGGCAGGTGCCGCCGGCCCGGGAGAAGTGGAAGCCGGTCGCGGACTGGCGCTTGGAGAGGTTGCCGGCCCGGTCGACGCGGACGAAGGAGAACGGCACGCCGCGCAGCCGTGGGCGCTGCAGGGTGCTCAGCCGGTGGCAGACGGTCTCGTAGCCGAGGCCGAAGTGGTCGCTGAGGCGCTCGATGTCGTAGCGGGCTTCCTCCGCCACCGCGTGGAAGGCGGTGTAGGGCAGGATCAGGGCGGCGGCGAAGTAGTTGGCGATGCCGATGCGGGCCAGTTCGTGGGTGGGTGAGCCGGGCGGGAAGTCCTCGGCGGCCAGGGCGGCGAGGTCGTCGCCCTGTTCCAGCAGGGCGAGTTGGGTGGCCATGCGGAACGCGCGCCGGCCCGGCCGCAGCCGTCCGGAGAGGTGGAGGGTGCGGGTCCCCTCGTCGTAGCGGTGCAGGCGGGCGCCGGGCTCGGCGGCGAGCCGGACGCCGTGCGCCGAGGCCAGCCGGGCCGTGAGGGCGCCGATCACCTCCCCCGGCCGGACCCCGATCCCGGCGGCCAGCCGCTCGGCGGCCAGGTCGGTTTCGTGCAGGTAGTTCTGCCGGCGGTAGAAGAAGTCGCGGATCTCCTCGTGGGGTGTGGAGGTGACGCCGTGGTCCCGCCCCCGGCCGTCCGTCGCCCCGGCGAAGCTCTCGGAGAGCTGCTGGTTGCGGCGGCCGAGGTCCAGCAGAACCTTGGCGACGCCGGGCAGCCGGGCGGCCAGGTCGGCGAGGTCGGCGGCGGAGATCCTGGCGTCGGCGACCTCCGGGGCGAGCGCCTCGCGCAGGTCAGCCAGCAGCCGCGTCGAGTCGCGCTCGGAGAAGAACGCCGGGTCCACGCCGAACGCCTCGGTCAGCCGGAGCAGCACAGGCACGGTGAGCGGGCGGGAGTCGTGCTCCATCTGGTTCAGGTAGCTCGGCGAGATGGCCAGCAGCCGGGCCAGCTCCGCCTGGCTCATACGCCGCTCCTCGCGCAGCCGTCGCAGCCGCGCTCCCGCGTAGGTCTTGCTCACCGCACCGCTCCTCATCGCCCAGGGCTCGACCCGATCAGGGTAGGACAACAAGCCGCTTCTGGAAGCTTCGCAAACTTGGCAGAACCGGCCGGGAAGATTCGCAGAGATTGGCATGCGTCCCCAGTTGATGGCACTCAGTGCCAGTGCCAGGGTCGTAGTGCGGCCCGCCGGACCAAGCAGGAAGAGCCAGGGATCGGGGCACGATATCTGCCCTGACGCCGGAGACCCCGACCAAGGCAGCCTCTTGCACCGGCAACATTGCTCAGCTCCACCTCGGGGTGACGGCGGGCCGTATCCCGAACGACACGACACGCAGTGCCACCTCTGTTCATCCGGACGGCGGGATTGGCAGCCAGTGCAGACCGAGGAGACGGAGACAGTCATGGCAGACGCGAGGACGCAGGCGGCCGAGGACCTGGCGCGGCGGTGGGCCACCGACCCCCGCTGGGCCGGCATCGAGCGCACCCACTCCGCCGAGGACGTGGTCCGGCTCTCCGGCAGCGTCCGCGAGGAGCACACCCTGGCCCGGCGCGGTGCCGAGCGGCTCTGGCGCCAGCTGCACGAGCTGGACTACGTCCACGCGCTCGGCGCGCTGACCGGCGGCCAGGCCGTGCAGCAGATCAAGGCCGGCCTCCAGGCCGTCTACCTGTCCGGCTGGCAGGTCGCCGCCGACGCCAACCAGGCCGGACACACCTACCCGGACCAGAGCCTCTACCCGGCCAACTCGGTGCCGCAGGTGGTCCGCCGGATCAACAACGCGCTGCTGCGCGCCGACCAGATCGCCACCGCCGAGAACGCCGGCGACACCACCGACTGGCTCGCCCCGATCGTCGCCGACGCGGAGGCCGGCTTCGGCGGCCCGCTGAACGCCTTCGAGCTGACCAAGGCGATGATCGCGGCGGGCGCGGCCGGCATCCACTACGAGGACCAGCTCGCCTCGGAGAAGAAGTGCGGCCACCTCGGCGGCAAGGTCCTGGTGCCGACCTCCCAGCACATCCGCACCCTGAACGCTGCCCGCCTCGCCGCCGACATCGCCGACGTGCCCACCGTCGTCGTGGCCCGCACCGACGCACTGGCCGCCAACCTGCTCACCAGCGATGTCGACGAGCGCGACGCCGAGTTCGTCACCGGGGAGCGGACCGCCGAGGGCTTCTACCGGGTGCGCAACGGCATGGCGCCGGTCATCGCGCGCGGCCTCGCCTACGCGCCGTACGCCGACCTCATCTGGGTGGAGACCGGCACCCCCGACCTGGCCCAGGCCCGCGAGTTCGCCGAGGCGATCCACGCCGAGCACCCCGACCAGATGCTCGCCTACAACTGCTCGCCGTCCTTCAACTGGAAGGCCGCCCTGGACGACGACCAGATCGCCAAGTTCCAGCGCGAACTGGGCGCCATGGGCTACAAGTTCCAGTTCATCACCCTGGCCGGCTTCCACTCCCTCAACCACGGCATGTTCGACCTGGCCCGCGGCTACGCCGACCACGGCATGACCGCCTACGTCGACCTCCAGGAGAAGGAGTTCGCCGCCCAGGCGCACGGCTTCACCGCGGTCAAGCACCAGCGCGAGGTCGGCACCGGCTACTTCGACCTCGTCTCCACCGCCGTCAACCCGGCCTCCTCCACCACCGCCCTGTCGGGCTCCACGGAGGAAGAGCAGTTCCACTAGGCCGCCGCGCCGCCCACCCCACCGAGAGGAGAGCCCGATGACCACCACCGCACTCACCCAGCAGGTCCGTGTCCTCGCCGCGCCCGGCCACCGGCACGACGAGATCCTCACGCCCGCCGCCCTGGACTTCGTCGGCAGGCTGGCCGACGCGTTCGCGGACCGCCGGCGCGAGCTGATGAAGGAGCGCCGCCGACAGGCGCTGCGACTGGCGGCGGGCTCTCCCCTCATCTTCCCCATGGTCACCGCCGCCGTGCGGGACGACCCCCGTTGGCGGGTAGCCCCGCCCGCGCCCGGCCTGACCGACCGACGCGTGGAGATCACCGGGCCGCCGGAGCGCCGCATGGCCGTCAACGCCCTCAACTCCGGCGCCCGGGTGTGGATGGCGGACTTCGAGGACGCCACCGCTCCCCTGTGGGACAACGTCGTCAGCGGGCAGCTCACCCTGCTCGACGCCATCGAACGGCGGATCGACTTCACCACGCCGGAGGGCAAGGAGTACCGGCTGGGCGAACGTCTGGCCACGATCATGATCCGCCCGCGCGGCTGGCACCTGGACGAGGAGCACCTGGAGTGCGACGGCCGGCCCGTGCCCGCCGCGCTGGTGGACTTCGGCCTCTACTTCTTCCACTGCGCCCAGCGGCAGATCGACGCCGGGTACGGCCCGTACTTCTACCTCCCCAAGCTGGAGAACCGCTATGAGGCCCGGCTGTGGAACGACGTCTTCCTGCTCGCCCAGGAGCTGCTCGGGATCGAGCGCGGCACGATCCGCGCCACGGTCCTGATCGAGACGATCACCGCCGCGTTCGAGATGGAGGAGATCCTCTACGAACTGCGGGAGCACAGCGCCGGGTTGAACGCGGGCCGCTGGGACTACCTGTTCAGCGTGATCAAGACCTTCGGCCACCGCACCGACTTCCTGCTCCCGGACCGCGCGAAGGTGACGATGACCGCGCCCTTCATGCGGGCGTACACCGAACTCCTCGTCCGCACCTGCCACCGGCGCGGCGCCCACGCCATCGGCGGCATGGCCGCCCAGGTGCCCGGCAAGGACCCGGCGGCGAACGAGGCCGCGTTCGCGAAGGTCCGCCTGGACAAGGAGCGGGAGGCCGAGGACGGCTTCGACGGCTCCTGGGTGGCCCACCCCGCCCTCGTCCCCCTCTGCCGCGAGGTGTTCGGCGGCGTCCTCGGGAGCCGGCCGCACCAGCTCGACCGCACCCGGGACGACATCGAGGTCACCCCCGCCGACCTGCTCTCCGTCCGCCGCGTCAGCGGCCCGCCGACCCCCGAGGGCGTGCGCACCAACGTCGCCGTCACCCTGCGCTACTACGCGGCCTGGCTCCGCGGGCAGGGCGCGGTGGCCATCGATGGCCTCATGGAGGACGCCGCCACCGCGGAGATCGCCCGCGTGCAGATCTGGCAGTGGCTGCGGCACCGGGTCCTGGACGGGGCGGACCTCGAACGGGTCCTCGCCGACGAGCTCGCCGCGCTCGGCGCCGACGACCCCTCAGCACCCCTGGACGACCTCCGCGCCCTGTTCGAGAGCACGGCCACCACCGGCGAACTGCCGCTGTTCTTCACCCCGGACGCCTACTCCAGGCACCTGGTGCGCCTGCCGGAGATCCCGGCATGAGCGCGGACATCACACGCGTCGGCGTGGTCGGGGGCGGCCAGATGGGCGCCGGCATCGCCGAAGTCTGTGCGCGGGCCGGGCTCGACACCGTCGTCAGCGAGGTGGACGCGGTCGCCGCCCGGGCGGCCCGGGACCGGATCGCCTCCTCCCTCGACCGCGCGGTGCGCCGCGGCAAGCTGGAGCGGGAGGCCGCGCGGGACGCGCTCGCCCGGACGGCGTTCACCGGCAGCCTCGACGACCTGGCCGACCGCCAGCTCGTCGTCGAGGCCGTCGTCGAGCATCCCGAGGCCAAGACCGAGGTCTTCGCCGCGCTGGACAAGATCGTCGAGGACCCCGCGGCGGTCCTGGCCACGAACACCTCCTCGCTCCCGGTCATGCGGCTCGGCATGGCCACCCAGCGCGCCGATCGCGTCGTCGGCCTGCACTTCTTCAACCCCGTTCCCGTACTGCCGCTGGTCGAGGTGGTGACCTCGCTGCACACCTCCGCCGAGACCACCGCCGCGGCCGAGAACTTCGCCGCCGGCACGCTCGGCAAGACGGTCGTCCGCTCCAAGGACCGGGCCGGCTTCGTCGTCAACGCCCTGCTCATCCCCTACCTGCTCGCGGCCGTCCGGATGGCCGAGTCCGGGTTCGCCTCCGCGGCCGACATCGACGCCGGCATGGAACTGGGCTGCGCCCACCCCATGGGGCCGCTCAGGCTCGCGGACCTTATCGGCCTGGACACCGTCGCCTCCATCGCGGAGTCCCTGTACGGCGAGTTCCGCGAGCAGCTGTACTCCCCTCCTCCGCTGCTCCAGCGGATGGTGGAGGCCGGACTCCTCGGCCGCAAGACCGGCCGGGGGTTCCACGTCTACGACCAGGGCTGAGGGCCTGGTACGACGCGGGCTCCCGCCCCTCGTCACGGGCCGCTCGGGACCCTCGTCCCGGGCGGCGGTGCGGGCCCTGCACTGCCGTGTCCGGCGTCGCAAGAGGGAACCCGGTGCAAGACCGGGACTCCCCGCAGCGGTGAGTGGGAACGACCGCTTCCTCCAGGTCAACGCCCCCAGCACCTACGACGCCTCGCTCGGCTACGAGACCGTCGGACGGGACATCTCCTGCAACCCGGGCTCGCTGAACATCGCCACGGCCAGGGCCTCACCGGACCGCGGAACCGCTTTCGACGGCTTCGCGAAGAGACCTGGACGAGGTGGACGAGGCGCGCGTGCGCGCCGGCCGGCTGACGGTGTCCGCTAGGCGGTCGGCACGGCGCGCTGGGCCTGGCCGTCGTAGGAGGCCAGGGGGCGGATGAGGGCGTTGTGGGCGAGCTGTTCGGTGATGTGGGCGGTCCAGCCGGTGATGCGGCTCATCACGAAGATCGGGGTGAAGAGCGGGATGTCGAAGCCCATGAGGTGGTAGGCGAGGCCGGCCGGGTAGTCCAGGTTGGGGTGGATGCCCTTGCGGCTGATCATGGCGTGCCGCAGGGCCGCGTGCAGGGTGGCCAGGCGGGTCGTCTCGGGGTCCGCGGCGCGGGCCACCAGGCGGTCGAGGGCGTCCTGCATGATCGGGACGCGCGAGTCGCCGTGCTTGTAGACGCGGTGCCCGAAGCCCATGATCTTCCGTTTGGTCGCCAGCGCCTCGTCCAGCCACCCCTCGGCCCGCTGCGGGTCGCCGATCTCCTGGAGCATGTGCATCACCGCCTCGTTGGCGCCGCCGTGCAGCGGGCCCTTGAGGGCGCCGATCGCGGCGGTGACCGCGCTGTACAGGTCGGAGAGGGTGGAGGTGACCACCCGGGCGGTGAACGTCGAGGCGTTGAAACTGTGTTCGGCGTAGAGGACGAGGGAGATCTCGAAGCAGCGGACCACGTCCGGGTCCGGGATGCTGCCGAAGCACATGTGGAAGAAGTTCTCCGCGTACCCGAGGGAGGGGTCCGGCGGGATGGGGGCCAGGCCCCGGCGGCGGCGCTGGTCGGCCGCCACCACGGTGGGCAGCTTGGCCAGCAGCGTGAGCGACTTGGCGCGGTTCGCGGCGAGGCTGCCGTCGTCCTCCGTGGGGTCCTCGGCACCGAAGAAGCTGACAGCCGTGCGCAGCACGTCCATCGGGTGACAGGTCTCCGGCAGCCGGGTCAGCAGCTCCAGCGTCGTGCGGTCCAGGGGGCGCAGGGCGCGTTCGCGGGCCCGGAAGTCGCGGAGCTGGCCCTCGTCGGGGAGTTCGCCGTGCCAGAGCAGGTGGGCGACCTCCTCGAAGGAGCGGTGGGCGGCGAGGTCCTGGACCGGGTAGCCGCGGTAGGTGAGGGAGTTGCTCTCCTGGATGACGGTGGAGATCTCCGTGGTGTCGACGACGACGCCGGCCAGGCCGCGGTGGATCTCGGGCACGGTGGTGGTCATGGGGTGCCTGCCTTCGTTGGTCAGGTGCCGGGTCAGTCGCCGGGCGGGAGCGTGAAGTCGAAGACGGCCGAGTCGTAGGCCGCGTACTCCTCGTAGCCGAGGAGCTCGTACAGGCGGGAGCGGGTCTGCATGCGGGGCAGCAGGGACTCCTGGGTGCCCTCGGCGGCGAGGGTGCGCAGCCCGTCCTCGACGGCGCCCATGGCGATGCGCAGCAGGGTCACCGGGTAGAGGGCGATGTTGTAGCCGAGGTCCTCCAGCGTGGCCGTGTCGAGGAGGGGCGTCTTGCCGAACTCGGTGAGGTTCGCGAGCAGCGGCACGTCGACCGCCTTGCGGAACGCCTCGTACTCGGCGAGGTCGGCGAGGGCCTCGGGGAAGATCGCGTCGGCGCCGGCGTCGACGTACGCCTTCGCCCGGTCGATCGCCGCTTCCAGGCCCTCCACCGAGCGGGCGTCGGTGCGGGCCATGAGCAGGAAGTCGGGGTCGCGGCGGGCGTCGACGGCGGCTCGGACGCGGCGGACCATCTCCTCGCGAGGAGTGAGGGTCTTGCCGTCGAGGTGGCCGCAGCGCTTGGGGTTGACCTGGTCCTCCAGGTGGAGCCCGGCGAGGCCCGCGTCCTCCAGGAGCTGGACGGTGCGTGCGGCGTTCATCGGTTCGCCGAAGCCGGTGTCGGCGTCGATGAGGACGGGGAGGTCGGTGACCCGTGTGGTCTGCTGGGCGCGGGCCGCGATCTCGGTGGAGGTGGTCAGGCCGATGTCGGGCAGGCCGAGGTCGGCGGCGAGCACCGCGCCCGACAGGTAGACGGCCTCGAAGCCGGTGTCCTGGATCAGCCGGGCCGAGAGCGGGTTGATCGCGCCGGGCATGCGGAGCAGGCGGCCCGAGGCGAGCTGCTCGCGGAGGGTCCGGCGGCGCTCGGCGGGTGTGGTCCGGGTGTGCAGCACCATCAAAACAGGCCCTTCGGCAAGCGCGCGTCGTACGCGGCGACGGCCTCGGTGTCGACGGCCGGGAACAGGCCGTGCAGCTCCGGTGCCGGCAGGTCGGCGAGGCGGGCGGCCGTGCCCAGGAACGCGTCCTGCGCGGACGCGGTGACGACGCCCTCGGCGAGGGTGCGGAACTTGGCCTCGTAGGCAGGCCGGTCGAAGGGGCGGGCGCCGGCCGGGTGGGCGTCGGCGCGGGCCAGTTCGTCCTCGACGACCGAGCCGTCCTCCAGGGTGATGACCGCGCGTCCGCCGAAGGCGCGCTCGACGGGGTCCGGGTGGTGATAGCGGCGGGTCCACTCGGGGTCCTCGACCGTGGTGATCTTCCGCCACAGCGCGACCGTCTCGGGGCGCTGGGCGCGCTCGGGGGCGTAGGAGCGCTCGTGGTGCCAGGTGCCGTCCTCCAGGGCGACCGCGAGGATGTACGGCACCGAGTGGTCGAGCGTCTCGCGGCTGGCCGCGGGGTCGTACTTCTGCGGATCGTTCGCACCCGAGCCGATCACATGGTGCGTGTGGTGGCTGGTGTGCAGCACGATCGACCGGACGTTCCGGAGGGGCCCGGTCTTCTCGCGCAGCCGCCGTGCCAGGTCGATGATCGCCTGAGCCTGGTACTCGGCGGAGTGCTCCTTGGTGTACGTGTCCAGGATCGCGCGGCGGGGCTCGCCGGGGCCGGGGAGCGGGACGGTGTACTCGGTCTGCGTCCCGTTCAGCATCCAGGCCAGGAAGCCGTCCTCGCCCTCGTAGATCGGCGACGGCGACGTCTCGCCGCGCATGGCCCGGTCCACGGCCTCGATGGCGGCCTTGCCGGCGAAGGCGGGGGCGAACGCCTTCCAGCTGGAGATCTCGCCCTTGCGGGACTGCCGGGTCGCGGTCGTGGTGTGCACGGCCTGCTGGACCGCCTGGTACACCGTCTCGGTGGGCAGCCGCAGCATCGCGCCCAGACCGCAGGCCGTCGCGGCGCTGAGGTGGGCGACGTGGTCGATGCGGTACTCGTGCAGGCAGATGCCCTTGACCAGGGCGACATGCACCTCGTACGCGGCGACGATACCGCGCAGCAGGTCGGCGCCGGCGCTCCCGGTGTGCTGGGCGACCGTGAGCAGCGGGGGGATGTTGTCGCCGGGGTGGGAGTAGTCGGCGGCCAGGTAGGTGTCGTGGAAGTCCAGCTCGCGCACGGCCGTGCCGTTGGCCCAGGCGGCCCACTCCGGGGAGACCCGGACGGCGGAGCCGAACACCGAGGCGCCCGGCGTGGCGGTGCCGTGGGCGGTGGCCTGGGCGCGGGCCACGGCGACCGGGCGGCGCAGCAGGGAGGCGACGGCGACCGAGGCGTTGTCGATGACGCGGTTGACGGCCATCGCGGCGCTGTCCGGGTCCAGGTCCTCGGTGGCGGTGGCGACGGTGGCGAGCTTCCAGGCCAGCTGGTCCTCCCGGGGAAGCCGGTCGGCGCTGGGACGGACTCGGACGTGGTGCTCGATCACGGGACTCCTCGCGGGTGCAGCGGTGCGGCGGTGCAGCGGTCCTGTCGGTGCGGACAGGATCGACCCTTCCCGCTCGGCAGGTGCTCGGCCACCTCTCCAATCTGCGGAATCCCTACAGCCCGGGGCTGCGAATCCGCGGAATCTGCGAAGAAGGCGGATGTTATGTTCGCAAGCAGCCTTCGTGACGAGCCCCAGGAGCGCCCATGGCCCGGCGACCGGCCGACCGGAAGGTCTACGCGCACGCCAAGCTGCGCCGGCTGCGCCGCGAGCACGGTATGAACCAGGTCGACATGGCTCGCGCCCTGGGCATCTCGACCAGCTACGCCAACCAGCTCGAGCAGAGCCAGCGCCCGCTGACGGCGTCAGTGCTGCTGGGGATCGCCGAGGTCTTCGGGGTCGACGCGGAGTTCTTCTCCGAGGCCGCCGAGGACCGGCTCGCCACCGACCTGCGGACCGCGCTCGCCGACGAGGCGTGCGGGGAGCCGCTGCCCGCCGCAGAGGAGGTCGCCGAGGCCGCCCGCGACCACCCCGAGGTGGCCCGCGCCCTGGTCGCCCTGCACCGGCGCTACCGCGACACGGTCGAACAGGCCGCCGCCCTCGGGTCCCCGGGCCAGTCCGACGGCCTGCTGCCCGCTGCCGAGCCGCACGACGAGGTGCGCGACTTCTTCTACGCCCACCACAACCACTTCGAGCCCCTCGACACCGAGGCCGAGCGGATCGCCGGCGTCCTCGACCTGCGTCCCGGCCGGGCCGCCGACCCGCTCACGGCGCTGCTCGCCGAGCGCCACGGCGTCCGCGTCATCGAGGCCGCTCCCGGCCGGTCCGGCGACGCGCGGCGCTTCATGCCCGAGACCGGGCTGCTGTTCCTCTCCCCCTGGCTCAGCGACGGCCGGCGCGCCTTCCAGCTGGCGACGCAGCTGGCCCTGCTGGAACACGGCCCGCTCCTCGACCAGCTGACGTGCGGCGGACCCGGACTGGCCTCACCCGAGTCCCCCGCCCTGGCCCGCATCGGCCTGGCCAACTACTTCGCGGGCGCCCTGCTGATGCCGTACGACGCCTTCCACGCGGCGGCCGAGGAGGTGCGGTACGACATCGAGCTGCTCTCCGCCCGCTTCGGCGTCGGATTCGAGACGGTCTGCCACCGGCTGAGCACCCTGCAGCGCACCGGGCGGCGCGGAGTGCCCTTCTCCTTCCTGCGGGTCGACCGGGCCGGCAACATCTCCAAGCGGCAGTCGGCCACCGACTTCCACTTCTCCCGGCTGGGCGGCACCTGCCCGCTGTGGACGGTGTACGAGGCGTTCTCCGCGCCCGGGCGCATCCTCACCCAGGTCGCCGAGATGCCGGACGGCAAGCGGTACTTCTGGGTCGCACGGGTCGTCATCCGGGGTGGTCACGGCCACCACGCGCCGCGCGCCGAATTCGCCGTCGCCCTCGGCTGCGAACTGCGCCACGCCCACCGGCTCGTCTACGCCGAGGGCGTCGCCCTGGACGACCCCCGGGCCTCGACCCCGATCGGCCTGGGCTGCCGCATCTGCGAACGCCGCGACTGCGCGCAGCGCGCCCGCCCCCCGGCCGGCGGGCGACTGGCCCTGGACCCCAACCGGCGCACCTATGTGCCGTACCCGGTGGAGAGCGCCGGCTCCTGACGCCGGCCGGCGCTCAGATGGGTGCCGTCCCGTGGCGGCGCAGCAGTTCGGCGACGGCGTCGCGGAGATCGACGGCGCGGCCGTCGGGGGCCGCGATCAGACCCTCCAGGTCGCGCACGAGGTGGTCGGCCCTGCGGACCCGCTCGGTCAGGGCGCGCACGCGGGCGCTTTGCGCGCCGGTCTGCCGTCGGCTGGCGAGCAGCCGCTCGTACTCCTCCACCGTCAGAGCGACCACGTCCTGGCCGTCCACGGTGATCCGCGGCGGCTCTGGGCGTCTGGCCAACTGGGCCCTCCCGTTCGCCGTCTTCTGGGTCGTGCCCTGAGAAACGCGTGTGGCCCCGAGACGGTTCCGGGGCCGCACGGTCCGGTCGGGTCAGCGGTGGCGGAACTCGGGCGGACGCTTGCCCGCGAAGGCCGCCATGCCCTCCTTCTGGTCGGCGGTGGCGAACACGGCGTGGAACAGGCGCCGTTCGAATCGGACGCCTTCGGCGAGGGTGGTCTCGAAGGCCCGCGCCACCGCCTCCTTCGCCATCATCGCCACCGGCAGCGACATGCCGGCGACGGTCTCGGCGACGGACAGGGCCTCGCCCAGCAGCTCGTCGGCGGGCACGACGCGGGAGACCAGGCCGGCGCGTTCGGCCTCGGCCGCGTCCATGGTGCGGCCGGTCAGGCACATCTCCATGGCCTTGGCCTTGCCGACGGCGCGGGTCAGCCGCTGCGAGCCGCCGATGCCGGGGATCACACCGAGCTTGATCTCGGGCTGGCCGAACACGGCCGTGTCGGCGGCGAGCAGGATGTCGCACAGCATGGCGAGTTCGCAGCCGCCGCCGAGGGCGTAGCCGGCAACGGCGGCGATCGTCGGCGTGCGCAGCTGTCCGAGGCGGTCCCAGGCGGCGAACCAGTCGGCGAGGTACATGTCCAGGTATCCCTGGGGCTGCATCTCCTTGATGTCGGCGCCGGCCGCGAACCCTTTGGCCGAGCCGGTGATGACGACGCAGCCGCACTCCGGGTCCCGGTCCAGGGCCTCGGTGGCGGCCACGACCTCGTTCATGACCTGGAGGTTCAGGGCGTTGAGGGCCTTGGGGCGGTCGAGGGTGAGCAGGGCCGTGCGGCCCTTGCGCTCGACCCGGACGGTCTCGTACGCGATGGCCGGATCGGTGGTCACTTCTGCTCTCCGTTCTGGTCCCTGATGGTGCGCACGATGCCGGAGAAGTCCTCCGTGGCGCCGACGCGCTCGGCGTAGTCCGCGTACAACTCGGCCGCCCGCAGACCGAGTTCCGCGCGAACCCCGCCCTCCCGCAGGGCGTTGGCCGCGAGCCCCAGGTCCTTGGCCATCAGGGAGGCGGCGAAGCCGGGGCGGTAGTCGCGGTTGGCGGGGCTGGCCGGGACCGGCCCGGGGACGGGGCAGTTGACGCTCAGCGCCCAGCACTGGCCCGAAGCGGTGGACGCCACGTCGTACAGCGCCTGGTGGGACAGGCCGAGGCTCTCCCCGAGCACGAATGCCTCGCTGACGGCGATCATGGAGACGCCAAGGATCATGTTGTTGCAGATCTTGGCCGCCTGCCCGGCCCCAGGGCCGCCGCAGTGGACGACCTTCCTGCCCATGGCCTCAAGGAGCGGGCGTGCCTCGGCGAACGCGTCCTCGCCCCCGCCGGCCATGAAGGTGAGCGTGGCGGCCTCGGCGCCGACCACCCCGCCCGAGACGGGCGCGTCCAGGGCGCGCATCCCGGCCGCGCCGGCCCGCTCGTGGGCGGTGCGTGCGTCGGCCACGTCGATCGTGGAGCAGTCGACGAACAGGGTGCCCGGGCGGGCGGCGGCCAGGATGTCGTCGTAGAGCCCGAGGACGTGCCGTCCGGCGGGCAGCATGCTGACGACCATCTCGGCGCCGGCCACCGCCGAGGCCGCCGATGCCTCGGCCTCCACGCCTGCCCCGGCGGCGGCGTTCAGGGCCGCGGGGACGAGGTCGTGGCCGAGCACCCGGTGGCCGGCCTCGACCAGGTTGGCGGCCATCGGGCCGCCCATGTGCCCGAGTCCGATGAAGGCGACGGTCCTGCTCACCACACCACCTCCGCTGCGGTGCCGGTCGTCTCGGCGAGTCCGGGTTCGAGCCCGAGTTCGTGCCCGCCGAGGGGAAGGAAGAAGCGCTCGACGTCCGCCTCGGTGACCTCGGCCAGGGTCTCCGGTGACCAGCGCGGGGCGCGGTCCTTGTCGATGACCTGGGCCCGGATGCCCTCGACCAGGTCGGGCGCGGTCAGGGCGGCGCGGGAGACCCGGTACTCCTGGTCGAGCACGCGCTCCAGCGGGCCGAGCCGGCGTGCCCGACGCAGGGCGGCCAGGGTGACCTTGAGCGCGGTCGGCGACTTGGTGAGGAGCGTCTCGGCGGCCTCCTGTGCGGCGGGTTCGCCGCGCGCCAGCAGTCTGTGCACGATCTCCTCGACGTCGTCGGCGGCGTAGCAGGCGTCGATCCAGTCGCGGTGTGCCGCCAGGGCGGCGTCCGGTGGGGGCTGGACATGACGGGCGATGACATCGCGCACGGGCGCCTCCGCCAGGTCGTCCACGAGGCCGGGCAGCGCGGACGACGGTACGTAGTGGTCGGCCAGCCCGCACAGCAACGCGTCCCCGGCGCCGATCCCCGCGCCGGTCAGCCCGAGGTGGGTGCCGAGTTCGCCGGGGGCCAGGGCGAGCAGATAGGTGCCGCCGACGTCGGGCACGAAGCCGATCCCGGTCTCCGGCATCGCGATCCGGGAGCGCTCGGTGACGATCCTGACCCGGCCGTGCGCGGAGACGCCGACGCCGCCGCCCATCACGATGCCGTCCATGACGGCGACGTACGGCTTGGGGTAGCGGGCGATGCGGGCGTCGAGGCGGTACTCGTCGCGCCAGAAGGCGGCGGAGGCGGTGCCGTCGCCGTCGCGGGCGTCGTCGTGGATGGCCCGGATGTCACCGCCGGCGCACAGGCCCCGATCGCCGGCCCCGGTGATCACGACGGTCTCCACGGACGGGTCGTGCTCCCAGGCGGTGAGGGCCTCGTCGATGCGGAGCACCATGTCATGGGTGAGCGCGTTGAGGGCCCTGGGCCGGTCGAGGGTGATGTGGGCGGCTCGCCCCGCCGTGTGGAAGAGGACGTCGCTCATCCGAACGCCTCCGTCAGGCCGCGGGCCACGATGACGCGCATGATCTCGTTGGTCCCTTCGAGGATCTGGTGCACCCGGAGATCGCGGACGATCTTCTCTATGCCGTACTCGCTGAGGTAGCCGTAGCCGCCGTGCAGCTGGAGCGCCCGGTCGGCCACCGAGTAGCCGGTGTCCGTCGCGAACCGCTTGGCCATCGCGCAGAGGTACGGGGCCTGTGGATCACCCCGGTCGAGTGCCTCGGCCGCCTGCTGGACGAGTGCGCGGGCGGCGGCCAGCTCGGTGGCCATGTCGGCGAGGCGGAAGCGCAGGGCTTGCGCGTCGAGCAGCCGCCGGCCGAAGGCCTCGCGGTCGGCGAGGTGGGCCAGGCTGCGGTCGAGGGCGCTGCGGGCGCCGCCCAGGGAGCAGGCGGCGATGCCGAGCCGACCGCCGTTGAGGCCGCTCATGGCGATGCGGAAGCCTTGGCCGACGCCGCCGAGGAGCCGGTCGCCGGGCAGCCGCACGCCGTCCAGGACGACCTGCCGGGTGGGCTGGGCGTTCCAGCCCATCTTCCGCTCGTTCGGGCCGAAGGAGAGGCCCGGGTCGTCCTTGGCGACGACGAACGCGGAGATCCCGTCGGGTCCGGAGCCCCCGGTGCGGGCCATCACGACGTACAGCTGGGCGGCTCCCGCTCCGGAGATGAACTGCTTGACGCCGGTCAGCAGCCAGTCGTCGCCGTCGCGGACCGCCCGGGTGGTGAGGGCCGCCGCGTCGGAGCCGGCGCCCGGCTCGGTGAGGCAGTAGCTGCCGAGGTCCTCCATCGCGCAGAGCCGGGGCAGCCAGCGCTCGCGCTGGGCGTCGTCGCCGTGGCGGTCGACCATCCAGGCGACCATGTTGTGGATCGAGAGGTAGCCCGCGACGGACGGGCAGCCGGTGGCCAGGGTCTCGAAGACGAGGACGCCGTCGGCGCGGCCGAGGCCGGAACCGCCGTGCTCCTCGCGGACGTAGACGCCACCGAGTCCGAGGCCGGCGGCCTTGCGCAGCACGTCCACGGGGAAGTGCTTGTCGCGGTCCCAGTCCAGGGCGTGCGGGGCGAGATGGTCCTGGGCGAAGTCCAGGGTGGTCTCCACGAGGGCCTGCTGGTCCTCGGTGAGTGCGGTGGGGGTCATCGCGCTCATCCCATCGTCGGGATGGTGAAGCTCGCGCCTTCACGCAGGCCGGCGGGCCAGCGCGAGGTGACCGTCTTGGTCCGGGTGTAGAAGCGGATCGCGTCCGGGCCGTGCTGGTTCAGGTCCCCGAATCCGGACCGCTTCCAGCCGCCGAACGTGTGGTAGGCGACCGGCACCGGGATGGGCACGTTCACGCCGACCATGCCGGTGTCCACCCGGCGGGTGAAGTCGCGGGCGGTGTCGCCGTCCCGGGTGAAGATCGCCACCCCGTTGCCGTAGAGGTGCTCGCTCGGCAGGCGCACGGCGGTCTCGTAGTCGGCGGCACGGACGACACAGAGGACGGGGCCGAAGATCTCCTCCTGGTAGACGCGCATCTCCGGAGTGACCCGGTCGAAGAGGGAGGCTCCGGCGAAGAACCCGCCTTCGTGGCCGGCCAGGCTGAAGTCCCGCCCGTCGACGACCAGTTCCGCGCCCTCCTCGACGCCGAGGTCGACGTAGGAACGGACCCGGTCCACGGCCTCCGGGCCGACCAGCGGGCCGAAGTCGGCCTCCGGGTCGTCGCTGCGGCCGATGCGCAGGGCGGCGATCCGCTCCTTCAGGCGTGCCACCAGCCGGTCCGCCGTCTCCTCTCCCACGGGGACGGCCACGGAGATCGCCATGCAGCGCTCACCCGCCGAGCCGTACCCGGCTCCGATCAGCGCGTCGACGGCCTGGTCGAGGTCGGCGTCCGGCATCACGATCATGTGGTTCTTCGCACCGCCGAAACACTGGGCGCGCTTGCCGTGCGCGGCGGCGGTGGCGTAGACGTGCGCGGCGACGGGCGTGGAGCCGACGAAGCCGAGGGCGGCGACGCGCGGGTCCTCCAGCAGGGTGTCGACGGCTTCCCGGGACCCGTTGACGACGTTGAGGACACCGGGCGGCAGTCCCGCCTCCAGGAACAGCTCCGCCAGCCGCAGCGGCACCGACGGATCTCGCTCGGACGGCTTCAGGATGAAGGCGTTGCCGCAGGCCAGAGCGGGAGCTGCCTTCCAGAGCGGGATCATCGCCGGGAAGTTGAACGGGGTGATGCCGGCGACCACGCCGAGCGGGGCGCGCAGCGAGTGGACGTCGATGCCGGTGCCGGCGTTGTCGGTGAACTCGCCCTTGAGCAGGTGCGGGATGCCGGCCGCGAACTCCACCACCTCCAGGCCGCGTTGGAGGTCACCGTGGGCGTCGGCGACGGTCTTGCCGTGCTCGCTGGAGAGCAGCCGGGCCAGGGCGTCCCGCTCGTCCTCCACGAGCTGGAGGAAGCGGAGCAGCACGCGTGCGCGACGCTGGGGGTTGTACGCGCCCCATTCGCGCTGGGCCTCGGCCGCGACACCGATCGCGGCCTCGGTCTCCGCCCGGCTCGCCAGCGGCACCTGGGCCCGCACGCGGCCGGTGTTGGGGTCGTAGACGTCGCCGAAGAGGCCGGAGGTGCCAGGGGTGTGCTTGCCGCCGACGAAGTGGCTCAGTTCGCGGACGTCGGAGTGGTCATGCGGACGGACCATGGGTGCCTGCTCTCGTCAGGTGATCCGGGACAGCGCGGGACCGCGTATGGCAGGGCGTCAGCCGACGAGGACGCGAGGGGCGTCGAGGCCGTAGGGATCCGGTACCGGGAAAGCGGGACCGTCGGGATCGGGAAGGCGCGCCGGGGCCATGCGTGTCAGCTCCATCCTCGTGGACAACACGGAACATCCCGCGGCCGGTATCCTGACTCCCGGATCAGCGCCCGCCGTCCGCCTTCCCGACATCCTGCTCGTCAGTGGCGTACCGCTCGACGGCGAACTCCCCGGTCACAGTGGCGGGACCGTGCCGGAATCACACCGGCTTCCCTGCACCGCGGGCCTTGGCCGTCACTCTATAGTTGGACGTCCTACTAAATCCAGTGCCCTACACCCCGTGTCCCCGCCCGGCGTCTGCCAGGACGGCGGCATGGCCTCTCCTCCGTCGGGCTTCGTCACGACCACGGCGCTGGAGAAGTCGCGGGAGAAGCTGCGGCAGGCGGCACTCGGCTGCGACTCCTACCTCGCCGCCGATCTCGTGTGCGCCGTCCTGGAGGACGCCGACTGCGGCGACGACACCCTGGCGAGGCGGGACGTGGCGGAGGTTCCCACCAAGCACCTCGTCACCCACCTGCACCGGCGCAAGGCCGACATCGTCAGGTTCCTGAACGGCTTCCCCCGCGCTCTCGGCATCCTCGCCAGAGCCCGGTCGCTGCTCGTCGCCCCGCGCCCGGCAGGCGGCGCGGGGCGCTGAAGGTGCTGCCCGGCTGTGGTCCTCTGGGCAGCACCTCGGCTGTGCGTCACGACGGGTAGTACACGAACCAGTCCCTGCCCTCCTTGACGAGGTTGACCTGGAGGCCGGGAACCGACGAGTCTGGGTCGTCCGAGGTCTGGCAGGTGGGCTCGCCCGTCGCCCCACCCGGCCCGCCGGCCGAGCACAGGGTGCCGAGCAGGGTCACCTTCGCCTTGACCCCGTCGACCTGCACCGTTCCCGGTCGCAGGTGCTCCGCACGGGTCGTGGCCGGCACGACCACCTTGGCCAGGACCCGGTAGGCCCGCAGGGCGGTGGGGTCGACCAGGCGCTCGCCGCGTTCGGTCTTCCCGTTGAACAGCGCGTCGGCGTAGGCGACGGCCACCGAACCGGCGTCCTGGTGGTTCACCCGCCCACCCGTGTCACCGGTGTCGCATCCGGTGACGAGCAGGGCAGCGGTGGCGAGGCAGACGACAGTCGGCGTCCGCCGGTCAGCTCCTCTGGCCATAGCCGTGCCAGTTGTGGAAGTGCACCAGGTCGCTGCACCCGCCCTTGACATGGTTCTGGTGGGACCAGTCGTAGGTTCCCGAGGCGTGACCCACCACCTTCGGGCTCAGGTAGAAGACCGCGGGCGACGTGTCGAACCCGCATGCCGCCCAGGCGGCCGGGCCGAAGATGGCGATCATGGCCTTCTCGAAGTCGGTGTTCGTGAACGTCTCGTTGGGGTTGACCGTCACCGTGCTGCTGGTGATGCCGATGCCGGTGTTCTTCAGACCCGACCTCGACCAGCCGTCGTACTTGAAGGCGTACGGAACGGCGTAGGCGGAGACCGAGTTGCTGAGGATGGCCCCCTGACCGCGGGCGTAGGTGAGGTTCACGGACAGCGAGGTGATCATGATGAAGAGCGGATCGATGTATCCGGCCTTGTCGTAGGCCTGGATGTAGGGCTTGTTGGGCGGAGTCTCCGACTTCACGCCCTTCTTGGCCACACCCGCCGGAAGCTTCATCGGCTCGTGCACAGGGGTGGTGCCGCCCGTCTCCAGCTGGTCGAGCTTGGCCGCGGCCTCGGCCGAGACCAGCTTCCCCTGCAGGAGTTTCCGCTGGCAGGTCCCCGGGTTGTACTGCGCGACCTCGCTGTAGACGTCCGGGTCGGTGTCCTTACCCGACGCGGTCGCGGTGAAGGCACAGGTCCCGTCGGACTGCTTGGTGCCGTTCTGCAGAACGGTCGTCGGACCACTCAGGTTGAGCGCGTAGCCGACGACGTCGTTGTAGTAGATCCAGCCGTCGCTGCCGACCGTGATGGGCAGCCGTGTGCCGGTGTACCAGCCTTCGAGGTCGACCTGCACGGTGATCGGCGACGTACTCGTGTTCTTCACCATGATCGCCCCGTCACCGCCGATCTCCACCATCGAGAGCGCCGACACCCTCTGGCCCGCGATGAACACCGCCAGGTTGCTCGTCGGCAGTGGCTGGTCGTCCGCGCCTGCCTGCAACGCTCCGTTGCTCGCTCCCCCGGTCACCCGGAAGTTGAGCGCCGCCGCAAGCAGGCTGTTGCCGACGGCGGGTACCCCGCTGACGCCGGCGACGGGGATGTTCATGGTCTTCCCGGCCGGGACCGTCGCGCCGTGGCTGTCGTAGATCGCTCCGGCGGCGGGGGTGAAGGAGCCCAGCGTGGCCGCCGGGGTGAAGTATCCGACGATGTCCACGGAGAACTCGGCCTGGACCGGTATCGATGAGGCCGACCCGTAGAACAGGTTGAAGGCACCCGTCTGGTCGTTCACGTCGATGATCGTGGTGATGACCGTGGGAAAGGCCAGGTTGAAGGCAATCTGGTTCGCCGGCTTGGCCGCGCCGTCGGCGTAGGGGGTGAGCCACGCGTTGCCCCCGGGCCGGGGAGCGTAGACCGTGATCGCCGCGACGACCGAGGAGGTCGGCTTGGGCAGGTCGGGCACCGTGACCTTGAAGGTCTGGCCGGGTGACAGCGGACCGGGCGGGAAGCCGCCGCTGGGCGGTGACCAGGACTCGGCGACCTTGTGCGGCGTCACCGGCACGTAGCCTCCGGGGGCCGGGTTGGTGCCGCTGGTGTAGTAGCCCTCGACGTCCAGGAAGACGGTCACGTTCGCACTGGGCGTCATCAGGGCCATCGTGCCGGAGCTGTCGACCGCCACGATGGCGGTGTTGGAGGCCAGTCCGACCCGCTCGGAGCCTCCGTAGTGCATCGCCAGGAACGACGGGTGGTCGGCCGTGTCAGGGGCGGCGTAGATGTCCGCCTCCGGCCCGCCGGAGACGGAGATGTTGACGCTCACGGCCGCCACGCCGGTGGTGGGTATGCCGAGTTGCCCCGCCACGGCGAAGGGGCGCCAGGAATCCGACGCCAGGACGGCGCTGCCGAGGCGCCCGTTGACGGGGACGAACGTTCCGGCGGTCCCCGTACTTCCTGAGCCGGTGCCGGTGGTGGCCGTGGCTGACGTGGTGAGGGCGCCGATCAGGGCCAGTAGGGCCGTGAAGACCACGAGGAGGGTGGTGCGGGGATGTCTGCGCCGGACTCGGATGGCACTGTGGGACATTGCTCCTCCGTTCAGGTGGGTATCGCCTGTTCGGCACATGACGAAGACCACCGCCCCGGTGCACGAGCAGGCTGCCGCTGCTGTTGTCACCGCACGAGAGCACTGGCGCGCGCCTGCGAGCCGGCCGCCCTGGTCACGGACGCGCCGGCCGTAGCCCCGTTCACGATCCCCCCGCTCGGCGCGAGCACCGTAGCCCCCGGCGACCTGTCATGTACAGTCATTATCGATCGGCATAGTCCCGTCGAAGACGGCAGGCGGCCGAGGTGGTCAAGAGGCGGGAGACCAGGGATGACAGCTGCCGCTCGGTCCCGGATCGCCGCCGGCTGCTACATATGCCTCGTCCTGACGTCGGCGGTACTCGGCGCGGTACGCGGCAGCGCGCTTCCCTACGTCCTCGCCATCGTCCTGACACTTCCCTTCGGGGTGCCGGCCGCCGTGTGCGTGTACGGCGGATACGCGGCGCTGCGAGCCGTCGGAAGTGTGTGGGCGTCATCGACGCGCCCCGACGGCAGCGACGCCGCGTGGCTGGCCGCGGGCAGCTCCGTTCTGAACGTCCTTCTGTTCACGGCCGCAGCGACGGCCAACGTGCTGCTGGCCCGAGTCGTCCTGCGTCGGCGCGCCGCACGAAGGCAGGCGGAGCATCGCACAGGCGCCTGACACCGGATCGTGGCGCAGGCGGACCGGAGCCCCGGTCACGACGGCCGGGGCGCACATCCCGCCATCCCGGTCAGAAGGATGTCCAGGTGAAGGCGACCTGGTCCCCGGCGGTGAGCTTGAACTGGCAGCCGCCGACCGGCGTCGAGGTGCCGTTCACGGAGATGTTCCAGTAGGCGCTGCCACCCCCGTTGACGTTCTTGATGGTGTCGACGGAGAAGTCGTCGAACGACGCGTACCAGGTGCCGTCCCAGGTGAAGTTCCGTTTACGGGCGGCGTCGTCGAGCGCGGCGGTCGGCGTGGGCACCTTGGTGGGGTTGGCGCCGCCGTTGGTGCCGTCGCACTTGTGGGTGCCACCGCTCGCGGTGGTGACGTCGTGGCCGCGAGTCCTGATCTTCCCCTTGAACAGCAGCCCGTCCGGCCCCTGCACGGTGAGGGTCACCTTGACCCGGGCGTTCGTGCCCGCGGCTCGGCCGGTGGCGGCGGTGTCGGCGTGCGCGACGGACGGCACGGAGGTCAGGGCCAGGCCGAGTGCGGTCGCGGCGATCAGGTGGCGGGGTGCGGGTATGCGGTGCATGGCGGAGCCTTCCTGCTCAGGCGGCCCACAGCTCGCGACGGAGCCGCCGATGACAGGGCTCTCGGCTTCGCGCTGCAGACCATGACAGTGGGAAGCGGTACGGAGCACGCACCGGGTTCCCCGACTCGCGGCCGCACGGCCGCACACGGTTGCAGGTCAGCGCCGGAATCCCACCGGCTTCCCCCGGTCACGCACCTATGCGGTTGTCCTGCTCGTACGACATGACCCCGTACGGCACCCGCGTCAGGTGCCGAAGTCACCGCATCGTACGAGCTGTTGCGACACCTTCGCCATACGATCCGAGGACTTCCTCCGTCGGCCCGTGCCGCACGCACCGCCCTGCGCGGAACTCCACCGCCTCCTCCGCCACCCATCGCACCGCGGGTACGTCGTGGCTGATGAGCAGCAGGGCCGTGCCGGCGGGGGCGAGCAGCCGCGGCAGCGCGTCGAGGACGAGTTCGCGGGTCGCGGTGTCCAGTGCCGACGTCACCTCGTCGCACACCAGCAGTGCGGGCCGTGCGGTCAGGGCACGCACCAGCGCGCACCGCTGTAGCTGACCGCCTGACAGGCGCTCCGGGGTGCGGCTCAGGTCATCGCTCTCCAGGCCCAGGGACGCCGCGAAGTTCCTCGCCTCTTCCGTCGCCTCTTCGCCATCCACGCCTCGCAGCAGGCGTGCCGTGTCGGCGAGCTGGCGCAGCACGGGGCGGTGTCGTTCGAAGGAGTCGGCGCTGCTCTGGTGCACGTACTGGACAGCTCTGCGCTGCGCGGTGCCACGGCGGTCGATGCGGGCCGGGAGTGGCTTGCCGTCGAGGCGGACCTGCCCGGAGGTGGGTGGCGTCAGACCGGCCAGGACGCGGGCGAAGGTCGTCTTGCCCGAGCCCGAGGGGCCCAGCAGCGCGGTTCTGCTGCCGGCCGGGAACCGCAGCGACACCGGCCCGGCGAGTGGGGCGGCGGATCGGCGGCGTACGGCGATGTCTCGTGTCTCGACTCCGCCCGACTGCCGAGAATCAGGAGTGTTCGCCGCCGCCGGCACACGGCTCGACCTGGCACGGTGCTCCGCCGCGAGCAGGCTCCGGGTGGCCCGATGCCGTTCTGGGCCGTCCGGAGCGAGGATCTCTCCCGCCGGCCCGCTCTCCACGACCCGCCCGTGTTGCAGTACGACGACCCGGTCCGCGGTCCTGCGGACCGTCGGGAGGTCGTGGCTGAGCAACAGCACGCCCGCTCCGTCGTCGGCGAGGCTGCGCACGGTGCGGGCGAGTGCCCGGGCGAGCACCGGGTCGAGGCCACTCGTGGGCTCGTCCAGGACGAGTAGCCCGGCCCCCGTGGCCAGCGCGGAGGCCAGGGCCAGCCGCTGCTGCTGGCCGCCCGACAGCTGATGGGGGAAGCGTCGGCGCACCAGGCTCCGGTCGAGGCCGGCCGCGGCCAGGGCCTGCGAGGCGGCTGCCCGGCGGGCGGCGCGCCCCTCGTGTCCGAGGGCGGCGACCTCCTTCAGGACCCCCTTGACCCGGCGGACCGGATCGAGGACCGATTCGGGGTGCTGCGGCAGGTGGGCGGCGCGTCCCGCCCGCACCGGACGGCGCGCCGCCGGCGCGAGGGCCAGGAGGTCGGAGCCCTCCAGCAGGACACGCCCGGACAGCCTGACCGGCTCACGCGAGGCACCCAGCGCGGCGAGGCCCAGCGTGGTCTTGCCGCTGCCGGACGGTCCGATGACGGCGACGACCGTGCCAGGTTCGACGGTCAGCCCGACCTGGTCCAGCAACGGTCGCGGCGCTCCCTCGGCGTGTGCCGAGACTTCTTGGATCGCCAGCAGTGGCGAGGTCACGGGTTCCGCCCCCTTCTCCTCCGTGCCAGCGTCCGGTCGACGACCAGGTTGCCGCCGACGCACAGCGCCGTCAGCAGCCCCGCCGGGGCCAGCACGGCGGCGGGCTGGACGAACAGGGCGTCGCTGTTGCGCTCGATGAGGACCGCCCAGTCCGGTGCGGAGACGGGGAGGCCGAGGCCGAGGAAGTTGGCGGAGGCCAGCAGGTACAGCACGACGGAGAACCGGCCGCCCGCGTCGGTCGCCAGCGGCGCGGCCAACTCCCTGGCCAGATGGCGGAGGTGGATGTAGGCCCAGCCGTGCCCCTGCATGCGCAGCGCCTCGACCACGGTCCGGGAGCCGGGCGCGAGCGCCGCTCCCCGGACCAGCCGCGCGACGGCCGGCACCTGGAGCACTCCGGCGACCGTCACCAGCCACCCCCAGTGGCGGTGGCCGGTCGCGGCCAGCGTCATCAGGACCAGCAGGCCGGGGAAGGCGAGAAGCAGGTCCATCGTGCGCATGACCGTCTCGTCGAGACGGCGCCGAGGCCCTGCGGCGAGCAGCCCCAGCGGAGTGCCGAGGACGATGCCGACCGCGAGAGCCGCGAGCGCGCTCCCGACCACCGAGGCACCGCCCCGGAGCACGAGGGTGAGCACGTCGCGCCCCAGGACGTCGGTACCGAGCAGGTGCCCCGCTCCAGGGGGCTGAGACGGTAGAGCACCCGCTGCGGGCGTGTCGTCCCCCGCGAACAGCGGTCCCGTCAGGGCGAGGAGCAGCGGCACGCCGAGCAGGAACGCGGCGGCCCACGGGCGGCGCGGCCGCGTCGCGGTGGCCGGGTGGGTCACACCGTCACCTCCCGCCGAGGGGCCAGCCGGTGAGCGACCAGGTCCGCGACCAGGTTCACGAGGACGGCGGTGCCGGTGAACAGCAGCGCGTACGCCTGCACCTGGGGCAGGTCGCGGTTCTGCACCGCCTCGACGAAGCCCTCGCCCAGGCCCCTGAAGCCGAACACCGCCTCCACCAGCACCGCCCCGCCGAGCAGCCCCTCCACGCAGCGCGCGTACTGCTGCGCCGCGGGCCCCAGGGCGCCCGGCAGCACATGGCGCAGTACCACGGTGCGCTCGCGTACGCCGAGCAGCCGCAGATGCTCGGCCACCTCGCCGTGCCGCTGGACCGCGACCCCGGCGCGTATCTGCCGCGCCAGGTCGCACAGATGGCGGGCGGTCAGCACCACGACGGGCAGGACCAGCGCGGCGGGCCGGGCCAGCAGATCGTCCGCCTCCATACCGATGGCGGTGGCGGGCAGCAGTCCGGCTGCCACCGACACCGAGGCGACGAGCAGCAGCCCGAATACAAATTCCGGCACGGCGTGCAGCACGACCGCGGCGGTGTTCAGCGCACGGTCGAGGCGGCTGCCCTCGCGCAGTCCCGACACGGTGCCCACGAGGGGAGCCAGGACCGTGACGAGCAGCAGCGCCGGGACCCCCAGCAGGAGCGTCACGCCGGCCCGGCGGCCGATGTCGTCGCCGACGGGCAGCCCGGTCGTCAAGGAGACGCCCGGGTTCCCGGCGAACAAGTGAAGGAGCCAGTGACCGAAGCGGGTCCAGGCTGGTTCGTCCAGGCCCAGCTGCTCGCGCAGCGCGGCGACCTGTTCGGGAGTGCCCAGCTCTCCGCGGAGGACGTCGGCCGTGTCGCCCGGCAGGAGGGAGCCGACGGCGAACACGGCGACCAGCACCACCAGGCACTGCAGCAGCGCGAGCAGGCAACGCCGCAGGACGTACCCCCGCACGTCAGCTGATGCGGACCCGGTCGAAGCGGGCCCAGTCGTGCGAGTTCGGAGGGGCGGCGCGCAGACCGCCGACCGAGTCCGCGACGGCGTCGTTGGCGTCGGAGAAGGCCCATACCAGGAGTCCGGACTCGTCGCGTGCGATCTTCTGGGCGCGGGCGAGCAGCCCGAGCCGGTCCTGTTCCTCCCGGCTGGTGCGGGCCCGGTCGAGGAGCGCGTCGAACTTCGCCGAGGCGTACTGGGTCTGGTTGCGGGCGGCGCCTCCGCGGACGCGCTGTTGCAGGAAGTCGGAGACGGGCAGGGTGGAGGTGGTGTTGAAGGCGGCGACACCCTTGGTCTTGATCTCGCTGAAGTACGTGCTCGACGCTCGGGTGTTGGCGGCCAGATGCAGCCCGACCTCGCGCAGCTGCCGCGCCATGAGGTCTGCGGCGGGCTCCCAGGCGGCGTCGACGGAGCTGGTCTCCACGGTGACGCGCAGACCCTCGGCGCCGGCCTCCTTCACGAGCCGGCGCGCCTCGTCGACGTCCCGCTCACGGGGTGCCAGGTCCTGCGGGTAGCCGCGCAGGCCCATCCCGAACAGGTCGTTGCCCACTTCGCCATGTCCGGCGAGGGCGATCCTGACCAGGGCCTCCCGGTCGATGCCCAACTGGACGGCCCGGATCAGGCGGGCGTCGTCGAACGGCGCGCGGCCGGTGCGCAGCAGCAGCTGCTGCGCGGTCGCCCGTTCGGCGGTCAGCAGGCGCACGGAACCGCTCTTCTTCAGCCGCTCCACCGATGCCCCGGACATGTCGGCCCCGTAGTGCACCTGCCCGGACAGCAGCGCGTTGAGCCGGGCGGACTCCTCGTTCGCGGGCACGATCTCCAGTTCGGCGATGTGCGGGGCGCCGTCCCAGTGGTCCGTCCAGCGGCGGTAGCGGGCGGTTCCGCCCGGGGTGAACGACACGAAGGTGAAGGGTCCGGAGCCCACGGGCCGGCGGAAGTCCGTGGTGCCGTCGGGGATGATCTCTGTGCCGGGGCCGGCGAAGACCGTGGGGAACTCGAAGTTCGGCGACTTCAGCACCAGGACGAGGGAGCGCTCGCCGTCCGCCCTGCTGGCCGTGAAGTCGATCGCGGAGAGCAGCACCTGCGACGGGGACCCCGTCCCGGGGTCCGCGGCACGGCGATAGCTGTAGAGGACGTCCTTCGCGGTGACCGGCCTGCCGTCGTGGAATCGTGCCTGGCGCAGGCGTATGTGCCATCGGATGCCTGCGGCATCGCTCTCCCAGGACTCCGCGAGCCGCTCGCGCACGGACATGTCGTCCGCGTACGTGCCGAGCGTGTCGTAGAGCGCCTTGGCACGGGCCTGGTCGACGAAGTTCGGGGCGACGTGGGGGTCGAGGGTCTCCTGCGAGCCTCCGGAGGTGAACGCCGCGCGGAACCGGTCGCTCCCTCCGCCGTCCTTGGTGTCGCCACCGCAGCCGGTGAGCAGGCCGGCTCCGGCGAGCGCCAGCGCGCCGCCGGCGGCCAGGACACCGCGCCTGCCGGGCCCCGGGCCGTCCGTTCGGGCATGCGTCGTCACATCGATCCTCTCCGGGGTCTCCACGCCCCTGCCGCTGGACCGGCGACGGGTCAGTCTCCTGGCTCCCGGATCATCGCTCGCCTCGGCCTTCCCGTCCGCGCGCGGACAGTGGCCTGCGGGAGGTTCGCTTCCCGGTCACAGTGGCGGGACCGCGCCGGACTCGCACCGGCTTCCTGGTCCCCGTCGCCTCATGAGGTCATTGTGGCCTACACGCGATCCGGGCCCGTCACCCGGTGGCTGCTGCCGACGATCGCGCGCGGGCAGGTCGACGGCGACGCGCGGGGCAGTTCGTGGAGATGAAGGACGAATCGGCGCCCTCAGGGGCCCGCACCGCCCACGCGACGAGGGCCCCGACGTTGTCACGGACGAGCCGGAGTGCCCGTCAGGCGCCCCAGCGCAGGGCGATCGTGTCGCCCACGTTGATCACCTTGTTGCGGGCCGCGCCCGCGAAGGCGGAGCCGTCGACGCTGACCTTCCAGGTGTTGGAGCCGCTGTTCGCCTTGCCGTTGACGGCGGTGATGGTGCCGGTGCCGGAGGCCGGGGTCACGCTGGTGACGCAGCCGGACGGGGTGGCCGCGCCGCCCGCCGCGGTGAGGACGTCGCCGAGGGTGGTCGTCGTGCCGGTGGGGGTGAGGGCGACCGAGCACACCTTCAGGTTGCCCGCGCCGTCGTCGACGGTCAGGGCCAGCTTGGTCGCGGTGCCGGCGGTGAAGGCGGACTGGGCGACCCACTTGGGGGCGCCGGGCGTGACCGGGGCCGGCGGGGCGGTGGTGAAGCCGCCGCCGGCGACCGCGCGGAGGGCGTCGATGGAGGAGTAGGCGGACGGACTGGTGTCGGAGGGCTGGTACTTGAAGCCGCCGCCCGGGTTGTACTGGTTGGCGATGAGGAAGTCGACCGGCGTCTTGCCGGCCCCGGTGAGGAAGTCGCCGGTCTGCGGGTTGATGCCGCAGGCGTTGAGGCCGGCGATGCCCCAGCCGTTGGAGCTGGTGTTGACGCCGTAGAGGGAGTTGAAGGCACCGGTGCCGGAGACCAGGGTGCTCTTGAGGAAGTTCTTGGCCTGGACGACGTCGGTGTCCGTGTTCGGGACCCCGGAGACGCAGAGCGCGGCCATGGCCGCCCCGGTCATGTCGACGTCGCTCGCGGAGTTCAGGGCGGTCGGGTCGCCCTCGGCCTTCTGGTAGGTCCAGCCGCCGTCCGTGTGCTGGTTGGCGCGGATGCGGGTGACCAGACGGTCGGTCAGGGTCTGCGGGATGCGGTTGGCGCCGGCCTGGGTCTTGGCGCCGCGCAGGGCGAGGGCGGCGAAGACGGTGCCGTTGAAGTTGGCGGAGGGGCCGAAGTAGCCGGGCTCGGCCGTCTGCCAGTAGGAGTAGATGTTCGCTATGAGGTTCCGCGAGGCCGAGACGCGGGCCGGATCGATGCCGGCGGCGTAGGCGTTGAGCGTGCCGCGCTCGTAGTCGGTGACCACGGGAGCGGCGCTCGGCCAGCTCGCCGTCGACAGGAGGTTGCGGTAGACGGTCCGGGCGTTCTTGGTGGTGTCACCGCCGGGTGCCACGTCCACGACGGCGGTGCCCGCCGCGGCGAAGGCGCTGAACGCCCACTCGTTGGACAGCCCCGAGCCGGCGTACGAACCGTCCGCCGCCTGGAGGGACTTGAGGTAGGCGACGCCGTTGGTCTTCGACGTGGCGATCTGTGCGGGGGTCGAGGTCGCGGAGGCGGACGAGACGGTGAGGGCGAAGGCGCCGAGCGCCACCGGCACGGAGAGCACGAGTCGGCGGGGGCTGCGGGAGGTACGGGGACGGGACATGACCTGCTCCTGGAGTCAGCGGACGCCGACCGCGCCGGGCGCATGCCTCAGCTCACCGGCCACAGGGGCCCGGCAGGTGCATGTATCCGAGGGGCCGCCGTCCGGAACGCGTGGCACGGCTTCCTGAGGTGCTGCGCCGTATGGGCATTCGGGCTCGGCACGGCCTCCGCCGTCCCACACCGCTGCGCGTCAGCCCCGGCTTCCCACCGGATTCCCCCACTCGGCATCGCGGGACGCTACCCCAGAGGGCTGGGAACCGCCACCCACCGGGGCCGACCTGGACGAAGCCCGCCGCCAAGGGGTCGACGAGACGCGCAGCACATTGACGCGTGCAGAACATTCGTGGTGAACTCCGCCTGACAACTGCCCACCACCAGGGGAAGCCGGTCGGACTCCGGCGCTGTCCCGCAACCGTAGGCCCGGCTCACCCCGGGCGAGCCGGAACACCTGGGGTTGGGACACAGTGCACGAAAGCGCCGTCGCGGATTGCGGTGTGGTCAGCAGAGTCTCCCCCCGGCGCGGAGGCACTTCGCCACGC
Source organism: Streptomyces sp. NPDC048182 (assembly GCF_043202555.1). Classification (NCBI taxonomy): domain Bacteria; kingdom Bacillati; phylum Actinomycetota; class Actinomycetes; order Kitasatosporales; family Streptomycetaceae; genus Streptomyces; species Streptomyces sp. NPDC048182. The sequence goes on along the minus strand of NZ_JBIDAQ010000004.1, from coordinate 463,988 downwards.
ACGCCGCCGCCCGGCAGAGACGAGGGGCCGCGGTGGGGACCGAACAGCAGGCGGAACGACGCTTGGGGGTGGGACGCCGGCTGGCCTCACTCGTGGCCGCGTCGGCCCTGGCGCTCGGTGCGGGAGCGGCTTTCCTCACCACCGTCCCGACAACGGCCAGTGCCGATCCGATCGACCAGTGCACCGCCACCAACGGCGCCGTCGTGGCCGTCGACTTCAAGCCCTTCGGGGGCAAAGTGAAGCGCGGCTGCGACACCACCCCGACGACCGGCTACGAGCTGCTGCACACCGGCGGCTTCACCACCACCGGCACCGTCCACGACGGCGACGGGTTCATCTGCCGCATCGGCAACGCCTCCTTCAACGGCGGGAAGCAGTACCCGACCCCGGCCAAGGAGGACTGCGTCCTCACCCCGCAGGCCACGGCGTACTGGTCGTACTGGATCGCCTCCCCCGGCCAGAAGAAGTGGACCTACAGCCCGCTCGGCGCCATGTCCCGCACCCCGAAGGCCGGTGACGTGGACGCCTGGGTCTTCGGGGCCAGCGACGAGGCCGGCACCAAGGGCCAGCCCTCCTTCACCCCCGACGACGTCCGCGCCGGCGGCGGGACGTCTCCCACGCCGGACCCGACGGATCCGCCGACGGTGCCGCCGGGAGCGGTGGACGTACCGAAGGCCACCCGCTGGCTGGCCAAGCAGTTGAAGGACGGGCAGCGGGTCGTCGACGAGGGGGCGACGACACCCAACTACCTGCTGACCACCGAGGTCGTGTACGCGCTCGCCGGCGCCGACCGCAAGAGCCCGGCGGCACGCAAGGCGGCCGACTTCCTCGCCACGCCCGCCCAGACCGACGCGTACGCCTATCCGGCCGGCCAGGACCAGATCCCCGACGCCACCGCCGCCGCGCGCCTCGCACTCGTCGCCGAGGCCACCGGCAAGGACCCGCGCAAGTTCGGCGGCCATGATCTGCTCGGGGACCTCGTGAAGTACGCCTGCCCCCGGGACATCGGCGACGGCGAGACGATCGACGGGTGCTTCACCAAGGGCGACTTCCGCACCACCGGCCAGTCCGACGCCCAGGCCATGGCCGTCATCGCGCTGCTGAACGGCGGCGTCCAGCCGCCGGCCGGCGCCGTGGACCGGCTGACCGGGCTCCAGTGCGAGGACGGCGGCTTCACCAGCATCCTCATCCGGACCGGCGGCCACTGCGACAGCGACGCCGCGTCCACCGGGCTGATCACCCGCGCCCTGAAGCGAGCCGGCGGCCACGGCGAGGCCGTCGGGCAGGCACGGGCCTACCTCAAGAAGGCGCAGCTGGCGAACGGCTCCTGGCCCTCGGTGTCGTACGAGACCACGGGTTCCGCCAACTCGACCGGCTGGGCCGCCCAGGCGCTGAGGGCTCTCGGCGACGCCGGGCACGCGGACGCCGGGGTCGCCTGGCTCTCGAAGCAGCAGCTCCCGCTGGGCGGCTTCGGCTTCGACGAGGGCGACACCTCGTCCCGGGTGTACGCCACCGCGCCGGCCGTGATCGCGGGCGCCAAGAGCGACCTGGTCGCCCTGACGACGAAGCAGACCGCCCCGCCCACGACACCCCCGACCACTCCGCCCACCACCACCCCTCCGACGACGACTCCCCCCGCTCCGCCGGCCGGTGCCGGACCCGACCTGAAGAAGGGGACGGCCTACCTGGTCGACCACAAGCGGCTGATCCAGGGCCGCTACTACGAGTCCGGCCCGGGCTTCGCCGACTACGGCCTGACCATCGACGGCGCCTACGCGCTCGCCGCGACGGGGCGTGACAACGCCACCCTGCGCAACATCGTCGACTTCCTCGACAAGGGCGGCAAGGACGCCGGGGGCCGGAACATCGACGCCTGGACCCTGATCGGCACCAAGTACGCCGGTGGCGGCTCCCTCGGCAAGACAGCCCTGCTGGCCGAGGCCGTCGGCCGCGACCCCCGCGACTTCGGCGGCCACGACCTGATCGCCGCGCTCGCGAAGGGAACCTGCGCCTCGAAGACCGACACCCGCGGGAAGTGCGCGGGCAAGGGCAATTACGCGGGCGCCGTCTCCGTCTTCTCGCAGTCCCTCGGCGTCATGGCCCAGGTCAGGGCGGGCGAGAAGACGGCGGCGGCCCAGCCGGTCGCCTTCCTCAAGAGCCTCCAGGACCGCTCCGGTGCCTGGGTCAGCCTGATCGGCGAGCCGAGCGCGACCGAGGTCGACTCCACCGCGATGGCCGCCATGGCGCTGGACCTGCTGCCCGACGCCGGCTCCAAGGCCGCCGTCTCGAAGGGACTCACCTGGCTGGCCGGACAGCAGAAGCCGGACGGCGGCTTCCCCGGCGCGTCCGGGAACTCCGTCAACTCCGCGGCCCTGGCGATCCAGGGCCTGTCCCTGGACTCGGCACAGTACGCCGGCCCGATCGCCAAGGCCCGCAAGTTCCTGGCCTCGCAGCAGAACAAGGACGGCGGGTTCAACATCGCCAAGGGCGTCCAGACCGGCACGTCCGACGTCCGCGCCTCCACACAGGCCGTCGGCGGAGCCACCGGCATCTCCTTCGGCGTCCTCACGCGCAGCCTCGACGGAACCGTGCCGCAGCCCGTTCCGAGCATCACCACCGGTGCCTCCGCCCCGCCCGCCATCGTGACCACGGGTGGGGACAGCGGCGCCGTGGTGGACACCTCCGGAGACAGCGGCCTCGCCGGCGGATCCGGTTCGGGCGGCGGGGTCCTCGCCTCCACCGGTGCCCAGGCCGGCGCGCTCGCCGCCGTGTCCGTGGTCCTCGTGCTCGCCGGGTGGGCCACGACCCGGGTCGCACGGCGCCGGCGCGAGTCCACGGGGGGTGCTTCGTGATCCGCGCGTTGCGGACTGCGGCCCGTGCGGCCACCGTGCTCGCCCTCGCGGTGGCGGCTTCCCTCACCACCACCGCACCGGCCGGTGCGGCCCCGCAGCCGATGGGCCGGTGCACGACCAGCTCCGGGGCCGTCCTCGCCGTGGACTTCAGCCGCTGGGGCGGACCGGTGTACCGCTCCTGCGGCACGACTCCCACCACCGGCTACGAACTCCTCAACCAGGGCGGCTGGGCCACCACCGGCACCGGCCACGACGGGCCGGCCTTCATCTGCCGCATCGGCTACAGCGGGTACCAGGGGGGCAAGCAGTACCCGACCCCGCAGCAGGACGACTGCGTGCTGACCCCGCCCGCCTCCGCCTACTGGTCCTACTGGCACGCCGACCCGGGTCAGAACACCTGGACGTACAGCCAGCTCGGCGCCATGCTCTACAAGCCGCAGCCGGGCAGCGTCGACCTGTGGATCTTCGGCGCGACCAACATCGAGGGCACCCAGGGCCGTCCCACCATCTCGCCCGACCGACTGCGCGCCCACAACGCCCGGCCCATCGGCGGCCCCGCTCCGAAGGACACGCGGACGGCGAAGCCCCTGCCCCCGGGCGTGAACACGGGCCCGAAGCCGGAGAACCCCCCGCCGGCCGCGGAGCCCACCACCCGCCGCACGAACAAGCCGGCGCCCAAGCCCAAGCCCAAGCCGAAGAAGTCCCCGTCACCGAGTCCCTCCAGGACCGCCTCCGCCAGTCCTTCGGCATCCGTCTCGGCGTCGCCGTCGGCCGCCGTCGCCGCACCCTCCCCCGGGCCGAAGGTCGTCGACGCGGTGCCGGCCGCGGACGCGAAGCACGACGTGGGCTCGTACCTGCCCGCCGTCGCCGGGGGCGCGCTCGTGGTGCTGATCGGCGCCGGCGCCGCGGTCGCGGCCCGGCGGCGGCGCCGGGCGGAATAGCAGCGTGTCGCGCACCCTCGCGCCGGCCGTCCGGCCGCCCGTTCCCGGCCCGGCGCCGGACGCGGGCGGGCGGCGGCTGCCGCGCATCCTGCACCCCGTCGCCTGGTGGATCTGGGCGCTGTCCCTGGCCACCGCCGTCAGCCGCACCAACAACCCGCTGCTGCTCTTCCTCGTCCTCTCCGTCCTCGGCTACGTGGTCACCGTGCGGCGCACCGAGGCGCCCTGGGCGCGCGGCTTCAAGTACTACCTCTACCTGGCGCTCACAGTCGTGGCGATCCGGGTCGTCTTCCGCGCGGTCTTCGCCACCGGCGTCACCCCGCGCGACCACTTTCTCTTCTCCCTCCCCCACATCCCGACGCCCGACTGGTACGCCGGCATCCAACTCGGCGGCCCCGTCTCCCTGGAGGCGCTGCTCTCCGCGGCGACGGACGGGCTGCGCCTGGCCTGCCTGCTGTGCTGCATCGGCGCGGCGAACACCCTGGCCAACCCCAAGCGGGCGCTGCGCGTCCTCCCCGGCGCCCTGTACGAACTGGGCGTGGCCGTCACCGTGTCGATCAGTGTCGCGCCGCAGCTCGTGCAGAGCGTCCAGCGGGTGCACCGGGCCAAGCGGCTGCGGGCCGGGCGTTCCAAGGGGCTCCGGGCGCTGCGCGGGATCATCGTGCCCGTCCTGGAGGACGCCCTGGAGCGCTCGCTGCGGCTGGCCGCCGCCATGGACTCGCGGGGCTACGGACGTGCCGGGACCGCGACCCGCCGGACCCGGCGCGCCACCGGCGCCCTGATGCTGCTCGGCATGTGCGGGCTGTGCGCGGGCGCGTACGGCCTGCTCGACGCCACCGCCCCCAAGCTCCTCGGCCTGCCGGCCATGGGCGCGGGCACGGTGCTGTGCTTCGCCGGACTCCGCCTGGGCGGGCGGCGCGTCACCCGGACCACCTACCGGCCCGACCCCTGGCGGGCCGCCGAGTGGGCCGTCGCGGGCTGCGGCGTGCTGTCGGCGGTCCTGCTGTTCAGCGGCGCCGGCTTCGACGCCGCCGAGCTGAACCCGTCCATCTATCCGCTCAGTTGGCCGACCCTGCCGCCGGTCCCCGCCGCCGCGATCCTGCTGGCCGGGGCCGCCGGCTTCCTGGCCCCGCCGCCCGGCCCCGGCACCGGCCCGGGCTCCGCACCGCGTACCGAGGACCTCAAGTGATCACCTTCGACCAGGTCAGCATCGTCTACGAGGACGCGGCCGAGCCGGTCCTGCGGGACGTCGACCTGACGGTGGAGGAGGGCGAGCTGTGCCTCGTCGTCGGCCACACCGGCGTCGGCAAGTCCACCCTGCTCGGCGCCGTCAACGGCCTCGTCCCGCACTTCACCGGCGGCACCCTGTACGGCAGGGTCGTCGTCGACGGTCGCGACACCGCCGCGCATCCGCCGCGCGAACTCGCCGACGTGGTGGGCGTCGTGGGGCAGGACCCGCTGGACGGGTTCGTGACCGACACCGTCGAGGAGGAACTCGCCTACGCGATGGAGCAGCTGGCGGTGCCGCCGGCCACCATGCGCAAGCGGGTCGAGGAGACCCTGGACCTGCTCGGCCTCGCCGACCTGCGCCATCGCGCCCTGCACGAGCTCTCCGGCGGGCAGCAGCAGCGCGTCGCCATCGGCTCGGTGCTCACCGCGCACCCCCGCGTACTCGTCCTGGACGAGCCGACCTCCGCCCTCGACCCGACGGCCGCCGAGGAGGTGCTCGCCTCCGTCACCCGCCTCGTCCATGACCTGGGCGTCACCGTGCTCCTCGCCGAACACCGGCTGGAACGCGTGGTGCAGTACGCCGACCGGGTCCTCCATCTACCGGGCGACGGCCGCGTGGTGGCCGGCCCGCCCCACGAGATCTTCCGCACCTCCTCCATCGCCCCGCCGATCGTCGACCTCGGCCGCGCCGCCGGATGGTCGCCGCTCCCCCTGTCGATCCGTGACGCCCGCCGGGCGGCGGCGCCCCTGCGCACCCGCCTGGCCGGCGCCGAGCCCCGCCCGGTCCGCGCGGCCCCGCGAGCGGAGGGGGCCGGACTGCTGACCGCACGCGGCATCACCGTCGCGTACCACGGAGTGCCGGCCGTCCGCGAGGTCGATCTCACCCTGCACGGCGGTGAGGTCACCGCCCTCATGGGGCGCAACGGCTCGGGCAAGTCCTCCCTCCTGTGGGCCCTCCAGGGCTCGGGCCCCCGCCGGGCGGGCTCGGTCTCCGTCGGTGTGCCGGGCGGCCCGAAGCCGCAGGACCCGCGGAAGCTGCCGGCGACGCAGGCGCGGCGGTTGGTCGGGCTCGTCCCGCAGACGCCCACCGACCTCCTCTACCTGGAGTCCGTGAAGCAGGAACTCGACCAGGCCGACGCCGAGTCGGCGACCGGCTCCGGCGGCGGGGTCCCGGCCCGCGCGCTCCTCGACCGCCTGGCGCCCGGCATCTCCGACACCACCCACCCCCGCGACCTGTCCGAGGGCCAGAAGCTGGCCCTCGTCCTCGCCATCCAGCTGACCGCCGCCCCCTCGGTCGTCCTCCTCGACGAGCCCACCCGCGGTCTCGACTACCGCGCCAAGAACGCCCTCATCGGCATCGTGGACGGCCTGGCCGCCGAGGGCCGCGCCGTCGTCATCTCCACCCACGACGTCGAGTTCGTCGCCCGCGCCGCCGACCGGGTGGTGGTCATGGCGGAGGGCGACATCGTCGCCGACGGCCCGACCACCGAGGTGATCGTCGCCTCCCCCGTCTTCGCCCCGCAGACCGCGAAGATCCTCGCGCCGCTGCCGTTCCTCACCGTGGACCAGCTGGTCGCCGCGCTGCCGACCGGCGGAGCGGAGCACCCCGCATGACCACGACCTCCGCCACCGCCATCCGGATCCGCGCCCGCGCCGGGATCGTCATCGCCATGGCCGCCCTCCTCGGGGCCGTGGCGTTCTTCTGGCCGTTCCTCGTCGCGCCCGGGAAGTTCGGCTCGAACTACGCACCACCACTCATCTTCGGCGTGCTCCTCGTGGTGGTGCTGTGCGTGGTGATCTCCGAGATCGCCGAGGGCGGCATCAACTCCAAGGCGCTCGCCATGCTGGGGGTCCTGTCCGCGGTCAACGCCGCCATCCGCCCGCTCGGCGCGGGCACCGCCGGCATCGAGACCGTCTTCTTCATCCTCGTCCTCGCCGGGCGGGTCTACGGACCCGGCTTCGGCTTCACCCTGGGCTGCACCTCGCTCTTCGCCTCCGCCCTCATCACGGGCGGCGTCGGGCCGTGGATGCCGTACCAGATGTTCGGCTGCGCCTTCGTCGGCATGCTCGCGGGCCTTCTTCCCCGGGCCACCGGCCGCCGGGAGGTCCTCCTGCTCGCCGCCTACGGCTCCGTCTCCGGCTACCTCTTCGGCTTCCTCCTCAACCTCTCCTTCTGGCCCTTCTCCCTCGACCCGAACAGCTCCATCGCCTACCTGCCCGGGCTGCCCTTCACCGAGCAGTTCCACCGCTACCTCGCCTTCGACCTGGCGACCTCGCTGGGCTGGGACACCGGCCGCGCGGTCACCAACTTCGTCTGCGTCTGCCTCGCCGGGCCCGCCGTCCTCACCGTCTTCCGCCGCGCGGCCCGCAAAGCCCGCTTCCAGGCCCCGGTCCGCTTCGCCGAGCACCGGAGCCCGGCGCCGACGCCGTAGGGTCGCGGCATGCGCATCGTCTCTCTGCTGCCGGCCGCGACCGACATCGTGGCCGAGCTGGGCCTGGCCGATCGGCTGGTGGGCCGCACGCACGAGTGCGACTGGCCGCCCGAGCAGGTGGCGCGGGTCCCGGTCGTCACGGCCGCCGACCTCGACCAGGACCGCCTGACCAGCCGCGAGCTGTCGGACGCGGTCGGCAGCTCGGCGCACACCGGCTCCTCCCTCTACACCCTCGACACCGAACGGCTCGCCGCCCTGCGCCCCGACGTGGTGCTCACCCAGGACCTGTGCGAGGTGTGCGCCGTGTCCTACGAGAAGGTCAGCGGCGCCGTCCGCCTCCTCGACGCGGACACGCGCGTCCTCAGCCTGGAGCCGCGGACCCTTGACGGTGTACTCGACTGCCTGGTCACCGTCGGCGAGGTGCTCGGCGTGCGCGAGCGCGCCGAACGGAAGCGGGCCGAGTTGCTGGCCCGCCTGGACGCGGTGCGCGCGGCGGTGGCCGGCCACGTCGAACGGCCCCGAGTGGTGGCCGTCGAGTGGCTCGACCCGCTGTGGCCCGCCGGGCACTGGGTGCCGGAGCAGATCGACGTGGCCGGCGGGCTCCCCCTGCTGGCCGTCCCGGGCGAGCACACCAAGCCGATGACCTGGGAGGCGGTACGGGCCGCGGAGCCGGACACGGTACTGGTCCTGCCCTGCGGCTTCCCCCCGGAGCGCACCCTGCGCGAGACCGCCCTGCTCACCGGCCTGCCCGGCTGGCGGGACCTGCCCGCCGTAAGGGCCGGGCAGGTCTGGATCCTCGACGGCCCCGCCTACTTCAACCGCCCCGGCCCGCGCGTGGTGCGCGGCGCGGAAGTGCTTGCCCACGTCCTGCACGGCGCGCGGACCGGAGCCCCGGTCACGACGGCCGAGGCGCGCCTCCTGTGAGCCTGGTCAGAAGGCCGTCCAGGTGAAGGCGACCTGGTCACCGGCGGCGAGCTTGAACTGGCAGCCGCCGACCGGGGTGGCGGTGCCGTTGGTGTCCACGGAGAAGTCGTCGAACGACGCGTACCAGGTGCCGTCCCAGGTGAAGTACCGCTTTCGGGCGGCGTCGTCGAGCGCGGCGGCCGGGGCCGGGTCAGGCCGGGATCTTGTGCGGGGACGGGCGGGTGTCCGGGCCCAGGCGGGACACGGCGGTCAGGATGTGGCGGGGCGGCAGTTGCCAGCGGAGGTGGGCGGGGACGCGGCGGAGCAGGGTGCCGGTGGCGTGCAGGCGCCGGGTGACCGTGGTGGCGGCGGGGGCCGGGCGGCCGTACAGCTCGTGGGCGTACGGCGGCAGCGAGGCGTACGCCAGGTTCGCCACCCGGCGCCAGAGCAGGGCGCGCGCCGGGACGAGCAGGGGGTGGGCCGGCGGGCGGCGCAGGAAGTCGTCCACCTCGCGGGTCTCGTCCCCCGCCGCCAGCAGCGGGCGCACCCGCGCGAAGTAGGCGACCATGGCGGCCCGGTCACCGGGGACGGTGTCCGGGTCGAGGCCGACCAGACGGGCGCTGTGCCGGTGCTCGGCGAGGTAGCGGTCGGCCTGGGCGGCGGTCAGGGGGAAGCCCGAGCGGGCCAGGACGTGCAGGTAGGAGTCGATCTCGGCGCAGTGCACCCACAGCAGCAGGTCCGGCTCGTCGACGCCGTAGCGCTCCCCCGTGTCCGGGTCGGTCGCCGTGAGCAGGGCGTGGATGCGGCGGACCCGGGCGCCCGCGCGCTCGGCGGCCTCGGTGGTGCCGTACGTGGTGGTGCCGACGAAGTCGGCGGTGCGCCGCAGGCGGCCCCACGCGTCGCGCCGGAAGTCGCTGTTCTGCATGACGCCGCGCACCGCCCTGGGGTGCAGGGCCTGGAGGTAGAGGGCGCGGATGCCGGCGATCCACATCATCGGGTCGCCATGCGCCTGCCAGGTCACGGAGCCGGGTCCGAAGAGCCCGGGGTCCGGGTGCGCGGTCGGGGTCGCTGTCATGGGGTGAGGCCGGCGCGGGCTTCAGCGCAGGGTGGCGAGGAAGTCGCCGCAGGCCCGGGCGCAGGCGCGGCACGCTGCCGCGCTCTCCTCGGCGCCCGGCTGCGCGTCGAAGACGTGCGCGCTCTCCAGGCACACCTGCCGGCACCACTCCAGCTGGACGCGGATCGCCTCCTCGTCCACCTGGTTCTGCTCGGACAGCACCCGGCAGGTCGCGTCGCAGACCTCGGCGCACACGATGCCCTTGCGGCGGACGAGTTCCTGGTGCTCGCCGCCGTCCGGGTCCACGAGACTCGCCCGCAGCGCACTGGCCCGCGCGCACGCGGTGCACGCCTGTGCGCACGCGAAGCGGTCCTCCAGGAAGCGGACCAGTTCCTGCTGGGAAGCCGTCGTCGAGGTCACATGGGGCGGGTTGCCGCCGGTGCGGGCGGCAAACCCCGCCGGGCCCGTGACCCATGGGGCCCGAACGGGCGAAGAAGGGCTGATCAGGTTGGTGACGTTCGGCGGCGGGTACCCGCGTCGCATGACCAACACAGGGATGGATCTGGCCGCGGCGTCCGGTGCCCTCGGCATCGGCCTCATCGTGGCGGGCATCGTGGTGGTGGTGCTGCTGGTCGGCGCCATCGGCTTCGGTAGCCGCGTCAAGCGCCGAGAGTCGCCCCCTCCCAAGCTGGAAGAGCAGCCCCGACTGCCCGAGGGCGGCCCGGTCCGGGAGGTCCGGGAGCAGCGCGAGCCGGACGAGATGCCGACGGACGAGGGCCGCAAGCGGCCGAGCGAGCTGCGGCACCAGGGCAGCCGCTCCGGCGAGGAGCAGGACCGGCCCCGCTGGGACGAGGGCAGCAGCGGCTCGTTCGGCAGCGGCGGTTCGGGCGCTCGCTGACACCCCTTCTACGGGGCAGCCGTGGAGGCGGAGCCGGCGTCGGCGACGACGCCGGCTTCGGCGTGCGCGCGGCCGGTTCCGCCATGGTCGGCTCCGGCTTCGCGGGGACCGGCGTCGTCACCGGCCGGTACGGTCGACGCGTGGCGCTCCTCGATGCGGGCGACGACCCGTTCGCGGGCCAGCCGCCGGGCGGCCCGCACCCTGGCGTCGGCCAGCAGCAGCGGGGCGTACAGCGCCCAGCCCCAGAAGCGGAAGCCGGTCGCGCCCGTCATCGCCAGGACGCGGTTCACCGTCAGGGCCCCGCAGGCCGTGAGGACATAGGCACCGGCCCGGTGGGTGACCAGCAGGCGCAGCGGCGCGTTGACCCAGCCCCGGAGGAGTTCCACGGCCGCCGCGGTCTCCGCCTCGCGGAGGTCCTCCGTCTGCCCGGTGGCCACGGGCGCGGTGCCCGCCGCCCGCGCGCGGAACGCCTCGGCGACCCGCTCGCCGAGGTCGGCCGCCTCCGCGGCGTGGGCCCGCCCGGACGCCGCGCCGTGCGCGAAGTCGTCCCAGTAGCCCCGCCCGGCCCAGCTCAGCGCGTCGTCGACCCGCTCCCGCATCGGTGATCCGGGGGGTGCCAGCTCCTCGACACGGGCCCGCAGGGTGATGGCGCGCTTGGCCCGTCCGGGGTGGTCGAAGGCGTCGGCCCGCAGGCAGAGCTCCAGGTAGCAGACCAGCAGTCCGAGGTCGTCCGGGTCGAGGGCGAGCCCCTGCCGGAAGACGCGTTCGGCCTCGGCGTCGTGATCGTCCTCGTCCTCGTCCTCGGCGGCGTGCGCCTGACCCAGCCACCGGTACAGCGGGACCGACGGCCCCAGCTCGTCCAGGCCCGCCTGCGCGGTGCGCCGCACGGCCTCGTGACCGCCGACCGCGAACAGCTCCGAGCACCGTTCGACGTAGTCCCTCAGTTCCATTTCCCACCCCTGGTCTTCACGTCAGCACCTTGAGCCACGGCTGCCGACTGGTCAAGATCACCGAGGTCACGATCGGGTGCGGGCAGGCGCCGGCACCCGGCCCGCGAGGCGGTGACACCCGTGCCTACACTTCGCGATCATGACAACCGACGCCACGTCCGACGCCACGTCCGACGCCACGTCCGACGCCCGCGGCACGCACGGACCGGCCGCCGGCGAGCCCGCGCTGTTCGCCACGATGTCCACCATGCGCGCCATGCGCCGCCTCAAGCCCGATCCCGTGCCGGACGACCTGATCGAGCGGCTGATCCAGGCCGCCGTCTGGGGGCCGAGCGGCGGCAACATGCAGCGCTACGAGTACGTCGTCGTCACCGACCGCGCGGTGATGGCCGAGTTGGCCCCGCTGTGGCGGCGCTGCGTGGACGCCTATCTGGCCACCACCGGCAAGCACGCTCCCGAGGGGATGGACGAGGCCGCCTACGGGCGGATGGTCGCCGCCATCGAGTACCAGCGCGACCACTTCGCCGACACCCCGGCGCTCGTCCTCCCCTGCTACCGCTTCCCCGAGCCACGCCTGGACGAGGAGGGGCTGACCGCCTCGGCCGCCGCGCTGGGACCCGAGGCGACGAACCGGATGGCGCAGACCCAGGTCCGCTTCCAGGCGCTCGCGGAGGGCTCCTGCGTCTACCCGGGTGTGCAGAACCTGCTGCTCGCGGCGCGCGGTCTGGGCCTGGCCGCCAACATCACCATCTGGCACCTGATGCTGGAGGACGAGTGGAAGCGGGTGCTCGGCATCCCCGCCGACATGCACACCTTCGCCGCGATCCCCGTCGGGTGGCCGCGCGGCTCCTTCGGGCCGGTGCGCCGCCGGCCGGTCGCCGAGGTCGTGCACCGGAACCGCTGGTGACGTCGGCGCCGCCGCTCACTCCGTGGGGCGGCGTGGCGGCGTGATGGCGTAGAGGTCGAGGATCTCCGGGCGGGGCGCTACGCCCGGGCCACCGGCGCGCACCCAGCCCGCGATGTCCTCGGTCGCGTCGACGTCGTTGACCAGCCCGAGCCACACGGGCCGGGCGCCCGCGGCGCGGCCGGCGGCGGAGGGCTGCACGACGACGACGTTGGCGTGCTCGCACACGTCGAGGCACTCCGAGACGCGCACCGGGACCTCGGCGCGCAGGCGGGCGAGCTGCGCGGCGTGGTCGACTCCGGGCACCTTGTGGGTGCCGCAGCAGCAGTCCCGGCACACCACGACCCGGCAGGGCGCGGGGGCTTCGGCGGCGGTCTCCTGGGCCGGGGTCGCGGGCATGCCGCACGCACCTCTCTCACGTCGCTCGACGGTCGTCGGGCGATCATCCTTTCATCCGCCGAACCGGCCGCCGGTACCGCGCTCCCGCCGGCCGGGACGGGGGCCTCAGACGAGGCCGGTCCTGCGGGCCGTCTCCTCGCACTGGCGCATGTGCGCGTGCGCGGCCTTACGCTCCGCGGGGCCGAGGTCGCCGGGCCGCTTGCCGGGCGCGGGGGCCGGCCGCCAGTGGCCCGGGTCGTAGTGGTCGCCGTCGGTGAGGTAGGAGCAGCGCGCGTCGCGCAGCGTCCAGCCGACGCGGGTGGTGCGGGCATGGCAGCGTGCTCAGCTTGGAGGCGCCGGCCGACCCCTGCGACTCCTACGTCACCTTCACCACCGGCACGTTCTCCAGGTCGAACTGTGCCGGCGTCGTCAACGACTCGCACTTCGTCACCCGGGACCGGATGGGCCGCACCATGGCGTTCCTCGGCCGGGCCGGCGCGGCCACGCTCTGCGGGGAGGACGCCTACGTCGTGCTCGCCGACCGCCAACCGGAGGGACCCCGCAGAGCACCTGCTGACCGCCTGCCCGGTCAGACGATCGACCCCGTGCGGCTGGTGAGGCCGTTCTCGATGTGGCCGATGAAGCGCTGGGACCAGTGCGGGTCGTGGTCGACGGTCAGGGTGAAGTCGTACCAGCCGTGGCAGTGGACGAGTTGCTGGAAGAAGTCGGCGGTGCGCTGCCCGGCGCCGACCCGGTAGGTCCAGGTGCCCGCGCGGTAGTTGTTCGCGGTCGCGGTGAACAGGGCGGTGCGGCCGGGGTGGTCGTTGATCAGCTCGAACCACAGAGCCGTGGTGCCCTCGTGGTCCGCGAACCAGCTCCGGGCCCGGGTGTGGCGCCCGGTCGGGGTCGAGGTGTCGCCGCGGAAGCGGCGCAGGAAGCGGTTGGGGCCGGTGACGGTGAGGTCGTAGCGGCCTTTGCCGAAACCGCGGCCGATGTGGAAGAAGTCGCCGGTGGCGGCGTCCGGGGCGAGCGTGTACTGCCAGGGGCCGCCGCCGCGCCAGGCGTTCGCGTACGCGGCCAGGTGGGCGGCGGACGTGGCCGGCTCGCCCTGGTTGGCCAGGGCGAGCCACACCTTCTGGATGCCCCGCGGGTCGGTGCCCTCGTAGCGGTCGAGGTACGCGTTGACCTGGTAGGGCAGCGCGCAGGCGGCCTTGTTGCCGGGCTCCTGGGCCGGGCGGACACCGGTGCCCGAGGGGGCGGTCGGGGCGCTGGTGGCGGCGCAGGCGGCGCCGGTCATCACCGGCTTGCCGGCGGGCACCGCGGCCGGCAGGCCGGGCAGCGGTCCGAAGACGGGGTGGTCGAAGTCGAAGGCGGAGGTGAGGTCGCCGCAGACGGCCCGGCGCCAGGCGCTGATGTGGGGGCAGCGCACCCCGGTCCAGCGCTCGAGGAAGCGCAGCACGGAGGTGTGGTCGAAGACCTGGGAGTCGACCCGGCCGCCGCGGGTCCACGGGGAGGCGATGATCATCGGTACCCGGAAGCCGAGGCCGATGGGCGCCCCGGCCACGTACTCGGTCCTGTCGGTGGTGTCGGCCGGCACGGGCGGCGGGACGTGGTCGAAGAAGCCGTCGTTCTCGTCGTAGGTGAGCAGGAAGACGGTGGAGTCCAGGACGCCCCGGTCGGCGGCGAGTGCTTCAAGGACGCGCTTGGTGAACGTCGCGCCCAGGCCCGGACTGGCGCTCGGGTGCTCGGAGTTCGCGTAGTCGGTGACGATCCAGGAGACCTGGGGCAGGGTGCCCCCGCGCACGTCGGCGCGCAGGGCGCTGAGGATGGCGTCGGCCACGTCGCCGCCCCGGTAGGGCACGCCGGCCACGCCCCGGCGCCACAACTCCTGGTCGCCCTTGCCGTCCTCGGCCGGGTCGGCGGTCATGAACGGGGCGAAGTACTCCAGGGCGTTGTCGCCGTAGTTCTTCTCGGCGTCCCGGTCGTGGACCTGGTAGACCTTCCAGCTGATCCCGGCGGAGCCGAGCTGCTCGGCGTAGGTGGTCCAGTCGAGCTGCTGCCGGCGGAAGTCGGGGCCGTCGAAGCGGGCCCGGCCGGCGCCGGGCAGGCCGGCGCCGATGGAGCCCGACCAGAGGTAGGCGCGGTTGGGGCCGGTGCCGCTCAGCACGGAGCAGTGGTAGGCGTCGCAGACGGTGTAGGCGTCGGCGAGAGCGTGCAGGTAGGGCAGGTCGGCCCGGGTGTGGTGGCCCAGGGTCATGCCGGTGCGGCCCTTCGCGGCGTACCAGCGGTCCAGCCGGCCGCCGTGCCAGGCGTCGTGCTGGTCGCGCCAGCTGTGACCGCCGCCGTCCACCTTGCACTGGGCGCTCGCCCAGCCGCCGCTGCCGGCGCTCAGCGGCCAGGGGTGGAGCGAGCCCCTGCCCCGGGGCTGCTGGAAGACGCCGCGCCCGGACGGCCCCTTGCGCGAGCCGGGCAGGTCGAGCACGGCGTGGTCGCCGAAGCCGCGGACGCCCCGGAGGGTGCCGAAGTAGTGGTCGAAGCTGCGGTTCTCCTGCATGAGGATGACGACGTGCCGCACCGGCGCCAGCCGGGGGTCGACCGCCACCGCCTCGGCCACCGGACCGGTCGAGGGGTCCCGGCGGGAGGGCGACCCGAGGCCGGCCGCGGTGGCGGCCGTCATCGCGGAGGCCGTGGCCAGGAACGTCCTGCGGGCGATGCGAGGGTCCATGGGGAGGCGCCTTCGTGGGGGATGCGTGGGGCGTGAACGGTCGTTGCCTACCCGCCGGACCGCCGCGCACCCGTGCCCCGCGCCGGTGCTGCGCCGCCCGGGGTACCCCGGGCGGCGCACGGCTCAGTCCAGGGCCAGGTTCTTCGTCTCCGGCGCCCAGGCCACCGAGGCGGCCAGGCCGCCGGCCAGGACCAGGGTGAGGATCAGCATGGTGGGCGAGAACCCGACGTGGTCGAGACTGAGCGGGAGCAGGAAGGTGCCGATGGCCGAGCCGATCCGGCTGAGGCCGTTGAGCAGGCCGACGCCGGAGCTGCGCAGGTCGGTCGGGAACAGCTCGGCCGGGTAGACCTGGTCGAGGTTGACGGCGGCCGACATGGTGAAGGTGAAGGCCAGGAAGAGCGGGAAGAGCAGCGCGGTCGGCGCGCTCGGCCACAGGGCCATCGGGGCGAGGGTGGCCATCAGGACGGCGAAGGACCAGATGGTCAGCCCGCGCCGGGTGGCCTTGGCGACGAACCACAGGCCGGCCAGCGAGCCGGCCAGCAGGAACAGGTTCAGCAGCCCGTCGCTGGTGGTGTCCTCCTCGCCGACGCCCATCTTCAGCAGCACCAGCGGCAGGAAGGTGTAGATGGCGAAGTACGGCACCACCTGGGCGTTGTAGAAGACGACGCCGAAGGCGGTGTGCCGCCAGTGGGCGCGGCCGAACAGGTCGCGGTAGCGGGCCTTGGGCCGGTCGGCGGCGGCCCGGGCGATCCGGGCGAGGGACTGCAGGGCGGCCTCGTCGCCGCCGAGCCGGCGCACCACCGCCCGGGCCTGCTCCACCCGCCCGCGGGCGAGCAGCCAGCGCGGCGACTCGGGGACGCCGAGGCGCAGCAGCACCACGGCGACGGCGGGCAGGGAGCTGGTGGCGAGCAGCCAGCGCCAGGCGTCGTCCCCGAGGGCCACCATCCAGTTGCCGAGGAAGAACGCCACCACGTAGCCCACCGTCCACAGCACGGTGAGGGAGGCCAGCAGGCCGCCCCGGTAGCGGCGGGGCACGAACTCGGCGACCAGGGTGGGGCCGAGCGCGTAGTCGGCGCCGATGCCGATGCCGATCAGCAGCCGCAGCACGAAGAGCTGGGTGGGTCCGGTCACGAAGAACTCGGCGGCGGAGGCGAGGGCGATGAGGACGAAGTTGTACGTGTACAGGCGCTGCCGGCCGATCTTGTCGGCCGCCCAGCCGACGACGACGCTGCCGAGGAAGATGCCGATCAGCGCGGAGGCGCCGAGCAGGCCCTCCCAGACCGTCCCGAAGCCGAGCTGGCCGGCGATGACCGGCAGGGCGATGCTGATGATGCCCAGCTCGTAGCCGTCGGAGTAGTTGGCGCAGAAGGTCAGCGCGGTGATCCGCAGGTGGAAGCGGTTGAGCGGGACGTCGTCGAAGGCCGTCGCCTCGCCGCCGGCGGGCGCGCTCTCGGTGGTCACGGGTGGTTCACTCCCGGAGAAAGAGGTCGTGCTGGGCGGCATAGTCTTCGAAACCTTCCAGTCGTTGCCTGGCCGAGGCGCCGGCCGCGTCGGCCATCGCCTCGACCAGTGCCACGGTCAGCGAGACCACGGCGGCGTGCGAGTCGAACACGGACGCGGTGGCGACCGGCGCGCTCAGCACGTCGTCGGCGCGCGGGGTGAGCGCCGTGACGGGGCGGTCCGTGATCAGCAGGGTGTGCAGGCCCAGGTCGCGGGCCTGGTCCAGGGCGGCGGCGCTCTCCCGCGGGTAGCGGGGCAGGGCGAGCAGCACCAGCGTCCGGGCGCCGGCCCGGTGGGCGTGCCGCAGCTGGTCGCCGAAGACGCTGCCCGCGTCCGTGAGCAGCCGCACGTCCGGGTGGATCTTGGTGGCCAGGTAGGCGAAGGAGGCGGCCTGGGCGGCGGAGACCCGGTAGCCGGCGACGAGCAGCGGGGTCGACGCCATCAGCCGGGCGGCGAGTTTCCGCAGCCGGGTGTCGTCGGCGAGCAGGGCGCGCAGGACGGCGAGGTTGCGCAGGTCGGCGTCGATCGCGGCCTGGAACTTGTTGCCGCCGCGGGCTGCCACCGGCTCCGGGGTGGCGGTGCGCAGGTAGCGGCGGAAGTCGCCGTAGCCGTCGAAGCCGAGCAGGGCCACGAAGCGGGTCACCGAGGGCTGGCTGACCTGGGCGTGCTCGGCCAGCTCGGCGCTGGTGAGCGCGGCGGCGTCGCGGGGCCGCTCCAGGAGGTAGCTGGCGATGCGCCGCTGGGCCGGCGTGAGCCGGTGGGCGGTGAGCAGTTCGTGCAGCGACCGGGGCACCGAGGTCTCCTTGCCGGCGGGTGGCTGATGGCTTACGGCTGGTGGCCGATGGCTTACGGCTGGTGGCTTGTCATCGTCGCGAATCAAGAGTTACATGCCATTCACAGCAATGAATGAAGTCTTGTCAAGAGGGGTCCCGATGACCGACTCCAGCCGCATCCTGATCAGCGGCTCCGGACTCAGGTGCGCCGACGTGGTCCGTGTGGCCCGGCGCAGCGCATGGCCGAAACTCGCCCCCGACGCCCTCGCCCGGGCGGAGCGGAGCTACCAGCTGGCCGTCGAGCTGGGCGCCAAGGGCGCGGTGTACGGCCGGACCACCGGCGTCGGCGCCAACCGGCACATCGTGGTCGATCCGGACGCCGCCGACCTGCACGGCCTGCGCCTGCTGCGCAGCCACGCCGGCGGCACCGGCGACCCGCTGCCCGACGACGCGGTGCGGGCGGTGATGGCGGTCCGGCTCAACCAGCTCGCCGCCGCCGGCAGCGGCGTCCACCCGAGGCTGCTGCGGGGCCTGGAGACGGCGCTGCGGGTCGGGGCGCTGCCGCTGGTGCACACCCGGGGCGCGATCGGCACCGGCGACCTGACCGCGCTGGCCGAGATCGGGCTCACGCTGGCCGGCGAGGTGCCCTGGGAATCCGGCGGCATCGACCCGGTCGCGATCAGTCCCGGCGACGCGCTCGCCTTCATCTCCAGCAACGCCGCGACGCTAGCCGAGGCGGTGCTGGCCTGGCACGACCTCTCCCGGCTGCTGGCCGCGAGCCATGTGGTGACCGCGCTGACCTTCTGCGCGCTCGGCGGCTCGGCGGAGGCGTACGACGAGCGGGTGCACGCCTCGCGACCGCACCCCGGCGCGGTGCGGTGCGCGGCGGAGCTGCGGCGGCTGCTCACCTCCGGCGACGACCTGCCGCCGGGGCGCCGGCTCCAGGACCCGTTCGGGCTGCGCGCCTTCCCGCAGGTGCAGGGTCCGGCGCTGGACGCCGCGGCCATGGTGGAACGGGTCCTGGAGGTGGACATCAACGCGGCGGCGGAGAATCCGCTGATCGACGTGGAGAGCGGGCACGCCTACCACCACGGCCAGTTCTCCACCGCGCAGGTCGCCCTCGCCTTCGACCACCTGCGTGCCGCGCTGCACCACATCGCGGAGCTGTCCGCCGCGCGGCTGAGCGACCTGGTGGAGCCGGACCTCAGCGGGCTGCCGCCGTTCCTCGCCGAGGGCCCGGCGGGCAGCTCGGGCGTGATGATCCTGGAGTACGTCGCCCACGACGCCCTCGGCACGCTGCGGCACGCCGCGTCCCCGGTCACCCTGGGCACCGCGGTGATCTCCCGTGGCCTGGAGGACCACGCCAGCTTCTCCACCCACGCGGTGCGCAGCACGGTGACGGCGACGGCGGCCTACCGGACGGTGCTCGCCTGCGAACTCCTGGGTGCGGTAAGGGCGTTGCGGATGTCCGAGGCCGAACTGCCGGACACGCCGCTGCGCGAGGCGTTCCGCCTGGCGTCGACCGGGCTGCCGCACGTGGCGGAGGACCACCCGCTCAGCTCGGAGATCCGCCAGGCGGAGCGGCTCCTGGATCGCCTGGCGGCCGTCTGAGCGGACCCTGACCCGGAGTGGCGCCTCCCAAGTGGGCGTTGATGTTGGATTGTTGATGTTTCCTGAGTGATTCCGGTGGAGTTTGTTTCATGTTACGTTCCCCGCGTTCTCGCCGCTCCTCCCCCGAAGGAGTCCGATGCGACGCATCGTGGCTTGCCTGGCGGCCCTGCTGGTGATGGCCGGGATACCGGTCCTCTCCGGCACGGCCTCCGCCGCAGTCGTCCCCAAGGCACCACCTCTGACCACCCCGTGGACCGATCAGGTGTCCACCACGAACCCGCTGCCGGAGTACCCGCGACCGCAGATGACGCGGCCGGACTGGCAGTCGCTGAACGGCGAGTGGGAGTTCCTCAACCCGCCCACCGACGGCGCCGGCAACGTCGACCGCAACGCCGCTCCCCCGGTGGGGCAGACGCTGCCCGAGCGCATCCTCGTGCCCTACCCGGTGGAGTCCGCCCTCTCCGGCATCCAGCGCAACGACAACCGCGACCTGATGTTCTACCGGCGCACCTTCACGGTCCCGCAGAGCTGGAACGGCCGACGGGTGCAGCTGCACTTCGGCGCCGTCGACTACGAGGCCACGGTCTGGGTGAACGGCACGCAGGTCGCCACCCACCGCGGCGGCTACGACCGCTTCGAGACGGACATCACCGCCCAGCTCAAGGGCGGCGCGAACGAGCTGATCGTGCGGGTCTACGACCCGACCGACGCCCGCGGCGAGAAGCAGCCGATCGGCAAGCAGGTGAGCAAGGCCGGCGGGATCTTCTACACGCCCACCTCAGGCATCTGGCAGACCGTGTGGATGGAGCCCACCCCGGCCTCCTCCATCTACTCCGTCGACATCCGCGCCGACCTGGCCACCAGCACGGCCCGGGTGCGGGTCTTCACCCGCGGCGACGTCAGCGGCCACACCGTGCGGGCCGAGGCGCTGAACGGCACCCAGGTGGTGGGCGAGGCCACCGGCGGCTTCACCGAGTTCTCCGTACCGGTGCCGAACGCCCGCCGCTGGTCGCCCGACGACCCGTTCCTCTACGACCTGCGGGTCACCCTGCGCAACGCCTCCGGGTCGGCCGTCGACACGGTCACCAGCTACTTCGGCATGCGCGAGATCGGCAAGAAGATGCTGAACGGGGTCATGAGACCGACCCTCAACGGCGAGTTCGTCTTCCAGATCGGCACGCTCGACCAGGGCTTCTGGCCGGACGGCCTCTACACCGCGCCGACCGACGCCGCGCTCGCCTCCGACATCCAGAAGCACAAGGACCTGGGCTTCAACATGGTCCGCAAGCACATCAAGGTCGAACCGGCCCGCTGGTACTACCACGCCGACCGGCTCGGGCTGCTGGTCTGGCAGGACATCCCGTCCACCCCGGCCTTCGACCACACCAGGACCGCCGCGCAGACCGCGGAGTTCGAGTCCGAGGCCCGCGAGATCATCGACGAGCACCGCTTCTCCCCGGCCGTGGTCACCTACGTCCCCTTCAACGAGGGCTGGGGCGAGTGGGACCTGAACGCCACCAAGCGGATCACCACCGACCTGGAGAACTACGACCCGTCGCGGCTGATGAACCCGCACAGCGGCTACAACTGCTGCGACTCGCGCGGCGATCCGGGCACCGGCGACATCGCCGACTGGCACGTCTACACCGGCCCGGACGCACCCCTGCCCACCAGCACCCGGGTCTCCGTCCTCGGCGAGTTCGGCGGCATCGGCCTGCGCACGCCCGGCCACGAGTACAGCCCCGACGGCAAGTTCTTCGCCTACGAGCAGGTGACGAGCGGCGCGCAGCTCAACGACCGGTACACCGGCATGGTCCGCGACGCGCAGCGGCTGATGACGGCCAAGGGCCTGTCCGCCTACGTCTACACCGAGATCACCGACGTGGAGGGCGAGTACAACGGCCTGTTCAGCTACGACCGCCGGGTGCAGAAGGTCGACACCGCGCAGCTGCGGCAGGCGCACGGCGCACTGATCGCGGCCTCCCGCAACCTCAACTCCCCCGCCCCGCTCACCCTGGGGCACGTCAGGTCGTTCAAGGTCACCACTCCCGGCCTCACCGACCGCTACCTGCGGCACGCCGACTCCCTGGGCCGCACCGACGTGCTGAGCACCGCCTCCGCCGACGGCGCCCGGCAGGACGCGTCCTTCCGCACCGTCACGGGGCTGTCCGACCCGCGCTGCTACTCCTTCGAGTCGGTGAACTACCCGGGCCGCTACCTGCGCCACTCCGCGAACCGGGTGCGCCTGGACGCGGACACCGGCGGTTCCTTCGCCGCGGACGCCACCTGGTGCGGCCGGCCCGGCCTCGCGGCGGGCGGCACGTCCTTCGAGTCGGCCAACTTCCCCGGCTCCTACCTGCGGCACTACGCGGACAACGTGTACCTGGCCCGCAGCGGCGGCCCCAACGCCTGGGACAACGCGGCCTCCTTCGCGGCCGACGCGACCTGGAACGTCGACGTCCCCGCGCTGTGGCGCAGCTCGGTGCTGCTCCCGACCGACGCCCGCAAGTCGCTGCGGGTGACCACCTGGGGCTTCACCGACCGCTACCTGCGGCACGCCGGCGGCCTGGCCGGCACCGAGGTGGTCGGCTCGGGCAGCGCCTCGCTGCTCAAGCAGGACGCCACCTTCACGCTGCGGCGCGGCCTCGCCGACTCCTCCTGCTACTCCTTCGAGTCGGTGAACTACCCGGGCCAGTTCCTGCGGCACGCCGACAGCCGGGTCCGCCTCGCGGCGAACGACAACTCGGCGCTGTTCCGCGAGGACGCCACGTTCTGCGCCCGGCCGGGCCTGGGCGGGACCGGGGTGACCTTCGAGTCGCTCAACGTCCCGGGCTCCTATCTGCGGCACTACGCGTCCGAGGTGTGGATCTCCGCCGGCAACGGCGGCGGAGACTCCTACACCCGTCCGCAGGCGCTCTCCGCGGACGCCAGCTGGTCGGTCGACGCGCCCTGGGCGCCCTGACCGGCCCTTCGTCGCCACACGGACGCCACTCGGACTGCACCAGTGCACGCTTCTTGACCCGCGCATTGGTGCAGTCCAATAGTGGAACCGCTCCCACCGCTCGCTCCCCCACGCACTCCCCCACCCTGAGCACCCCCGCACCGCACGAACGGCACACCCCCCACTCCCCCACTCCCCAGGAGCCCGTCGTGCTCGATCGCCGTACCTTCCTCACCGCCGCGGCGGCCACCGCCGCCCTCGCCGCCACCCGGCCCTTCCCCGCCTCGGCCGCCCCGGCCGCGGCCTCTCTGCCCATCGCGCTGGCGAACAACTCGGGCGGCTCCGCCCAGGTCTACGCCTACATCAGCGGCGCCGACACCTCCGGCTGGCCCGGTTTCGTCACCGCCGACGGCCGCTTCCACCGGCTGCCCAGCCCCTCCTCGGTGCTGACGCCGGCCCCCGACTACGCGATACCGCTGGGCGGTTCGGGTTCCGCGCCGACCCGGCTGACCCTCACCGACTACGTGATCGGCGGCCGGGTCTGGTTCTCCACCGGCCGCAAGATCCAGTTCTTCGTCAACCCGCCGGGCGGCAACGGCGGCGTCCCCGGCCTGGTCCAGCCCGGCTTCACCAGCAACGACCCCAACTGGACGACGAGCTGGACCTTCGCCGAGTTCACGTACAACCCGGCGAACCTCTACGCCAACATCAGCTACGTCGACATGGTCGCGCTGCCGGTCTCCATGGCCACCACCGGCGCGGCCGGCGCCCAGTCGGTGCCGGCGCTGCCCTCGGGCGCGCTGGTCGCCATCGCCTCCGGGCTGCGCGCCCAGCACTCCGCCGACGGGGCGCCCTGGGACCGGCTGGTGGCGACCGACAGTGCCGGCACGGTGCTGCGGGTCCTCGCGCCGTCGCACGCGCCCGCCGACTTCGGCACGTACTGGCGGCCCTACCTGGACCGGGTGTGGGACTACTACCGCACGCACACCCTCACCGTGGACGGCCAGGGCTCCATCGGCCGCTACTCGGGCCGGGTCTCCGGCGACACCCTGGTCTTCACCGGCCTCAACACCAACGGCGTGCCGTTCACCAAGCCGTCGGCGGTGGACATCTTCGGCTGCGCGAGCGGGCCGCTGTACAACTCGGGCGCCGACGCGCGCGGCGCCGTCGCGGCCCGGCTCGCCGCCGCCCTCAACCGCTCGAACCTGCTGGTCGCCGGCGGCGACAACCAGCCGAGCGGGGTCACCCCCGCGCAGTACTACACGGACCCGGTGACCAACCACTACGCCCGCCTCGTGCACCAGCACGCGACGATCGGCTACGCCTTCCCCTACGACGACGTCGGCCCGACCGGCTCCGCCCCGGTGGACGGGCACCTCCAGGACGGCGCGCCCACGTCCTGGACCATCACCCTCGGCCCCGGCTCCGGGGGCGGCACCAACCCGCCCGGCGGCGGGGGCGGCACCAGCGCCTACGCCACCTTCCAGGCCGAGGACTTCGCCGCGCAGAGCGGCACGCAGACGGAGACCTGCACCGACAACGGGGGCGGACGCGACGTCGGCTGGCTGGCCGCCGGGGACTGGCTGAAGTACTCCTCGGTGGACTTCGGCAGCTCCTCGCCGACCCAGTTCCAGGCCCGCCTCGCCTCCGGGGTGGGTGCGGGGGTCAGCGGCGCGGTCCGGGTGCGGGTGGACAGCGCGACCGGGCCGGTCGTCGCCGAGATCAACATCGGCTCGACCGGCGGCTGGCAGACCTGGCGCACGGTGCCGGCCAACGTCACCCGGGCGGTGACCGGCGTGCACGACGTGTATCTGACCTTCGCGGAGAGCACCACCGAGTTCGTGAACGTCAACTGGTTCACCTTCGCCCGCTGACCGTCCCCCCGCCCGCCCCTCCCGGGAGATCCCCATGCCCCTGCGCACGCGTGTCAGACACCTGGTCGCCCTGCCCGCGGTCCTCGCCTGCGCGGTGGCCGCCCTGCTCGGCTCCGCCCCCACCGCCGGGGCGGAGTCGAACGGCGGGGTGCGCGTCATGCCGCTCGGCGACTCCATCACCGACGGCTTCAACGTGCCCGGCGGCTACCGCGCCGACCTGTGGCAGTACCTGACGGCGGACGGGCACCGCGACGACTTCGTGGGCTCGCAGTACAACGGTCCGGCGCGGCTCGGCGACCACGACCACGAGGGGCACTCGGGGTGGCGGATCGACCAGATCGACGCGAACGCGGCCGGCTGGGTCCGCTCGGCAGCACCGCGCACGGTGCTGCTGCACATCGGCACCAACGACATGGTGCAGAACCACGACCCGGCCGGCGCGCCCGCCCGGCTCTCCGCCCTGCTCGACCACATCACCACTGCCGCCCCGAACGCCGACGTCTTCGTCTCCGACCTGATCCCGCTGGCCGACCCGGTCCTGGAGGCCCGCGCCCAGCAGTTCAACGCGGCCGTCCCTGGCGTGGTCTCGGCGCTGGCCTCCCGCGGCCGGCACGTGCACTTCGTGTCCATGCACTCCGCGCTCACCACCGCCGACCTCGCCGACGGCGTGCACCCGACCGGCGGCGGCTACTCGAAGATGGCGGCGCGCTGGTACTCCGCCCTGGTCTCCTCGCCGGTCACCCGCTGGGAGGCGGAGAACCCGGCCTACGCCGTGGTCAACCACGCCGACCTGCCGGCCAGTGCCACGGCGTCGGGCGGTCGGAAGGCGGGGCACATCGACTACGCCGACAGCTATCTCCAGTACACGATCAACGCCCCCTACACCGGCGGCTACCGCATGTACGTCCGCGCCGGCAACGGCATGGGGACGCCCTGCGGCCACCAGCTCACCGTCAACGGCGCACCGGCGACGACGCTCACCCATCCCTCGCTTGGCTGGGACGAGTGGACGATGACCGGCGTGGACGTCCAGCTCCGCCAGGGCGCCAACACCCTGCGCTTCGCCAAGGGCGCCTGCTACGCCGAGATCGACGCGATCGACTTCGCGACCCTGGGCGCCCCGGCGCCCTGGATCTGACCGGCGCTCGCGGCGGCGCGCGTTCAGTGCCCGCCGCTGGGCATGTCGCAGCCGGAGTGATCGGGGTAGCCGCCGAAGGCGGTGGCGTGCGTGGCGGCGCGGTCCAGGCCGCCCTCCACGCACAGCAGGGGCGTGTCGTCCGCCAGAACGAGGAAGCCGACGCCGGTGGGACCGTTCTGGTAGGTCTGCACGGCGCCCTCCGGATAGCCGAGGCCGAGCAGCGCCGCGCGGGTGTGCGCCGGGGCGAAGTCGCCCCGCTCCCGCAGGGGTTCGAGCGCCTTCTCGATCCGCGCCGCGACGGCGAGTCCCGCGCAGCGCGGCCGGCCGCGCAGCTGGAGGGGGACGCGGAAGCCGTGGTTCTCGGCGTAGTGGTCACCCGGCTCCGGGGTCACGCCCGGCGCGGTCGAGGACGCCGACGGGGTGGGATGTTCGCCGGGACACGGGGTCTTAGTCGGCGTGCTCGGGGTGGGCCGCGCGTCGGCGTCCGAGGCGTGCAGGGTTCCGCACCCGGTGGCGAGTACCAGGGCTGCCGCCGCCGTCAGCCGCCTGGTCCTCGTCGCTCTGGTCGTGTTCATGTCCCCGATGCTGTCAGGCGCCTGGCAGGGCGTCATGAGCACGGGTACTCAGCCCGGCGGCGGCCTCCCGAAGACCCATGACGTCCGACGAACCCATGACGTCCGACGAAGAGGAGTGTCCCGTGCTCAGACGTGTCCGACGGTCGTTCCGCCACCCGCTCGCCGCGCTCCGGTGGCCCGCTGGCGCTGCCGTCGTCCTGGCCCTGCTGGGGCCGGTGGCGACGCCGGCCGGCGCGGCCCCCGGCCCCGCCGCGGTCACCGCGCGCCCCGCCGCGCCAGCCGTCGCCGCGGCGACGGCCAGCCGTCGCCGCGGCGACGGGTACGCCCCTGCGCGACGGCACCGCGCTGTACCCCCGGGCCGTCCGGCTGGCGTACAGCGGGGCGGCCAACGGCCGGGTGCTCGCGAGTGTCGTCACCTTCGACGGCGACAGCGGCGTCGGCGCCGTCCACGAGAGCACCGACGGCGGCGCCCACTTCCGCGAGGTGGGCCGGATCGGCGATCCCGAGTCGGCGGGCGGCCGGGGCCTGTGCTGCGCCACCCTGTTCGAACTGCCCCGGCAGATCGGCGCGTTGCCCGCAGGCACCCTGCTGTGGGCGGCGTCGGCGGGCCAGGACGTGCCCGACCGCCGGATGGCGCTGCGCGTCTGGCGGAGCGACGACGTGGGCCGGACCTGGTCCTACCTGTCCTCCTGCGCGACCGCCCGCGGCACCGGCGGCCTGTGGGAGCCGGAGTTCTCCGTCGCCGCCGACGGGGCGCTGGTCTGCCACTACGCCGACGAGACGGACCCGGCGCACAGCCAGAGACTGGTCGCCGCGCGCAGCTACGACGGCGTCCACTGGCAGGACCGGCACGACACGGTGGCGAGCACCTCGGCGCCCGACCGGCCGGGCATGCCGGTGGTCCGCCGGCTGCCGAACGGCTCGTACGCCATGGCGTACGAGATCTGCAACCCCGGCGGCCAGTACCAGTGCGCGGTGTACGTCCGGACCTCGGCGGACGGCTGGAACTGGGGTGATCCCACGCAGCCGGGCCGGCGCCCGGAGACACCCGACGGCAAGTACCTGCGCGCCGCGCCGACCCTGGCCTGGGCGCCGTCGCCGGGCGGCGGAGCGGCAGGGCGGCTGCTGCTCATCGGGCAGCGCCTGCTCAACCGCGACGGCACCGTGGCCGCCGACAGCGGGCGGACCATCCTCGCCAACACGGAGAACGGCGGCGGACCCTGGTACGAGATCGAGGCACCCGTCCGGGTCGCCGACCCCGGGGTGAACTACTGCCAGAACTACAGCTCGCCCCTCCTCCCCTCCGCCGACGGCCGGCAGGTGCTGGAGATCGCCACCGACTTCGACGGGTCGGTGTGCCGGGCCTACGTCGCCACCGGCGGCCTCACCGGCAGCGGCGACGCGGCCGGCGTGGTGGACGGCGCCCTGTACCGCCTGGTCAGCGCGAACAGCGGGCTCTGCCTCGACGTGGCCGGCGACTCCCGGGTGGCGGGCGGCAACGTGCAGCAGTGGACGTGCAACGGTCTCGGCCCCCAGCAGTGGACGCTCCGGGCGCGCGGCGGCGGCCGGTTCACGCTCACCGGGCGCAACAGCGGCCTCTGCCTCGACCTGGAGAACGGCTCCTCGGTGCCGGGCGCGGACGTCCGGCAGTGGTACTGCAACGCCCAGCCGGCCCAGGACTGGCGCCTGGAGAACGTCGGCCGCTCCGTCTACCGGCTGGTCTCGGCGGCCAGCGGGCAGTGCCTGGACGTGGCCGCGGGCTCCCGGGAGCCCGGCGGGGATGTCCGGCAGTGGACCTGCAACGGTCTGCAGCCGCAGATCTGGCGGCTGGAGCGGGTCTGAGGGCGCTGCCCGCCCGGGCGTGATCAAAGACTGGTCAGCTCCGTGGTGACCGGCGAAGATGGAGGTCCGGAGGCTCCATCGCCGGTCCCACCTGGAGGTAGCCGTGAAGATGCTCATCAACGTCCCGGAGACGGTGGTCGCGGACGCGCTGCGCGGTATGGCCGCCGCCCATCCGGAACTGACCGTGGACGTGGAGAACCGGGTGGTCGTGCGGGGGGACGCCCCCGTCGCCGGCCAGGTCGCCCTGGTGTCGGGCGGGGGGTCCGGGCACGAGCCGCTGCACGGCGGGTTCGTGGGTCCGGGGATGCTGTCGGCGGCCTGCCCGGGCGAGGTGTTCACCTCGCCGGTGCCGGACCAGATGGTGCGGGCGGCGGCGGCCGTGGACAGCGGCGCCGGGGTGCTGTTCGTCGTGAAGAACTACACGGGCGACGTGCTGAACTTCGACATGGCCGCCGAGCTGGCGGAGGACGAGGGCATCCAGGTCGCCAAGGTCCTGGTCGACGACGACGTGGCGGTGACCGACAGCCTCTACACGGCGGGCCGGCGCGGCACGGGGGCCACCCTGTTCGTGGAGAAGATCGCGGGTGCCGCGGCGGCGGAGGGGCGGCCCCTGGAGCGGGTGGCGGCGATCGCCCGCCAGGTCAACGAGAACTCCCGCAGCTTCGGCGTCGCCCTCGCCGCGTGCACCACGCCGGCCAAGGGCAGCCCCACCTTCGACCTGCCGGCCGGGGAGCTGGAGCTGGGCGTGGGCATCCACGGCGAGCCCGGCCGCGAGCGGCGTCCCATGATGACGTCCGGCGAGATCGCCGAGTTCGCCCTGGAGGCGGTCCTGACCGACCTCCGGCCGCGCAACCCGGTCCTGGTGCTGGTCAACGGCATGGGCGCGACGCCGCTCCTGGAGCTGTACGGCTTCAACGCCGAGGTGCAGCGGGTGCTCGGCGAGCGCGGGGTGCCGGTGGCCCGCACCCTGGTCGGCAACTACGTCACCTCCCTCGACATGGCCGGGGCGTCGGTCACGCTCTGCCAGATCGACGAGGAGCTGCTCGGGCTGTGGGACGCGCCGGTGCGTACGGCGGGACTGCGGTGGGGCATGTGACGGCGCACGGGGAAGGGAACCCACCGGACACGTACCCATCGGGCCCGTCAGGTTCATCGGGCCCATCAGGCAAGGAGACCCCGTGCTCGACGCCGACTTCTTCCGCCGTTGGATGACGGCGACCGCCGCACTCGTCGACCGTGAGGCGGAGCGGCTCACCGCCCTCGACTCCGCCATCGGCGACGCCGACCACGGCAGCAACCTCCAGCGCGGTTTCGCCGCGGTGACGGCCACTCTGGAGAAGGAGGCGCCCGGCACGCCCGGCGCCGTCCTGACCCTCGCCGGGCGGCAGCTCATCTCCACGGTGGGCGGCGCCTCGGGGCCGCTCTACGGCACCCTGCTGCGCCGCACCGGCAAGGCGCTCGGCGACGACGCCGAGGTGGGCCGGGAGCAGCTGGCCGAGGCGCTGCGGACGGGGGTGGACGCGGTGCGGCAGCTCGGCGGCGCGGCGCCGGGCGACAAGACGATGCTCGACGCGCTGCTGCCCGCGGTGGACGCCCTCGGCGACTCCTTCGCGGCGGCCCGGGACGCCGCCGACGAGGGCGCCCGGGCCACCACGCCCCTCCAGGCCCGCAAGGGCCGGGCCAGCTATCTGGGCGAGCGGAGCATCGGGCACCAGGACCCGGGGGCCACGTCGGCCGCGCTGCTCGTCGCGGCGCTCCAGGAAGCGGCCGGTGCGGCGAGCGGTGACGCGGCCGGTCAGGAGGCGGACCGATGAGCGGGGCGGAGACGGTCGGCATCGTGCTCGTGTCGCACAGCGCGGAGGTCGCCGCGTCGGTGGCCGCGCTGGCCAAGGCCCTGGCCGGGGGCGGCGGGGAGGTGTCCGTCGCGCCGGCCGGCGGCACCGCGGGCGGCGGCTTCGGCACCAGCTCCGAGCTGGTCGCCTCCGCCGCCGCGTCCGTCGACCGGGGCGCGGGGGTCGCCGTCCTCGCCGACCTGGGCAGCGCGGTGCTCACCGTCAAGGCCCTGCTGGCCGAGGGCGACGAGCTGCCCGAGGGCACCCGGCTGATCGACGCCCCCTTCGTCGAGGGCGCGGTGGCCGCGGTCGTCACGGCGGCGACGGGGGCCGACCTCGCGGCGGTGGAGGCGGCGGCCGCGGAGGCTTACTCCTACCGGAAGGAGTAGGCACCCGGAGCGTTCTCCGGTGATCTGGATCACAGCGTGTCACAGCCGTGGCGGCCCCGGTGTCTGAAGGCCGAGCAACCGAACGACGAAGGAGACACCGTGAACCGGAACACCGAGGTGGTCGTGGTGGGCGGCGGATACGCCGGGGTGATGGCGGCGAACCGCCTGACGCTGCGCGACGACGTGCGCGTGACACTGGTCAACCCGCGCGAGGTCTTCGTCGAGCGGATCCGCCTGCACCAGCGGGTCGGCGGGACCCACGAGGCGGTCCGCGACTACCGCGAGGTACTGGCCGAGGGCGTCCGGCTGCTGGTCGGCACCGTGGACCGGATCGACGCGGCCGGGCGCACGGTGGTGCTGGCCGACGGCGGGTCCGTCGGCTACGACCACCTGGTCTACGCGGTGGGCAGCGGCAGCGCCGAGCCGCGGGTGCCCGGGGCGGCCGAGTACGCCTACCCGATGGGCGGCCTGGAGGAGGCGGAGCGGCTGCGCCCGGCCCTGGACGCGGCGGCGCGCACGGCACCGGTGACCGTGGTGGGCGGCGGGGTGACCGGCATCGAGACGGCCGCCGAGCTGGCGGAGGCGGGCCGCGCGGTCACCCTGGTCGCCGGCCGGGTGCTCGGCCCCTCGCTGCACCCGAGGGCCCGGCGCACGGTCGCCCGGCGGCTGGGCCGACTGGGCGTGCGGGTCCTCGACGGTCCGGAGGCGGTGGTCACCGCGGTCACCCGGGACAGCGTGCGGCTCAGCGGCGGTCGCGAGCTGCCGAGCGCGGTGACCGTCTGGACCGCCGGATTCGGGGTGCCGGACCTGGCCGCGCGCAGCGGGCTGACCACCGACGCGCTGGGCCGCCTGCTCACGGACGAGACGTTGACCAGCGTGGACGACGACCGGATCGTCGCGGCCGGTGACTCGGCGGCGCCCTCGGGCCTGCCGTTCCGGATGAGCTGCCAGGCGGCGGTGCAGCTGGGCCCGCAGGCCGCCCGGACGGTGCTCAGCCGGCTGGCGGGCGAGCGGCCGGCCCCGGTCAGCGTGGGCTTCGTCGCCCAGTGCCTCAGCCTCGGCCGGCACGCGGGCGTCTTCCAGCTCACCCACAAGGACGACACGGTCCGCGCGGTCAGCGTGGGCGGCCGGACGGGGGCCGGGCTCAAGGAGTTCATCTGCCGCGGCATCCCGTGGCAGCTGGCGTACGAGGCCCGCAAGCCGGGCGTCCGCACCTGGTGGGCCAAGGGCCAGGAGCGCCGGGAGCCGGTGCGCGGCACCGGCCCGGCCGCCTCCGCCACTCCCGCCGCCCCGGCCGGACCGGCGGCCGGCCGGTGAGCACGCGCACCGCCGACGCGGCGACCGAGGTCTTCGTCGCGCACCGCAACCTGCTGTTCACCGTCGCCTACGAGATGCTGGGCTCGGCGGCCGACGCGGAGGACGTCCTCCAGGAGACCTGGCTGCGATGGGTCGAGGTCGACCAGGACCAGGTCCGCGACCAGCGCGCCTACCTGGTCCGCGTCACCACCCGCCAGTCGCTCAACCGGCTGCGCGCCCTGGCCCGCCGCCGGGAGGCGTACGTCGGACCCTGGCTGCCCGAGCCGCTGCTCACCACCCCTGACGTGGCGCAGGACGTCGAGCTGGCCGAGAGCGTGTCGATGGCGCTGATGCTGGTCCTGGAGACGCTGTCGCCGACCGAGCGGGCCGTGTTCGTGCTGCGCGAGGTCTTCGACGTCGGCTACGACGAGATCGCGGCAGCGGTGGACAAGACCCCGGCGGCCGTCCGCCAGATCGCCCACCGCGCCCGCCGGCACGTGGAGGCGCGCCGGCCCCGCGAGACGGTCTCGGCGCGGGAGTCGCGCGCGGTCCTCGAGTCGTTCCGCAGCGCGCTCGCCACCGGTGACCCGCAGCGCCTGCTCGACGTGCTCGCCCCGGACGTGGTCCTGCTGAGCGACGGTGGCGGCGTCCGGCAGGCCGCGCGCCATCCGGTCGCCGGCGCGGACAAGGTGGCCCGGTTCATCGCGGGCGGGCTGCGCAGGACGAACGCCCGGTTCGCCGCCGAGCCCGCCGTGGTCAACGGGAACCCGGCGCTCGTGCTGCGCCTGGACGACGAGGTGGACGGGGTGATGGCGGCCCGGGTGGTGGACGGCCGGATCACCGGCCTGTACTACGTCCGCAACCCGGGGAAGCTGTCCCGCCTGGGCGCCGAGACCCCGCTCACCCTGGGCTGAGGCCGGCCGCGCGGCGGGCCCCGCCGTCGCCGACGAACGCGCGGGCCAGCCGCTCGCCCTCCTTCGCGGCGGCGGCCGGGTCCTCGACGGGCTTGGCGGCGCTGTCCTTGAAGACGATGTAGGTGACGTCGGAGGCGGCGCCGCCGCTGACCGGGTCGGCGGGGACGCCGAGGGCCTTGGCCGCGGCGTAGGAGGCCTCGCCGATGAGGTCGCGCGGGCCGACGTCGCCGACGACGGCGTACCGCACCCGGTTCTTGTGGACGACGGCGGCGACCGACCCCCCGCGCACGCCCTGCCTGCGGTGGTCCCAGATGTCGCTGGGCTGCGGCACGACGACGTAGGGGAGCCGCTCGGCATCCAGCGGCCGGCCGTCGGACTGGGCGACGGCGGTGGCGGGCGTGAAGTGCGGGTCGGTGCGGCGGTTGCACTTCTTCCCGGGCCGGCCGTCGCAGTCGACGTCCAGGTCGGCCTTCCAGAACACGGCGCCGGAGGTGCCGCAGACCGGGATGTCGGCGGGCGCCCCGGCGTCGCTGCGGTAGCGGCCGTGCGACACGGGCGTGCAGTGCCGCACCTTGGCCAGCAGGTCGGCGGCGCGGACGGCCCCGGCCTTCGGGGCGGGACGGGTGGCCGGACGCGCGGGGGCCGCGGTGGAGGGGCGGGTGAGGTGCCGCGGGGCGGGGCCGGCCGGAGGGGCGGGACGGACCCCCCGGTCGGCCCGGTCCGGCACCCGGCGCTCCGCCCAGGCCGGGGCGGGCGGTGCGGGCCGGTGCGGCGGCGGGGTGGCGGGGAACGTCGTGGGGGCGAGCAGGGCGGCGCTGGCCGCGACCAGTGTCAGCGACTGGACACGCACGAGGTGGCCTCTCCTGGGGGACATGGGACGGTCACTCGGCCCCATCTGTGCCCGGTTCGCCCCCGTGACCACCCCCGTGCGGCCGTACGGGGTACGCCCGGGGGCGGTGACGGGGGCCGGGGGGGGGCGGGGGGCCCCCCCCCCCCCCGGGGCCCCCCCCCCCCCCCCCCGCCCCCGGGGGCCGCCCCCCCCCCGCCCCCCCCCCCGCGGGGGCGGGGGGGGCCCGCGCGGGGGGGGGGGGGGGGGCGGGGCCGCCCCGGGGGGGGGGGGCCCCGGGGGCCCCCCCCGGCCGCCCGTGCCGGCGCGGGGACAGCGACGACAGCGGTCCGCGCCTCGGGCCGAACTCCCCCACTGCGGGGGCGAGTTCCGGCCCCGTCAGGGGGCCCAGCATACGTACTCCCCTCTAGCCGGGGGCACGCACGCACCCTTGCCGCGCTCCTCTCCCGGGCGCATATTGGTCCGGACCATTGCCGTCGGCCGTCCGGGAGGCAGCGCCGTGCGAGGTATCCCCCCGACCGCCCTGCCTCGCGCCGCGCTGCTGTGCGGGACCCTGGCCCTGCTCACCGCGTGCGGCGGCAGCGGAGCCGACGACGGTGCCGGGGAGGGCCGCCTCCCCGGGGCGCCCACCGGCGTCACCGCCCAGGCCGGCAGCGCGACCACGGTGCACGTGATGTGGAACGCGCAGGCCGGCGCGGAGACCTACGAGATCTACCGGGGCGGCGCCAAGGTGAAGGAGGTGCCGGCCGCCGACCACATGGCCGACCTCGTCCGGCTCAGCCCCGCGACCGCCTACGTCTTCACCGTCCGGGCGCGGGACGCCGACGGGCGGCTCGGGCCGCCGAGCGGCGAGGTCCGCGCCACCACCCCGGCCGCCACGGCCGCCGACCGGTCGGCACCGACGGCGCCGGGCGCGCTGCGGGCCCGCGCGGCCGGCGACCGCGCGGTGCAGCTGACCTGGACCGCCGCGCGGGACGACCGGGGCGTGGTGTCGTACGAGGTCCGGCAGGGCGGCGCGAAGGTGCACAGCGTGGGCGGCGCCCAGACGGCGACCGTGGTGACCGGGCTGCGCCCGGGCACCGCCTACTCCTTCACGGTCCGGGCCCGCGACGCCGCCGACAACGTCTCGCCGGCCGGTACCGCCGTCCGGCTGACCACGCCCGGCACCGACGACGGCCTAGACAGCGCCCCCACCGGCCTGCGCGCCGCCACCCACCGCGCCGACGGGGCGTACTACATCGACCTCGACTGGATCCCGCCCCGCACCGACGGGGTGGTCACCGAGTACCAGATCCACCTGGACGGCCACCTGGCCACCTCGCTCGTCTACGGCGGCGAGGCGCCGCGCGAGAAGGCGGAGTACAGCTTCTACGCCGGCGAGGAGAGCGGGGTCACGCACCGGGTGCGGATCCGGGCCCGGCTCCCCGACGGCACCTGGGGAGGCTTCTCGGCGGAGCGTACGGTGACGACGACCGGCGGGTGAGCCCGGGCGCGGTGCCGCCGGACCTGTCACCTGCCCGGTCGCGCTCGGCATGCGGGGCCTCCCGGTGCCCTGTTGGCTGCCCGTATGCGCATCTCCCCGTCACTCCTCCGCTCCGGCCTGACCGGGGCCGCCGCGCTCGCGCTGCCCGTGGCCCTGGCCGCCGGGCCCGCCGCCGCCGGGCCGGGCATCTCGGTGAGCACCACCGGGACCACCGTGTCGGTCACCACCAGCGCCTGCGCACAGCTGAACGGCAGCTGGGGCACCGCCTCGCTGCTCACCAGCGGCCAGGCGGACTTCGCCCAGGGGCGCCAGGTGGCGCTGTCGGGCACCGCGGCCGGCCAGTCGGCCGCCTGGTCCGGCATCACCCCGGGCACCTACACGGTCGTCGTGCTGTGCTCCAACAACAGCAACGCCGGCTCGCAGAGCGTGATCGTCTCCGCGGCGCCCTCCCCCACGCCCACCCGGTCCGCGGCGCCGTCGCCCGCGGCCTCCCCGCGCGGGGTGCTCGGCGGGGTCGGCGGGGCGGTGCAGGACTTCGGCACGGTGACGCTGGTGGCCGGCGGCGCGCTCGTCGGGGCCGGGGTGATCGGCGTGGCCTGGTTCCTGCGCCGGCGCGCCAAGCCGTACCGGTTCTAGGACGTGTCCGCAAAGTCCCGTCGTCCGCCCGTAGGGCGGGCCGCGCGGCGTCCGGTGCGTGCTCTCGGTGTGCCGGGCGGACGCCCGCGTACTGGTTGTACGCGGGTGTCGCCCGGTGCGGCGAGAGTGGGTGCCGGGCGTCGCACGGCAGGCGGGACTTTGCGGACACGCCCTAGGTCGCGTCGGCGGGCAGCGCGGCCAGCTCCGCCAGCGCGTGCCTGAGCCAGCCGGTCCAGAAGGTCTCCAGGTCGATGCCGGCCCGCAGCACCAGGTGCCGCAGCCGGTCCTCGGCCGCGTCCCGGTCCGGCGGGAAGTCGCGCTCCTCGATCTCCTCGTACTCGGCCAACTGCCGCTCGTGCAGCTCCAGGTGGCGCCGCAGATCCGCCTCGATGCCGGCGGTGCCGACCACGGCCGCGGCGCGCAGCCGCAGCAGCATCACGTCCCGCAGCGGCTTGGGGTCGTGCGCGGCGGCGGCCCAGCGGGCGAGTTCGGCACGCCCGGCCGGCAGCACCTCGTAGCTCTTCTTCTGCCCGCGCGCCGGCTGGTCGGCGGGCAGCGCCCGGATCAGCCCGTCCGTCTCGAGGCGCCCCAGCTCGCGGTAGATCTGCTGGTGCGTGGCCGACCAGAAGTAGCCGATCGACCGGTCGAAGCGGCGGGTCAGCTCCAGCCCGGACGACGGCTTCTCGGCCAGGGCGGTGAGGATCGCGTGCGGGAGTGACATGCGGTCATCCTAGGGAGGGCCGGGGAGGGCCCCCGGTGGCCCTCAGAGCGCCGCCGCCAGCTCGGTGCCCTGCTTGATGGCGCGTTTGGCGTCCAGTTCGGCGGCCACGTCGGCGCCGCCGACCAGGTGGGCGCTGCGCCCGGCGGCGATCAGCTCGTCGTACAGGTCGCGGCGCGGCTCCTGCCCGGTGCACAGGACGACGGTGTCGACCTCCAGGACGGTGCTCCGCCCGTCGACGGTGATGTGCAGCCCGGCGTCGTCGATCCGGTCGTAGCGCACGCCCGGGACCATGGTGACGCCCCGGTGCTTCAGCTCGGCGCGGTGGATCCAGCCGGTGGTGCGGCCGAGCCCCGCGCCGACCTTGGTGGTCTTGCGCTGGAGCAGGTGCACGGTGCGCGGCGGCGCGGGGCGCTCGGGTGCGGCGAGGCCGCCCGCGGTCCGGTAGGCGGTGTCGACGCCCCAGCGGCGGAAGTACGTCTCCGGGTCCTCGTGGGCCTTGTCGCCGCCGTCGGTGAGGTACTCGGCGACGTCGAAGCCGATGCCGCCGGCGCCGAGGATCGCGACCCGGTCGCCGACGGGGGCGCCGTGGCGCAGCACGTCCAGGTAGCCGACGACGCTGGGGTGGTCGGTGCCGAGGAGCTCGGGGACGCGCGGGCTGACGCCGGTGGCGACGACGACCTCGTCGTAGCCGTCGAGGTCGGCGGCGGTGACGGCGGCGCCCAGGCGCAGGGTGACGTCCTCCTCGGCCAGCCGGGTGCGGAAGTAGCGCAGCGTCTCGTCGAACTCCTGCTTGCCGGGGACCTGGCGGGCGACGTTCAGCTGGCCGCCGATGTCCGCCGCCGCGTCGTACAGGGTGACGTCGTGGCCGCGTTCGGCGGCCGTGACCGACGCGGCGAGGCCCGCCGGCCCGGCGCCGACGACCGCGACGCGCTTGCGGCGCCGGGTGGGCGCGAGGACCAGCTCGGTCTCGTGGCAGGCGCGCGGGTTGACCAGGCAGGAGGTGATCCGGCCGCTGAAGGTGTGGTCGAGGCAGGCCTGGTTGCAGCCGATGCAGGTGTT
Organism: Streptomyces sp. NPDC048182; assembly: GCF_043202555.1. Taxonomy (NCBI): domain Bacteria; kingdom Bacillati; phylum Actinomycetota; class Actinomycetes; order Kitasatosporales; family Streptomycetaceae; genus Streptomyces; species Streptomyces sp. NPDC048182. The sequence goes on along the minus strand of NZ_JBIDAQ010000004.1, from coordinate 427,293 downwards.
GATCGCCTCCGGGCGCCCGGCCGCGGCCTTGGCGACGAAGTCGGGATCGGCGAGCATCGGACGGGCCATCGAGACCATGTCGGCGGTGCCGTCGGCGAGCAGCCGCTCGGCCAGCTCGGGGGTGTTGATGCGGTTGGTGGTGACCAGCGGCACCGACACCTCGCCCATCAGCCGCTTGGTGACCCAGGTGTAGGCGCCGCGCGGCACGGAGGTCGCGATGGTGGGGATGCGGGCCTCGTGCCAGCCGATGCCGGTGTTGATGAGCGTGGCGCCCGCCGCCTCGACGGCCTTGGCCAGGGTGACCACCTCGTCCAGGGTGGAGCCGCCCTCGACCAGGTCCAGCATGGACAGCCGGTAGACGAGGACGAACTCCTCGCCGACGGCCTCGCGCACCCGGCGGACGATCTCGACGGGGAAGCGCATCCGGTTCTCGTACGAGCCGCCCCAGCGGTCGGTGCGGTGGTTGGTGCGCGCGGCGGTGAACTCGTTGATCAGGTAGCCCTCGGAGCCCATGACCTCGACGCCGTCGTAGCCGGCCGCGCGGGCGAGGCGGGCGGCGCGGACGTAGTCCTCGACGGTGCGCTCCACCTCGGCGTCGGTCAGCTCGCGCGGCACGTGGGGGCTGATCGGCGCCTGGAGGGCGCTCGGGGCGACCAGGTCGGGGTGGTAGGCGTAGCGGCCGAAGTGCAGGATCTGCAGGGCGATCCGGCCGCCCTCGCGGTGCACCGCCTCGGTGACCACGCGGTGCCGCTCGGCCTCCGCCTCGGTGGTGAGTCGGGCGCCGCCCGGGTAGGGCCGGCCCTCGTCGTTGGGGGCGATGCCGCCGGTGACGATGAGGCCCACACCGCCGCGGGCGCGGGCGGCGTAGAAGGCCGCCATGCGCGCGAAGCCGTTCTCCGCCTCCTCCAGGCCCACGTGCATGGAGCCCATCAGGACCCGGTTGGGCAGCGTGGTGAAGCCCAGGTCGAGAGGGCTCAGCAGGTGGGGGTAACGGCTCATCGGGGCCTCCGTGCGCGGTGGTGTGCCTCTGTTGTAGAGGACGGCCACCTTCTTGTGCAACTAGTTGCACAAGAAGGCTGGCGCACGGGGCTCCTGTCGGAGCGAGGTCAGTGGCTCTCCAGCCGCAGGTGCAGCTCCCGCTCCTGGTCGCCGGAGGCCCCGCTCAGGTCGTGCACCGTGAACAGGGAGTCGAGGGTGGTGCGGAAGCGCTCGATCGCCCAGTAGCCGCCCTGCACGTCGGCCTCCACCGAGGCGGCCAGGTGCGCGGGGTCGCACTGCTCCCGCCGCTCCTCGGTGACGTCGAAGGTGCCGAGCCAGACGGTCGGGCGCACCTCGTGGTAGTCCCGGGGCACGTCTCCGGCGTCCCGGTCGGAGGAGTAGCACGTGCCGAGGACGTCGAACACGGTGCGGGCGTCCTCCTTGCTGCACCCGCTCAGCTCAAGGGAGACGGCCTCCGGATGCAGTCGCTCGCGGTCCATCGTGATCGCTCCTCTCGCGGACCCGCCACGGTGCCGGAAAGCACCGGTACGCCCAGGAAAGCACCACCTCAGGCGGAGCACTACCGGCGAGCCTCGGCCACCCGCAGCGTGCCGGGCGGGCGGTGCGGGTCCGGCGCGCAGTGTCACGGCGCCCGCTGGACATGCGCAGAGCAAATTCGGCACCGGGGGATGCGGCCGGTCGCCGGTCCCGTGCGGCGGGTCGGGCCGCGCCGGGTGATGCTGGGAGGTGGCGGCAGGCGCCGGACGGCCCTGCGCGGGCGAAGTGCGAGAGGGCGGTGGCGGTGGCGGCGTCGGCGAGGAGTGCCGCTGGACGGCGAAGGCGGGGCATGGGATGAGTGGAGCCGGGTCCGCGGGCGCCGCCGGGCCGCCCCGCGAACCGGTGCGGCCCAGCGGGCTGCTCGACGTGCTGAACGTGGCCTCGATCGTGCTGGACACCGAGGGCCGGATCGTGCTGTGGAGCCCGCAGGCCGAGGAGCTGTTCGGCTGGCCGGCCGAGGAGGCCCTCGGCCGGCACGCCGCGCGGATCATGGTGGACGAGCGGCACCTCGACACGGTGGTGCGGCTGTTCACCGACGTCATGAAGACCGGCCGGAGCTGGGCCGGGGCCTTCCCCGTTCGGCACAAGGACGGCCGCACGCTGCTGGTGGAGTTCCGCAACATGCGCCTCCTGGACGACCTCGGCGACGTCTACGCGCTCGGGCTCGCCGCCGACCGGTCGACCGTGCGCCGCCTCGAGCGGGACGTGGCGCTGGCCAGCCGGATGATCCGCCAGTCCCCGACCGCCCTGGCGGTCCTGGACACCGGGCTGCGCTACGTCTCGGTCAACCCGGCGGTCGAGGAGCTGGACGGCGTGCCCGCCGAGGGCCACATCGGGCGGACCATGCGGGAGGTGCTGCCGCACGTGGACACCTCCGACCTGGAGGCGACCGCACGCCGGGTCCTGGAGACCGGGCAGCCGGTCGTCGGGCGCCTGATGTCGGGGCGGACGCCGGCCGACCCCGAGGACGAGCACACCTGGTCGGTCTCCCTGTACCGCCTGGAGGACACCTTCGACGAGGTCCTCGGCGTCGCCGTGTCCCTCGTGGACGTCACCGAGCAGCACCGGGCGGGCGCCGAGGCGGAGGCCGCGCGGCGCCGGCTTGCGGCCGTCGCGGAGGCGTCGGCGCGGATCGGGACCACCCTCGAGCTGGACCGCACGGCGCACGAGCTGGCCGCCGTCGCCGTGCCGGGGCTCGCCGACATAGCGGCGGTCGACCTGCTGGAGGCGGTGGTCAAGGGCCGGCGCAGCGCCCTCCAGCCGGCCGAGCCGGCGGTGATCCGGGCGCTGGCCGTGCAGGCCGACGAGGCGCCCGAGGCGCTCGAGGCCGCCGATCCGCCCGGCCAGGTCGCCCGGTACGGGCCCGACCGGCTGGTCACCGAGTGCGTGCGCACCGGGCAGCCGGTGCTGGTGCCGGCGGTGACGGAGGCCGACCTGCCGCGCATCGCCCGCTCACCGGAGGCGGCCGAGCTGCTGCGCCGGGCGGGTGTGCACTCCTACCTGGCGGTGCCGCTGATCGCGCGCGGCGAGGTGCTGGGCTCCCTGGACCTGAAGCGGATGCGCAACCCGCTGCCGTTCGGCGAGGACGACCTGCTGCTCGCCCGGGAGCTGGCGGCCCGCGCGGCCCTCCAGATCGACAACGCCCGCTGGTACCAGAACGCCCGCGACGCGGCCCTGACCCTCCAGCGCAGCCTGCTGCCCAGCCACCCCCGCACCACGGGCGGCCTGGAGGTCGCCGCCCGCTACCAACCGGCCGAGGCCACCAGCGAGGTGGGCGGCGACTGGTTCGACGTGATCCCGTTGGAGGGCCGCAAGACGGCGCTGGTGGTGGGCGACGTGATGGGCAGCGGCATCACGGCGGCGGCGTCCATGGGGCGGCTGCGCACCGCGACGAACACCCTGGCCGCCCTCGACCTCGACCCGGCGCTGCTGCTCGGCCACCTCGACCGGACCACGGCAGGGCTCGAGGCGGCCATCGCCACCTGCGTCTACGCCGTCCACGACCCGGAGCTGCGGCAGTGCCGGATCGCCAACGCCGGGCACCTGCCCCCGGTCCGGCTGCGCGCCGGGCGCCCGCCCGAGCTGCTCGACCTGCCCACCGGGGTGCCGCTGGGCGTGGGCGACGTCGCGTTCTCCACCACGGCGGTCGGCCTGGAACCCGGCGACCGCCTGGTCCTGTACACCGACGGCCTGGTGGAGACGCGCCGCCACCCCCTGGACGAACGCCTGGACCAGCTCCTCGCCCTGCTCGACGGGCCGGACGACCGCCCGCTCGAGGAGGTCGCCGACCACCTCCTGCGCGCCCTGCACGAGCCGGAGAACGCCGACGACGTGGCCCTGCTGATCGCCCGGGCGATCACGCCCGGCGAGGAGTGACGCCCGCTATCCCACGCCTATCACCACGTGGGCGTACAGCTCCTCCGACACCGCCAGGCGGGTGGTGAGGCCGGCCCGGGTGAAGGCGTCCACCGCGGCCGGTGCCTGGCGCTCGCTGGTCTCCGCCAGGAGGCAGCCGCCCGGCGCGAGCCATTGGGACGCCTCGGCGGCGACCCTGCGCAGCACGTCCAGGCCGTCGGCGCCGCCGTCCAGGGCGGCGGTCGGCTCGTGATCGCGGGCCTCGGCGGGCAGCAGGGCGACCTCGCCGGTCGGGACGTAGGGCACGTTGGCGGCGAGGATGTCCACCCGGCCGCGCAAGCTGCCGGGGAGCGCCGCGAAGAGGTCGCCCTGGTGCACCCGGCCGCCCACGGCGGCGAGGTTGCCCTCGGCGCACCGCACGGCGGCGGGGTCGATGTCGGCGGCGTGCACCTCGGGCCCGTCGAGCGCGGCGGCCAGCGCGGCCCCCACGGCGCCCGAGCCGCAGCACAGGTCCACCACGACGGCCGCGCCGGGCGCCTGCGCGAGCGCCTCGGCCACCAGGTGCTCGGTGCGGCGGCGCGGGATGAAGACGCCGGGCGCCACGGCGATCCGCAGACCGGCGAACCCGGCCCAGCCGAGGACGAGTTCCAGCGGCAGACCGGTGACGCGGCGGCCCACCAGGGCGGCGGCCTCCGCGGGGGTGCGGGCGGCGGCGAGGACGAGATCCGCCTCGTCCTCGGCGAAGACGCAGCCGGCGGCGCGCAGTTCGGCCGCGATCCGGTCACGGGACGCGGGAGGGAACCCGGAGGAGGAAGGGGAAGGAGAAGGGGAGGAAGGAGAGGGAGGGGAAACGGGCATGGAGGCCGAGAGCCTTTCGGTAACCGAAGGGCGCTCCCGCGGTCATCCGTCGACGGTGACCGTACTGCCGTGAGGTGAGAGCACCCGGGCCGACACAGCGGTGATGGGTCCCACCTCCTCCAGCTCCGGCGGCCGGGACGATCCTCGGCCGCCGGCCAGCCTACCCCAGCGGCCCCGACGTCCGACCGGCCTGGCGACCGCACCGATCGAGCCAACGGATGCCCGGCGCGGGACCAGTGGCGCGCCACCGAGTTTTCGGGCCGCCGCGCCGGGCACCTGTCCGGCAGCGTGAGGCGGTCCTCCGGTCCCGGGGACCGCGGAGGGTGAGGTCGAGCATGCGAACCCGGGTGCGTGGCTGGCGCTGGCGGCACAACCCGCTGCGCCGCAGGTCGGACGTGGTCGAGGCGTGGACGGCGGTGGCCGTCGCCGTGCTGCTGTTCGTCGGGGCACCGCTCGCGGGCGCCGCCGCGGCCTGGTGGGGGCACGACCAGGCGCGAGACGCGGCCCGGCAGCAGCTGGCCGAGCGGCACCGGGTCAGCGCGACGGTGGTCGGCCCGCCCCCGGCGGCGCTGCCGACCGTGCAGGCGGGCGGGCAGCACGCCTACCGCGCCACCGTGCGCTGGACCGCCCCCGGCGGCGCGCGGCCGACCACCGCGGCCCGGGTCCCCGCCGGCACCCGGCCCGGCGACACGGTGCGGGTGTGGCTCGACTCCAGGGGCCGCGCCGTGCCGCCGCCCGCCGACGGCGCCGTGGTCTGGCAGCACACGCTCACCCTTGGGGTGTGCGCCGCCGCCTCGACGGCGCTGGCGGTCCTGCTGGCACAAGGCTTGGTGCGCCGGGTGACCCTGCGCCGCCGGCTGGCGGAGTGGGAGCGCGCGTGGGCTGGCACGGAGCCGCACTGGACGCACCGGCGCCCGGCCTGAGGCCTCCGCGACCACCGGGAGACGGTGCGGTTTCGGCCGAACCGGCGGGCCGCCCTTCCCAGCTGGTTTAGACCAATGATAGGTCTGGTGGCGCACAGGTTCCGCACGGTTACCGCACGTCACCCACAGGAGGGCGCGGCATGGCCCGCACCAGCCCGCACGACCGGCTCCGTCCCCCGTCCGACCCCGAGACACCGCCGCTGTACCGGAAGGTGGTCACCCGGCTGCTGAACGAGCTGCGGGACGGGACCGTCCCGCCCGGCCGGCGCCTGCCGAGCGAGCGCCGGCTGGCCGAGCACTTCGGCGTGAGCCGGGAGACCGTACGGCAGGCCCTCGAGGTGCTGCGCCGGGACGGCCTGGTCACCACCGACCGGCGGGGCACCCACGCCACCCTGCCCGGGCCGCCCGCCCGGGGTGCGGCGGCCGTCACCTTCCCGGCCGCCCTGGCCTTCCCGGTCGGCGCCCGCCCGGCTGAGCCGGCCGGCGGGGACCGGGCCACCGTCACCTGGGAGGCCCCGTCGTCGGAGCACGCGGCGGCGCTGGGTCTGGCGCCGGGACGGCCCACGCTGGTCCACCGCTACGCCGCGGCCTGCGCGGACGGCAGCGGCCGGCGGACGGCCGTCACCTCGTTCTCCGCGGTGGCGCTGGCCGAGGTCGAGGAGCTGGCCCGCTACCGCGACCGCGCCGACGGAACCGCCGTGGCGCAGCTGCGGCGGGCCTACGACTGGATGCGCCGGGCCGGCCTGACGCTGCATCACCGCGACACGATCAGCCCGCTCTCCGACGCGCCCTCGGTCCGGGTCACCCGGCGGGTGCACGACCAGTACGCGCGCCCACTGGAGATCACCGACCTGGTGGTCGACGCCCAACCGGAGCTGCTGGTCTACGAGTTCACCCTGCCCGCCGCGGGTTGAGCCGCCCCCGTCCGCCAGGCCGTCACCAGCCGCACGCGCGGGCTGCCGTCGGCCCGGCGGCCGAAGGAGGGCAGCGGACGCAGCTCGGTCCGGAAGCCGGCCCGCGCCAGCTCCCGGCCCACCTCGCCGAGGCGAAAGGTCCGGTAGTACATGACGAACGGCGGGCGCCACACCGCGTTGCGCACCCGCATCGCGGCGTCGAAGCCCAGCAGTGTCCAGTAGCCGGGAGAGCCGGGGCGCGGCGGGGCGGCGACCGGGAAGGCGAAGCAGCCGCCCGGCCGCAGCACGGCGTGCACCCCCGCGAACAGCCCCGGCAGCTCGCGGGGCAGGAAGTGCCCGAACGCCCCGAAGCTGACCGCCAGGTCGAAGGCGGGCCGGAAGGGCAGGGCCCTGGCGTCCGCCCGCACCAGGGAGGCCGCGGGCGCGCCGGGCGCGGCGCGCCGGTCCGCGACGGCCAGCATCCCGGCGCTGAAGTCGACGCCCGTCACCCGGTCCCGGCACAGCCGGGCCAGCACGTCCAGGCCCGCCCCGGTGCCGCAGCACAGGTCGAGCCCGGTGCCGAACGGTCCCAGCGGCGCGAGCGCGTCCGCCACCGCGTCGAGCACCGGGGCCGGCGTGCGGTACGGGGTGCGGTCGAACTTCGGCGCGAGCAGGTCGTAGCCGCGCTCGACGGACGACAGCGCCTGGACGGCGAGTTCGCGCAGGGTGGGGCCTCCGGGACTGAACATCCGGCCAGCCTAGGCGGCGGTCGGGGCGGGGCCGGGCCGCCGCTCCGGGGAGCCGCTTCCTGGCGCGGTGCCGGTCGGGGTGGTACGGTTCGGGCAGCACCTCTATTCCGCCCGTTCTGGGCCCGGTGCCTCTTCGATCGCCGACCCGCCCTTCCCGGCGCGTCCGCTTCTCAGCACCACCTCGTGAGCGGGGCCTCTCCCCGCTGTCTCCGAGGCGCTTCTCCGCCGTATCCCGAGGCGTGTCGTCCGACCCCTCGCGCGGCTTCCCCTTCCTCACGCATGTCTCGTGCCCGTGTCCGCGAAAGGACCGATCCCATGACCACCACACTCGAACACCCCCCGGTACAGCAGTCCCCAGCCGAGACCGTCACCGGCGTCCTCGACGTCGAGGCGGGCGGGAAGGGCCGGCTGCGCGGCCCGGGCCTGCTCCCCGACCCGGCGGACCCCGCCCTCTCCCCCGCGCTGATCCGACGCCACGGCCTGCGCAAGGGCGACCTGGTCGAGGGCGTGCGCGGTGACCGCCGCACCCTGGCCGACGTCGTCCGGGTCGGCGGACGCGCGGCGGGCGCACCGGGCCGCCGGCCGCACTTCGCGGAGCTCACCCCGGTCCACCCGCACCGCCGGCTGCGCCTGGAGCACCCCGCGGCCGGCCTCACCGGGCGGGTCACCGACCTGCTCGCCCCGGTCGGCAAGGGGCAGCGCGGGCTGATCGTGGCCCCGCCGAAGGCCGGCAAGACCATCCTGCTCAAGCAGCTCGCCGCGGCCGTCGCCGGCAACCATCCCGAGGCCCGGCTGATGGTCGTCCTCCTGGACGAGCGCCCCGAGGAGGTCACCGACATGCGGCGCTCGGTGGCCGGCGAGGTCTACGCCTCCACCTTCGACCGCGGCGCCAGGGAGCACATCGCCCTCGCCGACCTCGTGGTCGAGCGGGCCAAGCGGCTGGTGGAGGCCGGCGAGGACGTCGTGATCCTGCTCGACTCCCTCACCCGGCTGTGCCGGGCACACAACAACGCCGCCTCCTCCGGCGGCCGGACGCTGAGCGGCGGCGTCGACGCGGGTGCGCTGCTCGGCCCCAAGCGGTTCTTCGGCGCCGCCCGGCAGGCCGAGGAGGGCGGTTCGCTCACCATCCTCGCCACCGCCCTGGTGGAGACCGGCTCGCGCGCCGACGACTTCTTCTTCGAGGAGCTGAAGGGCACGGGCAACATGGAGCTGCGGCTCAACCGCGAGCTGGCCACGCGCCGGGTCTTCCCCGCCGTGGACCCGGCCGGCTCCGGCACCCGCCGGGAGGAGCTGCTGCTCTCCGCCGCCGAGTCGGCCGCCGTGCGGGGCCTGCGCCGGGTGCTGGCCGGGCGGGACGTCCCGTCCGCCGCGGAGACCCTCCTCGAGCGGATGCGCCGCACGCCGGACAACGCGGCGTTCCTGCGGCAGGTCCAGCCGACGCTGCCGGCGGACTGACGGCGGTCCGGGCGTCCTCTGTTCCGGCGTGTCCTCTGTTCCGGCGCGTCCTCTGTTCCGGCGTGTACCGACGGCCGGCCAGGCACCCCGGGCCGGCGTGTACGGCATCCGGGTGAGCGCCCGCGCGGCTCGGCCGGGCCGGCGTGGCGTTCCGGCGCCCCCTTCCTACGTTGTGCGATATGACTATCGGATTCTCATCCCGGACGGTCCGCACCACCTGCGCCCTCTGCGCCGCGGGCCTGCTCGCGCTGCTGCCCGGCGCCGCGGCCGCGCGCGCGGGGCGCCCGGACCCCGCCGGGACGGGCGGCTCCCCGGCGGCGGCCCCGCCGTCCGCGCTGGACCGCCCCGGCACCCAGGTCCGGCTCCGCCCGGGAGCGCCGGAGGTGCCGGAAGTCTCCGCCCTGTCCTGGGTGGTGGCCGACGCGGGCAGCGGCGACGTGCTGGCCGCCCACGACGCGCACCGCAGGCTGCCGCCCGCCAGCACCCTGAAGACCCTGTTCGCCCTCACCGTGCTGCCGGCCCTGCCCGGGGGCGTCCGCCACCAGGTCAGCGCGCGCGAACTGGCCGAGGTCGGCCCGGGCAGCAGCCTGGTCGGCGTCACCGAGGGGGGCACCTACCGCGTCTCGGACCTGTGGAACGGCGTCTTCCTGAACTCCGGCAACGACGCCGTCCACGTGCTGGCCGACCTCACCGGCGGCTGGTCCGCCACGGCCGCCCGGATGCAGGCGCGGGCGCGTGACCTGGGCGCCCGGGACACCCACGTCCTCTCGCCGGACGGCTACGACACCCCGGGGCAGGTGTCCTCGGCGTACGACCTGGCGGTGTTCGGGCGGGCCGGGCTGCGCAACCCGGACTTCGCGCGGTACTGCGCCACCGTCGACGCGATGTTCCCCGGCGAGCACGGGGAGACGTTCGGGATCAAGAACACCAACCGGCTGCTCACCGGCGCCGACGGCGTCGAGCGCTACCCGGGTCTGATCGGCATCAAGAACGGCTACACCAGCAACGCCGGCAACACCCTCGTCGCCGCCGCCCGGCGCGGCGGGCGCGTGCTGGTGGTGACGGTGATGAACCCGCAGGACGGCGGCGGCCACGCCGTGTACGAGGAGACCCGCTCGCTGCTCGACTGGGGCTTCGCGGCGGCCGGCCGGGTCGACCCGGTCGGCTCCCTCGACGCCGGCGACCGGGCCCGGCCCGGACCCGCGGCCGTGCCCACCCCGGCAGCGGCCGGGCCGGAGCGGGCTGCGGCGACGGACTGGGCGGCCACCGGCGCCGTCGCGGGCGCCGCGGGCCTGGGCGCGGGCGCCGTGGCCCTGGGGCTGCACCTGGGCCTGCGCGGCCGGCGCCGGGACTGAGTCCGGGTACGCGGGCGGGCGGTCAGCCGTGCAGGACGCCGGTGCCGAGCAGCCCGAAGAGCAGGACTCCCACCGCGATCCGGTACAGCACGAAGGCGTTGAAGGTGTGCTTGGCGATGTACCGCAGCAGCCAGGCGATGGAGGCGTACGCCACCACGAAGGAGACGGCCGTGCCGGCGGCCAGCGGGGCGGCCCCCGCGCCGGTGCCGAGGGCGTCCTTCAGCTCGTAGATCCCGGCGCCGGTCAGGGCCGGGATGCCGAGGAAGAAGGAGAGCCGGGTGGCGGCCAGCCGGTCCAGGCCGCGCAGCAGGGCGGTGGACATGGTGGCGCCGGAGCGGGAGAAGCCCGGGAAGAGCAGGGCGAGGATCTGCGAGCCGCCGACCAGCATGGCGTCCGTGAGCGAGGTGTCGTCCTCGCCCCGCTTGTGCCGGCCGAGCCGGTCCGCCGCGTACATCACGCCGCTCCCGGCGATCAGCGACCCGGCGACCACCCACAGGGAGGCGAGCGGGCCCTCGATGAGCGGCTTCGCCGCCAGGCCCACGGCGACGATCGGCAGCGTCGCGAAGATCACCCACCAGGCGAACCGGTAGTCGTGGTGGTAGCGCTGCTCCCGGTCGGTCAGGCCGCGCAGCCAGGCGGCGACGATGCGCACGATGTCCTTGAAGAAGTAGACGAGCACCGCGGCGATCGCGCCGACCTGGATGACGGCCGAGAAGCCCACCACGGCGTCGTCGTCGACGGGGATGCCCATCAGCCCCTCGACGATCTTGAGATGCCCGGTGGAGGAGACGGGGAGGAACTCGGTGACCCCCTCCACCGCTCCGAGGACGACGGCCTGACCGATGCTGATGGCGCTCATGAGCACCCGTCTTACTACATCCGGCTGTGTCCGCCCCGGCGCCACCCCCGCACGCACGGCCCCGAAGACTAGTTGCACAGTCAAATAAGTGGGACGCCGGTGCTACCGTGCAGGTATGGCAGTCACAACGGCCGGGTCGCGGCTGGCGGAGCAGTGGCGGGAGATCCTCTCGGTGCACGCGCGCACCATGTGCGAGATCGACCGCGCGCTGCATCCCCACGGCCTGGGCGCGAGCGACTTCGAGGTCCTCGACATCCTCGCCACCACCGCGCCCGAGCAGGGCGACCAGTGCCGGGTGCAGAACCTGGTCGGCCGGGTCCACCTCAGCCAGAGCGCGCTCTCCCGCCTGATCGCCCGGCTGGAGAAGGAGGGGCTGGTCGAGCGCTCGCTGTGCGTCGAGGACCGGCGCGGCGTGTGGGTCGCGCTGACCGACCGGGGCCGCGACCTGCACGCCGAGGTGCTCCCGCTCCAGCGAGCGGTGCTCGACCGCACCCTCGGCGAGGCGTAGGCGCGCGGCGACGCAGACGTACGGGAGCCCGCCGGCGGGAAGCCGGCGGGCTCTGCGGTCACCGAGGGGCAGGCCTGCCTCAGGAGCGGGCCAGCAAGGTGCGCACGCCGTCGGACGTGAGCGTGAGGCGGTGCTCGGAGCCGGCGTCTATGGACAGCGACAGGTCGTCGGCCGGCCACTGCGCGGCCAGCGCGCCGAGCGGCACCAGGCGGTAGCGGGAGACGTAGGGCAGCAGGTCGGCCATCTCCAGCTCGGAGGTGAAGACGGGCACCACCTGCCGGCCGCCCTGCTGTTCGAGGACGGGCAGTGCCAGCATCCCGGGATCGGCGGCGTCCTGGTCGTTCGCGTCGTCGGGCACCGGGACGAGCACGTCGCTGCCGGCGAGCGTGTCGAGCGCCGCCGTGTCCTGCGTGTTCTCGGCGAGCGTGTCCAGGGCCCGCTGGGCGGGCGAGACGGTGTTGTCGTTCGCGGGTGTTTCCATGACAGATTCCCTGCTAGCGGCGGTGGTACGGCCCGCCCCTGTGCGTGTGGCGCGGGGACGGTTCTGGCTCGCGTACCCGGTCGCCGACCGGCCAATCCCCCGCGCCGGGGACGGTTGCGGGCCGCCCACCGGGGTGTTTCGCTGACGCGAGAGCCGAGTCACCCGGCGGGGCCGGGGAGAAGGAGGGCGCGCCATGACCGCCGAGGCCAGTGTGGACGCCGTGCTGTCCGGTCTGGACGGCATCCGGCCGGACGTCGAGGACCTCTACCGCGACCTGCACGCCCATCCCGAACTGGGCCTGGCGGAGCACCGCACCGCCGCGAAGGCCGCGGAGGCGCTCCGCGGCTTCGGCTACGAGGTGACGACGGGCATCGGCGGCACCGGCGTGACCGGCGTCCTGCGGCGCGGCTCGGGGCCCACGGTGATGCTGCGCGCCGACATGGACGCGCTGCCGGTGCGCGAGGCGACGGGCCTGCCGTACGCGTCGACCGCCACCGGCACCGGCGCCGACGGCGTGCGGCGGCCGGTGATGCACGCCTGCGGCCACGACGTGCACGTGGCCTGCATGGTGGGCTTCGCCCGGCTGATGGCGGCGGCCACGGGCGCCTGGCGGGGCACACTGGTGGTGCTCTTCCAGCCGTCCGAGGAGCCCGGCGACGGCGCCCGCGCCATGGTCGAGGACGGGCTGACGGACAAGGTGCCGCGCCCGGACGTGGTCCTCGCCCAGCACGTGCTGCCCTACCCGGCCGGCTACGTGGGCACCCGGGCCGGCTCGGTGCTCTCGGCCGCCGACAACCTGCGGGTCACCCTGCGCGGCCGGGGCGGCCACGGCTCGGCGCCGCAGGCGGCGGTGGACCCGGTGGTGATGGCGGCGATGTGCGTGCTGCGGCTGCAGACGGTGGTCTCCCGGGAGACGGCGGCCACCACCCCGGCCGTGGTGACGGTGGGCAGCGTCCAGGCGGGCACTGGGCCGAACATCATCCCCGACGAGGCGGTGCTCCAGCTCAACGTGCGCACCTACGACCAGGAGACCCGGGGGCGGGTGCTGGCCGCGATCGAGCGGATCGTGCGCGCCGAGGCCCAGGCGTCCGGCGCCCCGGCCGAGCCGGAGATCGAGCACCTCAACGCCTTCCCGCCCACCGTGAACGACGCCGACGTCACCGCCAGGGTGGCCGACGCCTTCGCCGCCCACTTCGGGGACGCGGCGCACACCCTCCCCCTGCAGACCGCCAGCGAGGACATGAGCGAGCTGCCGAACGCCTTCGGGGTGCCGTACACCTACTGGGGCATCGGCGGCACCGACCCGGAGCGGTTCGCCGAGGCCGAGCGGAAGGGGACGGTCGGGCAGGACATCCCGACCAACCACAGCTCGTCCTTCGCGCCGGTCCTCCAGCCCACCCTCGACACCGGGGTGCGGGCGCTGGCCGTGGCGGCACTGGCCTGGCTGAGCACCGACTCCGGGGCGGGACCCGCTTGATCGATCAGCTGGGCGGTGGGGTTAGCATATGAGCGCCGCCTAGCTCGAAAGATAGAGACGTGACTGTCAACGACGACTCGTTCACCAACTGGAAGCACCGCGAAGAGACCGCGGAATCGATGATCCCGATGATCGGGAGGCTGCACCGGGAGCAGGACGTCACGGTCCTGCTGCACAGCCGTTCCCTGGTGAACAAGTCGGTGGTGAGCATCCTCAAGACCCACCGCTTCGCCCGGCAGATCGCCGGCGTCGAGCTGTCGGTCACCGAGACGATGCCCTTCCTGCGCGCCCTCACCGCCCTGGACCTCGGCCCCTCGCAGATCGACATCGGCCTGCTCGCCGAGGCCCACCGGACCGACGACCGCGGTCTGTCGGTGGAGGAGTTCACCGCCGAGGCCGTCGCCGGCGCGACCGGCGCGAACAAGATCGAGCGCCGGGAGCCGCGGGACGTCGTCCTCTACGGCTTCGGCCGGATCGGCCGGCTGCTCGCCCGGCTGCTGATCGAGAAGGCCGGCTCCGGCAACGGCCTGCGGCTGCGCGCCGTCGTGGTCCGCGACAGCGGCGGCGGCGACCTGGTCAAGCGCGCCTCGCTGCTGCGCCGCGACTCCATCCACGGCCAGTTCCAGGGCACCATCACGGTGGACGAGGAGCGCGGCCGGATCATCGCCAACGGCAACGAGATCCAGGTCATCTACTCGGACGACCCGACGACCGTGGACTACCCGGCGTACGGCATCAAGGACGCCATCCTCATCGACAACACCGGCCGCTGGCGCGACCGCGAGGGCCTGTCCAAGCACCTGCGGCCCGGCATCGACAAGGTGGTCCTGACCGCCCCGGGCAAGGGCGACGTCCCCAACATCGTGCACGGCGTCAACCACGACACCGTCAAGCCGGACGAGCGGATCCTGTCCTGCGCCTCCTGCACCACCAACGCCATCGTGCCGCCGCTGAAGGCGATGACCGACGAGTACGGCGTGCTGCGCGGGCACGTGGAGACCGTCCACTCCTTCACCAACGACCAGAACCTGCTGGACAACTTCCACAAGTCGGACCGGCGGGGCCGCAGCGCGCCGCTGAACATGGTGATCACCGAGACCGGCGCGGCCTCCGCGGTCGCCAAGGCGCTGCCCGAGCTGAAGGCGCCCATCACCGGCAGCTCGATCCGGGTGCCGGTGCCGGACGTCTCGATCGCCATCCTCAACCTCCAGCTGGCCCGCGAGACGACCCGCGAGGACGTCCTGGACCACCTGCGCGAGGTGTCGCTGACCTCGCCGCTCAAGCGCCAGATCGACTTCATCAGCGCCCCGGACGCGGTCTCCAGCGACTTCATCGGCTCGCGCCACGCCTCGATCGTCGACGCGGGCGCGCTGAAGGTCGAGGGCGACAACGCGATCCTCTACCTCTGGTACGACAACGAGTTCGGCTACTCCTGCCAGGTCGTCCGCGTCGTGCAGCACGTGTCGGGCGTGGAGTACCCGACGTACCCGGCACCGGCCGTCTGATCGAAGATCAGATAACCTGCTCCGGCGCGCGGGGGGCGCGCGCCGGACACGGGGCGGGGACGAGTACGTGACAGACGGATCTTCGGCGGCCGAACGGGACGGGAACCCGTGGGTGCAGGCCATCATGGCGCTGGTGCTGGTGGGCGGCGTGGTGGGCTACGGACTGTGGCACCTCCTGGGGCCCGGCTCGGCCGCCGCCTCCACCGCGGAGTTGCCCGCGGCGACCTGCACGCCGTCCAGCCCCACCCCGCGCGACCGCGCGCCGTCGGGGCATGTCTCCGGCGACCAGTTGTGCACCGCGCTGAACCGCCCGGACCTGGCGGCGCTCCTCGGTGTCCCGGGCGAGAAGGCCGAGACGGCGGACGGCGGCGACAGCTCGTTCCGGCCGGCGGGCGCGAAGACCGAGATCCGCACCCCCGAGTCGACCGTCCGCTTCGCCACGTACGCGGTCCAGGTGTCCGCGACCTACGACCGGCTGTCGGTCACCGAGGCCCATGAGCTCTTCGGCGACGACTCGGAACTGCGGACCGTCCTCGGCCGGCCGGCCACGCTGAGCAGCACCCCGACCTTCTCCATCGACTTCGGCGCCCCCAAGGGCACCGCTGCGGGCCCGAACGGAACCGCCAGGACCCTGACGGTCGCCATGGACCCGAAGGACAAGGGCGGCTCCTACGAGATCAGCCTCTGGCGGGAGGACGCCGTGCCGCCCGACGACGCGGCGCTGCTGCGCGTCGCCGAGCGGGTGCTGCCGACGATCCCGGGGTGGCGGGCCGGCTGACCTTCCGGCGCAGGCCGGTCCGCCGCGCCGGTCAGTCGGTGCCGGACTCCATCGCCGCGCGGTCGAGCAGCTCGTCCTCCTCGGAGACCTCACCGCGGGAGGCGATGGCCTCGGCGCCGCCCTCGGGCATGGCGCCGATCAGTCCGGTCGCCGCCGCCTGGCCGGCTCCGACGGCCGTACCGGCGCTGCCGATCAGACCGATGCCGGCGTACTGCTCCAGCTTGGCGCGCGAGTCGGCGATGTCGAGGTTGCGCATGGTGAGCTGGCCGATCCGGTCGACCGGGCCGAACGCGGAGTCCTCGGTGCGCTCCATGGACAGCTTGTCCGGGTGGTAGCTGAAGGCCGGGCCCGTGGTGTCGAGGATCGAGTAGTCCTCGCCGCGCCGCAGCCGCAGGGTGACCTCGCCGGTGATCGCCGAGCCGACCCAGCGCTGCAGCGACTCCCGGATCATCAGGGCCTGCGGGTCCAGCCACCGGCCCTCGTACATCAGCCGGCCCAGGCGCCGCCCCTCGGCGTGGTACTGGGCGAGGGTGTCCTCGTTGTGGATCGCGTTGACGAGCCGCTCGTAGGCGGCGTGCAGCAGCGCCATGCCGGGGGCCTCGTAGATGCCGCGGCTCTTGGCCTCGATGATGCGGTTCTCGATCTGGTCGGACATGCCGAGGCCGTGCCGGCCGCCGATGGCGTTGGCCTCCATCACCAGGTCGACGGGGGAGGCGAACTCCTTGCCGTTGACGGTGACCGGGCGGCCCTGCTCGAAGCCGATGGTGACGGTCTCGGGGTCGATCTCGACCGCCGGGTCCCAGAACCGCACGCCCATGATGGGCTCCACGGTCTCCACGCCGGTGTCCAGGTGCTCCAGGGTCTTGGCCTCGTGGGTGGCGCCCCAGATGTTGGCGTCCGTGGAGTACGCCTTCTCCGTGGAGTCCCGGTAGGGCAGGTCGTGGGCCTGCAGCCACTCCGACATCTCCTTGCGGCCGCCCAGTTCGGTGACGAAGTCGGCGTCCAGCCACGGCTTGTAGATCCTGAGCTGCGGGTTGGCGAGCAGGCCGTAGCGGTAGAACCGCTCGATGTCGTTGCCCTTGAAGGTCGAGCCGTCGCCCCAGATCTGCACGTCGTCCTCGAGCATCGCGCGCACCAGCAGCGTGCCGGTGACGGCGCGGCCCAGCGGCGTGGTGTTGAAGTACGCCCGCCCGCCGGAGCGGATGTGGAACGCGCCGCAGGTCAGCGCGGCAAGACCCTCCTCGACCAGCGCCGCGCGGCAGTCGACGAGGCGGGCGAGCTCCGCGCCGTAGGCCGTCGCACGCTCGGGCACCGAGGCGATGTCGGGCTCGTCGTACTGACCGATGTCGGCGGTGTAGGTGCACGGGACGGCGCCCTTGTCGCGCATCCAGGCGACCGCGACCGAGGTGTCGAGGCCGCCCGAGAAGGCGATGCCGACGCGCTCGCCGGCGGGCAGGGAGGTGAGGACCTTGGACATAGGAAGAGTATGCATGACATCGCATGGTCATGCAACGTGCTCCGGGGCGGCGCCGGACACCGGCCTTACAGTGCGGGCATGCCCGAGAACCACATGACCCTCAACCAGCTGCGCGCCTTCGCCGAGGCCGAGCGGTTGGGGTCGTCCACCGCGGCGGCCGTCGCGGCGGGGCGGATCGAGGCGGGGCTGGTGATCCTGTCGATCGACGCCGCCCGCGGCGACGGCCCCGAGGTGGAGGCCAACATCTACTGAAGCCCGCGACGCCGCCACTCCTCGGCGAGCAGCCGGTAGGAGCGCACCCGGTCGGCGTGGCCGTGGGTGATGGTCGTGACGATCAGCTCGTCGGCCCCGGTGGCCTCCTGGAGCTGCTGGAGCCGGTCGGCGACGTGGCCGGGGCTCCCGACGAACTGGGTCTCGACCCGGTCGGCGACCAGGGCCTCGTCCTCGGCGGTCCATTCGTGGGCGCGGGCCTCGTCGGGGGTCGGGAAGGGGATGGCGCCCTCCGCGCTGCGGATGCTGCGCACCCACAGGCCGTAGCCGGCGGCCAGTTCGCGGGCGGTGGCGTCGTCCTCGGCCACCACCACGTCGGCGGAGACGGCGACATGGGGCTCGTCCAGGTGGCGGGAGGGCTTGAACGCGGCCCGGTAGCCCTCGGCCGCCTCCAGGACGGTGGCCGGGGAGACGTGGTAGTTGGCGGCGAAGCGCAGGCCGCCCCGGCCCGCCACCTCGGCGCTCTCGCCGCCGCTGCTGCCGAGGATCCACACCTGGAGGTCGGCGCCCTCGCCGGGCACAGCGTGCGCCTCGGTGCCGTCCGGGCCGCGCAGGTCGCCGCCGAGCAGGGCGAGGATGTCGTCCACCTGCTCGCCGTACTCCTGGGGCTCGGCGCCGGGCTGGCGCAGCAGCCGCTGCTGGAAGCGGAAGCGCGGGGAGGCGAGCAGGTGCGCCGGGGAGAAGCGGCCCGGTATCCGCAGGCCGTTGGGGGCGTGTCCGTCGACCACCGGGGCCGGGGCGGGACGGGGCCCCGGCGCCGTGGCCGCGCCGGCGCCCGGGGGGCGACCGCCGCCGGAGCGGCCGAGGCCGAGGTCGAGGCGGCCGGGATGCAGGGCGTCGAGCAGGCCGAACTCCTCGACCGTGGACAGGGCGGTGCGGTGGCCGAGCAGGACCGCCCCGGAGCCGACGCGGAGGGTGGAGGTCGCGGCGGCGGCGAGGGCGATCAGGAGGGCGGGCGAGGTGCCGGCCACGCCGGGGTTGAGGTGGTGCTCGGCGAACCAGTAGCGCCGGTAGCCGAACTCCTCGGCCCGCCGGGCGAGGTCGACGGTGTTGCGCAGCGCCTGGGCCGCGGTGGAGCCGGACGGGATCGGGACGAGGTCGAGGACTCCGAGGGGGATGCCGGGCATGGTGCTGCTCCTCAGCGGTCGGCGGGCGGGGGGCGTAGTCGATGGCCAGGACGTGCGCGGTGGAGCCGCCGGTGGCGAGGGGCAGCACGGTCTTGCCGGTGAGGGCGTACTGCGGCAGCAGGTCGAGGAGCGACTTCAGCAGCACGGAGTAGGCGGCCTTGCAGATCGGCGTGGTGATCACGACGCCGTCGGCCCGGTCGAAGAGGCCGGCGGCCCGGACGATCGCCGGGTGGGTGAAGTCGGCGCCGAGCTGGGCATCGGCGGGCAGAGTGCGGGCGTCCAGGGGAATCACCTCGTGTCCCTGGGCCGCGAGCCGGGCGTCCAGGTGGCGCCGCAGCCGAACGGTGTGGGAGGTGGCGGAGGGACGTCCGGAAGCGGACAGGACGGTGGCCATGGGGTTCCTTCGGGGCGGATGGGTGGGGAACGGGGCAGCGGAGAACGGGGGCCACCCAAGGCGCTGACGCCGGGACCTCGGGGCGATGGGGCGCGTCCGGCGGGCGGCGGCGGGGAGGGACCGAAGTGGCGGTCGTCGGCCGGCGGGTCAGGCGCGACAGGGGGCGGACCGCACCCGACCGAAGTCGATGTGTCCGCGGATGACCAAGCGCTGCTCGGCGTTCATGCGACCAATTGAGCAGCACGGACGCGCAGCGGCGTGCGGTCACCCTGCGGCGTCGTACGCGCCGGTGGGCGGCGGCAGCGGTGTCCGCCGCGATGCCGGCCGTCCGCGCGCCCGACGCCTGCCTCCTGAACCGCCCTCTCCCGGAGACGCCCGTTGTTTCGCCTGGTGAGACGCATCCCCATTATCCCTACTGATTTACTAGGGAACTCTTGACGGCTCGCCGCGCGGGTGCACAGGATGAGGACCATGGCCCCCACGCAGCAACGACTCGTTCGTCGTCGGCATGTCGACTCTGGTCACGTCGTCAGCGCCGCCTGCTGTCGCGTGTGATGCCCCTTCTCCCGCCGCCTCGCCCTTCTCGGTGAGGCTCTGCCCCGTTCCAGAAGGACCACGCCATGACCACGGCACTCCCGGCTCCCACCGCCTCCCCCCTGCCCGATCCACGCCGCCTCCGCCTGGTGGGCGATCCGTCGCCCGATCGCGCCGCGGACGAGGGCCCCGCCCCGCTCGTCGGCTACCTGGTGCTCGTCCCGGAGGGCACCGACCCGGCCGAGCTGTTCGCGAAGGACCGCCCGCTCCCGGAGATCCGTCCCCTCGCCCCGCCGGCGTCTGCGGCCTCCCCCGCCCCGCCGGCCGCGCCGCGCACCCGCGACGACGTCGTGCGCATCGACCCCGCGCTGCACTCCGCCGAGGTCGACGGCCGCGAACTCGACCTCACCTACCTGGAGTTCGAGCTGCTGGCCCACCTCGTGCGCAACCCCCACCGGGTGCACTCGCGCGAGCAGCTGGTCGGCGCCGTCTGGGGGTACGACCACGTCGGGGACGGGCGCACCGTCGACGTCCACGTCGCGCGTCTGCGCCGCAAGCTCGGTGCGGCGCACCGGCAGCGGATCGTCACCGTGCGGCGCCTGGGCTACAAGTACACGCCCGACCGGGCGGCCCCCGAACGGCGGACGAGCCCCGACGCCGCCCGCCGCCCGCGACCTTGAGGAGTCCCCTGCCATGGGCGCTGCCCCCGCGCTGTCCGGCCACGCCGCACCGTCAGGGCCCGCCGCACCGCCCGGCCCGGCCGGACCCGGCCGCGCGCACTGGCTGCGGGTGACCCGCGAGACGGCCGACGACCTGGCCACCGACGCGGTGGCCCGGGAGCAGGCGGGCAAGGTCCCCTTCGACGAGGTGTCCCGGCTGCGCGAGGCGGGACTGCTCGGGCTGCTCGCGCCGGTGTCTTCCGGTGGCGGCGGCGCCGACTGGGCCACGGCCTACGCGGTGGTCCGGGAGATCGCCGCCGCCGACGCCGCGATCGGCCAACTGCTCGGCAGCCACTACTTCCTGTCCTGGAGCGCCGGGTTCCTCGCGGGCCCCGTCGCGGGGGCCCGCACCGAGCAGTGGTCCGCGGCGGGCCAGTGGTGCTGGGGCGGCGGCCTCGCCCGGCAGGAGGCGCCGCTGGTGCTGACCCGGAGCGGCCACGGGCACGTGCTGCACGGCCGGCAGAGCTACGCCGCCGGGGTGCTGGTCGCCGACCGGGTAGCCGTCCGGGCGGTGCGGGCGGACACCGGCGAGCCGGTCGCCGTGACGGTGGACCCCGCCCACCCGGGCCTGGCGGTGGTCGGCGACGCCGATGCCTTCGGGCAGCGCCTCGCGGGCGGCGGGAGCGTGGAGTGCGACGGGGTCCCGGTCGCCGCCGACGAGGTGCTCGGCTCGCTCTCCGCCGACGAGGCCGTCCTGTCGCCCCGGACGGCCCTGGTCTCCCCGGTGGGGCGGCTGCTCACCGTCCAGCTCCGGCTCGGCGTCGCCGAGGGCGTGCTCGCCGAGGTGCGCGAGTACAGCCGGGGCATCTCCGTGCCCGACCGGGCCGCCGGCCCGGCCATCGACCCCCAGGCGCTGTCCGCCTACGGGGAGTTGACCGTCCTCACCCGCTCGGCGTCCGCCCTGGCCGACCAGGCGCGCGAGGCCGTGCGACGCGGCGTGCGGCGCGGCGAGGACCTGACCTACGACGAGTACGCGGAGCTGTCGGTGCTGGTGGCGATGGCCGAGGCCGCCGCGGCCGGGGCGGCGCGGGAGTCCACCGCCCGCGCCCTCGACCTCCTCGGCGCCCGCGCCGCCTCCTCCCGCCTCGGCCTGGACCGCTTCTGGCGCAACGCCAGGACGCAGTCGCTGCACGAGCCGGTCGGGCCCCGCCTGCGCGACGTCGGCGACTACTTCCTGAGCGGGGCGCACCCCCCGTTCGTCCTGCCGACCTGACCGCCACCCCGGACGCGGTCGGGCGCCCGGCCTCGGGCGAACGCTCGGCCTCGGCCACAGGCTCCGACCTGGACGCAGGCTCGACCCCGGGCGGACGCTCGGCACAGCGCGGAGGCTCGGCCCAGGCCAGACGCTCGGCCCGGGGCGGGCGCTGGGCCTGCGCCAACGGGGTCCGGCCCGGGCCCAGGTTCCGACCTGGGCAGGGGCGTGGACCCGGGCGGGGCCCGGCGGTGGCGTGCGGGATAATGGCCGGTATGCGGATCTCAGCCAGGGCGGACTACGCGGTACGTGCCGCGCTGCAGCTCGCCGCGTCCCGGGAGGACGAGCCCCTCAAGACCGAGGCCATCGCCGACGCCCAGGAGATTCCGCACAAGTTCCTCGAAGGCATCCTGAACGACATGCGCCGCGGCGGCCTGGTGGTCAGCCGGCGCGGCGGCAACGGCGGCTACCGCCTGGCCAAGCCGGCCGAGAGCATCAGCATCGCCGACGTGATACGCGTCGTGGACGGCCCGCTGGTCTCGGTGCGCGGGGTCCGCCCGCCCGACCTGTCGTACTCCGGCCCCGCCGCCTCGCTGCTGCCGTTGTGGATCGCCCTCAGGTCCAACGTCCGCGAGATCCTGGAGGGCGTCTCGCTCGCCGACGTGGCCGCGGCCGAACTCCCCGCCAGCGTCGAGGCGTTGACCGACACCCCGGACGCCTGGGTCAACCCCTGACCGGAGCCGTCCGAAAGCCCGTCGCCCATATTGCGAGATGGAACGGTCCAGCATGCGAACACCCTCTTGGGGTGAGCGCCGTCTTCTGCCACGATCCCCATCAATCAGGTAGGAAACCTAGGGATCAGGGGGTGGCCATGCGAACGCCCGAACGCGCGCACAGCCCGCTGCCCCGTCTGACCTCGCGCCGCCACATCGATCTCGGCCGTACCTCCAGCGCCGTCTGTCGGACCCACCGGTCCCCTCGGCCCTGCCGGCCCTGTCGGCCCCACCGGTCCGCCTGAGCCTTCCTCCGCGCCCGAAGCCGGCCCGGCACGCGGCACCGTCCGCCGCCCCGTCGCCGGCCCCCTTCCGCTCATCCACCCTCGCTCGACCATCCCTGAGAGGACACCTCCGTGTCTGCCGCAAGACCGTTCACCGCCCTGCGCGTCTTCGCCGTCACCGCGACGCTCCCCCTGCTGCTCACCGCCTGCGGCTACGGCTCCGACTCCGACGACGACGGCAAGAAGAGCGAGGTCGCCGCCGGCGCCGAGAAGCTCTCCGCCGGCGAGGTGAGGATCGGCTACTTCCCCAACCTCACGCACGCCACCGCGCTGGTGGGCGTCCAGGAGGGCCTGTTCCAGAAGGAGCTGGGCGGCACCACGATCAAGTCCTCGACCTTCAACGCCGGGCCCTCCGAGATCGAGGCGCTGAACGCCGGGTCCATCGACATCGGCTGGATCGGCCCCTCCCCCGCCATCAACGGCTACACCAAGGCGGCGGGCAAGAGCCTGCGCATCATCAGCGGCTCCGCCTCCGGCGGCGTGAAGCTCGTGGTCGACCCGGACAAGATCAAGACCGTGGACGACCTCAAGGGCAAGAAGATCGCCACGCCGCAGCTCGGCAACACCCAGGACGTGGCGTTCCTCAACTGGATAGCCGAGAAGGGCTGGAAGGTCGACGCGCAGAGCGGCGCCGGCGACGTCAAGGTGGTGCGCACGGACAACAAGGTCACGCCCGACGCCTACAAGTCCGGCTCCATCGACGGCGGGTGGGTGCCCGAGCCGACCGCCTCGAAGCTGGTCGCCCAGGGCGGCAAGGTGCTCCTCGACGAGCGCGACCTGTGGCCGGACAAGAAGTTCGTGATCACCAACATCATCGTGTCGCAGAAGTTCCTCACGGCGCACCCGGACGTCGTCGAGGCGGTGCTGCGCGGCTCGGTGAAGACCAACGCCTGGATCAACGCCAACCCCGACCAGGCCAAGGCGTCCGCGAACAAGGCCCTGGAGAAGCTGTCCGGCAAGGCGCTGCCGGCCGAGGTCCTCGACCCGGCCTGGAAGTCGATCGCCTTCCTGGACGACCCGCTGGCCGCCACCCTCGACATCGAGGCGCAGCACGCGGTGAAGGCCGGCCTGCTGGAGAAGCCCGACCTGAGGGGCATCTACGACCTCGCCCCGCTCAACAAGGTCCTCGAGGCCGAGGGCAAGCCGGCCGTCGCGGACGCCGGGCTCGGCGCGAAGTAGGGCCCTGATCCGACGAGCGACCGCTTGAGCGGCGCCCCCGCCCCGGGGGCGCCGCTCTCGTGGTTCTGCTGTCCATTCACGGTTTTGCGGCTCATTCTTTGTTTCTTGCGCACGCTCATAGACTTCCTGCGTCAGCACTTCTAGCCTTTTCGCGTCCGCTCCTCACGAGCCGCTGAAGGACGCATGTCATGAACTCATCACCCCCACGTCCCCCGAGCCGCGGTCGCAGACCACTGCGCCGCGTGCTCTCCGCCTCCCTGTCCCTGGCCCTCGCCGCGGCCGGCACGGTCGTCACCCTGGCGCTGTCCGCTCCCAGCGCCACGGCGGCGGGCGGCGTGCCCGCTCCCTCCCCGATCGGGGTGCCCGGCCGCGGCGCCACGGTCCCCTTCAAGGAGCTGGAGGCCGAGTACGCCACCACCAACGGCGCCCTGATCGGCCCCGACCGGCTCTACGGCCGGCTGCCCTCCGAGGCGTCCGGACGGCAGGCGGTGACGCTGGACGCGGTGGGCGAGTACGTCGAGTTCACGCTGACCGCCCCGGCGAACGCCATGTCGTTCCGCTACTCGCTGCCGGACAACGCCGCGGGCACCGGCCGGGACGCCGCCCTCGACGTCAAGGTCAACGGCAACCAGCTCAAGAGCGTCCCCGTGACCTCCAAGTACGGCTGGTACTACGGCGGATACCCGTTCAACAACAACCCCGGCGACAGCAACCCGCACCACTTCTACGACGAGACCCGGACCCTGCTCGGCTCGACGCTGCCGGCCGGCACCAAGATCCGCCTGCAGGTGTCGTCGGTGAGCCAGTCGCCGACGTTCACCATCGACCTCGCCGACTTCGAGCAGGTGGGCGCCCCGATCGCCAAGCCCTCCGGGGCGATCGACGTGGTCGCCGACTACGGCGCCGACCCGACCGGCGCCACCGACTCCACGGCGAAGATCCGCTCCGCGGTCGCCGCGGGCCAGGCCCAGGGCCGGACCGTGTACCTCCCGCAGGGCACCTTCCAGGTGCGCGACCACATCGTCGTGGACCAGGTGACCCTGGCCGGCGCGGGCCCCTGGTACACCGTGCTGACCGGCCGCGACCCCTCCGACCGGTCCAAGGCCGTCGGCGTGTACGGCAAGTACGCGGCGCAGGGCGGCAGCAGGAACGTCGTCCTGAAGGACTTCGCCATCATCGGCGACATCCGCGAGCGCGTGGACAACGACCAGGTCAACGCCATCGGCGGCGCGCTGTCGAACTCCACGGTCGACAACGTGTGGATGCAGCACACCAAGTGCGGGGCCTGGATGGACGGCCCGATGGACAACTTCACCATCAAGAACAGCCGCATCCTGGACCAGACCGCCGACGGCGTGAACTTCCACATGGGCGTCACCAACTCCACCGTCACCAACACCTTCGTGCGCAACACGGGTGACGACGGGCTGGCGATGTGGGCCGAGAGCGTCCCGAACGTGAAGAACAAGTTCACCTTCAACACGGTCGTCCTGCCGATCCTGGCCAACAACATCGTCACCTACGGCGGCCGGGACATCACCCTCTCCGACAACGTCATGTCGGACACCATCACCAACGGCGGCGGCCTGCACATCGCCAACCGCTACCCGGGCGTCAACTCCGGTCAGGGCACGGCGGTCGCGGGCACGATCACTGCGGCGCGCAACACGCTGATCCGTACCGGCAACAGCGACTACAACTGGCAGTTCGGGGTCGGCGCGGTCTGGTTCAGCGGTCTGAACGAGGCGCTCGACGCGAACATCGACGTCCGCGACAGCGAGATCCTCGACAGCTCCTACGCCGCCATCATGAACATCGAGGGCGCGACCCGCGGGCTGCACTTCACCAACGTACGCATCGACGGGGCGGGCACGTACGCCCTGCAGATCCAGGCGCCGGGCACCGCGAGCTTCACCAATGTCACCGCGACGCACATCGCCCAGGCCAACCCGATCCACAACTGCGTCGGCAGCGGCTTCCAGATCACCCGCGGCAGCGGCAACAGCGGCTGGTACGCCGACCCGCCGGCCTGCACCGGCACCTGGCCCGCGCCGGTGTGGACCAACAACGGCGTACCCGGCGGCGGCACCCAGCCCCCGACCGACCCGCCCACCGATCCGCCGACCGACCCCCCGACCGACCCCACCGTGAACCTGGCGAAGAACCGGCCGGTCGCCGAGTCAAGCCACGTCGACGTCTACCCGGCGGCCAACGCCGTGGACGGCAACGCAAGCACCTACTGGGAGAGCGCGAACAACGCCTTCCCCCAGTCGGTCACCGTCGACCTCGGGGCCGCCAAGGCGGTCAAGCGCGTCGTCCTGAAGCTGCCGCCGGCCGCCGCCTGGGCCACCCGCACCCAGACCCTCAGCGTCCAGGGCAGCACCGACAACAGCACGTACACCACCCTCAAGCCCTCGGCCGGCTACACCTTCAACCCGTCGAGCGGCAACACCGCGACCGTCACCCTGCCCGGCACCGCGACCCGGTACCTGCGGGTCACCGTCACCGCCAACACCGGCTGGCCCGCCGCCCAGCTCTCGGAACTGGAGGCGTACACCGGCTGACCCCCCGCCCCTTCGAGGTGCTGTTCGGGGAGCCCCCGGCGGCGGCCGGCTGTGCCGTGCCGCGCCGGGGGCTCCGCACCGCACGAACCGGCTCCCGAGATCCGTTCAGGCACCACCGTCCGGTGAGGCGTCCCCCGCGTCCCCCGTGTCCTCGGCCGGCTCGCCCGCCGACCGGCGGCGGGTGAGCCGGAGGTCGGCGAGGGCGATGGTGACGGCGGAGGCGACCACGAGGGCGTTCAGGCACAGGACGAGGCGGGGACCGATGCCGGCCAGGGTGCCCGCCAGGGCCGTGCCGGCCGAACCCGCGGCCATCTTCAGCCCGGCCATCGTCACGAACACCTGCGCCCGGGCGCCCGGCGGGGAGTAGACCGACCGCACCGCCAGCGTGGCGGTGAACAGGACCGCGCTGGTCGCGCCGGCCAGGGCGAAGGTCACCAGCGCGAGGACATAACCCGGCGCCAGCGCGCAGAGGCCGACGGCCACGGCGTTGGCGGCGATCAGCCGCAGCACCCAGCGCTCCGGTTCGCCGGTGAGCGGGAACGCGCCGGTGAGCAGCGCCCCGCAGAGGTTGCCGACACCGTAGGCGGCGCCGAGAGCGGCGCCCGCGCCGGCCGAGCCCTGGAGGTTGCGGCCGAAGACCACCGCGATCACCATGACGCCCCCGGTGCTCACCGAGGTGATCATCGTGGCGACCATGACGCGGCGCAGCGGACCGCGCCGGACGATGACCTTGAGGGCGTCCCGCACGGGCATCGACCGCTGTCGCGCGGCGGCGGTCCGGTGCTCCCTCGGCAGCGCGAACATCAGCAGGCCGGCCACCACGCCCGCCGCGCCCAGCGCCACCACGGCGGTCAGGGCTCCGGTCAGCGCGGTGATCGCGGCCACCACGGCGGGACCGAGGATGTTGCTGGTCCCGTAGGTCGCCGAGTCCCAGCCCTCGGCCCGGCGCTGGGCCCGGGTGTCCTCGCCGACGATCAGGGCGAGCCGGCTGCTGAGCCCTCCGGTCATCAGCGGGTCGCAGAGACCGCCCACGATCACGAGCAGGCCCACCACGGCGACGGGCAGGTGACCCAGCGTCAGGCCGGTCCCGGCGAGCATCAGCCCGAAGACGGTGAACGCGGCGGCCAGCCGCAGCCTGGGGTCCCGGGCCTCCTCCAGCCAGCGCGCCATCCACGGCCCGGCGACGTTGGGCAGGGTGAGCAGCGCCGCCAGGACGCCGCCGAGCGCTGCCCCGCCGTGCCCGGGCCGGGCGAGCGTCAGCGCGACGAGCGCGACGGGCGCGCCGCCGCTCGCCGAGCGGACGAGCGTCGCCGAGGTGAGGTAGACGGCGAGCGAGAGGCCCCGCCGCGCCGCCGGCGCCCCCGGGGCCGGGGTGCCGGACGCGGCCTCGTCCTCGGCGTGTTCGTGGCGGTCGGCCGTGTCGTCCCCGTCCGCCGGGGCACGGTCGCCGTGCCCGGACGCACCGGTGCCGGTGGTGCCCGCGGTGGCCCGCCGGCCGTCGTCGCGCCTCACGCGAGGGGGGCCGGGGTGCGGGTCTGCTCGGCCAGCAGCGGGAAGCCGAACAGGCTCTCGATGTCGGCCTTGACCGCCCGGCACGCCGCCTCGGCCGCGGCGGGCGTGGGGGCGAGGGCGCGCAGCATGGCGAAGGAGTCGAAGTTGGTGCGCATCGGCGGTACGACGTCACCGGGCCGCACCCGCGCGTAGCCGGAGTGGAGTCGGCCGAGGAACGGGGCGAACCAGTCCTCGGGGAGGGTGGCGGGCACGGTGGACTTCTCCGGTGCCGCGAGGAACGAGTGCGAGGCCGCGCCGTCCAGGGGCAGCGGGCCGTCCGGCAGTGGCGCGCCGAGGAACAGGTCGACCAGGAGCCCGAAGACGTCCACGCCGGCGACGCTGCTGATGGTGTCGGGCAGGGAGCCGCCCGTCAGCCGCGGGTTGACCTCGATGAGCCGGAAGCCGGACGGGGTGTGCATCACCTCGACGTGGAAGATGCCCAGGTCGAGCCCGAGGGCGCGGCACACCTCGACGGCGTAGTCGCCGAGCGCGGTCTCGTCGGCGGCGGGCAGCCCGGACGGGACGGTGCAGCCCAGTTCGAGGACCGGGTTCTCGCGGCTCACCTTCCGGCTCGCGCACACCAGGGGGACCAGGCGCCCCTCGGACGCGGCGACCTCCACGGAGTACAGGTCGCCGGAGACGAGTTCCTCGACCAGGTACCGCTCGTCGAGCTGCCGGGCCATGCCTTCGGTGAGCCCGGCGCGGTCCGCCGCGGCGGCGGTGAAGTGGGCGCGGACGGCGGCGGGGTCGCGGGCGATGGAGGTGACGGCCTTGCCGATGCCGAGGACCGGCTTCACGATCACCGGGTAGCCGATGGCGTCGGCGGCCTCCAGCGCCTGGGCCTCGTCGGTGACGACGCGGAAGCCGACGCTCGGCACCCCGCTCTCGCGCAGGACGCGGCGGCACTCGCCCTTGTCACGGGCCGCGAGGGTGCCGGCCGGTGACGTGCCGCGCGCGCCGATGCGGGCGCCGAGGTCGGCGGCGGCCTGTGCTCCGTAGCTCAGGGTGGAGAGCACGGCGTCGACGCCGGAGGGATCCGCTCCCGAGGCGAGGAGGGCCCCGAAGACCGCCTCGCCGTCCAGGGGATCGGCGAACGAGGCGGTGTGATCGGCGAGTTCGACGGCTTCTCTGCGCTGGGCCGGGGTGGCGGTGAAGTCGTACAGGGGGCAGTGCAGGTAGGTCACGGTGTGACCGCGTCGCTTCGCGTGGGCGAGTGCCTGGACACCCAGACCCGTGGTCTCCACGAAGAGGAGGTGAGACATTGCGGCCCTTCCTCGCCGCGCGGCGGCGGGGGGATCGATCCGAACGGATGCGGGGATGGCGCCGGACACGACAGGTATGCCCACTGAGCCGGATTCATGTCCCGCCGGCGG
Organism: Streptomyces sp. NPDC048182; assembly: GCF_043202555.1. Taxonomy (NCBI): domain Bacteria; kingdom Bacillati; phylum Actinomycetota; class Actinomycetes; order Kitasatosporales; family Streptomycetaceae; genus Streptomyces; species Streptomyces sp. NPDC048182. Next base: position 398,124 of record NZ_JBIDAQ010000004.1, on the reverse strand, counting down.
GGGCACCGTACGGAACCGGCCACGGCTCCGCGAGCGGCCGCGGAGGCCCGTCGCCGGTCGTGACGTGGACCGACAGGCGAACGCGCAGGAGAACCGGGCGATCACTCCACGTCGACGAATGAGATGTAGGTCACACTTACCGGTCCGCCATGTGTGAATTCCGCGAGCGGGGTGAACCGGGGTCAGCGGAAGCCCGGGGGTCGTCCGGAGCGCGGCACGCACCACGCCGTCCGGAAAACCCCGCGGTGTTTCAGCGCTCCACGCACCACCGGGACGAGGCCGTCCGGCCCCGCCCGCAGGTCCGAGCCGGGGGATTTCCGTGAGCCGTAGCGCGAAGACCGCAACGAGGGCCGCCTTAGGCAGGCCGCTGCTGGTGCCGCTGGGGAGGCGGCCCGGCACACTCGGCACCGTCGTCTTCCACCCGCTGGGTGGCGGACTCCTTCCCTACCTGGGCCTCGTCGCCCACCTCTCCCGCCACGGTCCCGTGTACGGCGTGCGCGCCCTGGGGCTGGAGGAGGGGGAGGAACCCGACACCAGCATCCCGGACATGGCCGACCGCTACGCAGAGCTGGTGGCCACGCTCCCCGCCCCGCCCGGCCTGTTCGTCGGATGGTCCCTGGGCGGCATCCTCGCCTTCGAGACGGCGCGGCGCATGCCCGCCGGGCGCGTACCCGACCTGGCCCTCATCGACAGCAGCCCGGCTCCGGTCGGCGAGGGGCCCGAGGTGTACCGGGCCGTGCGCGACCAGGTGTTGAGCGAGGCCGCCACCGAACTGGACGCGGACGCGCTCGCCCGTACGGAACGCACCGTGGACGCCCACCTCGGCGCCCGCGCCGCCCATCGCGCCGAGGGCCGGCACCCCGGCCGGACCCTGCTGGTCACCTGCACCGGCAGCGACGACCCGGAGCAGTCCCGGCGCTGGGCGCCACACCTCACGGAGGTCTCCGTCCGCTCCCTGGACACCGACCACTTCGGTGTCCTGCGCGCCCCGCACCTGAAGCAACTGCGCATGCACGTCCAGGAGTTCACCGGCCGCCAGGCGCACGCCGGGGCACACACCCCCGCGTCCGACCGGGAACGATGTAGCACGATCGCGGCCACCGCCGCCCGCTGACCGGCACCGACCGGCCGGCCCTCCCGCTCACCGCCCCTCCCGCCCCGGCGGGACACCGCGCTGCCTCCGCCGCACGGGCGGCGCACACGACTGCCCTCGCTCCTCGCTCTAAGCACCCGCTCGATCACTCAGAGCGACATTCACGCACCCGCCTCCCGCTCCTCCGTGAAGGAATGCCATGCAGCACGCGCACCCCACGTCCACCCGCTTCACGAGCGTCGTGAAGAAGGTCGCCGCGGCGGCCTCCGAACCCCCCGTCGACCCGGACGGCCTCAGGGACGACGAGCCGCTCAACGGCGACCGCCTGAACATCAACTCCCTCACCCTGATCAGCCTGCTCGTGCAGATCGAGGAGGAGACCGGCGTCTTCCTCTCCGACGAGCTGTTCGTCGGCAGGTCCTTCACGACCGTCGCCGACATCGCCGCGATCGTCGAGCAGAGCAGCGAGGCCGCCGCATGACCGCCGTCCCCACCCGCTGGCGCAGCGTCCTGCCCCACCTCGGGCAGCCGCTGCCGGCCGACCGCACCCAGCGCTCCGCCACCGAGGGCGGCGGCGGCAGCGTCCAGGCGAACCTGCCGATGGAACTCCTCCGCCAGAGCGTGCAGTCCCGCGAGTACTGGGACATCCCCGAGGAGGTCGCCGCCGCGTACCGGCGGTTCCGCCCCACCCCGCTCTGGCGGGCCCGCGCCTTCGAGGAGGCGGTGGGCGCCCGGGTGCCGATCTGGGTGAAGTACGAGGGCGGCAACATCTCCGGCAGCCACAAGCTCAACACCGCGCTGGCCCAGGCGTACTACTACCACCGGGCAGGTGTGCAGGAGCTGGTCACCGGCACGGGGGCGGGCCAGTGGGGCACCGCGCTGGCCGCCGCCTGCGCCCGCTTCGGCATGCGCTGCACCGTCTTCATGGTCGGCGGCAGCCTCGAACGCAAGCCGTACCGAGGGGTGTTGATGCGGATGCTCGGCGCCCGCGTCATCTCCAGTCCCAGCACGCTCACCGAGGTCGCCCGCTCCGGACGCTCGGCGGGCAACAGCCTCTCCCTCGCGATCGGCGAGGCCGTCGAGTACGCCGCCCGCACCGACGGTGCGGCCTTCTGCATCGGCAGCGGCGAGACGTACAGCATCCTGCACCAGTCGGTGATCGGCCTGGAGGCCATCGACCAGCTCGCCGAGGAGGGCGGCGCGGTCGACGCGGTGGTCGGCTGCGTCGGCGCGGGCTCCAACTTCGGCGGCATCGCCCTGCCGTTCCACGCCCGGGCCGCCGCCGAGGGCACCGAGGCGCCGGCCCTGATCGCGGCGGAGTCCAGCACCACCCCGAAGCTGACCCGCGGCGTGTACGCCTACGACCGCACGGACGCCACCGGCTCGTCCCCGCTGGAGGCCATGTACACCATCGGCAGCGACTACGCGATCCCCGACTCCCATTCGGCGGGCCTGCGTTACCATGGGGCCGCCAAGGTGATCTCCGCGATGCGGCACGCGGGCCAGGTCTCCGCCACGGCCGTCGACCAGGTCGCCGCGCTCGCCGCGGGCCGCGCCTTCACCACGGCGGAGATGACGCTGCCCGCTCCGGAGTCGGGGCACGCCCTGGCCGCAGCGGCCCGCGCGGCGGGTGACGGCGGCGGGGACGGCGACGCCCCCCGCGCCCGTACCGGCGTCCTGGTCTGCGTCAGCGGCCACGGCTACCTGGACCTCGGCGCCTACCAGCAGTTCCTGCAGGACGAGTTGACCGACCGCGCCCCGGACCCGGCGGCACTCGCCGACGCCGTGGCCGGCCTCGCGCGTCTCGACGCGCCGGCGGACGCCGCCGGGGCACCCGGCCGGGTCACGGTCCCGCCCGCCGGGCCGGCCGGTCGTCCCGCGGGCGCCGCCGTGGGTTACGGGGAGGTGCGATGACCGCCCCCGCCGTTCCCCAGCCCGCCGTGCCGGACCTCGCGCCGGCCGCACCGGAGACCGCCGTCCCGGAGTCCGCCGTACCGCAGGACCTGCACGCCGAACTCCTCGACTGCCTCCAGGTGAACCTGGCCTGGCTGGCCCGCTCCGAGCACGGCGTGTCGCCGCTCGCCCTCGGGGCACGCCTGGAGTTCGCGCCGCGAGAGGACGCTCCCGGCGCCCTGCCGACCGTCGAGCCCGCCACCGGCACCCACGTGGAGCACACCGCGGCGGCCCTGGGCCTGCTGGTCACCTCACGGGTCACGCTCCCGCCGGGCACCGGCACCCCGCCCGCCGACCCCGGCACCGTGTACGTGGTCGCCGACGCCTTCCACCTGCCCTGGGTGCCGTACCACGGTCACGCCCACATGGACCACAGCTTCCTGCTCGGCCGGGACGCCGCGGGGCGGGCCGTGGTGCGCGACGGCTACCACAACGACACCCCCTACGGTCCGGCCCGCCCTGGCACCTGGACCCTCACCGAGGCCGAACTGGCCGCCGCACTGCCGGGCGGGGCACGCGCCTTCCGCGTCGCCCCTGCCGGACCCCCGCAGGACGCCACCGCGGTCGTCCCGGCCACGGCGGCGGCCGTCGAGACCTACGTGCGCGCCTACCGGGAGCACCCCGACCGGGAGGCGGCACTCGCCCGGCTCACGCTGGAGACCTGGCTGCTGACCCGGGCCCGGCGCCTGCACGCCGCGCACCGTGCCGCCGCCGGGATCCCGGCGCCCGGCGCCGAGGAACACGTGGCGTCCTGGGGCAAGCTGGCGGAGCAGACCTTCCTCGCCCACCGCCGGGTCCAGCGCGGCCGGCCGGAACCCGCCGGTCCGCTGCAGCGGCTCGCCGAGCTGCTGCACGCCGACACCCGGGTGTTCGCCGCGCCGGACGCCGGCGGTGCGGACGACGGCGCCCTGCGCACGGTCGTCGCCGAGGAAGCCGCCGCCGTCCTGCGCGTCACCGCCGCCGAGTTGCTGGCGGGCCGGCCGCTGACCGAGGTACCGGGCTTCGGCTCCTTCCGCATGGTCGACATCGTCGAGCGCGTCGAGGAGCGGCTGCGCGTCGAGTTCGACGCCGACGATCTCGTCCCGGAGAACCTCCACGACCTCGACGGGCTGTGCCGCATCGCCGCCCGCGCCCACCGGGAGACGCCGTGAACCTGTTGCACGACCTCATCGACGGCGCGGCGCACCGCGCGCCGGACGCGCCCGCCCTGACCACCTCCAAGGACTCCCTCACCCACGGCGAACTCGCCCGCGCCAGCCGGGCGGCCGCCTCCTGGCTGCGCGCCCTCGGCGTCCGCCGCGGCGAGCGCGTCGTGGTGGTGGCGCCCTCGGCCGTCGAGGTCGCCGTCGTCGTCTACGCCGCCTCCCGGATCGGCGCCCCCTTCGCCCTGCTGCACGAGCAGACCCGGGGGCGGGCCCTGGCGCACGTCCTGGACGACGCCGAACCGGCGCTCCTGATCGCCGACGACGAGGACGCCCGGCGTCTGGCCGACGAGCGCGGCATCACCGCCGTCCGGCTCTCCGACGTACCGCGCGGCCAGGACCCGGACGCCGGTGCCGACGCGCCCGGCTCCGAGGCGCCGCTCCCGGTCGACCCGGTCTGCCTGATCTACACCTCCGGCACCACGGCCGCCCCGAAGGCCGTGGTGAGCACCCACCAGCAGGCCCTGTTCGCCGTCCACGCCATCCAGGGCGAGCTGGCCTACCGCCCCGACGACGTGGTCTACAGCCCCCTCCCCCTCTCCTTCGACTACGGCCTGTACCAGCTCTTCCTCGGCGCCCTGAGCGGAGCGGGGGTGCGGCTGGGGATGCCCGCCGAGGTGGGGGCCACCCTGCTGCGCAACATCGAGGCCGCGGACGCCACCGTCCTCGCCTCCGTGCCCGCGGTCGCCGAGACCCTGGCCAGACTGGTGCGCCGCAGGCCCGACCACTCGCTGCGGCTGCGCCTGCTCACCAACACCGGCGCCGCGATGCCCCCGCAGCCCCTCGCCGTGCTGCGGGCGGCCGTCCCGGGGCTGCGGGTGCAGCTCATGTTCGGGCTCACCGAGTGCAAGCGCGCCGCCATCAACCCGCCGGACGCGGACCTGGAGCACCCCGGCAGCTGCGGGCGGGCCCTGCCCGGCACCGAGATCTACGCGGCCGGCCCGGACGGGGAGCGGCTCGCTCCCGGCGAGACCGGTGAACTGGTGGTGCGGGGGCCGAACGTGATGGCCGGCTACTGGCGCCGCCCGGAGCTGACCGCCCAGCGGTTCCCGCGCCGCGACGGGCTCTTCCCCGAACTGCGCACCGGCGACCACGGCTGGCTCGACGAGCACGGCTTCGTCCACTTCGCCGGGCGCCGCGACGACCTCTACAAGGAGCGCGGGTTCCGGGTCAGCGCCACCGAGGTGGAGGCCGCGGCCCGGCGCGTGGCGGGTGTCGAGGAGGCGGCCGTCCTGCCGCCGGCCGAGGGCTCGCCCGCGGTCCTGGTGGTGGTCTCCGAGCGCGGGCCGGCAGAGGTCCTGGACGCCATGGGCGAGGAGATCGAGGAGTTCAAGGTGCCCCGGCGCTGCGTGCCGCTGCCGGCGCTGCCGCTGACCCGCAACGGCAAGGTCGACCGCAAGGCGCTCGCCCGGGAGGTGGCCAGCCTTGTCTGACACCGCCACCGTCACCGCCGTCGCGCCCGGGGCCGCTTCCGGGGCCGGGGCCGTCCCCGGCGCCCTGCCCGCGGCGGTGTCCGCCGCCCTGGAGGCCGGCGCCGAGACGCCCGCCTACGTGTACGACCTCGCGCGCGTCCGGGAGAACGCCGCCCGGCTGCGCGGAGCCCTGCCCGAACCGGCCGATCTCTACTACTCCTTGAAGGCCAACTCCCATCCCGGCGTCCTGCGCACCCTCAGGGAGGCCGGCACCCTGCCCGAGGTGTGCTCCCCCGGCGAGCTGGACGCCGCGCTCGCCGCCGGGTGGGACGCCGCACAGGTGCTGTACACCGGGCCGGGCAAGCGCGACCAGGACATCGCCCGGGCCCTTCGAGCGGGGGTCCGCGAGTTCTGCGCCGACTCCCCCACCGGCCTCGACCAGCTCGACCGGCTCGCCGGCCGGGCGGGGGTGCGGGTGCGGACGCTGCTGCGCGTCAACGACGACCGGCCGGCCGCCGGACAGGGCCTCGCCATGACCGGCGTCGCCTCCCAGTTCGGCGCCGACACGGGCTGGATCGCCGACGAGCCCGAGCGGTTCGGGGACCGCCCGCACGCCGAGGTCACCGGCCTGCACCTCTACATGGGCACCAACCTCAGCCACGTACCGGACCTGCTGGCGCAGTTCCACCAGTCGCTCGCCACGGCGGCCCGGCTGCGCGCCGTCCTGGCCCCGTACACGGCGCGGCTGGACACCACCCTCGACCTGGGCGGCGGCTTCGGCGCCCCCTTCGCCAAGGAGGGTGAGGCGGCCGACCTGACCGGCCTGCGCGAGGGGCTCGCCGAGCTGCTCGACGCGTCCGCGCCCGGCTGGCGCGACGGCGCGCCCCGTCCGGCGTACGAGTCCGGCCGCCACCTGGTGGCCACCGCCGGGACCCTCATCACCCGGGTCCTCGACGTGAAGCGGTCGCACGGCCGGGACGTCGCCGTCCTGGAGTCCGGCATCAACCACCTCGGCGGCATGGCCGGCCTGCGCCGCCTGCCGCCCCTCAACCCGACCCTGCTCACCGGCGGGGCGGAACGCGGCGAACCGCGGCCCACCCTGGTCACCGGCCCGCTGTGCACCCCGCTCGACACCTGGGCGCGGCAGGCCCCACTGCCCCCGCTGCGCCCCGGTGACCTGCTCGCCGTGCCCAACGTCGGCGCCTACGGGCTCTCCGCCAGCCTGCTCGCCTTCCTGGGCCACCCGGCCCCGCTCGAAGTCGCCGTCGACGGCGACGCCGTACCGCACGCCACCCGCCTCACGCTCACCCGGAAGGACTGAACCGCCATGGACGCCGTGTTCGAGAACCTGCTCCGTGACCACCTGCCCCGCCTCCAGGAGCAGCCGCTGACCGAGGACACCCCGCTGCGCGACCTGGGCCTCGACTCCATGAAGTCGGTCGACCTGCTGTTCGCGATCGAGGACGAGATGGACATCTCGCTGCCCGACGACGACCTCAACGAGTCGACCTTCGCCACCGCCGGTTCGCTGTGGCGGGCCGTGGAGGCCGCGCGCACCGCCGAGGTCGCGGCGTGACCGCCACCGTCTCCGCGCCCGCCCCGGTCGTCGCCGCCGGCGACGACCGGGGCGGGGCCGGCGCCCCGCTCGCGCCGCTGGTCGAGGAGGTGGCCGCGGTCACCGCCGAGCACGCGCGCCGCACCGACACCGAGGCCGTGTTCCCGGCGGAGGCCCTTCAGGCGCTGCGCCGCACCCGGCTGCTCGGCCTGCTGGTGCCGGCCGCCGAGGGCGGACTCGGCGGCGGCCTGGGCGACGTGCTGACCGCCACCCGGCGGCTGGGCCGGGAGGACATGTCGCTCGCCATGGTCTTCGCGATGCACTGCCAGCAGGTGGCGGCGGTGGTGCGGCACGCCGACGGCCCGCTGCGCGCCGAGCTGCTGCCCCGGATCGGGGCGGGCGAGGTCTACCTGGCGTCGGTGACCACGGAGGCCGGCAAGGGCGGCGCGCTGCTCAGCGCCTGCGCGCCCCTGGAGGAGCGCGCGGGCCACCTGGTCATGGACCGCTTCGCGCCGATCGTCACCGGCGGCGCGCACGCCGACGGCTTCCTCGTCACCATGCGCAGTCCGGGCTCCGGGAACGAGCAGGACGTCTCGCTGGTCTACGCCGACCGGGACCAGCTGGAGGTGGCCGCCGCCGGCGGCTGGGACCCGCACGGCATGCGGGCCAGCCACAGCGGCGCGCTCCACCTGCGCGGCACGGTGCCCGGCCACCAGGTCGTGGGCGAGCACGGCCGCTTCCGCGACATCGTCGCGCACACCTTCGGCCCCCTCGCCCACCTCGGCTGGAGCGCCTCCTGGCTGGGCACCGCCGAGGGGGCGCTGGCCCGCACCGTGCGCATGCTCCGCTCCGGCCGGACCCGCGGCGGCGCCGACCTGGACTCCGAGCTGCTGCTCACCCGGCTGGCCCGGGTGCGGCACCGCCTGGAGGCCGTCGCCGCGCTGCTCGACCACACCCTGGACGTGGTCGAGCGGGAAGACGTGTCACGGCCGCGCGTCCAACTGCTGGTCAACGGCCTGAAGGTGACCGCGTCCGAGCAGTGCCACACGGCGGTGCAGGAACTGGTGGACACGGTCGGGCTGCGCCACGGCTATCTGCGGGACTCGCCCGTCGCGCTGGAGCGCGCCCTGCGCGACCTGCGGTCGGCGAGCCTCAACTTCAGCAACGACCGGCTGCTGCTGGCCGACGGCAAGCTGACCCTCCTCGACGCGGAGGTGCGCCTTGCCTGAGGTCCTGGAGGCAGTGGACTCCGAGGCGGGACCAGGACTGCCGGGGCCTGCGGAGTCCGGCTCGGGAGCCGAGCTGTGGGCGCGCCTGGGCTCCGAGGGCGCCCTGCGCGGGATCTACCGGGACGGGGCGCCCGAGCACGGCGTCGTGCCCGGCCGGCTGCGCGACCTGATCGCCCGCGCCGAGGCGGCGGAGGGCACCGGGCCGCTGCTGTCCGTCTGCGTCCAGGCCGCGACCGTGCTGCCGCTGCTCGCGGAGGCGGGCCGGCGCGGGCCGGCCGCGGCGGAGGTCGCCCGGCGGATGCTCCACGGCCGGTCGGTCGTGGCCCTGGCCGCCACCGACAGCGGCCCCGGCTCCGACCTCACCGCCCTGTCGACGCACGCCGAGGAGACGGCCGGCGGCACGGTGCTGCACGGCACCAAGCGGTGGATCACCAACGCGGCCCACGCCGACCTGCTGCTCGTCCTGGCCCGCCGCCGTCCCGGCCCGCACTTCACCAACTTCACCTGGTACCTCGTGCCGGCCGACGACCCCGGGGTTCGCGTCGAGGCGGCGCCGGGACCCTACTTCGCGGGGTCGGGCACCGGGCACCTCCACCTGGCCGGCGTGCCGGTGCTCGGGGGCGGGCCGGTGGGCGGCGCGGGGCGCGGACTCGCCCTGTTCGCCCGGCACATCGCGGTGGAGCGCCTCGCCGGCGGCATGTGGGCGGCGGCCGCCTGCCGCCGGGCCCTGGCCGACACCCGGGACCGGCTGGCGGCCCGCGGCCTGTGGGAGCGGCCCGCGATCCGCCAGCGGCTGGCCGCCGCCCTGGTCCGCACCCGCCAACTGGAGGCGCTCGTCGAGGCACTGGGCCCCGCCGTCGCCGCCGAGCACGACCACACCGCTGCCGCGCTGGTGAAGGCGTCCGCCGGGGAGACGGCCGACCATGTCCTCGACGTCTGCGCCCACCTGTGCGGCGCCGACGGCTTCGCCCACGCGGGCATGCAGCACCGGCGGGCGGAGGCCGCGCTGTTCGGCATCGCGGGCGGCAGCACCGAGACCGTGCTCGCCGCCGTCGCCGACCAGGCGGAGCAGGTGCTCTCCAGGCCCCTGGGGGCGGCGTCGTGACGACCACCGCGGCTCCGGCCGGCCTCCCACCGGCGGCCCCCGCTCCGACGCCCGCCGCGCCGGCCGGACCCGTCACCGTCGAGGCGGCGCCGGGCGTGTGGGTCGCCTGGGCACGGTCGGCGGCCCCCAGCACCCACCCCGCCGACCTGGCGGACGTCGGCGGACGGCCGCCGTGGCAGCGCCGCCAGTCCCTCGCCGCCCGGGGGCTGTTGCGCGCCCTGCTCGCCGAGGTCCGCCCCGGCGCCGAGGACGTCCCGCTGGCCGCCGGTCCGCACGGCCGGCCCGTGCTGGCGGGACTGGACGGCGTCGGCGTCAGCCTCTCCCACGACGGCGCGGACGACGCCGCGGGCGGTGACCTCGTCGCCGCCGCCGTGGCTCCCGGCCGGCGGGTCGGCGTGGATGTCCAGCTGCCGCACGGCCCCGGCCCGTCCCCCGGTCTGGCCCGCCGCTGCCTGCGCGAACGCACCGCGGACCTGGCCCGGTTGCCGGCCGGCCGCCGCGCCCTGGAGTTCGCCTGGGTGTGGACCGTGCAGGAGGCCTGCGTGAAGGCCGACGGCACCGGTATCGCCGGCCGCCCCTGGTCCCTCGACATCCCGGTGCGGCCCCGCACCGGCACCCAGGGCGATCTCACCTGGATCGCCCTGCGTCACCTCAGCGTCCACCCCGTGAGCTGCGCGTTTGGAGACCTCCGTGCCCGCTGACGCCCTGAGCTGCTACACCACCAACCTCAAGGAACACCTCCACCTGACCGACCCCGCCGCGGAGCAGCGGCTGGCGGAGGGCTTCACGCTCTCCGTCCGCCGCGACGGTCTCGGCGGGTCCCTGGCCTTCAGTCACCACGAACGGGTGGCCCCCGACTTCGGCTACCGCGGCGCGCGGCGCTGGGAGGACGCCCTGTCCGCCCTGCGGGGCGAGTTCGCCCGCCGGGGCGACGTCCTCGCCGTCGCCAACTGCCGGAACCTGCCGTGGAGTCCGTCGTACCTGGTGCGGGACGTGCCGCACTGGCTGCGGCTCGCCGCCCGCGACGACGACCGCTGGCTGGTGGTCGACGACTTCGACGCGCTGCTGCCCGAGGGCCACCAGGAGCCGCACCGCGGCTGGGTCGACGAGGCCGGACTGCGCGCGCTGCTCGCCCCGCTGCCGGGTCTGGACCCGGTGCTGCACCAGCGTGACGTGTACGCCCTCGGCGGCGGCGCGGCCTGGGTGCCGGACCCGGGGAACCACCGCTGGCTGGAGCACGGCGCCGGCCGCTTCGACCCGCGCCCGGGCGACTGGGTGCGGGGCACCGCCGCCTCGCTCACCCTCCTGCGCGACCTGCTGCCGTCCGACCCGGAGGCCCAGGTCCGCTACGCCGAGGACCTCTGGGCGGCGGCACGCCACCACCAGTACCTGCACCGCGCCGAGCCGGCGACCGCCGCCGCGTGGGGCGAGCTGTCCCGTTCGCTGCGCTACGCCGCCCAGTCGGCGGCCCGCGGCAGGCCCCGCGCCTCGCTGGTGCGCACCGCCTTCGACCGCATCCTCAGCGCGCTCGGCCCGTTCGACGTGATCATCCACCAGCCCGCCGCCGCGACCGCGCGGGTGGCCTGGTGACCACCCGCACCGGGGACCACCCCGGCACCCTGCACGCGTGGTTCGCGGCGTCGGCCGAGCGCCGGCCCGAGGCCGTCGCCCTGGAGGCCGGCGGGCAGACGCTGACCTACCGGGAGCTGGACGAGTACAGCGCCCGGGTGGCGGCCGGCATCCTGCGGGCCTGCCCCGACGGGCCCCGCCGCGTCGGTCTGCTGGCCGGCCGGCGGCCCGCCACGTACGCCGGCTACCTGGCCGTCCAGCGGCTCGGCGCCACGGCGGTTCCCCTCAACACCGCCTGGCCCGCGGCCCGCAACGCCACCGTCGCCCGGCGTGCCGGGCTCGACCTGGTGCTGACCGACGGGACCGGGGAGGCGGACGGGATGCCCGTGCCGCTGCTCGACCTGGCCGACGCGGCCACCGACGCGCCCGCCGGGGCGGAGCCGCGCCCCGGGGAGCCGGGGGCGCCCGCCTACATCCTGTTCACGTCCGGCAGCACCGGTGCCCCCAAGGGGGTGCCGGTCCTGCACGGCAACGTGGCCCCCTACCTCGCCCACGTCATCGAGCGCTACGAGGTCGGGCCCGGCTCCCGGCTCTCCCAGACCTTCGACCTCACCTTCGACGTCTCGGTGTTCGACATGTTCACCGCGTGGGGCGGCGGTGCGACGCTGGTCGTCCCGAGCCGCGACGAGATCCTGGCGCCGGTGCGGTTCGTGAACGACCGCCGCCTCACCCACTGGTGCTCCGTCCCGTCGGTGATCTCCTTCGCCCGCCGGATGCGGGCGCTGCGCCCCGGCGCCATGCCGGGCCTGCGGCACAGCCTCTTCGCGGGGGAGCCGCTCACCCTCCAGCAGGCCCGGGCATGGCAGGCGGCGGCACCGGCGTCGCGGCTGGAGAACTTCTACGGTCCGACCGAACTGACCATCACCTGCTCGGAGTTCGGCCTCTCCACCGACCCGGCCGACTGGCCCGCGACCGCCAACGGGACCGTGCCGATCGGCCATGTCTACCCGCACCTGGAGCACCGCGTCCTGGACGCCGCGGGACGGCCGGCCGAGGAGGGCGAGCTGTGCGTCCGGGGGCCCCAGCGCTTCCCGGGCTACCTGGACCCGGCCGACAACGCCGGACGCTTCTGGGACCTGGATGGCGACCGCCCCGCCGACCCCGCCGGCGCCACTCCCCCGACGGGCGGCCCCGACGCCGGTCCGGCGACCGCGGTTCCGGCCCGCATGTGGTACCGCACCGGCGACCGGGTCCGCCCGGCCGACCCGCACGGGTACCTCCACCTCGGCCGCCTCGACCACCAGGTGAAGGTCGACGGCTACCGGGTCGAACTCGGGGAGATCGAGTCGGCGTTGCGCGACCACCCGGACGTGCACGACGCCGTGGTCCTCGCCCTGCCCACCACCCACGGCGGCACCGAACTGCACGCCGTGTGCACCGGCACCGGTCCGGACCCCGACGTGCTGCTCGCCGCGCTCCGCGGCCGGCTGCCCTCGTACATGGTCCCCGCCTTCCTGCACGTGAGGTCCGAACTCCCCCTGAACGGCAATGGCAAGACGGACCGGGCCGCCCTCACCGCCCAGCTGCACGACGCCCCCGCAGTGGCCCCGGTCAAGGAGCTCCGATGACGAGACACCACCCCCACCCGCCCGTCGTCCTCGTCGGCGCCCGCCCCGCCGAGGGCCACGCCACCCTGACCCGTCTGGGCGTCCCCTTCCTCTGGATCGTCGACCCCAGCGAGCCGCTGCCGCAGGCGGGACCGGGCGTCCTCGCCGTCCACCGCGTCCCCTACCGCGACGATCCGACCTCGCTGCTCGAGGTCCCGCTGCCGCGCGACACCGCCGCGGTGCTCTCCTTCACGGAGTTCGGCCTGCTCCCGGCCGCGCTGCTCTCCGAGGCGCTCGCGCTGCCGTCGGTGTCGGTGGGCGCCGTGCTGCGCACCCGGGACAAGCTCGTCATGCGCCGGGCGCTGCAGGCCACCTGCCCCGGCCCCGCCTTCGGCATCGTCGGCGAGGACGAACCTGACCCGGACGACTTCCCGCTCATCGCCAAGCCCGTCCGGGGCGCCGGCAGCCGCGGTGTGCGCTACCTGGCCGGTCCCGCCGACCACCTGGCCGGCCGCGACGAGCTGCGCGGCCTGCTCTGGGAGCGGTTCGTCAGCGGCCCCGAGTACAGCGTGGAGGCGGTCTCAGGACCGGACGGCCACCGCGTCCTCGGCGTGACCGCCAAGCGCACCAGCGGACGTCCGCGCTTCATCGAGACCGGCCACGAGAGCCCCGCGCCCCTTGACCCGCGGGTGCGCGCCCGCGTCGAGGAGCAGGTGCGCCGCTGCCTGGACGCCCTCGGTGTCGACCGGGGCGCCACGCACACCGAGGTCAAGATCGAGGACGGCCGCGTCCACGTGATCGAGACGCACACCCGGGCCGGCGGTGACCGGATCCCGCTGCTGACCCGGCTGGTCACCGGGCTCGACCAGTACGAGCTGGCCGTCCGCTCGGTGCTGCCCGGCGTGGCCGCCGCCGAGGAGCCGCTGCCCCGTTTCGCCCACGCGGCCGTCCACTACTTCCCCTGGGAGGACGCCGTCCTCGCCGGCCTCACCGATCCGGACCGCTGCCGCGGTCTCGACGGCGTGGTGGAGCTGGAGGTGCACGCGCGCCCCGGCGACCACCTCCCGGTCTGGCAGCACAGTCACGAACGCCCCGGCCACGTCGTCGTCGGCGCCGACACCCGCGACGAACTCCACGCGCGCGTGCGCGCCGTGGAGGAGGCCCTGAACCCGGTGCTCCGCCCGCTGTCCGACCCCGCGTCCGCCGCGCCGCCCCCGCTGCTTCCCGCCTCCTGAGGAGTCCCCCGATGAGCCTGCCCGCCCCCATCGCCCCACCCCTGCCGCCGGCCGCCGGCACCGAGCCCCTCGCCCGGCCGCGCGTCGAGCGGGACGCCTTCTGCGCCGCCATGACCCATCTCCCCAGCGGCGTCAGCATCATCACGACGCAGAGTCCGGACGGGCCGCTGGGCTGCACGGTCAACTCCGTCATCTCGCTCTCCGCGGAGCCGCCCCTGCTGCTCGTGTCGCTCGCGAACACCAGCCGCACCCTGCTGCACGCCCTGCGCACCGGCGGCTTCGCCGTCAACGTCGTCTCCTGGGAGCAGCGCGACCTCTACCGGCGCTTCGCCCGGGGCGACGCCCTGCGGCGCTTCGACGGGGTCGCGCACTCCGTCCGGGACGGCCAGCCCGTGCTCGCCCACTCGGCCGCCGTGTTCACCTGCACCCTCGAACGGGCCGTCGAGGTGGGCGACCACACGCTGCTGGTGGGCAGCCCCGTCGAGGCGTCCCACGACACGGACGCCGGCCCCCTGGTGCTCCACCGCCACCGCGCCCATCCGCTCGTCCCGGACGCGTGACGCGCTGCGGGCGGGGCTGACCGGGTCAGGCCAGACCGGCGGCGATGGCGCGGCGGACGGCGTCGGCGCGGTCCCTGATGCCCGCCTTGGCGAAGAGGTTGTTGATGTGCGTCTTCACCGTGGCCTCGCTGATGAAGAGGTGCTCGGCGATGGCGCGGTTGGGCAGGCCCCGGCCGATGAGGGCGAGCACTTCGCGTTCGCGTGGGGTGATGTCCTCGGGCAGTGCCGAGGGGATCCCCGGCGCGGTGGTGCGCAGGGCCGCCAGCAGCCGGTCCTGGACCTCGCGGTCGAGGACGGACTGGCCGGCGCCGGCCGCGCGGATGGCGCGCACGATGTCCTCGCGGCCGGCGTTCTTGGTCAGGTAGCCGCGGGCGCCGGCGCCCAGGGCGGCCAGGACGGAGTCGTCGTCGGCGTAGGTGGTCAGCACGACCACCGCCACGCCGGGGTGCTCCGCCGCCAGCCGGCGGGTCGCCTCGATCCCGTCCGTCCGCGGCATGCGCAGGTCCATCAGGACCACGTCCACCGGTCCGGACGCCGCGGCGGCCAGTACCTGGTCGCCGTCGGCCGCGGCGGCGACCACGTCGATGCCGGGCGACAGCGCGAGGACCGCCGCGAGGGGCTCCCGCACGGCGGCCTGGTCGTCGGCGACGACGACCCTCAGCCGCTGGGTGGTCCCGTCCTGGTCACTCGTCGCGTCACTCATCGGGGATCTCCGCCTCCACGTGCCAGCCGCCGGTGTCCGGTCCTTCGGTGAGCGGGCCCACCGTGACGGTGCCGCCCAGCAGGGCGACCCGTTCGCGCATGCCGATCAGTCCCATCCCGCTGCCGGTCCCGGGAGCCGCTTCGCGGGTGCCGGGCCCGTTGCGGACGCTCAGGCGGGTCGTCGTCCCGGCGTGGGCCAGCTCCACCGTCACCTGGGCTCCGGGGGCGTGGCGGCCGACGTTGGTCACCGCCTCCTGCGCGATCCGCAGCAGGGCCTGCGTCGTGCGGGCCGGCAGCTCCCGCACGGCGCCGGAGACCGTGAGGGTGTTGCCGAGGCCGGACGACTCGAGCAGCGCGGCCAGGGTCTCGACCAGCGGCAGGGAGTCCTCCCGCAGGGCGTGCACGGTCCACTGCGCCTGCCGGAGGCTCTCCTTGACCAGGGCGTGCGCCGTGCGGTTCGCCTCGCGGATCCGGTCCAGGTCGCCGGTGTCCAGCAGGGCGTCGGCGAGTTCCAGCTGCATGTTGATCCCGGCGAGCGAGTGGGCCAGGACGTCGTGCACGTCCCGGGCGATCCGGCCGCGCTCGGTCAGTGCGGCGGCCTCCGCCTCGGCCCGTGCCGCGCGCTCGGAGGATTCCGCCGCCGCGATCACCGCGTCCACGGCGCGCTGCCTGCTGCGGCCGAGGATGCCCGCCACCACGGGCAGGCCCGAGGCGAGTCCCAGTCCCCAGGGCAGGAGGGTGTGCCCCGGGCCGAGGTGGAAGTGGAGCACCGCAGCGCACAGCAGACCGGTCGCGGCGGCCAGCGGGAGCGAGAGCCGGAGGGGGAAGCGGTAGCCGATGTGCCCGACGAGGAAGTACGCGAAGAGGTAGCTGGAGCCGGACCGGCCGGCTCCGATGAGCGCGACCGAGGCGACGAGGCCCGACGCCAGGACCAGGAGGGCCCGCCGGGGCGGCAGCCGGTCGTCGGACAGGTGCCGGGACAGCAGCGCCGCCGAGCACAGGACGAGCAGCACGGCGACGGCCAGACCCTGCCCGGTGACCCCCAGCGGCCGGACCGTCGCGAAGGAGCACGCGATCACGACCAGGGTCACGACCCAGTGCGTGCGGGGGTCCCGGCGGAGGGCCGCCGGGTGCCCGGCCCCCGGTGAGGGGGCGGGGTCCGGACGTCGTGCGGGCGCTGCCACGGCGTGACCATAGCCCACCGTCAGACGCCCCGCTCGACGCTCGGGACGAGGCCGGTGGCCGCGGGGTGCCGGCCGGCCGCCACCCGCCGGCCGCGGAGGAAGATGGTGGCCAGCCGGGTCACGACCTCCGTCAGCGCCATCAGGACGAACGCGGCCACCCAGGCCTGGCCGCCGGTGATGTGGTGGGTGAGGCTGAAGCGGGCGACGTCGTCGCCGCCTCCGTGCTCGGTCCACAGCTGGAACGCCATGCGGGCCCCCATGCCCGCCACCCAGAGCGCGGCGGAGACGGCGCCGGCCTTGATCAGGAGGTGTTCCCCGGACACCCGGATCCGGGTGAAGACCCCGCCGGCGATGCCGAGTGCGGCGCCGACGGCCATCAGCGTGCCGATCAGGACCAGGTCGTTGCCGCCGGTCGGCACCGAGTGCAGGTACTGGCGGGCCACGAAGGCCACGATGGCCAGCGGGACGACGAAGGTCTTCAGGTCCAGGCGACCTTCCCGCAGTTGCCGGAAGACGACGAGGACGAGGGCGATGTCGGTGATCCACTCGGTCGATGTCATGTCCCAAAGCCTGCTGCGGAAGGCGTTCTCGCACCTGGACCCAGGGGTGGACCGGTGGGTGGAGATCCGACGGACGCGCGCGGAGCGGGCCGCTCATGGTGTTCGCGCGCTCCCCGGCGGCCAGAACTATGGTGCCCCACCACATACGCCGCTCACCTGCCCGTTCCTACGGTATGGCGACACCCAAACGTCCCCGCCGAACGCCAGGAAGTGGTGCCGATGTCGTCGCCCGCAACCTCCCCGCCCGCCCCGTCGAACCTCAAGCGCATCGTCGCCGCCTCGCTCATCGGCACGACCATCGAGTGGTACGACTTCTTCCTCTACGGGTCGGCCGCCGCGCTCGTGTTCAACAAGCTGTTCTTCCCGGGCTCCGACCCGCTGGTCGGCACGCTGCTGTCCTTCCTGACCTACGCCGTCGGGTTCGCCGCGCGCCCGTTGGGGGCGCTGGTCTTCGGGCACTTCGGCGACCGGCTCGGGCGGAAGAGGCTGCTCGTGCTGAGCCTGCTGCTGATGGGCGGCGCGACCTTCGCGATCGGGCTGCTGCCGACGCACGCGACCGTCGGCACGGCCGCTCCCGTGCTGCTGACCGTGCTGCGGCTGGTGCAGGGCTTCGCGCTGGGCGGTGAGTGGGGCGGTGCGGTGCTGCTGGTGTCCGAGCACGGGGACGCGCGGCGGCGCGGGTTCTGGGCCTCCTGGCCGCAGACCGGGGCGCCGGCCGGGCAGTTGCTGGCGACCGGGGTGCTCTCCCTGCTGACGGCCGTGCTCTCGGACGCCGCCTTCGAGAGCTGGGGCTGGCGGATTCCGTTCCTGCTCTCCGGGGTGCTGGTGGTCGTCGGCCTGTGGATCCGGCTCTCCGTGGACGAGTCGCCCGTCTTCCGGCAGGCGCTGGCGCGGGCCGAGGCCCGGACGTCGGAGGAGGCCGAGCCGCTGCCGCTGGTCTCCGTGCTGCGGCACCACTGGCGCGACGTGCTGATCGCGATGGGCGCGCGGATGGCGGAGAACATCAGCTACTACGTCATCACCGCCTTCATCCTCGTCTACGCCACCACCTCGGCCGACGTCTCCAAGCAGACCGCGCTGAACGCGGTGCTGATCGGCTCGGCGGTGCACTTCGCCGTCATCCCCGCCTGGGGCGCGCTGTCGGACCGGGTCGGCCGCCGGCCCGTGTACCTGCTGGGCGCGGCCGGGGTGGCCCTGTGGATGTTCCCGTTCTTCCGGCTGACCGACACCGGCGGCTTCGGCCCGCTGATCCTGGCGGTGACGGTGGGCCTGGTGCTGCACGGCGCGATGTACGCGCCGCAGGCCGCCTTCTTCTCCGAGATGTTCGCGACCCGGATGCGCTACTCCGGTGCCTCCATCGGCGCCCAGTTCGCCTCGGTCGCGGCGGGCGCGCCGGCCCCGCTGATCGCCACCGCGCTGCTGTCCGAGTACGACAGCTCCACGCCGATCGCCCTGTACGTCATCGGCGCGGCCGTGCTGACCCTGGTCGCGGTGGGCGTGGCCCGGGAGACCCGGCACCGTGATCTCGACGCGGTCGCGGGCGGGGACGGGCCCCGGGACGCGTCGGCGGCCCCGGCGGCGAAGGACGCGCGGACCACCGTCTGAGCGGGCCGGGCCGGTGCCGGCCCCCGTGCGCCCCGGGGCGTGCGGGGGTCAGCGGGGTGCGGGGGCCGACAGGCGGTGCAGTCTCAGGGCCAGTTGTATCTCCAGGGCGCGGGCCGGGCTCTGCCAGTCCGCGCCGAGGAGGCGGCCGACGCGTTCGAGGCGCTGGGCGACGGTGTTCACGTGGACGTGCAGCGCGTCCTTGGTGCGCGCGGGGCTCATCCCGCAGGCGAAGTAGGCGTCCAGGGTGCGCAGCAGGTCCGTGCCGCGCCGCTCGTCGTAGGCGACCACCTCGCCGACCGTGCGCCGGACGAAGCCGGTCACGTCCCGCTCCCCGGCGAGCAGGAGGCCGAGGAACCCGAAGTCCTCGGCGGCGGCGCCGTCCCCGCGGCGGCCGAGCAGGCGCAGGGCGTCCAGGCAGCGCCCGGCCTCCGTGTAGGCGGCGGCGACCGCGTCGGGCCGGCCGGTGAGGTGGGTGAGCGGGGCGGAGGCGCCGACCGTGACCGCCTCGTGGACGGCGGTGCCCAGGTGCAGGGCGGTGCGGCGGGCCAGCTCGGTGGCCGCGTCGCCCTCGGCGAGGGGCAGCAGCAGGACGGTGCCGCCGTCCCGGGCGGCGGCCAGGCCCTGCCGGGTCGCCGCCAGGTGGGAGGCGGCGGACCACAGGCGGCGGCGCGCGTCCGCCTCCTGCCCGGCGTCGGGCGCGGGGGCGTCGATGCGGGCGGCGAGCACCACGTGGGTGGCGTCGAGGTCGGCGTCCAGCCGCCGGGCGCGGTCGCGCAGCAGGCGGGGGTCGCGGTCCCGGGCGTCCAGGAGGTCGTCGAGCAGTTCGCCGCGCACCCGCTGTTCGGCCTCGGCGGCGGAGCGCCGGGCGAGCAGCAGCAGGGAGGTGACCATCGCGGCGCGCTCCAGGACGAGCTGGTCGACGGGGTCGAGCCCGGGGTGGTCGCGCAGCACCAGGGCGCCGAGCTGTTCGCCGCCCGCGGCGACGGCCGCGATCCAGTCGTCCCCGTGCCGCACCGCGTGCCCCTCGGCGCGGGACTCCTCGAGGGCGGGTGCGGCGGCGGACTCGGTGAAGTCGACGGTGGCGGCCAGGACCTCGGAGACGGCCGCGGCCACGTCGTGCACGCCGCCGCCGCGCAGCACCAGTTCGGTGAGCCGGTCGTGGATGTCGGAGGCCCGCTCGATCACTCCGCTGCGGTCGCGGATGATCTCGTTGGCATGCTCAAGGCCGGCCAGCGCGGAGCGGGTCTCGGCGAGCAGGTTCGCGGCGTCCAGGGCGGCGGCGGCGAGGGCGGCGAAGGAGCCGAGCAGGGCGATCTGCTCGCGCTCGAAGACCCGGGCCCGCCGGTCGGCGGCGAAGAGCACGCCGATGACGTGGTGGCCGAGGGTGAGCGGGACGCCGAGGATGGCGACGAGCCCCTCGTCCCGCACGCCCGCGTCGATGGCGCGGGTGTGCTGGAAGCGGGCGTCCGCGAAGTAGTCGTCGGTGACATAGGGGCGGGCCGTCTGCGCGACGAGACCGCCGAGCCCCTCCCCCATGCCGAGTCGGAGCTGCTGGAAGCGGGCCGCGACCGAGCCCTCGGTGACGCGCATGTAGGTGTCGCCGCGGGCCGGGTCGTTGAGGCTGAGGTAGGCCACGTCGGTGCCGAGCAGCGAGCGGGCCCGCTGCACGATGGCGCGCAGCACGGCGTCCAGGTCGCGCAGCCCGGCGAGATCGTGCGCCGTCTCGAACAGCGCGGACAGCTCGGCCTCCCGGCGGCGCCGGTCCTCCAGATCGGAGCGGACGCGCAGCGCGAGTCCCTTGGCCCGCTCCAGCGTGGCGACCCGCCCGGCCGGTGCGCCCTCGGCGCGGGCCAGCAGCACCGGCTGCTCGTAGGCGTCGGCGGACGCGCCGCGGGCGAGCAGCTCCAGGAACGGCGTCTCGACGCCGGGCGGGGCCGGGGCGTCGGGGCCGCCGGGCTCGTCGGCGTGCGGGGCGGGGCGCGCGGCGGGCTGCGCGTGGTCGCGGGGCATGGTCACAGGATCGCTCATCCCGGTCCCGGCCCGGCA
This sequence comes from Streptomyces sp. NPDC048182, assembly GCF_043202555.1. Taxonomy (NCBI): domain Bacteria; kingdom Bacillati; phylum Actinomycetota; class Actinomycetes; order Kitasatosporales; family Streptomycetaceae; genus Streptomyces; species Streptomyces sp. NPDC048182. Next base: position 377,507 of record NZ_JBIDAQ010000004.1, on the reverse strand, counting down.
GCCCTGTGGACAACCGTCCCGCGACCGCCGGACCTGCGGACAACCGTCCCGCGGCCGCCGGACCAGCGGACAACCGGACGGCGACCGCCGAACCCCTGGACGCCCACCCCGCCCCTGGCGTTCAGTGCGCCGTCCAGCCGCCGTCGAGGACCAGTGAGGTGCCGGTGACGAAGGAGGCGTGCGGGCCGCAGAGGTAGGCCACGGCCTCGGCGACCTCCTCCGGCTCGATGAGCCGCCGCAGGGCGCTGTCCCCGAGCAGCACCTCGGAGAGCACCTGCTCCTCGGGGACGCCGTGCGCCCTGGCCTGGTCGGTGATCTGCCGCTCCACCAGCGGGGTGCGCACATACGCGGGGTTCACGCAGTTGGAGGTGACACCGTGGGCGGCGCCTTCGAGAGCGGCGGTCTTCGACAGCCCCTCCAGACCGTGCTTGGCGGCGACGTAGGCCGACTTGTAGGCGGAGGCACGCAGTCCGTGCACGGAGGAGATGTTGACGATCCGGCCCCAGCCCTGCCCGTACATGTGCGGCAGGGCGCCGCGGATGAGGCGGAAGGGCGCCTCCAGCATCACGGTGAGGACGGTGTGGAAGACGTCCGGCGGGAACTCCTCCAGCGGTCGCACCAGTTGGATCCCGGCGTTGTTCACCAGGACGTCCGTGCCCGCGGCGGCGCGTTCGGCGGCGTCCAGGTCGGTCAGGTCCAGGACCTGGAGGTCCACCGCGCCGGCCAGGCCCCGGGCCCCTTCGGCGAGGGCGTCGAGCCCCTCGGCGTCCCGGTCGACGGCCCGCACCTCGGCCCCGGCCGCGGCCAGCCGCAGCGCGCAGGCGCGGCCGATGCCGCCGGCGGCGCCGGTGACGAGGGCGGTGCGGCCGGCGAGGTCGAGGGGCGAGGCGTGGGGGGCCGGGAGGACGCTGGGGGAGGTCATGTCCCGACCCTAGGCAGTGCCCATCCCTCACCCCATGTGGGCACGCCCCATACTTCAGGGCGTTTTCGTGGGGTCGACTTCAGGGTGTTTCCTTGGGGTCGAACCACGTGGGGCCGTCGGCCATGGCCTGCTTGATCCGGAACACCGCGAAGTCCTGGAGGTCGGGCAGCGCGTCCACCGGGAACCAGCCGACCTCCAGCGACTCGTCGTCGTTGACCCGGGCCTCGCCCCCCACCGCCCGGCAGCGCACGGTGATGTCCATGAACTGGCAGATGTCACCGTTGGGGTAGGTGACCGGATCGAGCGCCTGGACGAGCACCACCCGCTCGGCCACGCACCGCACTGCGGTCTCCTCCTCCACCTCGCGCACCGCGCAGGCGGCGGGCTGCTCCCCCGGGTCCGGGATGCCGCCGATCACCGACCAGCGCCCGGTGTCGGACCGCCGGCCGAGGAGCACTCTGCCGTCGTCGTCGAAGACGATGGCGGTGACCCCGGGGAGCCACAGCAGCTGTCGGCCGGCGGACGCGCGTACCGCGTGGATGAAGTCGGGAGTAGCCATGCGCCCGACCCTAACGGGCTCGCCTCGCGCGTACTCCGGCACCGACGGCCCAGCCGAGCCCGCCGGCGGCGACCAGCACCAGGGCGATCTCGGGCGCGACGCCGAGGCGGGTGGCGGGGGTCTCGGAGGAGCGCAGCGGGACCTTCTGCACGAGGGAGTCCGCGACGAACATGCCGGTCTTCTGGGTGATCCGCCCGTCGGGCATGATCATCGCGCTGACGCCGCTGGTCACCGGCACGGTGACGGTCCGGCTGTGCTCGACGGCGCGGACGCGGGACATGGCGAGCTGCTGGTAGGTCATCTCGCTGCGGTCGAAGGTCGCGTTGTTGCTGGGCACCGAGATCAGCTGGGCGCCGTCGGTGACCTCCGAGCGCACCGCCCAGTCGAAGGCCGCCTCGTAGCAGGTGACCAGGCCGACGCGGGCGCCGGCCATGGTGAACACGCCCGGTTCGGTGCCGCGGCTGAAGTCCTGGCGGACCATGGAGGTCCACTCGTCGTTGATGGCGTGGATGAGCGGGCGCAGCGGGAGGTACTCGCCGAACGGCTGGATCTGCCGCTTGTCGTAGCTGTCCACGGGGCCCTTGGCCGGGTCCCAGAGGATCTGCTCGTTGAACATCTTGCCGTCGCGGTCCACCACGGCGCCGACCGAGACGGGCGCCCCGATCGCCTTGGCGGCGTGGTCGATGACGGCGTAGGCGTCGGGGTTGGCGAAGGGGTCGATGTCGGAGGAGTTCTCCGGCCACAGGACGAGGTCGGGTCGGGCCACTTTCCCGGCCCGCACCTCGGCGGCCAGCCGCTCCGTCTCGCGCGCGTGGTGGTCGAGCACGGCCCGGCGCTGGGCGTTGAAGTCCAAGCCGGCGCGCGGCACGTTGCCCTGGATCACGGCGACGGTGGCGGTGCCGTCCTCGGCCGCGTCGCTGACCAGCGGCCGGGCGGCCACGGCGGCCACCAGGGGGGCGGCCAGGGCGAGCAGGGCGGCCACCGCCGCGCCCCTGGTGACGGCGTGCCCGCGGCGGGCGCGTACGGCCAGGCGCACGGCCTCGTACAGGCCGAAGCCGCACAGGACGACCGCGAAGCCGAGCACCGGGGTGCCGCCGACGGCGGCGAGCGGCAGGAACACGCCGTCGGCCTGCCCGAAGGCGACCTTGCCCCAAGGGAAGCCGTCGAACGGCACCCGCGCGCGTGCCGCCTCGCCGGCGCTCCACAGCGCCGCCGCCCACACCGGCCAGGCCGGGAGCCGGGACACGGCCGCCGCGCCCGCGCCGACCAGCGCGACGAAGACCGCCTCGATCAGGGCGAGGGCCAGCCAGGGGCCCGGCCCGACCTCCACACCCGTCCACACCAGGAGCGGCAGCAGGAAGCCGGCGCCGAAGAGGTAGCCGAGGCCGAGGCCCGCCTTCCAGCTCCGGCCGCGCAGCAGGCCGCCGAAGCCGGCGAAGGCGGGCAGCGCCAGCCACCACAGGGGGCGCGGCGGGAAGCTGAGGTAGAGCAACACGCCGCAGAGCGCGGAGCAGAGGGCCGGCAGGAGGCGCTGGAGCCGGGCGGGGATCCGGGACGGGCGCGCAGTCCGCGGCTCCAGCCGGTCCGGCTCGTCCACGGTGGTGGCGGTGACGGTCACCCACGGAGTGTACGGCGGGTGTCTTCGCCGTTCACAGCGCGGGCGGCGGGGGCGCGGGCGATGGGGCGGGCCCGGCCGGGCGCGGCGGAACCGGTCCCTCCGCGGCTCCCGTCAGTGCGCGGGGCCGGGCGTCCTCGGGCGCAGGCGGTCCGTGATCACCCGGACCGCCGCCTCGGCGTCGTCCACGGTGATGGTGAAGGTGTGGCCGTCCCACAGCCGCAGCACCACGCCCTCCCCGCGCCGCACGACGACCGCGGTGCCCTTCTCGGGCCGCCAGCGGTACCCCCAGCCGCCCCAGTGCCGGGGCGTGACCAGCGGGGCGAACTCGGCGGCGACCACGTCGGTGAAGGGGATGCGGCGCCGCGGCAGTCCGATGTGGCCGCAGCGCACCTCCAGGCAGTCCTGGTCGACGCGCAGCGCGACGTGCACGAAGGCCAGGGTGCCGAAGAGGACGAGCAGCCCGGCCGCGATGCAGCCGACGACCGCCATGGCCAGCGGCGCGATACCGGACTCCCAGCCGGAGTCGACGGCCAGCGCGATGCCGAGCGCCAGGCAGGCGGCGCCGGCCAGCGCCAGCAGCCACTGGACCCGGTTGGTGGCGCGGCCGGTCCAGATGTACGGCAGGGGGGCGTTCTCGCCGGGGCGATGCCTCATGGCATTGAGGTTACTCAGATTCCGCAGCGCGGGTGCCTCGTCGCGCGGGGTGACTGGGCCGACCGGGCGCGGGGGTTCAGCGGGCGGGCGTGACCGCGCGCAGCAGCCGGCCCTCCGCGTAGGCCGGCGCGGTGGCGGGCAGCGGGCCCTCGCGACCGCTCAGCAGCACGGTGAGGGTGCCGGTGGCCGGGGCCGCCGGCTCGGGCGCGGAGCCGATCCGGCGCAGCGCCTGGGCGGCGACCGCGCCGGCGGAGCCGTGCAGGACGAGACGCGGGCGGCCGGGGCGCTGTACGGCGGCACGGATGCGCTCGGCGACCAGCTCGTAGTGGGTGCAGCCGAGGACGACGGTGGTCGTGTCGTCCGGGGTGAGCGCGGCGGCCGCGGCGACGGCGGCGTCGATCGCCGCGGCGTCGGCGTGCTCGACGGCCTCGGCGAGTCCCGGGCAGGGCACCTCGGTGATGGGCGCGCCGCCGCCGAACTCGGCGATGAGGTTGCGCTGGTAGAGGCTGCCGGTGGTGGCGGGCGTCGCCCAGATGGCCACCGGGCCGCCGCCGGCCGCGGCGGGCTTGATCGCCGGGACGGTGCCGATGACCGGCAGCTCCGGTTCGAACGCGGCGCGCAGCGCGGGCAGCGCGTGCACGGTGGCGGTGTTGCAGCCGACGATCAGGGCGTCGGGACGGAGCGCTGCCGCGGCCTCGGCGACGACCAGGGCGCGCCCGGTGAGGTCCTCGGGGGTGCGCGGGCCCCAGGGCATGCCGTCGGGGTCGAGGGAGAGCACGAGATCGGCGTCCGGTCGCAGCCGTCGCACCGCGGCGGTGGCCGCCAGGAGGCCGATTCCGGAGTCCATGAGCGCGATCTTCACCCGGCCACCATAGTCGATGGGCCCTGCCCGGCCCGGGCGGTGGGGCAGACTGCGCACGTGAGCGCCGATGTGTGGACCACCGCCGTATCCGCCGTGTCCCTCGCCGCCTGGCTGTGGCTGCTGCTGGCCCAGGGCTTCTTCTGGCGTACGGACGTCCGGCTGCCACCCGCGGCGGAGCCGGCTCAGTGGCCGTCCGTGTGCGTCGTCGTGCCGGCCCGCGACGAGGCTGCGGTGCTGCCGGCGAGCCTGCCGTCGCTGCTCGCGCAGGACTATCCGGGCCGGGCGGAGGTCTTCCTGATCGACGACGGCAGCACGGACGGCACCGGGGAACTGGCCCGCGAGCTGGCCCGGCGGGCGGCGGGCCTGCCGCTCACCGTGGCCTCGCCCGGGGAGCCGCCCGCCGGCTGGACCGGCAAGCTGTGGGCAGTGCGGCACGGCATGGCGCTGGCACGCGCGCGGGAGCCCGAGTTCCTGCTGCTGACGGACGCGGACATCGCACACGCCCCCGACAGCCTGCGCCGGCTGGTCGCGGCGGCCGGGCCCGGCGGCTTCGACGTCGTCTCGCAGATGGCCAGGCTGCGGGTGGAGAGCGGCTGGGAGCGGCTCGTGGTGCCCGCCTTCGTGTACTTCTTCGCGCAGCTCTACCCCTTCCGGTGGATCGCCCGCCGGGGCCGGACGGCTGCCGCGGCCGGCGGCTGCGTGCTGCTGCGGACGCGGGCCGCCGAGCGGGCCCGGATCCCGGACGCCATCCGGCACGCGGTGATCGACGACGTGGCGCTCGCCCGCGCGGTCAAGGGCGGCGGCGGGCGGGTCTGGCTGGGTCTCGCCGACCGGGTGGACAGCGTGCGCCCCTATCCCCGGCTCGGCGACCTGTGGCGGATGGTCTCGCGCAGCGCCTACGCGCAGCTGCGGCACCAGCCGCTGCTCCTCGCCGGGACCGTGGCGGGTCTTGTGCTGGTCTACCTGGTGCCGCCGCTCGCGGTGGCCGTGGGCGCGGTCACCGGAAACGCGGCGACGGCGCTTCTCGGGGGCGCCGCCTGGCTGGTGATGGCCGGGACGTACGCGCCGCTGCTGCGCTACTACCGGCAGCCGCTGTGGCTCGCCCCGCTGCTGCCGTTCACCGCGTCGCTGTACCTGGGGATGACGGTCGACTCGGCGGTGCAGCACTACCGGGGGCGCGGCGCGGCCTGGAAGGGCCGCACCTACGCCCGTCCGGACGCCCTCCCCGAGGCCGTGCCCGAGGAGGGCTGAGCGCCCGCCCGGGCGCCGGTCACTTGCGCCCCGGGGTCCAGTTCATGCCCCAGCCGTAGGCGTAGTCGACGGTGCGCTGCGGGCTGACGCCGCGCTCGGGCACCAGGTAGCGGGCCTCGCGCTGGACGACCAGGTCGTCGCCGGTGTTGGTGATCAGCGCGAGGGCGCACACCGTGGAGGGCACCGTGCACTCGTCCAGGGAGAAGTCGACGGCGGCGCCGTACTGGGGCTGGAGGGTGACCGTGGCGTGCAGGTCGGCGAAGGAGCGGGCGCCCTCGTAGATGGTGACGAAGACGAGAATGCGCCGGAAGTGGCGCTGCTGGTCGAGGTTGATGGTGAGGTTCTCGCCGCTCGACACGGCGCCGGTGCGGTCGTCGCCGTCGAGGTGGATGAAGGGCGGCTGGTGCAGCGCGCCGAAGGCGTTGCCGAGGGCCTGGACGACGCCCTTGCTGCCGTCGCTCAGCTCGTACAGGCAGCACAGGTCGAGGTCGAGGTCGTTGTGCATGGCGACCGAGCGGCCCAGCTTGCGGCCCCAGCCCGAGAACTGCTTGCGGACCTCCCAGTTGAGGTTCACGCGCATGGCGCCCGAGGTGCCGCCCTGCTTGGTCAGCGACACCGCCGGGGCCGCCTTGGTCAGCGTCACCTTGGTGAGGTTCACCGGCTGGGCGGGGGCGGGGGGCTGCTGCGGGGCGCCGTAGGGCTGCGCGGGGGCGGGGGCGCCGTAGGGCTGCTGGGGCGGGGCGCCATAGGTCGGTGCCGGGGCGCCGTACGTGGGCGCCGGGGCCGGGGGCGCCGCCGGCGGGGGCGGCGGGGCGAGCGGTGCGGGGGCCTGTGCCTGCTGCGGCTCGTCCACGGTGATGCCGTAGTCCGTGGCGAGGCCCTCCAGGCCGCTGCCGTAGCCCTGGCCGACGGCCCGGAACTTCCAGGCGCCCTGGCGGCGGTAGAACTCGCCGAGCACGAAGGCCGTCTCGACGCTCGCGCCGGGGTTGTCGAAGCGGGCCACGACGGTGTTCGAGGCCGCGTCCCGGACCTCGATGTACAACTCCGGTACCTGCCCGAAGGATCCGCCGTCGGAGGAGGCGGCCACGATCACCGTCTCGATCGCGGGCTCCACGCGCGCGAGGTCGACCAGGACGCTGTCGGTGACCCGGCCGCCGGCGTCCCGCTTGCCCTCGTGGCGGACGGCGCCGGAGGAGTGCGCGGGCTGGTTGTAGAAGACGAAGTCCGCGTCGGAGCGGACCTTCCCGCCGACCAGGAGCAGCGCGGAGGCGTCCGCGTCGGGCACGCCGGGGCCGGACCGCCAGCCCAGTTCGACCCGCAGTGCCGCCGTCGGCACCTGGGTGTTCGACCCCTTCGACATTGACATGTCCGCCCCCTCGGGTGTGCGCGCGCCGGGCCGGTCCCGGTCCTGCGTCGACTGTCCGCGCCCAACCTAGCCGCCGTGCTGGTGGACCGCCGGTAACGCGTCCTTTACCTCAAGATCGCGGCTTTTGGCGCCCCTTTTCACCGAGTTCGCTCGCATTGATGTATCGCCGGGCGCTACCGAGGCGTAAAACAACCCTCTTATCGGTCTCCCCAACCAGCACATCGTGGGCTTAACTTATGTGCCATGACCTCCCCCCGCTCCTCCTATGGCGGCGGCTACTACTCCGCCTCCTTCCCGGACACCCCGATCTACGACTCGCTCGTGGCCGAGCGAGGCACCCCGCAGATCGCCCCGATCCGGGTCCCCGCCGCGTACGACGCGCCGAGCAGCCACCTGCCCGCGCTGCCGTCGGCGCTGCCCGCCCTCCCGGCCGGTCCCGTCCAGCCGTCCTACGGGTACCCGCAGCAGATGCCGCAGCCCGCGCCGCTCCAGCACGCGCCCGCGGCGTACATCCCGCAGCAGGCGAGCGCGCCGCGCGGCTACCCGGGGCCGCAGCAGCCCCAGTACCAGCAGCAGTTCCCGCAGCAGCAGTACCAGCAGCCGCGTCCGGCGGCGCCGGTGCCGGCGGGCTACGAGGCGATGCGCCCCGCCGCCCCCCGGCCGGCCCCGGCCGCGCCGTACCAGGACCCGTACGGCAACCAGCAGTACCGCGGCTACTGAGCCGCCCCGCGGGCCCGTCGGCGCCGCCTGGCAGGATGGCGCCATGGGGAACACGCGACTGCTGTCGATCCACGTCCACCCGGTCAAGGCCCTCACCGGCCTGGCGCCCGGTGAGGCCGTGGTGGAGCCGTGGGGGCTGGTGGGGGACCGCCGCTGGATGCTGGTCGACGCCTGGGGGAAGGTCGTCACCCAGCGCCAGCAGCCCCGCCTGACCCTGGCCGCCGCCGAGCTCGTGCCCGGCGGCGGCGTCCGGCTGTCCGCGCCCGGTCTCGAGCCGCTGACGGTGGCGCCGCCGCGCCCCGCGGGCAGCGGCCCGGGCGCGACCGTGCCGGTGCAGATCTTCCGCGACAAGCTGGAGGCCGTCCCGGCCGAGGACCCGGCCGCGCACGCCTGGTGCAGCGCCCATGTCGGGGCGGACGTGCGGCTGGTGTACCTGGACGAACCCGCCACGCGCCGGGCCGTCGACCCGGAGTTCGCGCTGCCCGGCGAGACCGTCACCTTCGCCGACGGCTACCCGCTGCTGCTCACCTCGACGGCCTCCCTGGAGGCCCTCAACTCGCTGATCGCGCACGGCCCGCACGCCGCCGAGGGCCCGCTGCCCATGGACCGCTTCCGGCCCAACCTGGTGGTCACCGGCTCCGAGGCGTGGGCGGAGGACGGCTGGACGCGGTTGGCCGTCGGGGAGGCGGTGTTCCGGGTGGCCAAGCCGTGCGGGCGGTGCGTGGTGACCACCACCGACCAGGTGACCGCGGCGCGGGGCAAGGAACCCCTGTACAGCCTCGGCCGGCACCGGCTGATCGAGGGGCGGCTGGTCTTCGGGCAGAATCTGGTGCCGGTCGCCGCCGGCACCGTCCGCGTCGGCGATCCGGTGCGCGTCCTCGAGTGACGCGCTCCGCCCGCGGATCGCGGGAACCGTCCCCGCGGCCCGCGCGTTGATCCGGTGAGCCGTGCGCGGGCTCCGCGTCCCGGGCGGGACCGGCGGCCACGGGTCGCGGTGCGGGTCGGCACGGAGCGAGGGGGTGCGGGCGGTGCGGACGATCAGTGGGCTGTGGCGGTGGCGGCACAATCCGCTGCGCCGCGCCACCGACCTGGCCGAGGCGTGGCTGGCGCTGGCGGGCCTGGTGCTGATCCTCGTGCTCGCGCCGCTGGCCGGCGTCCTGGTGGGCGGCGTGACCGAGGAGGCGCTCCAGCGGTCGGCCCGCGAACAGCAGGCGGCCCGGCACCGGGTGACGGCCACCGTGGTCCGCGAGGTGAAACACTCCCCGCTCGACGTCGATCCGGAAAGCGCCTCGGGCGGCGCCGTGCGCAGCCGCGTCATAGCCGCCTGGAGAGGGCCGGACGGCTCGCGGCACGAGGGGCCGGTCGTCGCGGGCGGCGCCCGCCCGCACCGCGGCGGGCACTTCCCGATGTGGACGGACGCGCACGGCGGGCCGGTGGCCCGCCCCCTGGACCCGGCCGCCGCCACGGTCCACGCCGTGCTCGCCGCGGCCGGCACCGCCCTGGCGGCGGCGGCCCTGGTGGAGACCGCCCGGCGCGTCACCCTGTGGCGCATGGTCCGCCGCCGCCACGCCCGCCTGGACCGCGAGTGGGAGCGCGCGGGACCGGACTGGGGCAGAACCGGCGCGGGCAGCTAGGGCCCGGCAGGTCCCGGCCGGGGTTCCGCCTCCGGTCAACCCGCCCTCCGCGCGCACGCTACGGTGGACCGGCCGAACCGATCGGGGACGACCCGCGTACGACGAGGTGGGGGCACAGCAACGCCATGGCACAGGGCACGGTCCAGGTGACGCACACCGGCACCTCGCGGTGGCGGCGCCGCACGGGGGAGTACGCATCGCTGGCCGCCGCCCTGGAGGCCGCGGCCGACGGCGACGTCCTCACCGTCGCCCCCGGCACCTACCGGGAGAACCTCGTCGTGCAGCGGTCCATCACGCTGCGCGGCCCCGAGGGCGCCCAGGGCTCGGTGCGCATCGCCCCCGCCGACGGCGTTCCGCTGACCGTGCGGGCCTCCGCCGTCGTGCAGGACCTGCACGTGGAGGGCCAGGACGCGGCGGCGCCCGCGGTGCTGGTCGAGGACGGCACCCCGGAGCTGCTCGACCTGCGCGTGGTCACCCGCTCCGCGTCCGGCATCGAGGTGCGCGGCAGCGCCCGGCCGACGGTGCGGCGCTGCACGGTCGACAATCCGGCCGGCCTCGGCATCGCCGTGGTCGACGGCGGCGGGGGCGTGTTCGAGGAGTGCGAGGTCGTCTCGGCCGGCCAGGCGGGCGTCGCGGTGCGCTCCGGCGCGCACCCCCGCCTGGAGCGGTGCAGTATCCACCAGGCGGCGGGCTCGGGTATCACGGTGACCGGTGAGCACGCGGCCCTGGAGGCGGTGGGCTGCGAGATCTACGAGGTGCGCGGCAGCGGCGTCCAGGTCACCGGCCGGGCCACCGCCCACCTCACCGACTGCGACGTGCACCGCACCACCGCCGACGGCGTCACCCTCGACACCGACGCGGTGCTCACCCTCGCCGACTGCCGCATCCACGACATTCCGGAGAACGCGGTGGACCTGCGTTCCCGCTCGGTCCTCACCCTGACCCGCACCACCGTGCGGCAGTTCGGGCGCAACGGCCTGTCGGTGTGGGACCCGGGCACCCGCGTGGACGCCAACCAGTGCGAGATCTTCGACTCCACCGGCGACTATCCGGCGGTGTGGGTCAGCGACGGCGCCACCGCGGTCCTGGACTCCTGCCGGGTGCACGACGTGCCGGACGCGCTGTTCGTCCTGGACCGCGGCTCCCGCGCGGACGTCGTGGACAGCGACCTCTCCCAGGTGCGCAACACCGCGGTGTCCGTGAGCGACGGCGCCACCGCCCAGTTGGACGACTGCCGCATCCGGGACGCCGCGACCGGCGCCTGGTTCCGCGACCACGGCAGCGGCGGCACGCTCAACAACTGCACCCTGGACGGCAACCGCACCGGGGTGATCGTCACCAAGGGCGCCGACCCGGTCATCGAGCGCTGCACGGTCGAGGGCCCCTCGGAGGCCGGGGTGTACGTCTCGGCCGGCGGCCGGGGCAGCTTCGTGGACTGCCGGGTCACCGGCAGCGCGGGCTACGGCTTCCACGTGATAGACGGCTGCCGCACCAGCCTGCGCAAGTGCCGCACGGAGCGGTGCGCGCGCGGCGGCTACGAGTTCGCCGACTCCGGTCCGGACGCCGGCCCGGAGTCCGGCCCGCAGGTCGAGGACTGCTCCAGCGACGAGAGCGGCGGCAACGGCAGCCGCACCGCGCCCCCCGTGCGGGAGACGGCCGTGCAGAGCGCGCCCCACTCCCCCGGGCTGCTCGGCTCGATCCCCGGGCAGCGCACCGCCGAACCGGGGCCGCCGGCCGCGAGCCCCGCGCCCGCGGAGCCCGCCCGCACCTCGCAGGCCGTGCTCGGCGAACTGGACGCGCTGGTCGGCCTGGACAGCGTCAAGCGCGAGGTCCGGGCGCTCACCGACATGATCGAGGTGGGCCGGCGCCGGCAGAAGGCGGGCCTGAAGGCGGCCTCGGTCAAGCGGCACCTGGTCTTCACCGGCTCCCCCGGCACCGGCAAGACCACCGTCGCCCGGCTCTACGGGGAGATCCTCGCCGCCCTCGGCGTACTGGAGAAGGGCCACCTGGTGGAGGTGTCCCGGGTCGACCTGGTCGGCGAGCACATCGGCTCCACGGCGATCCGCACCCAGGAGGCCTTCCAGCGGGCGCGCGGCGGGGTGCTGTTCATCGACGAGGCGTACGCGCTCTCGCCCGAGGACGCGGGCCGGGACTTCGGCAAGGAGGCCATCGACACACTGGTGAAGCTGATGGAGGACCAGCGGGACGCGGTGGTGGTGATCGTCGCGGGCTACACGGCGGAGATGGAGCGCTTCCTGTCCGCCAACCCGGGCGTGGCCTCCCGCTTCTCCCGGACCATCACCTTCGGCGACTACGGCCCCGGCGAGCTGCTGCGGATCGTGGAGCAGCAGGCGGAGGAGCACGAGTACCGGCTGGCGCCGGGCGCCGCCGAGGCGCTGGCGGAGTACTTCACCAAGCTTCCCAAGGGCCCGGCCTTCGGCAACGGCCGCACCGCCCGGCAGACCTTCGAGGCCATGGTCGAACGCCACGCGAGCCGCGTCGCCCAGCTCCCCGACCCCACGACCGACGACCTGACCCTGCTCTTTGCCGAGGACCTGCCCCAGGTCTCCTAGGGGGCGGTCTCGCGCGGTGCCGGTAGGTCCGCCGGCGGGCGCAGGCGGGCCAGGAGGCGGTGCCGTTCCTCGGCGAAGGCCGGGTCGGCCTGGTAGTCGGAGTGGCCGAGGATCGGCGCGGGCAGCGGGTGCCGGGCCGTGCGGCCGTAGGCCACCGGGTCGGCGAGCGGTGCCCGGTCCACGGCGGGGCCGGCCTCACCGGGCAGCCGGACGGGGCCGCCGATGGGGTCGGTGAGCCGGTACAGGTTGCGCCAGCAGTCGACCTCGCGGTGCAGGGCGGCCAGCGCGGCCGGCCCCCAATGGGCCGGGAACCAGCGGCCGTAGAGGCGCTCCAGGGGTGAGCCGTAGGTGAGCAGTGCGACCCGGCGGCGGGCGGCGGGGGACAGCTGCCAGGCCGCGGCGGCGGCGAGGACGCTGCCCTGGGAGTGTCCGGAGACGACCAGCCGGCCGCCGGTGGCGCGGGTCCAGGTCGCCATCCGCCAGGTCAGGTCGGGCACCGCGCGCTCGGCGTAGCAGGGCGGCGCGAAGGGGTGGGCGGCACGCGGCCAGAAGGTGCCGACGTCCCAGAGGATGCCGACGGTGCGCCGCGCGGCGGCGTCCTTGTAGGCGCGCCGGCCCCAGGTGACGAACAGTATGAAGCCGGCGCCGATCAGCCAGGAGCCGAGGGCCTGCGCGGTCTCGGCGGCGCCGTGCACGAAGGCGGGCGCCTCGCGGGCGGCGTCGGCCGGTGCCCGGCCGGTGGCGAGGGCCCCGGCCAGCGCGCCGGCGCCGAGCAGCAGCGTCGCGACCGAGGTGACGGCGAGGACCGGCGGCCCCTGGTCGGTGAGGGCGGCCAGGGCGCGGGCGGTGGCGATGCGGCGGGTACGGGCGGGGTCGTCGGCCGCCGCGGGGTGCCCGGCGGCCACCGCCCGGCGTTCGGCGCGAGCCAGCCGCCAGGTCCGCCGGGCGAGTACGGCGGCGAGCAGCAGCACGACGACGAGCAGCGGCGGGATGACCGACGCCTGCCAGGTCAGTACGACGGGCGGCCCGTCGAGCGAGCTGCCGGTACCGTCCAGCCAGTCGGACACGCGCCCGGCGACGCCGCCCGACATCACCCCGCCGAGCGCGCAGGCCAGCAGGGCGACGGCGGGGCCGCCGAGGCCGCGCAGGGCGGCCCGGGGGTCGGGCAGCCGGCGGTGCAGCAGGTGGGCCACGACGGCGAGGGCGATCACCAGCACGCCCTGCACCAGGGCGATGCCGCCGAAGCCGGGACCGCCGCCGGTCAGCCGTCCCGACGAGGCCCAGCCCGGGCGCTCCCAGCCGGCGTAGGGCAGGGCGAGGACGAACAGGACCAGGGCGGCGAGCGGCAGCCGGCGCACCAGGCGGGTCTCCGGTTCCCGGTCGGGGCGCGCCTCGCTGCGCCCCCGGCGGCAGACCACCGCCACCACGGCGACCGCCCCGGCGGCCAGCGCCCCCTCCAGGACCCGGCCCGACACATCGAGGACCACGGTCCCGCGCGGCCCGCGGTCGAAGCGGGCGGCCGGCAGGACGAGCGCGGCGGTGACGGTCAGCAGGGACGCCGCGGTGTGCGCGGCCCGCAACCGGGCCACCAGGCGGCGGCCGTACCAGAAGCCGGGCCGGCCCAGCGCGGTGGCGCCGGCCTCCTCCCCGGCACCGCCCGCGGCGGCGGACTCACCCGAGTCGCCCTCCCCCACCGGCGGCTGCGACTCGTACGCCCGCCAGGTGCGCAGCGACAGGTACCACAGCAGCGCGGTGAGCGCGGCCGGCGCCGTCGCGGCGAGGGCGAGCCGGCGGCCGGGCAGGCTCCACCAGCCGGCCGAGGAGCCCGCCGGGGAGAGGAAGCCCAGCCAGGAGTGGCGTTCGGCGCACGCCCGGGTGCCCGCGCACTGCCAGGCCACCAGGTCGAGCGCCACCTCGCAGGCGGCGGCGACCAGCAGCACCGTCAGGGTCAGTCCGGCCAGCCGCACCAGGAGCCCGTACAGCCGGACCGTCCGCACCCGGCCGTGCGCGGTGGGCCGCATCCAGTGGGCGAGGTTGACCACCATGAACGGCAGGAGCAGCAGCCACAGGGCGCGGGTGCCGTCGCCGGAGGTGAGGTTGCACCAGACGTACGCCTCGGGCACCGGGCGGTCCCGGTAGTCCTCGGGGCGCCGCTCGGCGTCGGCGTCCTCGGCACGGCGGAAGAGGGCCGCCGTGTCGTCGCCGGTGATCCGGACGGTCCGCGGGTCGTCCAGCATCGCCGCCGGGCTGGTGCCGCCCACGCCGTGCACCAGCAGTTCCAGGGCGGTGCCGGGCGCGCCGGCCCCGCGCCGGGCCTGCTCCATGGTCCGCACCCCCTGACCCGCTGTCGGCTGTGGTCGTGCGGTCCCCAGGATCCAGGCCCGGCGGCCGGGAAGCGCCCGCCGCGCGCCGAATCTCCCCGAACGTGGGACGGGCGGTGCCGCCGCGACGGAGGTGGCATGCTCGCGCCGTACGGCCGGTGGGGCGGCGCCCCCTGCGGCGTGCGAGGATGGGCGTCCGCCCGGACGGGGAGTGTGCGGTGAAAGGACCGAGGCGTACGTGAGTGAGAACGCGAACCTCCTCGCGGAGCAGCGCCGCGCCCTGATCCTGGACGAGGTGCGCCGCAGGGGCGGTGTCCGGGTCAACGAGTTGACCCGCCGGCTCGGCGTGTCGGACATGACGGTGCGCCGCGACCTGGACGCGCTGGCCCGCCAGGGCGTGTTGGAGAAGGTGCACGGCGGGGCCGTTCCGGTGGTGGCGGCGAGCACTCACGAGCCGGGTTTCGAGGCCAAGTCGGGCCTGGAGCCGACCGCCAAGGAGGACATCGCGCGGGCCGCCGCCGAACTGGTCGCGCCGGGCGCGGCGATCGCCCTGTCCGGCGGCACCACGACCTTCGCGCTGGCGCACCGCCTGGTGGACGTGCCGGACCTGACGGTGGTCACCAACTCGGTGCGGGTCGCCGACGTCTTCCACGCGGCGCAGCGCACCTCGGGTGCGCGGCCGGGCGCGGCGACGGTCGTGCTGACCGGTGGGGTGCGCACCCCGTCCGACTCGCTGGTGGGGCCGGTGGCCGACCAGGCCATCGCGACGCTCCACTTCGACATGCTCTTCCTCGGCGTGCACGGCATATCGGCCGAGGCCGGCCTGTCGACGCCGAACCTCGCGGAGGCCGAGACCAACCGGCGCCTGGTGCAGTCGGCCCGGCGGGTGGTGGTCGTCGCCGACCACACCAAGTGGGGCGTGGTGGGGCTGAGTTCGTTCGCGGCACTGGAGCGGGTGGACACGCTGGTGACCGACGCCGGGCTGCCGCCGGAGACGCGCGTGGAGATCGCGGAGCACCTGGAGCTGGTCGTGGCGGGCGAGCCGGACCCCGGCGAGTGACCCGAGGCCCCGCTGACACCTGCCGTACCTCCGGCTAGGGTGACGCCACCCGGCCGAGGGCCGGGGTGTGCGGCTCGTCCTGAGGGGGTGTCGTCCATGGCTCGCCGTCTGCGTCCGGTGGGGCTCGGCTTCGTCGAGGCGGCTCCGGTACGGCTGGTCTTCGCGCGGGAGGTCGCCGCGGCGCCGGAGGCGGTCTTCCGGGCGCTCGCCGAGGACGTGCCGGGCTGGCCCTCGTGGTTCCCGGCGGTGACGTTCGCCCGGCCGATAGGGGACGGTGCGGGGCGCGAGGTCCGGCTGCGGGGCGGCACCCGTTTCGTGGAGACCGTGCTGGCCGCCCGCCGGCCCGAGGTGTACGCCTACCGCGTCGACCTCACCAACGCGCCCGGTGCCCGTGCCCTGGCCGAGGAGTGGCGGCTGACGCCGGCCGGCACCGGCACCCGGGTGCAGTGGACGTTCGCCGCGGACGGCACGGCCCCCTTCCGGTTCGCCCTGAGACTGGCCCGCACGCGCCTGGGACGCGCCTTCCGGGACGCCGTCGCCGCGCTGGACCGGCGCATCGCGGGGGCGTAGTCGCGGTCACGGTCTCAGCCGGGCCAGGTGCCGGTCCGCAGCAGCGCGTCGATGGCCGCCGTGTACGGCCCGATGTCCAGGCCCTGTTCGGCGAGCCAGGCGTCGGAGTAGTACTTGTCGAGGTACCGGTCTCCCGGGTCGCACAGCAGGGTGACCACGCTGCCGTGCCGCCCGTCGGCGACCATCTCGGCGACGATCTTCAGCGCGCTCCACAGCCCGGTGCCGGTCGAGCCGCCCGCCTTGCGACCGAGGGCCCCCTCCAGGGCGCGGACGGCGGCGACGCTGGCCGCGTCGGGCACCTTCATCATGCGGTCGATGGCGCCGGGCACGAAGCTCGGCTCCATCCGGGGCCGGCCGATGCCCTCGATACGGGAGCCGCAGTCGCAGGTGACGTCCGGGTCGCCGGTGGTCCAGCCCTCGAAGAAGCAGGAGTTCTCCGGGTCGGCGACGCAGATCCGGGTGTCGTGCTGCATGTAGTGCACGTACCGCGCGAGGGTCGCCGAGGTGCCGCCGGTGCCCGCGGTGGCGACGATCCAGGCCGGCTCGGGGAACCGCTCCAGGCGCAGCTGGCGGAAGATCGACTCGGCGATGTTGTTGTTGCCGCGCCAGTCGGTGGCGCGCTCGGCGTACGTGAACTGGTCCATGTAGTGGCCACCTGTCTCCGTCGCGAGGCGGGCCGACTCCTCGTACATGCGCCGCGAGTCGTCCACGAAGTGGCACCGCCCGCCGTGGAATTCGATCAGGCGGATCTTCTCCGCGCTGGTCGTGCGGGGCATGACCGCGATGAAGGGCACGCCGATCAGTTTCGCGAAGTACGCCTCGGAGACGGCGGTGGAACCACTGGACGCCTCGATCACCGGCCGGCCCGGCCGGATCCAGCCGTTGCACAGGCCGTACAGGAACAGCGAGCGGGCGAGCCGGTGCTTGAGGCTGCCGGTGGGGTGGGTCGACTCGTCCTTCAGATACAGGTCGATGCCCCACTCCTCCGGCAGCGGGAAGAGGAGCAGATGTGTGTCGGCCGAGCGGTTGGCGTCGGCCTGGACCTTGCGGACGGCGTCTTTCAGCCAGGCGCGGTAGGCGCCGTCGCTGTGGTCGACGTCGAGGGTGGCGCCGGTCCTGGACTGCTGGGGGGTGCTCACGACGAAGGGCTCCTTACGCTGCGCGCCGACGGCGCCTCGCGCGGCCGACCCCCCGATCATAGGCACCTTCCGCACGCTTCTCACCTGCATAAACGTCCCTTTGAGCGCCCCCAAGGCGTCCCTGGGGCGGGCGGGGCGCGGGGACAGGGGGGCGCATTCGCGCGAGTGCTCCGGGCGGGCGGCGGAAAGGGACGGCGCGCACTGGTGCTCGCCGCCGGGGACGGGCAGACTGCCTGCGGCGAGGTCGGGGGCCTCGTCGCGGGCGCACACTGGAGTACGACACGAGCCGGGTGTCGGACCCGCCGCGGCGGCACGGTCCGGACACCGACGCGTACGAGGGAGCGGCGGCATGGCGGAGCCGGAGTTCAGGGCCACAGGCGTGCGGATCGGCAAGCGGCTGCGCTCGCTGACCCGGGCCGGCCAGGTCCGGATCAGCGGCGGCAGGCTGGAGTTGCTCACCAGCTACGGCAGCGAGATCGACAGCGCACCGGTCAAGGCGGTGCGCGCCTCCCGGCCCTGGTTCGCCCAGCAGGGCCGGGCCCTTGCCGACGTCAACGGCACCCGGTATTCGCTGACCCTCGGCGACCGCGACCCCGCACCCGGCGAGCCGGGCCCGCCCGCGGCCCGCCGCTTCATCGAAGCGGTGCGCAGGGCGTCGGGCCGTCGCGGCTGAGATGCGGGTGAGTTGCGCTCTTGGACCCCGTGCGTCACGCTGGTCCCACGTCACTCTGGGTTTACCGGCGACAACGCTGCGAACCAGCCCGCCGGCCGCACAGCAGGCGGCGATCGCCGCGCGCCCTGCTGGATCCGAACTCCGTGTTCTTCCGGGCCACTATGTCGGGGAGTCGCAGCCGTGATCAGTCACCCAAGCAGACAGTGCACGGTGGAGCTGCAAGCCCTGCCGTCGCGGATCGGCCAGGTCCGCAGAATCGTCTCTGCGCAACTGCGCTACTGGCACATGGACTTCCTGATCGACCGGGCGGTGCTCGGCGTGACGGAACTGCTCACCAACGTCCACCTGCACGCCAGGCCCGACAAGACCTGCACCGTGGAGGTGGAGCTGGTCCCGCACCGGCTCAAGGTCTCGGTGCGCGACCGAGATCCGCGGCTGCCCGTGGTGGACGACGCGGAGCCGCTGGCCACCTGCGGGCGCGGTCTGGCGATGGTCGCCGCGATGAGCGAGAGCTGGGGCGCCCGGCCGGAGGGCGACTCCGGCAAGGTCGTCTGGTTCACGCTGCCGGCCGCCGGCCTGCCCCCGGTCGCCGGCCGTTCGCCGCGGCGCCTGGTCGAGGAGGTGCCCGCCGCCGCGTTCGCGGAGGCCGGCGCCGCCCCGGACCTCGGCAGAGGGCACCCCGCTCCCGCCCGGTCGGCCGTTGCCGGCTGACCGGGCGGTGACCCCGCCGGGGAGGCCGGGCGGGCCCGCTCTCACCGGGCGCCGTCCCGGCCCGTCCGGCCGAACCGCTCGTCCAGCACGGAGAGCCGGCGCCAGTACTCGTCCTCGTCGATGTCACCGGTGGCGAAGCGGTGGCCCAGGACGGCGATGGGCGAGTCGTCCGCCACCGTCCGCGCGCCGGGCCAGGCGCCGGGACCGCGGCGCCCGCGCCACACCGTGCGGCGCAGCAGCGCGACGCCCCCGCCGATGACCAGCACCCAGACCACCGGGAAGAGCAGGATCCACGGGCCGGGCCCGCCGTCGCCGAAGTTCGCCAGGCTCTGCATGGCGTCCACCTCCTGACGCGCGCTCGCCGCGCGCTCTCGTCCGTCTCGCCTCCGAGCCTCCTCCGCGCGCCGGTCCGCGTCGTCGTCCGGCCGACGGCACCGCGCATACCTCCCGGGGAGTAGGCAGCGTCCCGTCGGCCGCGCCTGGACTTCTGTAACTACTAGTATGTACAGTCCTGCCATGAGCACTTCGGAGCGCCTGATCGAGTCCACCCGCGAGCTGCTGTGGGAGCGCGGCTACGTGGGCACCAGCCCCAAGGCCATCCTGGAGCGCGCGGAGGCCGGACAGGGCAGTATGTACCACCACTTCACGGGCAAGCCCGACCTCGCCCTGGCCGCGATCCGCCGCACCGCCGAGGAGATGCGGGCGACGGCCGGGGCGCTGCTCGACGGACCCGGGACGCCGTACGAGCGGATCGAGGCGTATCTGCTGCGCGAGCGGGACGTGCTGCGCGGCTGCCCGGTCGGGCGGCTGACGATGGATCCCGACGTGATCGCCGACCCGGCGCTGCGCGCCCCGGTCCGCGAGACCCTCGACTGGCTGCGCGACCGGATCGCCCGGCTGGTCGAAGAGGGCCGCGAGCAGGGGCAGTTCGCCCCGTCGCTGGACGGCGCCGAGATCGCCGCGACCGTCGTGGCGACCGTGCAGGGCGGCTACGTCCTCGCCCGCGCCGCCGGCTCCCCGGACGCCTTCGACACGGCCGTGCGCGGTCTGCTCACGCTGCTCGCCGCGGCCCGCCCGTCGGCTTCCTGACCCTGCCCGTTCACTGAGCCCCACCCTGAGGGAGATCACGCCCATGCACATCACCCGAGAGCACCCGCACGCCCAGCAGGGGCCGGCCGAGCACTTCACCGGCTCGGTCTGGCTGGACGAGCTGGCCGCCCCCGCGCCGCCGTCCCGGCTGCGGATGTTCGACGTCCACTTCGCGCCCGGCGCGCACACCGCCTGGCACCGCCACCCGCACGGCCAGGTCCTGCACGTGCTGCGCGGGGAGGGGCGGGTGCAGCGGCGAGGCGGTGCCGTGGAGACGATCCGGGCGGGCGACACCGTGTGGATCGAGCCGGACGAGTGGCACTGGCACGGCGCCGGACCGGACACCTTCATGAGCCATCTCGCCGTCGTGGAGGCCGCGGCGGACGGCACGACCATCGACTGGGGCGCCCACGTCGACCACCACCACACGACCGCCTGAGGACATCCGCGATGCACGCCATGCAGTACGAGTTCACCCTGCCCGCCGACTATCCGATGGACGTCGTCCGCGACCGGGTGGCCCGCACCGGGCACCTCCTCGACGACTGGACCGGCCTCGGGACCAAGGCGTATCTGATCCGCGAGCGCGGACGGGACGGCTCGCCGGTCAACCAGTACGCGCCCTTCTACCTCTGGAACACGTTGGAGGGCATGAACGCCTTCCTCTTCGGCGGCCCCTTCCAGCGGCCCGCCGACGACTTCGGCCGGCCGGCCGTCCGCCAGTGGACGGGCCTCGCCTACGCCGAGGGCGACGCCGCCGGCGTCCCCGCCCGCACGGCGCTGCGCCGCCGGCAGCCCGCCCCCGAGGGGGTGCCGATCGCCGAGTGGGCGGCGCGGGCCGCGCGTACCGCCGAGCAGTTCGTCGAGGACCGGGGGGCGTCGAGCGCCGCGGTGGCCGTCGACACGAGCCGCTGGGAGCTGGTCCACTTCGCGCTCTTCGCCGAAGAGGCGCCCCCCGTCACCGACGGTGAGGTCTACCAGGTGCTGCACGTCAGCGCGCCCGAGCGGGACCGGCTGCCCCGGGGACGGCAGTGGTGAGCCGGGTGCGCACCGTCCTCGGCGACCTGCCGCCGGAGGAGCTGGGCGTGTGCGACGCGCACGACCACCTGTTCTTCGCCAGCCCCCGGCTGCCCGGCCAGGAGCTGGACAGTGTCCCGGACGCACGCGCGGAGCTGGCCGCGTTCCGGGAGCTGGGCGGCCGGGCCGTCGTGCAGTGGACGCCGTACGGACTCGGCCGGCGCGCCGGTGAACTGCCCGCGCTGGCCCGGGCGTCGGGGGTGCACCTGGTGGCCGCGACGGGGCTGCACCAGGACGTCCACTACGCGGCGGACACCCTGGCCCGGCTGGCCGGACCGGCGCTGGCCGAGGTGTTCGTCGCCGAACTGACCGAGGGCATCGGCGACTCGGGCGTCCGCGCGGGGCTCGTCAAGGTGGCGGGCGGCTTCCACACGCTCGACGCGCACGCCCGCTGGACCATGGCCGCCGCGGCCGAGGCCCACCACGCCACCGGGGCCCCCATCGCCGTCCACCTGGAGCTGGGCACCGCGCCGCTGGACGTCCTGGAGCTGCTGTGCGACACCCTGGGAGTGCCGCCGCACCGGGTGATCCTCGGCCACCTCAACCGCTTCCCCGACGCCCAAGTGCACCGGCAGGCAGCCGAGTCCGGCTGCTGGCTCGCCTTCGACGGGCCGTCCCGCACCCACCACGCCACCGACTGGCGGATGCCCGACGCCGTGCGGGACCTCGCCGAGGCCGGGTACGGGGACCGGCTGCTCCTCGGCGGCGACACGACGACGGCCGCCGCGCGTTCCGTCTCCGGCGGCCCCGGGATGCCGCATCTGCTGCGCCGCGTGGCGCCCCGGCTGGCGCGGGCCGTCGGCGAGGAGACGGTGCGGCACATCCTCACCACGAACCCGGCGCGGGCCTTCGCCGCGGAGTGGCGCTGACCGCGCTCGGCCGTGCCGTCCTGGAGGGCGACGAGGGCATCGTCGTCGTCGCGATCACCCGGGGGCCCCCGCATTCCGGCCAGTTCTCAGCTCAGTGCCGCCAGCGGGTCGTCCAGGACCGGCTGCCAGGCCAGTTCGGCGGCGCCGACCAGGCTGTTGTGGGAGAGGCCGCTGGACAGGATCGGCACCCCGCCGCTCTGCCCCCACAGGCTGCGGTCGGCGACGACCGCGCGCAGCCGCTCCGGGTCGGCCTCCAACAAGGTGCGGTGCAGCCCGCCGAGGACGATGCGGTCCGGGTTGAGGATGTTCACCAGGCCGGCGAGGCCGAGGCCGAGGCGGTCGATCAGGGCCTCGGCGGCGGCCCGGACCGTCGGGTCGTCGTAGTGCCCGCGGATCAGGTCCTCGGACTGTTTGAGCAGCGAGTACTCGGGGCCCGGGGAGCGCCCTGCCGCGGTGAGGAAGGCCAGCGGGTCGGCCTCCACGTCCAGGCAACCGCGGCTGCCGCAGTGGCAGGGCCGGCCCTCGGGGTTGACGGTGAGGTGGCCGACCTCCAGGGCGAGGCCCGAACTGCCGGTGTGCAGGCGGCCGTCGAGGACGAGGGCGCCGCCGACACCCCGGTGCCCGGTGGCCACGCACAGCAGGTCGCGGGCGCCGCGCCCGGCGCCGTGCCGGTGTTCGGCGAGGGCGGCGAGGTTGACGTCGTTGGCCGCGAAGGCGGGCCCGTCGAGGCCGGCGGCGCGCACCTGCTCGGCGAAGATCCGGCGCACCGGGGCGCCGGCCGGCCAGGCCAGGTGCAGCGGGTTCAGGGCCAGGCCGTCCGGTTCGGCCACCGCGGACGGCACGGCGAGGCCGGCGCCGACGCAGCGCCGCCCGCTCTCCCGCAGCAGCCCGGCGCCCGCCTCGATCACCGAGGCCAGCACCTTCGCCGGGTCGGCGTCGACGACCTCGCAGCCGGGCGTGGTGGCGACGATCCGGCCGCCGAGGCCGACCAGCGCCGCCCGGAAGCCGTCGGCGTGCACCTGGGCGGCGAGGGCCACGGGGCCGTCCTCGGCGACGGAGAGGCGGTGCGAGGGCCGGCCCTGCGAGCCGGTCGCGGCGGTGGGCCGGGCGTCGACCCGGATCAGGCCGAGGGCCTCCAGCTCGGCGGCGACCGCGCCGGCGGTGGCCCGGGTCACGCCCAGCTCGGCGGTGAGCACCGCCCGGGTGGGGGCACGGCCGGTGTGCACGAGTTCCAGCGCGGGTCCGAGCGCGCCGCGCCCGCGGTCCAGCCGCGTCCTGGAGGTGGTTCCGTCCCCCGCCGCCCGGGGATCCGCCTTGCCGGTCATGGGGGCGAGTCTGTCATGATCCGCCGCTGCGGCCCTCTCCCAGACCGCTGACCCGCAACGTGATGTTGACCCTGCCGGTCAGCCCCAACTCGGGCGGCGCCGAGCCCGCCTCCACCCGGGGCACACCGTGGTACGCGAGCCGTGCCGGGCCGCCGAAGACGAACAGGTCGCCGCTGCGCAGCTCGACGTCGGTGTAGGGGCGGGTGCGGGTCTCGGGGTTGCCGAAGCGGAAGACGCAGGTGTCGCCGAGGCTGAGCGAGACCACCGGCGCCGTCGAGCGCTCGTCGGCGTCGCGGTGCATGCCCATGCGGGCGTCGGCGTCGTAGAAGTTGATCAGCGCGATGTCGTACGGCTCCGCCGGCACCGCCTCGGTGCCGAGCGCGTCGGCCACGGCGCGGCGGGCCAGGTCGTCCAGCCAGGGCGGGAAGGGCTTGACCGGCGCGCCGTCGCCGTCGGCCACCGTGCGGGCGTAGGCGTACGGGTACCAGTGCCAGCCGAGGCAGACCTGCCGGGCGGTCATCGTGCCGCCCCCGGGGGTGCGCACGGTGCGCAGGCCGGCCGGCGGGCGGGCCCAGTCGCGGCAGGCGGCCAGGGTCTCCCGCTGCCGGGCCGCGTCCAGCCAGTCCGGCATGTGCACCGCGCCGGGCGCGACCTCGGCGCGGTCCCTGGGGAACAGCTCGGCGTCCATGGTGTCCATGGTGCACGACCGGTCGGAGGAGCACCGGTCACGGGAGCAACCGCCGCGGGCATGGCCTGAGCTGCGGCTCGGCTAGCCTGGGCGGCACCATGAGCGACCGTGACGACCGTATGACCACCCCGTGGGGCGAACGCGTGCTGGCCCGCTTCCCCGAGGAGCCGCGCGACCCGCTGCGCGCCTGGGACGCCTCCGACGCCTATCTGCTCGGGCACCTCGCCGACGAGGGGGTGGCGCTGTCCGGCACGGTCGTGGTGGTCGGGGACCGCTGGGGGGCGCTGACCACGGCGCTGGCGGAGCACCGGCCGGTGCAGATCACCGACTCCTGCCTCGCGCAGGAGGCCACGCGGGCCAACCTGCGGCGCAACGGCTTCGCGGGGGACGCGGCGCGGCTGTTCACCACCCAGGACCCGCCGCCGGAGCGGATCGACGTGCTCCTGGTGCGGGTGCCCAAGAGCCTGGCGCTCCTGGAGGACCAGCTGCTGCGGCTGGCGCCCGGCGTGCACGCGGGGACGGTCGTCGTCGGCACGGGGATGGTGAAGGAGATCCACACCTCGACGCTGCGGCTCTTCGAGCGGATCGTCGGACCGACCCGGACCTCCCTCGCGGTGCGGAAGGCCCGGCTCGTCTTCAGCACGCCCGATCCCGCGCTGACGCGCCCCGCCGCGCCCTGGCCGCTGCGCTACCGCCTCCCCGACGACGTCGGCGTGCTCTCGGGCCGCCCGGTCGTCGCCCACGCCGGCGTCTTCTGCGCCGACCGGCTCGACATCGGCACCCGCTTCTTCCTGGCGCACCTGCCCGGGACCCGGGGCGGCCGGGTGGTCGACCTCGGCTGCGGCAACGGCGTGGTCGGCACCGCGGTGAGCCTGGCCGACCCCGCCGCCGAGGTGCTCTTCACCGACGAGTCCTTCCAGGCCGCGGCCTCCGCGCGGGACACCTGGGAGGCGAACGGCGCGGCGGGACGCGCGGAGTTCCGGGTCGGCGACGGCCTCGAAGGCGTGCCCGACGGCAGTGCCGACCTGGTGCTCAACAACCCGCCCTTCCACTCCCACCAGGCGACCACGGACGCCACGGCGTGGCGGATGTTCGCCGGGGCGCGGCGGGTGCTGCGGCCGGGCGGCGAGCTGTGGGTGGTCGGCAACCGGCACCTCGGTCACCACCTCAAGCTGCGGCGGCTGTTCGGGAACAGCCACCTGGTGGCCGGCGACCGGAAGTTCGTGGTGCTGAGGGCCGTCAAGCGGTAGCCGGCGGCTCCTCGGACCCGGCCACCACCCGGAGCAGTTCCTCAACGGTGCGGACCATGGCCTGCCGGCCCACCGTGAGATAGCCGCGGGTGTCGACGGCCTCGGGGCGGGCGGCGAGGTACTCCCGGATCGCGCCGGTCATGGCGGCGTTGAGCGCGGTGCCGACGTTGACCTTGGCGATGCCGCCCGCGACCGCCGCGGCGAGTTCGGCGTCCGGCACGCCGGAGGAGCCGTGCAGCACGAGGGGGACGTCGAGGGTGCCGGCCAGCGCCTTGACCAGGTCGTGGTCGAGGGCGGCGGTGCGGGTGGTCATGGCGTGGGTGCTGCCGACGGCGACGGCCAGGGCGTCCACCCCGGAGTCGGCGACGAAGGAGCGGGCCTCGGCCGGGTCGGTGCGGGCGCCGGGCGCGTGGGCGTCGAGCGGCTTGCCGGCCCGGCCGCCCTGCCCCGGCTTGCCGCCGACCTCGCCCAGTTCCGCCTCGATCCACAGCCCCTGGGCGTGCGCCCAGTCGGCAGCGGCGCGGGTGGCGGCGAGATTCTCCTCGTAGGGCAGCCGGGCGGCGTCGTACATCACCGAGCCGAAGCCGGCGTCGGCGGCCTGGCGCAGCAGGGCGTCGCTCTGCACGTGGTCCAGGTGCAGGGCGACGGGGACGGCGGCGCCCTCGGCGGCGGCGACGGCCGCGCGGGCCAGCGGCAACAGGCGCCCGTAGCGGTACTTGACGGCGTTCTCGCTGACCTGGAGCACGACGGGCGCGCGCACGGACTCGGCGCCGGCGACGACGGCCTCGACGTGTTCCAGGGTGATGACGTTGAAGGCGGCGACGGCACGGCGCGCGGCTGCGGCGCGACCGACCAGGTCGCCGGTGGGCACGAGGGGCACGGACTTTCTCCCTTGCTTCTCCCCTGCTGCTCCCTGTCGTTCCCCGGGCGGGGTCAGGGGGTGAGGGCGTCCGGGGTGAGGATCACCGAGCGGGTGAGGTGGCGGGGCCGGTCGGGGTCGAGGCCGCGGGCCGCGGCGACGGCGACGGCGAGGCGCTGGGCGCGGACCAGTTCGGCGAGCGGGTCGAGGCCGCCGGGCACCCACAACGCGCCGGTGGCGCCGACCTGTTCGGCCAGGCCCTCGGGCGCCTCGCCGAACATCCAGGTGGCCGTGCCGGCGGTGGTGACGCTGATGGGCCCGTGCCGGTACTCCATCGCCGGGTACGCCTCGGTCCAGGACAGCGACGCCTCGCGCATCTTCAGCGCCGCCTCGTTGGCCAGGCCGACGGTCCAGCCCCGGCCGAGGAAGGCGAACTGGGTGCACTCGACGAGACCGGCGGGCAGCGGGTCCGCGAGCGCGGTGCGGGCGTCGGCGACGGCGGCCTCGGTGTGCAGGCCGAGGTGGGCGCGGAGCACGGTGAGGGCGGTGGTGGCGAACCGGGTCTGCACCACCGAGCGTTCGTCGGCGAAGTCGAGGACCACCACGTCGTCGGCGGCGTCCATGACGGGCGTGGCGGGGTCGGCGGTGAGCGCGACGGTGCGGGTGCGTCCGCGCGCGGCGCGCAGCAGGTCGAGGACCTCGGTGGTGGTGCCGGACCGGGTGAGGGCGACGATCCGGTCGTACGCGCGGCCTTGGGGGAACTCGGAGGCGGCGAAGGCGTCCGTCTCGCCCTGCCCGGCGTCCTCGCGCAGCGCGGCGATCGACTGGGCCATGAAGTACGAGGTGCCGCAGCCGACCACGGCCACCCGCTCACCGGCCGCCGGTAGCGCCGCCGCGTGCCGCGCCGCCTCCTCGGCGGCCCTGGTCCAGCATTCGGGCTGGCTGGTGAGTTCGTCCTCGACGTATGTCATGCCCGCACACTCCCCGCATCGCGTCACTGAGTCCTGCTGCTTGTTCCTGCAAGATATAGCGAGCTTTCAATCACAATCAAGCACTTCTGGGAAGACGTCTCCGTCGGGCTCGGCCGGGTGCCGCCGAGGGGTCTAGGGTCGGCGGAAGATCGAGGAACGGAGGCGCGGATGTCGCGCGACGCCCGCTGGAAGGCGCTGCTGGAGCTGCTCGTGGAGCGGGGCCGGCTGGACGTCGAGGAGGCGGCGGCCGAGCTGGAGGTGTCGGCGGCGACGATCCGGCGCGACTTCGACCGGCTCGCCGAGCAGCAGATGCTCGTGCGCACGCGTGGCGGCGCGGTCGTGCACGGGGTGTCGTACGAGCTGCCGCTGCGCTACAAGACGGCCCGCCGGGCCTCCGAGAAGCAGCGGATCGCGCAGGCGG
This sequence comes from Streptomyces sp. NPDC048182, assembly GCF_043202555.1. NCBI lineage: Bacteria > Bacillati > Actinomycetota > Actinomycetes > Kitasatosporales > Streptomycetaceae > Streptomyces > Streptomyces sp. NPDC048182. The sequence goes on along the minus strand of NZ_JBIDAQ010000004.1, from coordinate 350,325 downwards.
TGGCCGCTCTGGTGGCGCCGGGCGAGGCGGTCGGACTGACCGGCGGCACGACCACCACCGAGGTGGCCCGCGCGCTGGCGGTCCGCGCCGACCTGGCGGGCGGCACACCCGCGCTGACCGTGGTCACCAACGCGCTGAACATCGCCAACGAGCTGGCCGTGCGGCCACAGTTCAAGATCGTGGTGACCGGCGGGGTCGCGCGGGCGCAGAGCTACGAGCTGATCGGGCCGCTGGCGGACGGCGTGCTGGGCCAGATCACGCTGGACGTGGCGGTGCTCGGCGTCGTCGCCTTCGACGCCGAGCACGGCGCCGCCGCGCACGACGAGGCGGAGGCCGGGATCAACCGGCTGCTGTGCGAGCGCGCCGAGCGGGTGGTGGTGGCCGCCGACTCCAGCAAGCTGGGCCGGCGCGCGTTCGCCCGGATCTGCGCGGCCGGGGCGGTGGACACGTTGGTGACCGACGAGGCGGCGGACCCGGCGGCGGTCCGCGCCTTCGAGGAGGCGGGGGTCCGGGTCGTCACGGCGTGAGCCGGTGGCGGGGCCCGGGCGGCACGGTGTGCCCTCCGGCGGGGGTCAGTGCCCGTGCCCGTCCTCGGAGTGTGCCGGCGCGGTGGGCGCCGCCGCCCCTGCCCGCACGGTGAAGGCCGCCGTGTGGACCTTGCCCTGGTGGCGGAAGTCCAGGAAGAGGCGGTAGGTGCCGGCGCTCGGCGCGGTCGCGGCGAAGGAGACCCCCGGTCCCGGCTCGGTGGAGCCGTCGCCCGGTGCGCCGTTCGGGTGGACGTGCAGGTAGGCGAGGTCGCCGGCGCGCAGGGCGACGAGGTGGCCGTAGGCGCCGAGGTAGGGCTGGAGGTCGGTGACGGGCCGGCCGTCGCGGGAGACCTTGAACGCCAGGTCACCCTCCTCGCCGGGGTGCAGTGACCCGGCCAGGTCGACCCGGTAGCCGTCGACGCGAGCGGTCCGCCCGGGGGCGGGCAGCCGTGCTGGCTCGAAGTCGCCGCCGGCCGCGAGGTCCGCGCCGAGGACGAGATTGCGGGCTCCCTCACGGGCGGGGGTGAAGTCGGCGAAGACGCGGTAGCCGCCGGCGCGCGGCAGGTCGACGGGGGTGCTCCAGGAGCCGTCGGCGGCCCGGACCGGGTGCAGGTGGCGGAAGGTGCCCAGGTCGTGCGAGGCGAGGATGAGGTGCAGCTCCTTGTCGTGCTCGCGCCGGTAGGCCGTGAGGGGCTTGCCGGCGTCGTCCCGGACGGTGAAGCGCAGCTCGGTGGGCCGGCCGGCGCGGACACGCGGGGTGGCGAGGTGCAGCGCGTAGCCGCCCTCGGTGATCTGCAGCCCGCCGGCCGGCGGCGCCTCATGGCCCGCGTGCCCGTCGCCCGGAGCCGTCGACGTCTCCTCCGCGTGCTCCTCGTGCGGCGCGGCCGCACTGTCCGCGACCACCGGGTCCAGGCCCTGACCCACGCCGTAGGCCGTGCCGAAGCTGGCGGCAAGGGCGGTGGCGAATGCGGCGATCCTCACTCCGGTACGCATGACGGCGGTCCCCTCACAGGCGGGCCCCGGCCGGTCCGGATGCCCTTCTCATGTTCTTCACCATACCCCCTGAGGGTATCGGGTCAAGTGATCCAGCCGCTTGCGTCATGTACCCCCTAGGGGTATACATGACCTCGACGGGCGACATACCCCCGCCCCGTAACCGGCCAGCCGCAGGAGGAACCATGACCTCGACCGCCCCCACCGTCCGCACCACCTACGCCGTCACCGGGATGACCTGCGGCTGCTGCGAGGGCAAGGTCAGCCGGGCCGTCGGCGCACTGGAGGGCGTCACGGCCGTGGACGTCCAGCGGGACGCCGGTCGGGTCACCGTCACCGGCACCGCCGCACCGGACGACAACGCCGTCGCCGCGGCCCTCACCGAGGCCGGCTTCGAGCTGACCGGCCGCGCCTGACACCGCATTCCCCGACCCGCACGAGGAGCAGCCATGAGCACCGTGACGACCGGCCCCCTTGCCGAGGTGGAACTCGCCATCGGCGGCATGACCTGCGCCTCGTGCGCCGCCCGGGTCGAGAAGAAGCTCAACCGGATGGACGGCGTCACCGCCACCGTCAACTACGCGACGGAGAAAGCGAAGGTGAGCTACGGCGGTGACGTGTCCGTCCCCGACCTGATCGCCACCGTCGAGGCGACCGGCTACACCGCCCGCGAGCCGGAGCCCGCGCGCCGCGCGGCGGAACCGGATGCCGAGACGCGGGAGCCGGACGAACTGCGCCCGCTCAGGCAGCGGTTGACCACCGCCGTACTGCTGGCCGTCCCGGTCGTCGTCCTGGCGATGGTGCCCGCCTGGCAGTTCGACTACTGGCAGTGGCTCTCGCTGACCCTGGCCGCGCCCGTCGTCACCTACGCCGCCTGGCCCTTCCACCGGGCCGCGTTCACCAACGCCCGGCACGGCGCGGCCACCATGGACACGCTGATCTCGGTCGGCACCTCGGCGGCGTTCCTGTGGTCGCTGTGGGCCCTGTTCCTCGGCAGCGCGGGGACGCCCGGCATGACGCACCCCTTCGAGCTGACCGTCGCCCGCGGCGACGGCGCCGGGAACATCTACCTGGAGGCCGCGGCCGGCGTCACCGCCTTCATCCTGGCCGGCCGCTACTTCGAGGCGCGCGCCAAGCGCAAGGCGGGGGCCGCGCTGCGGGCGCTGCTCGAACTGGGCGCCAAGGACGTCACCGTGCTGCGGGACGGGGGCGAGCAGCGGATCCCGGTGGCCGAACTGCGCGCCGGTGACCGCTTCCTGGTCCGTCCCGGCGAGAAGATCGCCACCGACGGCACGGTCGTGGAGGGGTCCTCCGCCGTCGACGCGTCGATGCTCACCGGCGAGTCGGTGCCGGTCGAGGTCGCGGTCGGCGACGCCGTCACCGGCGCGACCGTGAACGCCGGCGGTCGGCTGGTGGTCGAGGCGACCCGGGTCGGCGCCGACACCCAACTGGCCCGGATGGCCGGGCTCGTGGAGGACGCGCAGAACGGCAAGGCCGCCGCGCAGCGGCTCGCCGATCGCGTCTCGGCCGTCTTCGTGCCGGTCGTCATCGCGCTGGCCCTGGCCACCCTGGGCTTCTGGGTCGGCAACGGCGCGGGTGCCACCGCCTCGTTCACCGCCGCCGTGGCCGTACTGATCATCGCCTGCCCGTGCGCCCTGGGCCTCGCCACCCCGACCGCGCTGATGGTCGGCACCGGGCGGGGCGCACAGCTCGGCATCCTGATCAAGGGCCCGGAGGTGCTGGAGTCCACCCGGCGCGTCGACACGGTCGTCCTGGACAAGACCGGCACCGTCACCACCGGCCGGATGACCCTGCTGGCCGTGCACCCCGCCGACGGGGTCGCCGAGGACGAGGTCCTGCGGCTGGCCGGGGCCCTGGAGCACGCCTCCGAGCACCCGATCGCCCAGGCGGTGGCGGCGGGCGCGGCCGACCGGGTCGGCACGCTGCCCGTGCCGGAGGACTTCGCGGGCGTGCCGGGCCTCGGCGTGCAGGGCGTCGTCGAGGGCCATGCCGTGCTGGTGGGGCGCGAGCGGCTGCTGACGGAGTGGGCCATGGAGCTGCCGGCCGGGCTCGCCCGGACCAAGGCCGACGCGGAGGCCCGGGGGCGTACCGCGGTGGCGGTCGCCTGGGACGGCGAGCCGCGGGCGGTCCTGGAGGTCGCCGACGCGGTCAAGGACACCAGCGCCGAGGCCGTGGCACGGCTGCGGTCGCTCGGGCTGACGCCGGTCCTGCTGACCGGGGACAACGAGGCGGTCGCCCGGGCGGTGGCCGCGGAGGTCGGCATCGACGCCGGGCACGTGTTCGCCGAGGTCATGCCGCAGGACAAGGTCGACGTCGTCAAGCGGCTGCAGAGCGAGGGCCGTTCGGTGGCGATGGTCGGCGACGGGGTCAACGACGCCGCCGCGCTCGCCCAGGCCGACCTCGGCCTCGCCATGGGCACCGGCACGGACGCCGCCATCGAGGCGGCCGACCTCACCCTGGTGCGGGGCGACCTGCGCGCCGCCGCGGACGCGATCCGGCTGGCCCGCCGGACGCTGGGCACGATCAGGTCCAACCTCTTCTGGGCCTTCGCCTACAACGTCGCCGCGCTGCCGCTGGCCGCGGCGGGGCTGCTCAACCCGATGATCGCCGGGGCGGCCATGGCCTTCTCGTCGGTCTTCGTGGTCGCCAACAGCCTGCGGCTGCGGGGCTTCCGGGCACAGGGCTGAGACGCTCCCGCCCGTGGCCTGGCGCCACCGCCTCTAGCCGGTGCCGGACGGGCGGCCACCCCGCGGGCACGCGCGAGCCGCCCGCCGACCGCGACACCGGTCCGCGGGCGGCCTCGTCATCGGGCGTCGGACGCCGAGTCGCCCGTACGGTCCCGGCCGGGGAGCCGTGCCATCGCATCCGCGTGAGGCTGGGCCGACGGGACCGGGGGCCCAGCCCGGTTCCCTCCGTCGCACCGGCCGCGGCACGACCGCCGCCGCCCGCCTCGCGGAGCAGGAGCCCATGACCGAACCGACCGACACCAGCACCGGCACCGGCACCGGCACCGGCGACCTCGCCCCGGGTCCGTCCGCCCGTTCCCGTCGTGAGGCGCTCGGCGCCGTGCTCGGGGATCTGCGGGCCGTGGACGGCGCCCTGTACGCGGCGGTGGCCGCCACCTCCACGCCCACGCTGGACCGGGCGCTGCGGCGGCTGTCCCACGCCGCCGACCACTCCAAAGTGTCGCTCACCGTCGCGGCCCTCCTCGCGCTCGGCGGGGAGCGGCCCCGCCGGGCCGCGCTGGCCGGGACGGGGGCCGTCGCCATCGCCTCCGCCTCGGCCAACCTGCTCGGCAAGCGGCTGGTGCGCCGGGCCCGCCCGGACCGGGAGGCGGCCCGGGTGTCGGTGGACCGGTACGTGCCCATGCCGGCCTCGGCGTCCTTCCCGTCCGGGCACACCGCCTCGGCCGTCGCCTTCGCCACCGCGGTCGGGGTCGTCCTGCCGGCCCTGGCGGTGCCACTGGGGGCGCTGGCCGCCGCCGTCGGCTACTCCCGGGTGCACACGGGAGTGCACTACCCCGGCGACGTGGCCGCGGGCGCCGTCCTCGGCCTGGCCGGCGCCGCGGCGGCCCTCGCGGTGACGCGGCCGGCGCTGCCCGTACGGGGCGCCACCGTTTGCGGGCGCGGGGGACGGCTGGTCGACTGACGCGGGGGGCCGGATCCGGTCCCCCGGTGCGGGCTCACATCTCTCGGTCCCCTTCGAAGGAGTCAGGCGTGAACACACCCCAGTCGTCGGGCGCGGCGCACCGGTCCGACGGCAGCCAGCCCTGGCTGCACCAGCAGGGCCGGACGATCCAGGAGTTCGGCACCGTCAAGCAGTTCCCGGTGGCGCTCTCCATGGAGACCCGGCTCTACTCCTGCCAGCGGCTCAACAAGGTCCTGGCGGACACCCGGATCCTGCACGACCTGTACAAGAAGTACCACTGGCTGATGCGCGGGGCGACGTTCTACCAGCTGCACCTCCTCCTCGACAAGCACGCGGGCGAGCAGCTGGAGCTGATCGACTCCCTCGCGGAGCGCGTCCAGACGCTGGGCGGCGTCGCGGTCGGCGACCCCCGTCATGTCGCCGAACTCACCGCCGTACCCCGTCCGCCGGACGGTGTGGAGGAGGTGCCGGCGATGCTCTCGCGCCTCCTGGAGGCGCACGAGCTGATCCTGGCCGACTGCCACGACGCCGCGTCCCGCACGCAGGAGCTGGGCGACGACGGGACGAACGACCTGCTCGTGTCCGACGTGGTGCGCACCAACGAACTGCAGGCGTGGTTCGTGGCGGAGCACCTGGTGGACACACCGCTCGTACGCGTCTGACGGCCCCCGGTCCCCAGGTGTCACCCCGCCCCGCGCAGGAGAGCGCCCGTCATGGCTGAGACGTCCCACGGAACCCACGGCGCCCACGCCCGCCCCCCGACCCGCCGGGAGCGGTGGTCGGCCTTCCGGCAGTCCCCGTTCTGGCCGGCCGTCGTGCTGGTGCTGATCCTCGCGGCGGCGGCCGGCCTCTTCGCCGGCTCCTACACGTACTCCATGGCCGACCCGACGCCCCGCTCGATTCCCACGGCCGTGGTCGGCGGCTACGAGCAGGCGCGCGGGCGTGCGTTCCTGGGCGGTCTGGAGAAGGCGCTGAACGCCTCCGTGAAGGTGCACACCTACCGGGACACCGGCCGGGCCCGGCAGGCACTGGAGGACCAGCAGGTCTTCGCGATCTTCGAGATCCGCGGCGACGGCCGCACCGCGGTCCTGGACCTGTCCAGCGCCTCCGGCGCCTCGGTGGCGCAGGTGCTGTCGGACGCGGCCCCGGCGGTGGGCAAGGAGACGGGCGTCCGGGTCACGGTGCGGGACGTCAACCCGCTCCAGCGGGGCGACCCGCGCGGCCTCGCCATCTTCTACATCTCGCTGGCCGCGGTGATCATCGGCTTCGTCGGGGCGATCCAGCTCAGCGTGCACGCCCGGACGCTGACCCCGTTCGAACGCATCCTCTTCACCGTCGCCTACGCGCTGCTCGGCGCCTTCGCCATCGCCGCGACGGTGGACTGGCTGCTCGGCGCGCTGCGGCTGCCGTTCGCGGAGTCGTGGGCCATCCTCGCGCTCACCCTGTTCACCAGCGGCATGGTCTTCACCATGTTCAACACCCTGGTCGGCCGCTGGGCGATGCTGCCGACCTGGGGCCTGATGGTGCTGCTCGGCAATCCCTCCTCCGGCGGCGCGGTCTCCTGGCCGCTGCTGCCCTCCCCGCTGGGCACCATCGGCCAGTGGCTGCCGCCCGGCGCCTCGGTCAACGCGCAGCACACGGCCGTGTACTTCCAGGGCCACCAGCACCTGTTCCCCTACCTGGTCCTGGGCGGCTGGGCCCTGCTGTCCTGCGCCGTCTTCTGGACCTGGCGCCACCGCCACCCCGGCGGCCGGGAACGCCGGCCGGCGCACGGGGACGGTGTGGTGGCGGCGTAGGGGCGTGGCGGGTGCGCGGGGACGGTGTGCGGCGTAGGGGGCGTGGCGGCTGCGCGGGCACGGTGTGGTGGCGGCGTAGGGGCGTGGCGGGTGCGCGGGGCGCACTGCGACCATGGGGAGCGGCCAGCACCCCCACCGGAACCGCAGGAGCCCCCATGACCCTCGACGTCGCCGCGATCCGCGCCCGGATACCCGCCCTGAAGTCCGGCTCCGCCCGCTTCGACGGACCCGGCGGCACGCAGACCCCGCAGCCGGTGATCGACGCCATCGCGGAGGCCCTGTCCCGCCCGCTGGCCAACCGGGGCCGGACCACCGAGGGTGAGCGCAACGCGGACGCCCTCGTGGCCGAGGCACGCGGCGCGCTGGCCGACCTGCTGGCCGCCGATCCGCGGGGCGTGGTCCTCGGACGCAGCGCCACCCAGCTGGCCTACGACCTGTCCCGGACCCTCGCCAAGGGCTGGGGGCCGGGCGACGAGGTGGTCGTGACCCGGCTCGACCACGACTCCAACGTCCGCCCCTGGATCCAGGCGGCCGAGGCGGCCGGGGCGACGGTGCGCCGGGCGGACTTCGACCCGGCGACCGGCGAACTGCTTCCCGAGCACATCGAGGCGGCCCTCTCCGAGCGGACCCGCCTGGTGGCGGTCACCGCCGCGTCCAACCTGATCGGCACCCGCCCGGACATCCCCGCCATCGCCGCCGTGACCCACCGCGCCGGCGCGCTGCTGCATGTGGACGCCGTGCACTACGCCTCGCACGCCGCCGTGGACCTGACGGCGCTGGGTGCGGACACGCTGGTCTGCTCGCCGTACAAGTTCCTCGGCCCGCACCTGGGCGTGCTGGCGGCCGACCCGGACTTCCTGGAGACCCTGCACCCCGACAAGCTGCTGCCCTCCAGCGACGCCGTCCCCGAGCGCTTCGAGCTGGGGACCCTGCCCTACGAACTCCTGGCCGGCACCCGCGCCGCGGTGGACTTCCTCGCCGATCTGGCCCCGGGCACACCCGGCCACGACCGCCGCGCCCGCCTGACGGCGTCCTTCGCCGCCCTGGAACACCACGAGGACGCCCTGCGCACCCGCATCGAGGAGGGCCTGGCCGCCCTGGGCGGCGTCACGCTCCACTCCCGCGCCGCGCACCGCACCCCCACTCTCCTCTTCACGGTCGAGGGCCTGCGCCCGGCCGAGGTCTCCCAGCACCTGGCCAGCCATGCCGTGGACGCCCCGTCCGGCTCCTTCTACGCCCTGGAGACCTCCCGCCACCTGGGCCTCGGCGACGAGGGCGGCACGCGCGTGGGCCTCGCCCCGTACACCGACGGGGAGGACGTCGACCGCCTGCTGACGGCGCTGGCCAGCCTGCCGCGCTGAGGTCGGCGGGACCGCTCAGCGCGGCGGCAGCCGGGTACCGACGAGCACACCGAGGTCGGCCGCGAGGCGGAGCTCCGCGGTGTGCAGCTCCGGGTGCTCGAGCCAGTGCAGCCGGGGCCGGTCGGGTGCGCCGTCGTAACGCGGTGGCCAGGTGGTGGCCGGAGTGAAGTCGTCGACGACGACGGTGCCGCCGGCGCGGAGCAGGCGCGCGGGATCGGCGACACCGTCCCCCTTGGCCTGCCCGCCGCCGTCGAGCACGAGCAGGTCGTAGGGGGCGTGCTCCTCGATCCGCCGCCAGTCGCCGTGCAGGATCTCGACCTGGTCGCTGCCCCGGAAGACGTCGGCGGCGACGCGGGCCCGCCCCGCGTCGCGCTCGACGCCGACCAGCCGGGTGCCCGCCGACGCGCCCGAGGCCAGCCAGGCGAGACCGACACCGCACCCCGTCCCGGTCTCGGCGATACGGTGGGGCGCCCCCGGCGGCCAACACCTGGAGCAGACGCCCCTGTTCGGGCCGGCAGGAGAACGCGAACGCATGCGCCCGCGCCGCCTCGACGGCTCGCCGCACCAACACCGGCAGCGCGCCGACGTCCCGATAGGCATCGGTTCCCCTCAGCGACATGCCCCGCATTATGGCTCCCCCCGGCAGCGCCCCACCCCGCATCACGGCCGCCGCCCCCTCCCTTGCCCCACCTCCCAGCGGCACCTAGCCTGACTTTGTGCCGCTGATAAACAAACCCGCCTCGGACACCGCCGTCCCGGCCTCCACCCGCGACCTCACCCGCCTGCGCGTCGTCCTCACCACCTTCTTCGCCCTCGACGGCTTCGTCTTCGCGGGCTGGGTGGTGCGGATCCCGGACATCAAGGAGCGGACCGGCGCCTCGTCGGGGGCGCTGGGGCTGGCGCTGCTTGGGGTGTCGGCGGGGGCCGTCGTCACCATGACGCTGACCGGGCGGCTGTGCCGGCGGTACGGCAGCCACCCCGTCACCGTCGCCTGCGCGGTGCTGCTCTGCCTGAGCATCGTGCTCCCGGCGCTCACACACTCCGCGCTCGCGCTCGGCCTCGTCCTGCTGGTGTTCGGCTCGGCCTACGGGGGCATCAACGTGGCCTTCAACAGCGCCGCCGTCGATCTCGTGGCCGCACTACGGCGGCCGATCATGCCGAGCTTCCACGCCGCCTTCAGCCTGGGCGGCATGATCGGCGCCGGTCTCGGCGGGCTGGTCGCCGGGGCGCTGTCGCCGGTGACGCATCTGGCCGGACTCGGCGCGGTCGGCCTGCTCGTCACCCTCGTCGCCGGCCAGGCCCTGCTGCGCTGCCCGCCCGCCGCCGACCCGGACGACACGCCCCGCACCGAGAGCGCCCCGCGCCGGATGGACGGACGCACCCGGCGCCTCGTGGTCACCTTCGGCCTGATCGCCCTGTGCACGGCGTACGGCGAGGGCGCCATGGCCGACTGGGGTGCCCTGCACCTGAAGGAGGACCTCGGCGCCTCGCCCGGTCTGGCCGCGGTCGGGTACTCCTGCTTCGCGCTGGCGATGACCATCGGGCGGCTGACCGGCACGACCCTGCTGGAGCGCCTCGGCCGGACGCCGACCGTGGTGGCGGGCGGCACGACCGCCGTGGCCGGCATGCTGCTCGCCTCGCTCGCGCCCACGACCTGGGCGGCGCTGTTCGGCTTCGCGGTGACCGGGCTCGGTCTCGCCAACATCTTCCCGGTCGCGGTGGAGCGGGCGGGGGCGCTGGGCGGCCCCAGCGGGGTCGCGACCGCCTCCACCCTCGGCTACGGCGGCATGCTCCTCGGGCCGCCCGCGATCGGCTTCATGGCCGACTGGCTCTCGCTGCCGGCCGCGCTCACCAGCGTGGCGGTGCTGGCGGGCGTGGCCGTGCTCGTCGCGCTCGCCACCCGGCGCGCGGCGGCGTCCACGCCCTGAGCGACCTCTGCACCGAGGCTCATCCGCCCCTCGACCCGTGTCCCGTTGCGCGAGCGTTAAATGCCTACGCATTCAATGCATGCGCATGTACGGTTCCCGGCATGACCTCTCCGCTCACCACCACCCCCCGGGCCGAGGAGCGCTGGACCCCGCGCCTGTGGGGCACCCTGCTGGTGCTCTGCGCCGCGATGTTCCTCGACGCCCTCGACGTCTCGATGGTCGGCGTCGCGCTGCCCTCCATCGGTGCCGACCTGGGCCTGTCCACCGCGTCCCTGCAATGGGTCGTCAGCGGATACATCCTCGGCTACGGCGGGCTGCTGCTGCTCGGCGGACGGGCCGCCGACCTGCTGGGCCGGCGTCAGGTGTTCCTCATCGCGCTCGGCGTCTTCGCGGTGGCCTCGCTGCTCGGCGGCCTCGTCGACTCCGGGCCGCTGCTGATCGGCAGCCGCTTCGTCAAGGGCCTGAGCGCGGCGTTCACCGCGCCCGCCGGACTGTCCATCATCACCACGACCTTCGCCGAGGGCCCGCTGCGCAACCGCGCCCTGTCGATCTACACCACCTGCGGCGCCACCGGCTACTCGATGGGCCTGGTCTTCTCCGGCCTGCTCACCGAGGCCAGTTGGCGGCTGACCATGCTGCTGCCCGCACCCATCGCCCTCGTCGCCCTCGTCGCCGGCCTGAAGCTGCTGCCCCGCGGTCGCCGGGAGCGCGGCACCGGCGGCTACGACGTGCCCGGCGCCGTCCTCGGCACCGGCGCGATGCTGCTGCTGGTGTTCACCGTCGTGCGGGCCTCCGAGGCAGGCTGGGCGTCGGCGCGCACGATCCTCTCCTTCGTCGCCGTCGCCGTGCTGCTGGCCGCCTTCACCGCCGTCGAACTGCGCAGCCCCAGCCCGCTGATCCGGCTCGGTGTGCTGCGTTCCGGACCCCAGGTGCGGGCCCAGCTAGGCGCGCTGACCTTCTGCGGCAGCTACATCGGCTTCCAGTTCCTGGTCACCCTCTACACGCAGTCGCTGCTCGGCTGGTCGGCGCTGCACACCGCGCTGGCCTTCCTGCCCGCCGGCACGCTGGTGGCGCTGTCCGCCACCAAGATGGGCGCCGTCATCGACCGGTTCGGCACCGCGCGGCTGACCGCGGTGGGCTTCGCCCTGATGGTCGCCGGTTACCTGCTCTTCCTGCGCATCGACCTGAATCCGGTCTACGCGGCGGTCGTCCTGCCCACCATGCTGCTGGTCGGCGCGGCCTTCGCACTCACCTTCCCCTCGCTCAACGTGCAGGCCACCAACGGCGTGCCGGAGCACGAGCAGGGCATGGTCTCCGGCCTGCTGAACACCTCCGTCCAGGTGGGCGGCGCGATCTTCCTGGCCGTCGTCACCGCCGTCATCACCGCACACGCCCCCGCGGAGCCCGCCTCGCCCCAGGCCCTGCTCGACAGCTACCGGCCCGGCTTCACCGTGGTCACCTTCGTCGCGCTGGCCGGCCTGCTGATCAGCGCCACGGGGCTGCGCGGCCGGCCCCGCCCGAAGCGGGGGTCGGTCGTGGTCGCCCAGGGTGCTCCGCTGGAGCAGCCGGAGCCGGTGGCCGTGCCCGACTAGGCACCGGGTGCGGGGCAGATCCCCAGGACCGGCGGGGCGGCAGGCGAACAGGGGGCGCTTGCCGCCCCGCCCCCCTAGGGGAAGACTGGCGGTATGACGACCGGTCAGGGACGGCGCACTCAGGGCGAACGCGACGCGATCACCGTGGAGATCGGGTACGCGCTGTGCAGCGCGGCCTTCGCGGCGGTGGTGGTGTTCGGTGCCGTGGCCGGGCCGGCGTACGTGTTCGGACCGCCGGCCGGGATGCGGCGGGTACTGGTGGCGGCCGGCCTGGTGGTCGCCGTCGCCGTGTTCGGCGTGCGGGTGGCGAGCGTTCTGCTGCGGTTCGGACGCGCGGATCAGCCCAGCCAGCCCGGCCGGACCAGGCCCGACTCGTAGGCCAGCACGACCAGTTGGGCCCGGTCCCGGGCGCCCAGCTTCACCATCGTGCGGCTGACGTGGGTCTTGGCGGTGAGCGGGCTGACCACCAGGCGCCGGGCGATCTCGTCGTTGGACAGGCCCATGCCGACCAGCGCCATCACCTCCCGCTCCCGCTCCGTGAGCAGGGCCAGCCGGCCCGCCGCCGCGGGCTCCTTCGAGCGCGCCGCGAACTCGGCGATCAGCCGCCGTGTCACGCCCGGCGAGAGCAGCGCGTCCCCGGCGACCACCGCCCTTACGGCGCGGAGGAGTTCGTCCGGTTCGGTGTCCTTCACCAGGAAGCCGGAGGCGCCCGAGCGGATCGCCTCGAAGACGTACTCGTCGAGTTCGAAGGTGGTGAGCATGACCACCCTCACCTCGCCGAGGTCCGGGTCGGCGGTGATCCGACGGGTCGCGGCCAGGCCGTCCAGGGCGGGCATCCGGATGTCCATCAGGACGACGTCGGGGCGCAGTTCGCGCACCGCCCGCGCCGCCTCGTCACCGTCGGCCGCCTCCCCGGCCACCGCGATGTCCGGCTGGGCGTCGAGGAGGGCCCGGAAGCCGGCCCTGACCAGCGACTGGTCGTCGGCGAGCAGTACGCGGATCACCGTTCCTCCTCCTCGGCCGCGGCGGGCACCACGGCGGTGACGGGCAGCTCGGCCAGTACCCGGAAGCCGCCGTCCGGGCGCGGGCCGCCTCGATGGTGCCGCCGAGCGCCGCCGCCCGCTCCCGCATGCCGGCCAGCCCGTGCCCGCTGCCGCCCGCCTCGGCCCCGGTCGCCGGCCCGTCGTCGTCCACGCGCAGCCGCAGGGTGCCGCCGTCCCGGCCGAACCGCACCCGCGCGCGCCGGGACCCCGAGTGCCGTACGACGTTGGTGAGGGCCTCCTGGACGATCCGGAACGCGGCCAGTCCGGTGCCCGGCGACAGCCGCGGCGGCTCGCCCTCGACCTCGACGGTGAGACCCGCGGCCGCCGCCTGCTCCACCAGCTCGGGCAGCCGGTCGAGGCCGGGAGCGGGTGCGCGCGGCGCGCCCCCGGGGGCGCGCAGGGTGCCGAGCACCTGGCGTACCTCGCCGAGCGCCTCCTTGCTCTTGGCGCGGATGGTGGTGAGCGCGGCACGGGTCTGCTCGGGGTCGGTGTCGAGCAGTGCGAGGCCCATGCCCGCCTGGACGTTGATGACCGAGATGCTGTGCGCGAGGACGTCGTGCAGCTCCCGGGCGATCCGCAGCCGCTCCCGGTCGGCGCGACGCCGGGCCGCCTCGGCCCGTTCGGCCCGCTCCCGCGCCCACTGCTCGCGCCTGACCCGGGCCAGCTCGGCCAGCGCGAGGACCGCCACCGCCCAGGTGGCGGTGACGGCCTGCTGCTCCCAGGGAGGGGCCCCGTCCCCGGCCGGCGGCAGCCACCGGTAGAGCCAGTGCGCCAGCAGGAGCTGCCCGGCCCACAGGGTCCCGACCGCCGCCCAGGCGGCCCGGCGGTGCCCGGCGACGACGGCGTGGAAGGAGGCCACGGCCACCGGCAGGAAGACCGGGCCGAAGGGGTAGCCGGCGGCCAGATAGAGCAGGGTGGCGGCGGCCGTGCCGGCCACGACCGCGACCGGATGGCTCCGCCGCCAGAGCAGTACGGCCCCGGCCCCGGCCAGCAGCGCCCAGGCGAGGGGGTCGAGGGCCGCCCGGTCCCCGTGCTGGGCGTGGGCGGCGAACCGCGAGCCGGTGAGGGCGAAGGCGGTGACGAGCACCGTGGACCGCCAGGGCGGGCGCCGGCGGCGCGGCTCCTCGTCGGCCCACGGGCCCCGCCACGCGCGCCGGGGCCGCCGGTCGCCGCGCGGCCAACCGTCCTCGGCCTCGCGGGCGCGCTGTCCGTCCATGACCGCCACGCTAGACGCCCGGGGCGGGCGACGGCGTCACCCGCGCGCGGTGGCCGGGCGTACTCCCCGGGGAGTACCGCCCCGGTGCCCGGGGGGTGGGCTCAGTGCTCGATGCCGGCCGATGGGTTCAGTGCTCGATGCCGACCGTGCGGGCGAGGCCGGCCGCGGCCTGGCGGAAGAACGGCGCCCGTTCCTCCACGATCCGGTGGAACTGGCCGAACACCTCGAACCCGACCAGCCCGAACAGCTGCGCCCAGGCGGCCACCAGCGTGGCCACCACCGCCGGCGGCAGGTCCGGGGCGAGGTCGGCGGCCATGCGGCGGGCCTCCGGCTCCAGCTCCGCGACGAGCTTGGGGACGGCGAGGCCCCGGCCTCGGTGCGCCTCGCGGGCGATGCCGATGAGCGCGAGGCCCACCCGGGAGGCGGCGCGGACGGTGTCCTGGGGGGCGGTGTAGCCGGGCACCGGCGACCCGTAGATCAGGGCGTACTCGTGGGGGTGGGCGAGCGCCCAGGCGCGCACCGCCTCGCAGACCGCCGTCCAGCGCCGGGCGGGTCCCTCACCGGCCGCCGTCGCCGTGTCGCGGGCCGCCTCGGCGGCGGCGCCGAGGGAGTCGTAGGCGTCGATGATGAGGGCGGTCAGCAGGTCGTCGCGGCTGGGGAAGTAGCGGTACAGGGCGGAGGAGACCATGTCGAGCTCGCGGGCGACCGCGCGCAGGGAGAGCTTGGCGGGGCCGTCCTCGGCGAGCTGCCTGCGGGCCGCTTCCTTGATGGCGGCGGTGACCTCGACCCTGGCCCGGGCGCGGGCGCCTCGTGCGGTGCTGCCGGTGCTGCTGCGGTCTGTGCTCATGCGGCCAGTCTCCCACGGATCGAGAGCAGCGCACACATTCGTGAGCGGTGCACACTTTCGAGAGCACCGCTCTTGCATTGGAGCGCTCGGCCGGGCAGACTGAACGCAAGAAAGAGAGCAGTGCTCACAAGCGAGAGCACCAATCCAACGGGAGATTCCATGTCCACGCAGACCCCGCACGTCCGCAAGCCCGGCTGGTTCACCGTCCACGTCCTCAACCGCTCCGTCGCCTGGCTGACCGGCCGCGGGCTCAGCGTGTGGGGCTCCCGCGTGCTGGCCGTCCGGGGCCGCAGCAGCGGCGAGTGGCGCACCACCCCGGTCAACCTGCTGACCGTCGACGGCGCGCAGTACCTGGTCGCCCCGCGCGGGCACGTCCAGTGGACCCGCAACATGCGGGTGGCCGGCGGCGGCGAGTTGCGGCTCGGCAAGCGGGTGGACGCGTTCACCGCCACCGAGGTCGCCGACGACGACAAGCCGGCCGTGCTCCGCGCCTACCTCAAGCGCTGGAAGGCCGAGGTCGGCGTCTTCTTCAACGGGGTGGGCCCCGACTCCCCCGAGTCGGAGCTGCGTCGCATCGCGCCCGACCACCCGGTCTTCCGGGTGGAGGTCAGGAAGTGACCCCGCCCCCGGCCGGCTCCGCGCCGCCGCCCTCGGTGCCCCCACCGCCCTCGGTGCCGCCGGCGTTCCCGCCGCCCCCGGCATCCGCGCCGGCCGCCGGGGCCTCCGGAGCCGTCGGAGCCGTCGGCGTGCGGTCCGTGGCGGCGAGGGCTCGCTGGGCCAGCGGATGGCTGCGCACCAGCTCGCCCAGCGTCGTCGACCCCTGGGTGATGTCGCGGAACGCCCGCCAGGCCGGCCGGAAGCCGGTCAGCGCGGCGTGGAAGAGGCCCGGACGGCGCTCGAAGATCGCCAGCATGCGCTTGCCGACGCTCATCTCGACGCCGAGCCCGGCCTTGACGGCGAAGGCGTAGTTGAGCGCCTGCCGGCGCGCGTCCACCGCGTCGTGCGCCTCGGAGATCCTGACCGCCCACTCCCCCGCGAGCCGCCCCGACCTGAGGGCGAAGGAGATGCCCTCGCGGGTCCACGGCTCGAGCAGCCCGGCCGCGTCGCCGCAGACGAGGACCCGGCCGCGGGAGAGCGGCGAGTCGTCGGCACGGCAGCGCGTCAGATGCCCCGAGGAGACGGCCGGTTCGAAGCCGGCCAGGCCGAGGCGGCCGACGAAGTCCTCCAGATACCGCTTGGTCGCCGCGCCCTCGCCGCGCGCCGAGATGACGCCGACCGTCAGCGTGTCGCCCTTGGGGAAGACCCAGCCGTAACTGCCGGGGATGGGCCCCCAGTCGATGAGCACCCGGCCGCGCCAGTCCTCGGCGACGGTGTCCGGGACGGGGATCTCCGCCTCCAGGCCGAGGTCGACCTGGTCGAGCTTCACCCCGACGTGTGCTCCTATCCGGCTGGCGCTGCCGTCGGCGCCGACCACGGCCCGGGCGAGGACCGTCTCGCCGCCCTGGAGCACGACCGCCACCGTGCGCCGGTCGGGGACCGAGGAGCCGTGCTGCTCCACCCGGGTCACCGTGGCGCCGGTGCGCAGCTCGGCGCCCGCCTTCTGGGCGTGCTCGACCAGCTGCTGGTCGAACTCGGGCCGGTTGACCAGGCCGAAGAGCATCTGCCGGGAGCGCCGGGTCCGGGTGAAACGCCCGTTGTTGGAGAAGGTCACCGCGTGCACCCGGTCCCTCAGGGGCAGGTCGAAGCCGGGCGGGAGGGTGTCGCGTGAGGGGCCGATGATGCCGCCGCCGCAGGTCTTGTACCGGGGCAGTTCGGCCTTCTCCAGCAGCAGCACGCGCCGCCCCGCGACCGCCGCCGCGTAGGCGGCCGAGGCCCCGGCCGGTCCCGCGCCCACCACGACCACGTCCCAGACCTGACGCGCGTCGTCCGCCGAAGAGTTCTCGCTGCTCACGATGGTCTACTGCTCCGATCAAACCGCATGCCCGCACCTGTCCCCCGCATCCTACGGGCGGGCCCCGCCGCAGGCCGCTGTGGGAGGATCGACGGCGCGGGGGCCGCTCGCAGGACCGCGTCCCGCGGGGGTCGGTACGCCGGCGCCGTCGGCCACCGCGCCGCCGTCCCACCGGTACAACTTCGCATCGGTACAACGTCGCACCCACAAGGAGCGTGCCCATGTCCTCGCATCCGGTCGCCGAGACCGTCTCCTCGCTGCTGCCCCGCGCGAAGGAGGAGCTGGCCGAGCTGGTCGCCTTCAAGTCGGTGGCGGACTTCGCCCAGTTCCCGCGCGAGGAGAGCGAGGCCGCCGCGAACTGGATCGCGACCGCGCTGCGCGCCGAGGGCTTCGAGGACGTGGCGCTGCTGGACACCCCGGACGGCACGCAGTCGGTGTACGGGTACCTGCCGGGCCCGCAGGGCGCCCGCACCGTGCTGCTGTACGCGCACTACGACGTGCAGCCGCCGCTGGACGAGGCGGGCTGGGACACGCCGCCGTTCGAGCTGACCGAGCGCGACGGACGCTGGTACGGGCGCGGCGCCGCCGACTGCAAGGGCGGCGTGCTGATGCACCTGCTCGCGCTGCGCGCGCTGAAGGCGAACGGCGGCGTGCCGGTGCACGTCAAGGTGATCGCCGAGGGCTCGGAGGAGCAGGGCACCGGCGGTCTGGAGCGCTACGCCGAGCAGCACCCGGAGCTGCTCGCGGCCGACACGATCGTCATCGGCGACACGGGCAACTTCCGTACCGGGCTGCCGACGGTCACCACCACGCTGCGCGGCATGACGATGCTCCGGGTGAGCGTCGACACGCTGGCGGGCAACCTGCACTCGGGTCAGTTCGGCGGGGCGGCGCCGGACGCGCTGGCCGCCCTGATCCGCGTCCTGGACTCGCTGCGCGCCGAGGACGGCTCGACCACGGTGGACGGTCTCGACGCGGACGGCACCTGGGACGGGCTCGCCTACGAGGAGGGGCAGTTCCGGCGGGACGCCCGGGTCCTGGACGGCGTGGAGCTGATCGGGTCCGGCGCGGTCGCCGACCGGCTGTGGGCCCGGCCGGCCGTCACGGTGCTGGGCATCGACTGCCCGCCGGTCGTCGGCGCCACGCCGTCGGTGCAGGCGAGCGCCCGGGCGACGGTCAGCCTCCGGGTGCCGCCGGGCACGGACGCCGCGGACGCGACCAAGCTGCTGCGGGCGCACCTGGAGGCGCGCACGCCGTGGGGCGCCCGAGTGGCCGTGGAGCAGGTCGGCCAGGGCCAGGCGTTCCGCGCCGACCACACCAGCCCGGCGTACCGGGCGATGGCCGACGCCATGGCGGTCGCCTACCCGGGCCAGGAGATGAGCTACGCCGGCCAGGGCGGCTCCATCCCGCTGTGCAACACGCTGGCCGCGCTGTATCCGGACGCCGAGATCCTGTTGATCGGGCTGAGCGACCCGGAGGCGCAGATCCACGCGCTGAACGAGAGCGTGTCGCCCGAGGAGCTGGAGCGGCTGTCGGTGGCGGAGGCGCTGTTCCTGCGGAACTACGCGGCGAGCTGACGCCGTGCCCAAGGGCCCGGTGCGTCCGGTGTGTCCGGTGCGTCCGGCGCGGTCGGCCGGCGCTCAGCCGACCGGCGTGCCGGCCTCCAGGTAGAAGGGCGCCCCGCGTTCCCGGGCGCGTAGGGCCCAGCGCAGTCGCGCGTAGCGCACCGGCGGCAGCAGGCGGGCGGCCTCGTCCTCGGTGACGAAGCGCCAGGCGCGCAGTTCGGGTCCTGGCAGCAGTACCCGGCGGGCGTCGGCGGGGGCAAGCCGGCCGCCGTCGAAGAGCAGCCGCAGGCCGCCGTAGCGCGGTGGGGCGGGCGCCTCCCAGTCGACCACCAGCAGGCCGGGGGCGTCGGCGAGGTGGATCCCGGTCTCCTCGGCGACCTCGCGGACCCCGGCCCGGGCGGGCGCCTCGCCCCGTTCGACGACCCCGCCGGGGAACTCCCAGCCGGGCTTGTAGGTGGGGTCGACGAGCAGCACCCGGTCCTGCTCGTCGAAGAGGAGTACGCCGGCGGCGACGGTCTCCGCGGACGGCTCGGGGGTCTGCACGATGTCGCAGGCCGGTACGGTGCCGTCGCCGACGGCCTCGGCGATCCGGACGGCCGCCTGGTGCGGGGTGAGGGCGCCGGTGTCGACCGGGTGGGCGTCGGCGGCGAGCCAGGAGGCGAGGGCGGCGCGGTAGGGCTCGATGTGGTCGAAGGCCCACTGCCGCACGCGCAGGTCGCCGTCGGGGAGGTCCGCGGGCACCGGGCGGCCGGCTATCCGCTCCCGCAGGATCGTTTCGGCCGGGGCCAGCAGGATGTGCCGGACCTCGATGCGGCGGGCGGCGAGGCCGCCGAAGATCTCGTCGCGGTACTCCTGGCGCAGCAGCGTCATGGGCACCACCAGGGTGCCGCCGACCTCGGCGAGCAGGGCGGCGGCCGTGTCGATCACCAGCCGGCGCCAGATCGGGAGGTCCTGGAAGTCGCCGGTCTCGGCGAGGCGCTTGGGCGGCAGGAGGTGCGTGAGCGTCCCGCCGACGTGCTCGGGGTCGAAGAGCGTGCTGTGCGGGATCAGGTCGATCAGCTCCCGTGCGGTGGTGGTCTTTCCCGCACCGAACGCGCCGTTGATCCAGACGACGGTCACAAGTCCCCCTCTTCTGTTGGCCCCCTGTGGCTTGCCCGCTCCACCCTGCCACGGAAACCACACCCAGTTGAGGGCGGTGCGGTGCCGGTACGACGACGGCGCCGGCCCCCGGAGGGGTCGGCGCCGTGCGCGAGGGTGGCGGGCGTCAGCCGAGCTGCCCCAGGGCGTCGTCGTCCACGTGGAGGCTGTCGGTGGCGACCGTGTGCTGGACGTCGTCGAGCGTGTCCTGGACGTCGAGGTGGAGCGGGAGGTCGGCCGGTGCGGCGTGCGAGGGGCTGACGGCCGCGACGACGAAGCCGGTGGCCAGGGAGGCGATGGCGAGCATGCTGCGCTTCTTCATGCCCTCACAACGGCAGGGGCCGCCCCCCGGTCACGGCCCGGCCGGAACGCGCGGGCGCCGCAGGCCGGAAGCGTGGGCGCCGCAGGTCAGAAGCGCAGGCACCGCAGGTCAGACGTGGGCCGCCCGGCTCTCCGCCGCCTTCGTGAGGGCCGCCGAGGCCGCGCCCACCAGACCCGCGTCGGTACCCATCTGGGCGGGGACGACCGTGAGGCGCTGGACGAAGGACAGGGTGGCGTAGCGGGTGAGGGCCTGGCGGAGCGGGGCGAAGAGGACCTCGCCCGCCTTGGCCACGCCGCCGCCGATCACGGCGATGTCGATCTCCACCAGGGTCGCGGTGGCGGCGATGCCGGCGGCCAGGGCCTGTGCGGCGCGGCCGAAGGAGGCCGTCGCGACCGGGTCGCCGCGCCGCGCGGCCTCGGCCACGGCCGCGGCCGAGGCGTCGCCGTCCGGACCGGGACGCCAGCCGTCGGCGAGGGCGCGGCGCGCGATGTTGGGGCCGCTCGCGATGCGCTCGACGCAGCCGCGCGAGCCGCACGGGCACGGGTCGCCGTCCAGGTCGACGCTGATGTGGCCGATGTGCCCGGCGTTGCCGGTCGGGCCCGGGTGCAGCCGGTCGTTGAGGACCAGGCCGCCACCGACGCCCGTGGAGACCACCATGCACAGCGCGTTGTCGTGCCCCCGGGCGGCGCCCTGCCAGTGCTCGGCGGCGGTGATGGCCACGCCGTCGCCGATCAGCTCGACGGGCAGCCCGCCGACGGCGTCCCGCACCCGCCGGACCAGCGGGAACTCGCGCCAGCCGGGCACGTTCACCGGACTGACCGTGCCGGCCGAGGCGTCCACCGGGCCCGCGCTGCCGATGCCCACGGCGGTGGCCCGGTCCCACAGCGGGGCGGCGGTCAGCTCGCCGAGCACCGCCTCGACGGCCCGCATCACGCTCTCGCCGTCCTCCTGCGCGGGGGTCGGCCGCTGCGCGCGCGCCTGGATCCGGCCGTGGCCGTCGACCAGCGCGCCGGCGATCTTGGTGCCGCCGATGTCCAGCGCTGCCACGAGGTCGGTCTGCATGTGAGTCGGTTTCTCCAGGGCGAAAGGGGTCGGCAAGGGACGGCGGGGGTGGTCACAGGATGACGATGGACAGTCTCTCCCGAATCTGACAACGTTGTCCAGGCTCTATGCTCGACGCCACACCCTCATACAACCGCATGATCGCCACTTTCGTGGGACCACAGGACAGGACACCGCACCGTGCCCGACACGCATCGCCGCGCACAGCCCCGCCCCGGGACGCGCTACGGCAACCGGCCGACGATGAAGGACGTGGCGGCCCGCGCCGGGGTCGGGCTCAAGACCGTCTCGCGAGTGGTCAACGGGGAGCCCGGCGTCACCCCCGAGACGGAGCGGCGGGTGCGCGAGGCCATCGACGCGCTCGGCTTCCGCCGCAACGACAGCGCCCGGGTGCTGCGCAAGGGCCGCACCGCCAGCATCGGCCTGGTCCTGGAGGACCTCGCCGACCCCTTCTACGGGCCGCTCAGCCGGGCCGTGGAGGAGGTGGCCCGCGCGCACGGCGCCCTGCTGATCAACGGCTCCAGCGCGGAGGACCCGGACCGCGAGCGCGAGCTGGTCCTCGCGCTGTGCGCACGGCGGGTGGACGGCCTGGTGGTGATCCCGGCCGGCGACGACCACCGGTATCTGGAGCCGGAGCTGAAGGCGGGCGTCGCGACCGTGTTCGTGGACCGCCCGGCGGGCCGGATCGACGCGGACGTGGTGCTGTCGGACAACTTCGGCGGCGCCCGCGACGGCGTGGCCCACCTGATCGCGCACGGCCACCGCAGGATCGGCTTCATCGGCGACATGCCCCGCATCCACACCGCGGCCGAGCGGCTGCGCGGCTACCGGGCGGCCATGGAGGACGCCGGCACCACGGTGCGGGAGGACTGGATCTCCCTGGGAGTCACCGACCCCGAGCGGGTGCGGCGCGCGGCCGAGGAGATGCTGGCGGGCCCGGAGCCGGTCACCGCGATCTTCACCGGCAACAACCGGGTGACGGTCACCGTGGTCCGGGTGCTCGCCGAACACGCCCACCCGGTCGCCCTCGTCGGCTTCGACGACATCGAGCTTGCCGACCTGCTGCGGCCGGGCGTCACCGTGGTCGCCCAGGACGCGGCCACCCTCGGCCGCACCGCCGCCGAGCGGCTCTTCCGCCAGCTGGACGGCTCGCTGATCGCCCCCGACCGCATCGAGCTGCCGACCCGCCTGGTCACCCGGGGGTCGGGGGAGCTGCCGCCGGCCGGGTGAGCGGCGCGGCGGCCGGCGGCACGGCGGGTGCTACTGCGCCGAGGCGGTGAGGTCGCCGCGGCGCGGGGCGGAGAAGGACTCCAGGTCGGCGCGGGTCAGGCCGGCCAGGCGGGCGACCTCAGCGATGTCGAGGGCGCCGCAGTCCAGGCCGCGCAGGAGGTAGCCGCTGAGCGCCTTGGCGGTGGCGGGCTCGTCCATGACGTCGCCGCCGGTCTGGCTGACGTAGCGGGCGAGGCGGCCGGCGGCCTGCTCGAAGCCCTCGCGGTAGAAGGCGAAGACGGCCGCGTACCGGGTGGGGATGTGCCCGGGGTGCATGTCCCAGCCCTGGTAGTAGGCGCGGGCGAGCGCGCGGCGGGTGAGGCCGTAGTGCAGCCGCCAGGCGTCGTGGACCTTGGCGGTGGGGCCGATGGGCAGCACGTTGGTGGAGCCGTCGGAGACGCGGACGCCGGTGCCGGCCGCGGCGACCTGCATGACGGCCTTGGCGTGGTCGGCGGCCGGGTGGTCGCTGGCCTGGTAGGCGGCGGAGACGCCGAGGCAGGCGCTGTAGTCGAAGGTGCCGTAGTGCAGGCCGGTGGCGCGGCCCTCGGCGGCCTGGATCAGGCGGGCGACGGCGGCGGTGCCGTCGGCGGCGAGGATGGACTGGCTGGTCTCGATCTGGATCTCGAAGCCGATCCGGCCCGGCGCGAGGCCGCGCGCCTGCTCGAAGGCCGCCACGAGGCGCACCATGGCGGTGACCTGCTCGGGGTAGGTCACCTTGGGCAGGGTGAGGACCAGGCCGTCGGGCAGGCCGCCGGCCTCCATCAGGCCGCTGAGGAAGATGTCGAGGGTGCGGATGCCGCGGTCGCGCACCGCCGCCTCCATGCACTTCATGCGGATGCCCATGTAGGGGGCGGCGGTGCCCTCCGCGTACGCCTCGGCGATCAGCCGGGCGGCGCGGGCGGCGGCCTGGTCCTCCTCGGCGTCGGACCGGTTGCCGTAGCCGTCCTCGAAGTCGACGCGCAGATCCTCGATCGGCTCGCGCTCCAGCTTGGCGCGCACCCGGGAGTAGACCGGCTCGGCCAGCTCGTCGGAAAGCCCCAGGACGGCGGCGAAGGACGCGGCGTCGGGGGCGTGCTGGTCGAGGGCGGCCAGCGCGCGGTCGCCCCAGGTGCGGATCGTGTCGGCGGCGAAGGCGTCGCCGGGCACGTAGACGGTGTGGACGGGCTGGCGGGTCCCCGGGTCGCCGGGGTAGCGGCGCTCCAGCTCCGCGTCCACCGGTGCGAGGGAGGCGCTGATCTCCTCGCTGACGGCACCCGCGAGACTCGTCGCCACCTTCTCCTGCTGACCCATCCGACACCCTCCTGTTTTCCGCTGACCGGAATCAATTATCCGTAGAGCGAAGTTATCTGCCGCCCCTCCCCCGGTCAACACCGTCCCGGCCATCCTGCGCACATGCCGAGGCCCCCGCGACCAGGGACGATCGCGAGGGCCTCGGCCGGACGGCGTCCGTGAGGAGTGGTCAGCCCTTGCGGGTCTGCACTTCCTCGGTGAGCTGCGGGACGACCTCGAAGAGGTCGCCGACCACGCCGTAGTCGACCAGGTCGAAGATCGGGGCCTCGGCGTCCTTGTTGATGGCCACGATGGTCTTCGAGGTCTGCATGCCGGCCCGGTGCTGGATCGCGCCGGAGATGCCGGAGGCGATGTACAGCTGCGGGGAGACCGACTTGCCGGTCTGGCCGACCTGGTTGGTGTGCGGGTACCAGCCGGCGTCCACCGCGGCGCGGGAGGCGCCGACGGCCGCGCCGAGCGAGTCGGCCAGGCCCTCGATGAGCGCGAAGTTCTCCGCGCCGTTGACCCCGCGACCGCCGGAGACCACGATCGCGGCCTCGGTCAGCTCCGGGCGGCCGGTCGACTCGCGCGGCGTGCGGCCGGTGACCTTGGTGCCGGTGGCCTGCGCGGAGAAGGACACCGACAGGGCCTCGGCGGCGCCGGCGGCCGGAGCGGCCTCGACGGAGACCGAGTTCGGCTTGACCGTGATGACCGGGGTGCCCCTGGAGACGCGGGACTTGGTGGTGTACGACGCGGCGAACACCGACTGCGTGGCGACCGGACCGGAGTCGCCGGCCTCCAGGTCGACGGCGTCGGTGATGATGCCGGAGCCCAGGCGCAGCGCCAGGCGGGCGGCGATCTCCTTGCCCTCGGCGGAGGACGGGACGAGCACGGCGGCCGGGGAGACGGCCTCGTGGGCGGCCTGGAGGGCGTCGACCTTGGGCACGACCAGGTAGTCGGCGTACTCGGCGGCCTCGTGGGTGAGGACCTTGACCGCGCCGTGCTCGGCGAGCGCGGCGACCGTGTCACCGGCGCCGGCGCCCAGCGCGACGGCGACCGGCTCGCCGATGCGACGGGCGAGGGTCAGCAGCTCCAGCGTGGGCTTGCGGACGGCACCGTCCACGTGGTCGACGTAGACGAGAACTTCAGCCATGGGACTTCTTCTCTCCTGCTTGCGAAGGGTGCGGGGGCGGGGACGGATCGGGGCCTAGATGAACTTCTGGCCCGCGAGGAACTCGGCGAGCTGCTTGCCGCCCTCGCCCTCGTCCTTGACGATCGTGCCCGCCGTACGGGCCGGACGCTCGGCCGCGCCGTCGACCGCGGTCCAGGAGCCCGCCAGGCCGACCTCCTCGGCCTCCAGGTCCAGGTCGGACAGGTCCCAGGACTCCACCGGCTTCTTCTTGGCCGCCATGATGCCCTTGAAGGACGGGTAGCGGGCCTCGCCCGACTGGTCGGTGACCGACACGACGGCCGGCAGGGACGCCTCGAGCGTCTCGGAGGCGGCGTCGCCGTCACGGCGCCCGGTGACCGTGCCGCCCTCCACGGAGACCTCGGAGAGCAGGGTCACCTGGGGGACGCCGAGGCGCTCGGCGAGCAGGGCCGGGACGACGCCCATGGTGCCGTCGGTGGAGGCCATGCCGGAGACGACCAGGTCGTAGCCGGCCTTCTCGATCGCCTTGGCCAGGACCAGGGAGGTGCCGACGGCGTCGGTGCCGTGCAGGTCGTCGTCCTCGACATGGATCGCCTTGTCGGCGCCCATGGACAGCGCCTTGCGCAGGGCGTCCTTGGCGTCCTCGGGACCCACCGTCAGGACGGTGATCTCCACGTCGTCGTCGGAGTTCTCCGAGATCTGCAGCGCCTGCTCGACCGCGTACTCGTCCAGTTCGGAGAGCAGACCGTCGACGTCGTCGCGGTCGACGGTCAGGTCATCGGCGAAGTGCCGGTCGCCGGTGGCGTCGGGCACGTACTTCACGGTGACAACGATCCTCAAGCTCACGCCGGCTCTCCTACTGCATCGACATTTCAGTGCTGCCTGCTTGCAGGCAGCATAGGCGCCACAAGCGGCCGATTCCGGTCGGGTCCGATCGGGGCGACCCGCGCTCCGGCCGGAATATTACTCGTCAGTACACCCAGTTCATGCCCGCTGAGCAAGCGCTTTGAACTGTGACCTTCGCAACGCAGCGTAACCGGAATCCCACCGCCGCGCAGAACGCGCGGGATCATTCCGGCAGGCCGGTGAAACGCCCCCGGTGGTACACCAGCGGCCGGCCGGGCCCCGTGGCGTCGCCGTGTGCGATCTCCGCCAGCACGACGCGGTGGTCCCCCGCCGGGACCCGCCCGGCGACCCGGCAGACCAGCCAGGCCGGCACGTCGTCGAGGACGGGCACGCCCTCGGGGCCCTCGCGCCAGGCGGTCGGCGGCCCGAAGCGGTCGGCGCCGCTGCGGGCGAAGCGGGCCGCCAGCTCCTGCTGGTGCTCCCCCAGCAGGTGGACGCCGACGTACGCGGCCCGCGAGACGGCGGGCCAGCTGGAGGCGCCGGCGGCGATGCCGAAGGAGAGCAGCGGTGGCTCGGCGGAGACGGAGGCGAGCGAGGTGGCGGTGAAGCCGACCGGACCGGCCTCCCCGGGGGCGGTGATCACGGCGACGCCCGCCGGGTGCCGCCGGAAGACGGCTCGCAGCAGGTCCTGGGTGCCGGGGTGCGCCTCCCGCCGCGGGGCGGGCAACGCGGGCCCGGCGGCGGACCGGCGGGGCGAGGCGCTCACACCGCCTCCCCGAGGGCGGCGATCACGTCGGCCTTGCGGGGCAGTCCGGCGGCCCGGCGCACGACGCGGCCGGTGGCGTCGAGGACCAGCACCGTCGGGGTCTTCAGCACGCCGAGGGCGCGCACCAGCTCCAGGCGGGCCTCGGCGTCGATCTCGACGTGGGCGACGCCGGGCACCAGGCCCGCCACCTCGGTGAGGACGCGCCGGGTCGCCCGGCAGGGCGCGCAGAAGGCGCTGGAGAACTGCACCAGCGTGGCGCGCGCCCCCAGCTCCCGGCCCAGGTCGCCCGCGCCGAGCACCGTCGCCCCCTCGTCCCGCCCGTGCACGCGCACCCCTCTGCTCCGCCGCCGTCGCGGCCCTGTCGTGGTGGGCCCGCGTGTGCCGCGCGCCGCCCGTCCGAGTCGTCGTCTGTGCAGCGCACGCGCGCGGCCGGTCATTCCCGGTCCCGGTACCCGGTTCGCCGGCGCCGACCCGCCGGGGACGTGATGAGGATCTCGCCGGGTACGGGCACCGGGGCTGGTTCCCGGGCCGTTCTTCGGGCACGATCTGCGACAAGCCGCAAAACCTACGGCTGCGTAACTTCGGCTGGGAGTCCCTTCCCAGGATCCCAGGCAGAGAAGGAAGGGCCCTACCCGCCCATGGCAGAGTTCGTCTACCGACCGGTGATCGGTCTCGCCCGCACCATGTTCAAGGTGTGGGATCTCAAGATCGACCTCCGGGGCGCGGAGAACATCCCGCGCTCGGGCGGCGCCGTGCTGGTGAGCAACCACATCAGCTACCTGGACTTCATCTTCGACGGCCTGGCCGCGCTGCCGCAGAAGCGGCTGGTGCGCTTCATGGCGAAGGAGTCGGTCTTCCGGCACCGGATCTCCGGTCCGCTGATGCGCGGCATGAAGCACATCCCGGTGGACCGCAAGCAGGGCGAGACGGCGTACGCGCACGCCCTGGAGTCGCTGCGTTCCGGCGAGATCGTCGGCGTCTTCCCGGAGGCGACGATCTCCGAGTCGTTCACGCTGAAGAGCTTCAAGTCGGGCGCCGCGCGGCTGGCCCAGGAGGCGGGCGTCCCGCTGGTCCCGATGGCGCTGTGGGGCACCCAGCGGCTGTGGACCAAGGGCCACCCGCGCAACTTCAAGCGCAGCCACACCCCGGTCACCATCCGGGTGGGCGAGCCGATGGACGCCCCGCGCGACCAGTACGCGGGGGCGCTGACCCGCCGGCTGCGCGAGCGGGTGCAGGAGCTCCTGGAGGCCGCGCAGCGCGCCTACCCGGTGCGCCCGAGGAGCGCGGAGGACACCTGGTGGATGCCGGCCCACCTCGGCGGCTCGGCCCCGACGCCGGAGCAGCTGCGCACGGCCCAGGCGCACTGACGGCCCGCCCGGGGCGCCGGTCTCAGAGGGCCGCCGGGAGCGTGGCCCAGAGCTGCTCCCGGTCGTCGGCCGCCTTCAGGGCCGCCAGGACGGCCGGGTGCGGCGCGGCGTACAGCTCCGGGAGGTCGGCCTCGCCGGCCGCGCGGTCGGGCCGGAAGGCCAACTGCTCCCCGCCCAGCGAGAAGCGCGCGTCGACGCCGGGTTTGTTGCCCCGCGAGTCCTGCCGGTGCCAGGACCCGTCGAAGCGCACGGCGACGAGCCCGTGCAGCACGTCGAAGCGCTGGTAGCACAGCGCCGTCGGGATGACCTCGGCCCGCAGCAGCGCGGTCAGCGCGTGGGCCTTGGCGTGGCAGATGCCGGTGCGCCGCCCCAGGACGTCGGAGGCCCGCCAGGTGACCCGCGGGTCGCCGGTGTCCTGCGAGTGCGGGATGGTGTCGCGCACGAACTCGAAGGCCCGTCGCGCATAGTCATACGAGTCCTTCGCGTCCCCCGCGAGTCGCGTGGCCGTCTCCCGCACCAGCGGATGGTGATGGTCGATGACCTCGTCGGAGTCCAAGTAGGCGGACAGATCGGGGTCCTGCTGGATCAGCTGCATGCCGCAGAGCATAGGAATGCGCCCACCCGACCGTCAATGACTTTCCAAGTGAGCGCATACTTATGCAGTCGGGGCTAGGCGGCCATCTCCTCCTTGAGGGCCGCCACGAACGCGTCGACGTCGTCCTCGCTGGTGTCGAAGGCGCACATCCAGCGCACGTCGCCGGCGGCCTCGTCCCAGAAGTAGAAGCGGAAGCGCTGCTGGAGCCGCTCGCTCACCTCGTGCGGCAGCCGGGCGAAGACCGCGTTGGCCTGCACCGGGTGGAGGATCTCCACGCCGTGCACGGCGCGCACGCCCTCGGCCAGGCGCTGGGCCATCTCGTTGGCGTGCCGGGCGTTGCGCAGCCACAGGTCCTTGGCCAGCAGGGCCTCCAGCTGCACCGACACGAAGCGCATCTTGGAGGCCAGCTGCATCGACAGCTTGCGCAGGTGCTTCATGTGGCGCACGGCGTCCGGGTTCAGCACCACGACCGCCTCGCCGAAGATCGCGCCGTTCTTGGTGCCGCCCAGGGAGAGCAGGTCGACGCCGACCGCGTTGGTGAAGGTCCGCATCGGCACGTCGAGGGAGGCGGCGGCGTTGGCTATCCGGGAGCCGTCCAGATGCACCCGCATGCCACGGGCGTGGGCGTGCTCGCAGATCGCGCGGATCTCGCCCGGCGTGTAGAGGGTGCCCAGCTCGGTGCTCTGGGTGATCGAGACGACCTGGGGCATGGCCCGGTGCTCGTCGTCCCAGCCGTACGCCTGCCGGTCGATCAGCTCGGGGGTGAGCTTGCCGTCCGGGGTGGGCACGGTGAGCAGCTTCAGGCCGCCCATGCGCTCGGGGGCGCCGCCCTCGTCGACGTGGATGTGGGCGCTCTCGGCGCAGATCACCGCGCCCCAGCGGTCGGTGACCGCCTGGAGCGCGACGACGTTGGCGCCGGTGCCGTTGAAGACCGGGAACGCCTCGGCGGACGCCCCGAAGTGGCCGCGGATCACCCGCTGGAGGTTCTCGGTGTACGCGTCCTCGCCGTACGCCACCTGGTGCCCGCCGTTGGCCAGGGCCAGGGCGGCCAGTACCTCCGGGTGGGCGCCGGCGTAGTTGTCGCTGGCGAAGCCGCGGGCCTCGGGGTCGTGGTGGCGCCGTGCGTCGGTCTTCGGGGGGTTCACGGCTTCTCGGTCAGCCACAGACGGGTTCCGTTCACTTCCGCGGCGGGCTTCGACCAGACCCCGGCGACGGCCTCGGCGAGGTCGGTGACGTCCGTGAAGCCCGCGAACTTCGCGTTGGGCCGCTCGGCGCGCATCGCCTCGTGCACCAACGCCTTGACCACCAGAATGGCAGCCGCGGAGGTCGGGCCCTGCTCGCCCCCCGCCTTGCGGAAGAAGTCGGCCATGGCCAGCGTCCAGGCCTCGGCGGCGGCCTTGGCGGCCGAGTAGGCGGCGTTGCCGGCGGTGGGGTTGCTCGCGCCGGCCGCGCTGATCAGCACGTACCGACCGCGGTCGCTGCGCTGGAGCTGCTCGTGGAAGGCGAGGGAGGTGTGCTGGACGGTGCGGACGAGCAGCTTCTCGAGCAGCTCCCAGTCGCCCAGGTCGGTCTTGGCGAAGGTCTGGCTGCCGCGCCAGCCGCCGACCAGGTGGACCAGGCCGTCGACGCGCCCGAAGTCCTTCTCGATCCGGGCGGCCCACTGGGAGGTGGCCGCCAGGTCGAGCAGGTCGACGGTCTCGCCGGTGACGGCGGCGCCGCCGTGCGCGTAGCGGGCCGCGTCCACCGCCTCGGCCAGCCGCTCCGGGTCGTTGTCGGAGCCGACGACGGTCGCCCCCGCCTCGGCAAGCCGCAGCACCGCGGCCCGGCCGGCGGGTCCGCCCGCTCCGGCCACCGCGATCACCGCGCCGTCCAGCGGCCCGTTCGCCCCGTTCCCCATGGTCCTCGCCTCCCGAGCCCGTGCGCCCTCAGTCGTCTCGTCCGTGCCGTCGCTCACGCGGCGGCCCGCTCGGCACCGTCCGCGGTGATGCCCCTGGTCGAGGCGATCACCTTCTTCAGCTTCTTGGACAGGGCCTCGTAGAACATGCTGAGCGGGAACTCGTCCGGCAGCACGTCGTCGACCAGCTTGCGCGGGGGCTGCGTCAGGTCGAGGGCGTCGGGGCCCTTGGCCCAGGTGGAGCCGGGGTGCGGGGCCAGGTAGGTGGAGACCAGCTCGTAGCCGGCGAACCAGTGGACCAGCTTGGGGCGGTCGATGCCGTCGCGGTAGAGCGTCTCGATCTCGGCGCACAGCTGGTTGGTGACCTGGGGGGCGCGCTGCCAGTCGATGAACAGCTTGTTGTCGGTCCAGCGCACGACGTCGTGCTTGTGCAGGTAGGCGAAGAGGAGCTGGCCGCCGAGGCCGTCGTAGTTGCGCACCCGCTCGCCGGTGACCGGGAAGCGGAACATGCGGTCGAACAGCACGGCGTACTGCACGTCGCGGGCCTGCGGGACGCCCTCCTCGGCGAGCTTCACGGCCTCCCGGAAGGCGGTGAGGTCGCAGCGCAGCTCCTCCAGGCCGTACATCCAGAACGGCTGGCGCTGCTTGATCATGAACGGGTCGAAGGGCAGGTCGCCGTGGCTGTGGGTGCGGTCGTGGACCATGTCCCACAGCACGAAGGCCGCCTCGCAGCGCTTCTGGTCGTCGACCATGGCGGCGATGTCCTCGGGCAGCTCCAGGCCCAGGACGCCGACGGCGGCCTCGGTGACGCGGCGGAAGCGGGCGGCCTCGCGGTCGCAGAAGATGCCGCCCCAGGAGAAGCGCTCCGGAGCCTCGCGCACGGCGATGGTCTCGGGGAAGAGGACCGCGGAGTTGGTGTCGTAGCCCGCGGTGAAGTCCTCGAAGGTGATGCCGCAGAACAGCGGGTTGTCGTAGCGGGTGCGCTCCAGCTCGGCCAGCCAGTCCGGCCAGACCATGCGCAGCACGACCGCCTCGAGGTTGCGGTCCGGGTTGCCGTTCTGCGTGTACATCGGGAAGACGACGAGGTGCTGGAGGCCGTCGGCGCGGCCGGCCGCGGGCTGGAAGGCGAGCAGCGAGTCCAGGAAGTCGGGCACCTCGAAGCCGCCGTCGGCCCAGCGGCCGAGGTCGGCCACCAGGGCCTCGTGGTAGGCGCGGTCGTGCGGGAGGAGCGGGGACAGGTCCTCGACGGAGCGGGTGACCTCGCGCACGGCGGCCTCGGCGGCGGATCGCTCCGGGGCGCCCTCGGCGGCGAAGTCGATCGAGCCGTCCTTGGACTGCCATGGCCGGATCCGCTCCACGGCACCCTTGAGCACGGGCCACGCCGGGTGCTCCACCACCCTGCTCACGGAAGGAATCTGCCCCTCCGCACCCACCTGCACAAGAATTTCCGTCATGACCCATCCTCCACGGGAGAAGCTTGCGTCAGGACACCGTATGTGTTGATGCTTTCTCCCGACAAGGGGAGTACCCGAAAATTATCCTGTCAGACCCCCGTAGCTGCCGCACGATTTCCCGTGCGGCCCGGTCACCCTCCTCCCGCCGTATAGCGGGCGTCGCCGTGGGGAAACCGTCCGATGGGGCCGGAGAGCCGCCGGTGCCGCCGTCGCCGCCGTCCACGGAAGCGAGTCGAGCCTTGAACTTCCTCACCATCGGTCACCGCGGAGCCATGGGCGTCGAGCCCGAGAACACCCTGCGCTCCTTCGTCGCCGCCGAACAGGGCGGACTGGACGTCGTCGAACTCGACCTGCACCTGAGCAAGGACGGCGCGCTCGTCGTCATGCACGACGCGGAGGTGGACCGCACGACCGACGGCACCGGCGCGATCGCCGACAAGACGCTCGCCGAACTGCGCGCCCTGGACGCCGGGCGCGGGGAGCGGATCCCGGTCTTCGAGGAGGTGCTGGACGCCGTGTCGCTGCCGGTGCAGGCGGAGATCAAGGACACGGCGGCGGCCCGGACGCTGGCCGAGGTGATGCTCCGCCGGGACCTGGTGGAGCGGGTGGAGGTGATCTCCTTCCACGACGAGGCGATCGTGGAGATCGCCCGCCTGGTGCCCGGGGTGCGCACCGCGCTGGTGGCGCAGTACTACGGCCCCAAGGTGGTGGACCGGGCGGTCGCGGCGGGCGCCGGCACGCTCTGCCTGGACATCACCCGGATCACCCTCGAGGTCGTGGAGCGGGCCCGCAAGGCGGGCCTCAGGGTCTGCGGCTGGGTGGTCAACACCCAGGACCACCTGCGGCTGGTGCGGGCGCTCGGCCTGGACGGCGCCACCACGGACTTCCCGGAGATCCGCCGCACCGGCCGCTTCACCGCGTGAGCCGCCGGGCCGCGGCGCGGCTCAGGCGAGCGGCTTGACCAGCAGCTCGAACTGCAGATCGGCCCGGCGGGGCAGCCCGAAGCGCTCGTCGCCGTACGGGAAGGGGCTCATCCGGCCCGTACGGCCGTAGCCGCGCCGCTCGTAGAAGGCGATGAGGTCGTCGCGCACCGAGATCACGGTCATGTGCATCTCGGTGGCGCCCCAGTCGGCGCGGGCCCGCCGCTCCGCCTCCGCGATGACCTGCTTGCCGAGGCCGGCGCCCTGGAGGGCCGGGCTGACGGCGAACATCCCGAAGTAGGCGTGCGTGCCGCGGTGCTCCAGCTGGCAGCAGGCCACGAGCGCGCCGTCGCGCTCCACCACGAGGAGCGTCGAGTCGGGCGACTCGACCAGCGCCAGGACCCCCTCCGGATCGGTGCGCTGACCCTCCAGGAGATCGGCCTCGGTGGTCCACCCGGCGCGGCTGGACTCGCCGCGGTAGGCGGACTCGACGAGCGCGACGATCCCGGCCACGTCGGCGGCGGCGGCCTCGCGGAAGGTCAGGGCGGTGGCGGCGTGCATGCGGGGCGTCTCCGGTTCGATCAGGTGCGCGGCACGGGCACCTGTGAGGGTAACGCCGCCGCCGGGCAGGCCCTAAGGTCGGGACGCATGGTGCATGTACTCAGCAGTCGGATCCTGCTCCGGCCCGTCGACCCCGACCGCTCCCGCGCGTTCTACGGGGAGCAGCTCGGCCTCGCCGTCCAGCGCGAGTTCGGTGAGGGGCCCGAGCGCGGCACGGTCTACTTCCTGGGCGGCGGCTTCCTCGAGGTCTCCGGGCGCGCTGAGGCGCCCGCACCGCCGGGGCCACGCCTGTGGCTCCAGGTCGAGGACGCCGAGGCGGCCCACGCGGAGCTGCGGGCGGCGGGCGTGGAGATCGTCCGGCCGCCGGTCAAGGAGCCGTGGGGGCTGGTGGAGATGTGGATCGCCGACCCGGACGGCACGCCGATCGTGCTCGTGGAGGTGCCGGCCGACCATCCGCTGCGCTACCGGCCCGGCATCTAGGGCCTCGCCGCGCCCTCTGGATGGCCCCGGCCGGGCGGTCGACTTAGCGTGCAACAGGGGGCTACCGAAGGGACGGCCGGTGTCATGAAGGTGCATGAACCGGTGCCCGGCGGGCCCTGCTGGGTCGAGCTGGGCACCAGCGATCCGGAGGCGGCGCGGCGGTTCTACACCGAGCTGTTCGGCTGGCGGTGCGAGACCGACCCCCGCCCGGAGGCGGGCGGCCACACCCTGGCCCGGCTGGGGGAGGCGGCCGTGGCCGCGGTGACCCGGCTGTACGCGGCGGGGCAGCCGGTGGCCTGGAGCGTCTCCTTCGCCGTGCCCGACGCGGACGCCGCGCTGCGACAGGTGACGGCGGCCGGCGGGGCGGTGCGGCAGGGTCCCGTGGACGTGCTCGACTCGGGCCGGTTCGCGGTGGCCGAGGACCCGACGGGCGCGGTGTTCCAGCTGTGGCAGGCCGGGGCGTTCCCGGGAGCCGGGGTGTTCAACGCGCCCGGCTCGCTGGGCTGGGTGGAGCTGCTGACCCGGGAGCCCGGGCGGGCCGAGGACTTCTACACCACGGTGTTCGGCTGGACGGTGACCGGCGACGCCGGCTATCCGCAGTGGGGCGTCGGCGGTGCGGACTTCGGCGGCCTGGTCGCCATGGACGAGAAGTTCCCGCACGAGGTGCCGGCGCACTGGCTGCCGTACTTCGCGGTGGCCGACGTCGACACCGCCGCCGACGACACCACCGGCGGGGGCGGCACCGTGCTCATGGCACCCACCTCGCTGCCCGAGGGACCGCGGATCGCGGTGCTGCGCGACCCGCAGGGCGCGATGTTCGGCGTCTACCGGGCGGGCGACGAGCCCTGAGCGCGGGCCCGGCGGGCCGTCAGAACCGCAGCGCGTCCAGGCGGCCCTCGAGGCGGCCGAGGAGCGCGGCGAGCAGGGCGGCCAGCTCCTCCCGGTCGGCGGCCCCGATCTCGGAGAGCACGGCGCTCTCGTAGGCGAGCTGGTCGGGCAGGATGCCGTCGACCAGGTCGCGCCCCACGCCGGTGAGGCCGACGTGGGCGACCCGGCGGTCGCGGGTGTCGGCGCGGCGCTCGACCAGTCCCCGCTCGGTGAGCTGCTTGAGCCGCTTGGTGACGGCCGCCCCCGAGGAGAAGGTCTCCCGCGCCAGGTCGCCCGGGGTCAGCTCGTGCCCGGTGCGGCGCAGCGCGCCCAGCAG
The DNA here is from genome assembly GCF_043202555.1 of Streptomyces sp. NPDC048182. NCBI lineage: Bacteria > Bacillati > Actinomycetota > Actinomycetes > Kitasatosporales > Streptomycetaceae > Streptomyces > Streptomyces sp. NPDC048182. The sequence goes on along the minus strand of NZ_JBIDAQ010000004.1, from coordinate 315,541 downwards.
GTCGAACTCGGCGCGGCTGAGACCGGCGCGGCGCAGCGGGGCGTCCTCGGCCTGCTGGAGCAGGGCGGCGCAGCGGTTGACGCGGCCGATGATCTCCATGGGGCCGGTGTCGAGATCCGGGTGCACGGCCCGCCACTGCCGGACCACCGCTGCGACGGTGTCCCCGTCGCCGCTCGTCCGGCCCTCGGGGGTGGTCATGGGCGTACGTCCTCCGTCCTCGTGCCGGCGTCCCCGGCGGGGCGCGTCGCCTGGCGGCGCACGATCCCGGCGAGCGTACGGTGTCCGGACTGCTCGGCGAGCACTACCCGCTCCTGCGGCAGGGCCCGCTGCCACCACTCGCCGGACGCGGCCTCCACGGCGGCCCGCAGGCCGGCCAGCGCACCGCTCAGCGCGCGGCGGGCGGCCTCCAGGTCCCCGGCCGCGGGGGCCGGCTCGGCGAGCAGCCGGGCGGCGCGCTCGCGGGCGCGGTCGGCGGCGGTGACCGCCCGCTCGACCTGGTCGCCGGCGCGCCGGTTGGTGACGGCGACGGCGGCCAGGAAGCCGACCAGGGCGCCGACCAGGGTGTCCACCGCCCGCTCGGTCATCAGCTCGCCGGTGTGCTGCGGGCCGGCGAACTCGGTGATCAGCAGTGCCATGGGGGTCACGCACACGCTGCCGAGCCAGTAGTTGCGCGTGATGAGCGCCTCGGCGCCGAAGTTGAGGGCGAGGCAGCACAGCACGAGGAGCACCTGCCCGAGGTGGGCCAGCGGGACGATCGCCGCGAACAGCAGCACTCCGGCGAGGTTGCCGACCACGCGCTGCACGGCCCGGCTCCAGGTCAGGGTGAGGTTGGCCTGGTAGAGGGCGGCGGCGGTGACCAGGGCCCAGTAGGGGCGGCCGACGCCGAGGGCCAGGGAGGCGTAGCCGGCCAGCGCGCAGCCGAGGGCGGTGCGCAGGGCCAGGGGGGCGAGCGGGCCGATCCGGCGGCGCAGCGAGGGGGGTGCGGCGGCGCGTTCGGCGTCGACGCCGAACAGTTCGTCGGCGGTCGCTCCGGGGGCGCCGGTGTGCGGGACCCGGCGCGTGCCGCGCAGCGCACGGGCCCAGGCGCGCAGCGGTTCCGGGTCGGTGTCGGCGGGGGCGGCGAGGGCGACCTCGGCGCGGACGACGAGCCGCTCCAGGGCGTGCCGTCCCGCGGCGCCGGGCCCGGTGGCCGGCAGGGCGAGCAGCGTCTGCCAGGCAGCCTGCACTGCGGTGTACCCGGTGGCCCGGGCGGCGGCGTGGCCTTCGGCGGTGCCGTCGGTGGCGGCGTACGCGGCGGCGGCGCGCAGGGCCTGGGCAGTGGCGCGGCGTTCGGGGCCGTGCGGGCGGACCAGCGCGGGGGCCATGCAGACCAGCCAGGCCCAGGCGCCCGCCGCCGCGCCGAGCGCCAGGTGGCCGGGGATCTGGCCGAGGCTCTGCGGGACGAAGAGGCAGGCGGAGCTGATGAAGCACAGGACGACGTTGCCGGGCGGGCCGAGCCGGGTGGCGTCGCAGAGCGCCTTCTGCGCGGCGGCCAGCAGGGCGCCGACGGTGACGAGGACGACGGCGTTCGTGGTGAGCGAGGCGGTGACCAGGGCGACGGCCACGCCGGCGAGCATGCCGACGATCACCCGGGCGAGGATGCCGGCGCGGGCGGCGTAGGGGCGGTTGTGCGCGTAGAGGGCGCACAGGGAGCCGGCCATGGTGTACATCGCCAGGTCGAGCCGGCCGAGCGCCAGCAGGACGAGGTTGGGCGGGGCGACGGCGGCGACGGAGCTGAGGGCGGGCTTGAACCAGATGTCGGAGGGGCGGCGCGTCCGCAGTACACCGGCGAGCGGGAGGCGGGGGGTCATGCAAGGAGATTAGCAGGTGTTTTACCTATAAAGCACTTGGCCGAGGGCATCGCGCTCCCCCCGCACACGCCCGCGTGCCTCCTTGCGCCCGCGTGCACGCCGCCTCGCCCGGGCAGGTCTTCGACCGACCGTCGAGCGACGAGCGGGGAGGCCCCCTGTGCACGGACCGGTCTCGTCCGGCTGGCTGCTGGTCGCGCTGTGCGCGGCGACCGGCGCCTACTGCCTGCTGCGGATGCGCAGCGATGTCGAGGAGCAGCGCCGCGCCGCGGGCGGCGAGGCCCTCATGGGGTTCGGCATGGCCGCCATGGCCGTGCCCGCCGCGGTGTTCAGCCCGCCCGGCTGGACCTGGCCGCTGTACGCGCTGGTCTTCGGCGCGGCGGGGCTGCGCGCCCTGTGGGCGGCCCGATGGCGCCGGCGTCACCTGCATCACCTCGTCGGCGCGGCGGCCATGGTCCACATGGCGGTGGCGATGGCCGCGGCACCCGGTGGAGCGCCCCACCATCACGGCACGGGCGGCTCCGGCGTCCCGGCGCTGACGGCGGCGCTGCTGCTGTACTTCACCGGCTACGTCCTGCTGACCGGCGCGCGGCTGATACCGGCCGTCGCGGTGGCGGGCGCCGGTCCGGCAGCGGGCTGGGGCGACCGCCCGGAGCTGGCGCGGGCCTGCCGGCTGGCGATGGGCATCGCGATGCTGGCGATGCTGCTGACCCTGTGAGGGGCTGGTGACCCCGTGAGGACCGGGTGAACCTGTGAGGGCCGGGTGACCCCGTGAGGCGCTCCCGCTCGCTGCGGCCGACACGCGGGATTGGCCCCGCGCACCCCCGTTCGGCGAGGATCGCGGAATGCAGACGTCCTCCGTCGACTCCCCGCCCGGTCCCCCACCGTCCCGCACCGCCCGTCGCGCCGCCTGGGCGCTCGGGCTGTGCTCGGCGCTGCTGCTGGCTCTGGTCGCGGTGGAATGGGCGCCCCTGACCGGGCTGGACGACGACATCGCGGACACCACGCACCGCTGGGCGACGGGCCATCGCGGGGCGACGCGGGTGATGCGGGTGCTCAGCGACTGGGTGTGGGACCCCTGGACGATGCGCCTGCTGTGCGCGGCGGTGGTGGTGTGGCTGTGGTGGCGGCGCGGGGACCGCTTCACCGCCGGGTGGCTCGCGGTGACCGCCGTCGCCGCCGGACTCTTCCAGCAGGTGCTGAAGGCGGTCGTGGACCGGGCCCGCCCGGCCTGGCCCGACCCGGTGGACCTCGCGCACTACGCGGCCTTCCCCTCCGGACACGCCCTGACCGTCACCGTCGTGTGCGGCCTCCTGGTGTGGCTGCTCGGCCACTACGGCGCCGCTCGCGGCCCCCGGCTCGCCGCCCTCGCCGTGGCGGCGGTCAGCGTGGCCGGCGTCGGGGCGACCCGGGTGTGGCTGGGCGTCCACTGGGCGACGGACGTGCTGGGCGGCTGGCTCCTCGGCGCCCTGGTGGTGTGCCTGGCGGTCCTGGCCCACCGGCGGTGGGCGGGGCGGTGGGTTACGGAACCGACGCGCCGGGAGACGTAGCCTCGGGCAACCAGCAGCCAGACCGTACGCTCTGGACGATCCCCCGCGCCGCCCAGAGCGTACGGTAGCGGTGACGGACCCGCAGGGGGCCCGGCCGCCTGCGCTGAGTATAGTTGGCTGGCAGCCAGTCAACGCAGGAGTACAGCATGTCCCCGCGCAGCGCCTCGGTCAATGAAGAGTTGCGGAGACGTTCGAAAGAGCGGCTCCTGCAGGCCGCCGTGGAACTGGTCGGCGAGCACGGATACGACGCGACCACGCTCGGCGCCATCGCCGACCGGGCGGGCTCGGCCCGCGGTCTGGTGTCCTACTACTTCCCCGGCAAGCGCCAGTTGGTGCAGTCCGCCGTGCACCGGCTGATGCACCGCACCCTGGAGGAGGCCCTGGAGCGCGAGCCGGGCACCGCCGAGGGGCCGGAGCGCATGGCCCGCGCCATCGACGCGATCCTGGGCCTCGCCCGGGACCGGCCGGTGCTGATGCGCCAGCACATGGCGAGCCTGCTGCAGGCCGAGGGGTTCGTCGCCTGCCCGGAGCAGCAGCGGCTGGCGGAGCTGCTGCGGGACACCGTGGCCCGGCACGGCTCGCCCGACGCGGACCGGGACTACCCGATGCTGCGGGCGCTGCTGATGGGCGCGGTGTACGCGGCGCTGATGCCGGGGGCGCCGATGCCGGTGCCGGTGCTGCGCGCCGAGTTGTTCGGGCGCTACGGGCTCGCGTGGGAACTGGGGGTCCCGCCGGGCGACGAGGCGCCCGGCGAGACGTGCGACACGGACCTGTCGAGGTTCTTCTCGACCGGCTCTGGGGGCCGCCCTTCGGCCGCCGGTCAGTCGAAGTAGTCCGGCTGTGTCTGCGTGTTCAGCTCGCGCAGGTGGACGCGCTTCGCCGGGTCGGTGCGCCGGTCGTCCAGCTTCAGGACGTCGAAGCCCTTGATGATGTCGTTCGAGTAGATGTAGCCGTTGTAGTAGTAGGCCGACCAGGAGCCGCCGACGTCCAGCGTCTCGGTGCTCAGCGGGCCGCGCTCGAAGTAGGCGATCTCCTTCGGCCTGGACGAGTTCGTGAAGTCCCACACCGAGACGCCGCCCTGGTACCAGGCCTGGACCATGAGGTCCTTGCCCTTGACCGGGATCAGCGAGCCGTTGTGCGCGACGCAGTTCTCGGTGTCCGCCTGGTGGCGCGGGATCTTGTAGTAGCTGCGGAAGACCAGCTTGCGCCTGTCGCCCCGGCCCGTGATGTCGTAGATGCCGTCCGCGCCGCGGTTCGGACCGATCTCCGCGTTGCAGGTGGCGGCGCCGCCACCGCCCAACTCGTCGGTGAAGACGACCTTGTCCGCCTTCTGGTTGAAGGTCGCGGAGTGCCAGAAGGCGAAGTTGACGTTGTCCTGCACCCGGTCGATGACCTTGGGTCGCGCGGGGTCCTTGATGGAGAACAGGATGCCGTCGCCCATGCAGGCGCCCGCCGCCAGGTCCTGGGAGGGCAGCACGGTGATGTCGTGGCAGCCGGTGGTCTTGGAGACGCCCGGGTTGGTGGGGCCGCCCGGGTTGCCGCCGCCGTCCGGGCCCTCACCCGGGAACAGGACGGGGAAGTTCACGACCGCGGCCTTCTCGGGGGCCTTGCGCGGGACCTTGATGACCGAGATGCCGTCGTGCGGGGGCCGGCAGTCGGGGTAGGTGGCGCTGGGCGAGTACGAGGAGACGTAGAGGTAGACGTCCCGCTTCTCGGGCACCAGCGTGTGGGTGTGCGAGCCGCAGGCGGTCTCGACGGCGGCGACGTACTTCGGGTTCCGCTTGTCGCTGATGTCGAAGACCTTCATGCCCTCCCAGGAGGACTTCTCGGTCGCGGGCTGTGTGGTGCTGTTGCAACTGCTGTCGCTGCGCGAGGAGTCGGTCGACAGGAACAGCAGGTTTCCGGAGACCGAGACGTCGTTCTGCGAGCCGGGACACAGCACCTGCGCGACGGTCCTCGGCCGCTTGGGGTTGCCGATGTCGAAGATGCGGAAGCCGTCGTAGTTGCCGGCGAAGGCGTACTTCCCCTGGAAGGCCAGGTCCGTGTTGAAGCCCGGCAGTGCGTCCTTGGGGATGTTGACGAGGTGTTCGATGTTGTCGGAGTGGACGACCTCGTCCTGACCGGGTATCTCCCCGGCGGCGAGGGCGTCGCGCACGTCGGCCCGGGCGCTCCGGGACACCTCCTTGGCGCCGGCCGGACCGTCCCCCGGGTCGGGGGTCGCGGCGGCCGGTCCTGCGGTGAGCAGCGCGGACAGGAGACCGGCGGCGGCGGCCGCAACTCCCATTCTGCGGCGCCGCGTTCGCGGGTGGTTCGACAGGATCACTGTTCCTCCCTGGTTCCGTCCCCGGTGGGGCGGTGGACACCACGGCAGTATCGTCTTCATCATGCACATACCAACAGAGGGCAACAAACACGTAATGAGGCCGACCCTCTTGGCGGCCTCTGCCGCCGCCCTCGCCGTGCTCGGGCTCGGGGCGTGCGATTCCGGTTCCGACGACCGGCCGACGGCGTCGGGCCCCTCGGTGCTCGCGCCGGGCAGGCCGGGCGAGGACAACCGGACACTCTCCGCCGAGGACGCCGAGCGGCAGCGCGCCGACGACGACACACCGAACGCGGCGGACGTGGCCTACGCCCGGATGATGATCCTGCACCACTCCCAGGCCCTCACCATGACGGCCCTGGTGCCCGACCGGGCCGCCTCGGGGCAGGTCAAGCGCCTGGCCGAGCGGATCGCCGCCGCGCAGGGGCCGGAGATCGAGGCCATGCGGGGCTGGCTGAAGACCAACGGGCAGCGGGAGGAGGGCGGTCACGAGCACGGCGCGATGCCCGGCATGGCGACCGAGGCGCAACTGGCGAAGCTGCGCGCCGCCGAGGGCGAGGCGTTCGACCAGCTCTTCCTCACCCTGATGATCACTCACCACGAGGGCGCCATGGCGATGGCCACGGACGTCAAGGCGCAGGGCAACAACGTGCGGATCGAGGAGATGGCCGACGACGTGGTCGCCCAGCAGACCAGCGAGATCAGCCGGATGCGCGGGATGCTCTGACCCGGCTCCGGGGGCGGTGGTTCAGTCCCCGAGGCGGTCGGCCTGGCGGGCCGCGGCGGCGAGCAGGCTGTCGAGGAGGCCCGGGAACAGGTCGTCCAGGTCCTCCCGGCGCAGGCCGTTCATCTTCGCCGTGCCCTGGTAGACCTGCCGGATCACACCGCTCTCGCGCAGCACCCGGAAGTGGTGCGTCGTGGTCGACTTGGCCACCGGCACCTCGAAATCCGAGCAGGCGAGCGCGCCGCCGTCGTCGGCCAGTTCCCGCACGATCCGCAGGCGCAGCGGGTCGGCGAGCGCGTGCAGCACGCCTTCCAGCCTGATCTCCGCCCGGTCGGGGTGCGGGAGTTCGCGGCTGCCGGTGGGGGCGAGGGTCACGGTGGGCTCCGGTTCGAGGGACATGCGACGCGTGCGGGCGTGCAGCGCGGGGGCGCCCCCCATTGTACGAGAACGCTAGTAGTTTGACATTCACCGTACTACGACGGCTATCGTACGAGTCGTGTCCCGGTATCCCGACCAAGGAGCACCCGTGAGCGCCCTCTTCGAGCCCCTCCGCCTGCGCGGCGTCACCGTCCCCAACCGGGCGTGGATGGCGCCGATGTGCCAGTACTCCGCGGAGCCGGCCGGCCCGGCGGCCGGGGCCCCGCACGACTGGCACTTCGCGCACTACGCGGCACGCGCGGCCGGCGGCACCGGCCTGATCCTCACCGAGGCCACCGCGGTCTCCCCCGAGGGCCGGATCTCGCCCTACGACCTGGGCCTGTGGAACGACGCCCAGACCGAGGCGTTCGGCCGGATCACCCGCTTCCTGGCCGGGCAGGGCACCGTGCCGGGCATCCAGCTGGCGCACGGCGGGCGCAAGGCGTCGACCGACCGCCCCTGGAAGGGCGGGGAGCCGGTCGGCCCCGAGGCGCACGGCTGGCAGCCGGTCGGCCCGAGCCCGCTCGCCTTCGACGAACGACACCCGGTGCCGACGGAGCTGACCACCGAGGGGATCGCGGAGATCGTCGGCCAGTTCGCGGCCACCGCCGAGCGCGCGCTGGCCGCGGGCTTCGAGGTCGCGGAGGTGCACGGCGCGCACGGCTACCTGATCCACGAGTTCCTCTCCCCGCACTCCAACCACCGCACCGACGCCTACGGCGGCTCGTACGAGAACCGCGTCCGCCTCGCCCTGGAGGTGGTCGACGCGGTGCGCGCGGTGTGGCCCGAGGACAAGCCGGTGTTCTTCCGCGTCTCGGCCACCGACTGGCTGGACGAGGGCGGCTGGACGCCCGAGGAGACGGTCCGCCTGGCCGGCGACCTCCAGGCGCACGGCGTGGACCTCCTCGACGTCTCCTCCGGCGGCAACGTCAAGGCGCCTATCCCGGTCGGCCCCGGCTACCAGGTGCCCTTCGCGGCGCGGGTGAAGGCGGCCACCACCCTGCCGGTAGCGGCGGTCGGGCTGATCACCGGCGCCGAGCAGGCGGAGAAGATCCTCGCCAACGGGGAGGCCGACGCGGTCCTGCTCGGCCGCGAGCTGCTGCGCAACCCGTCCTGGGCCCGGCACGCGGCGCGGGAGCTGGGCGCCGAGGTCCACGTCCCGGACCAGTACCACCGCTCGGTGTGACCCGTCAGCCGGCGCCCACCCCGGCGGCCTGCTCGCGCTGGTAGCCCGTGTAGGCGTCGCGCAGCTCCGCGCCCGGCCAGTCGGCCGGCAGGAGCTCCGGCGGCAGCACGGGGTCGGCGAGCAGGTGGCGTACGACGGCCGCGAACGCGGCGAGGCGCTCGGCCGGGTGCGCGGCCCGGGCGACGTGGGCGAGCAGCGAGCGGGCGGTCGCCGCCCACGCGGTGAGCGGCCACAGCTCCGCGGCCAGCTCGGGACCCGGCCGGGCCGGCCGCGCCGTGCCCAGCTCGGCCACCCGGCCGAGCGCGGCGGGCAGCGGCCGGCTCAGGTTGGCCGGGCGCAGCCAGACGCCCTCGCGCAGCTCGGCCAGGCGCAGGGCGGTCAGCCGGGTCCGCAGGTCGGCGCGCTCGGCGGGCTCGCGGCCCGTCGCGGTGACCACCACCAGCTCCCAGTCCCCGCGCCACGCGTGCGCGCGCGGGCGCACGGCCTCGTCCTGGCGGCGCTGGCGCTCCAGGAGCCGTTCGCTCAGCCGGTATCCGGACTCCGTGCGCCACAGGTCCCCGGCGCCCACCATGCGGCTGAGGGCCGCGCGCACCGTGGACCCGCCCACGCCGAAGCGCTCCACCAGCCGCACCAGCTCCCGGGCGGGCAGCTCGGCGGGGTGCGTGCCGAGCAGCAGGCTGAGGACGACCGACCGCGCGGACAACGGGCGCGGCGCGAGATCGTCCGGCGGCACCGAGTCGTCCGTTCGCATGGGGACGTACCTTACGTGGCTCGATTCCCTCCGCTCCCCGCCGCCCGATCCGTGTTGCACGATTGCTGCGACCGCAGGATCGGTGCAACACTCCTGCCATGACCACTCTCGCGCAGCAGCCGTACGAGCACGACCGGACCGGAAGCGCGGACCACCCGGCCGGGTACGCCACGCACGAGGTCACCAACCAGCCCCCTCCCCTGGCCCCGTACGACGCCGCCGCCGACCCCGCTCTCCTGGAGGGGCTGCGCCGGGAGGGCGCCGGCTGGGCCGAGGAGGACGTGCGGCGGCTCGGCCTCCGGGCCGGCAGCGTCCAGGCGCAGGAGTGGGGCGACCTGGCCAACCGGCACGAGCCGGTGCTGCGCACCCACGACCGGTACGGCACCCGCGTGGACGAGGTGGAGTACCACCCGAGCTGGCACCACCTGATGCGGGTCGCGGTCGGCGAGGGCCTGGCCGCCGCGCCCTGGGCGGACGGGCGGGCCGGCGCCCATGTCGCGCGGATCGCCGGCGCGCTGGTGTGGGGGCACACCGAGGCCGGCCACGGCTGCCCCACCTCGATGACCTACGCGGCCGTGCCCGCGCTGCGCGCCCAGCCGGAGCTGGCCGCGGTGTACGAGCCGCTGCTGACCAGCCGGGAGTACCAGCCGGGCCTGGAGGTGCCGACGACCAAGCGTGGCCTGCTGGCCGGCATGGGGATGACCGAGAAGCAGGGCGGCTCGGACGTGCGGACCAACGCCACCACGGCCACGCCGACCGGCGAGCCGGGCCTGTACACGCTGCGCGGGCACAAGTGGTTCACCTCGGCGCCGATGTCCGACCTCTTCCTGGTGCTGGCCCAGGCGCCCGGCGGCCTGTCCTGCTTCCTGCTGCCGCGGGTGCTGCCCGACGGCAGCCGCAACACCTTCCGCATCCAGCGCCTGAAGGACAAGCTCGGCAACCGGTCCAACGCCTCCTCCGAGCCGGAGTTCGACGGGACGGTGGCCTGGCTGGTGGGGCCCGAGGGGCAGGGCGTGAAGACCATCATCGAGATGGTCAACTGCACCCGCCTGGACTGCGTGATGTCCTCGGCGGCCCTGATGCGCAAGACGCTGGTGGAGGCCGGCCACCACGTGACGCACCGCACCGCCTTCGGGGCGCGGCTGCGGGACCAGCCGCTGATGCGCAATGTCCTCGCCGACCTGGCCGTGGAGTCCGAGGCGGCGACGACACTGACCCTGCGGCTGGCCGGGGCCGCCGACCGCGCGGCGCGCGGGGACGCCGGGGAGGCGGCCTTCCGGCGGATCGCCACCGCCGTCGGCAAGTACTGGGTGACCAAGCGCGGCCCGGCGTTCACGGCGGAGGCCCTGGAGTGCCTGGGCGGCAACGGCTACGTGGAGGACTCGGGCATGCCCCGGCACTACCGGGAGGCGCCGCTGCTGTCGATCTGGGAGGGCTCGGGCAACGTCAACGCGCTCGACGTGCTGCGCGCGCTGCGCCGCTCCCCCGCCACCGCGCACGCCCTCTTCGCCGAACTGGCCCTGGCGCGCGGGGCGGACGCCCGCCTCGACGCGGCCGTGGCCAGCCTGGAGACCCGGCTGGCCGCGGCGACCGAGGCCGGCGCCCGGCGGCTGGTCGAGCAGATGGCCCTCGTCCTCCAGGGCTCCCTGCTGGTCCGGTACGCCCCGCCGGCGGTCGCCGACGCCTTCTGCGCCAGCCGGCTCGGCGGCGACTGGGGGCACTCCTTCGGCACCCTGCCCGACGGGACCGACCTCGACGGCGTGCTGACCCGGGCGCTGCCGAGCTAGGAAGCGCCTCCCACCTGCGGCGCGGCCGGGCTGAGAGGTGACTGTCAGTGCCGGGGTGCAGACTGGCCGGTGTCGGGGACGAAGGCGTCCCGGGCAGCACGGAGGTGATCGGCATGACCGAGGTACTGCTGGCCGTCGGCACCCGTAAGGGGCTGTTCATCGGGCGCCGACGGGGCGGCGCCTGGGAGTTCGACGAGCGCCCGTACTTCAACGCCCAGGCGGTCTACTCGGTCGCGGTCGACACCCGTGCGGGCACCCCGCGGCTGCTGGCCGGCGGCGACAGCGCGCACTGGGGTCCGTCGGTGTTCCACTCCGACGACCTGGGCCGCACCTGGACCGAGCCGCCCGCACCGGCCGTCCGCTTCCCCCGGGACACCGGCGCCTCCCTCGAGCGGGTCTGGCAGCTGCACCCGTCCGCCGCGGAGCCGGACGTGGTGTACGCGGGGACGGAACCGGCGGCGCTCTACCGCTCGGAGGACCGCGGGGCGAGCTTCGAGCTGGTCCGGCCGCTGTGGGAGCACCCGACCCGGGACCGCTGGGTGCCGGGCGGCGGCGGGGAGGGGCTGCACACCGTCCTCACCGACGCGCGCGACCCGGACGCGGTGACGGTGGCCGTCTCCACGGCGGGCGTCTTCCGCACGCGGGACGGCGGGGCGAGCTGGGAGCCGGCCAACTCCGGGGTGTCCGCGGTCTTCCTGCCGGAGCCCGACCCGGAGTTCGGCCAGTGCGTGCACAAGGTCGCCCGCGACGCGGCGGACCCCGATCGGCTCTACCTCCAGAACCACTGGGGGGTGTACCGCAGCGACGACGCCGGCGGGCACTGGACGGACATCGGCGCCGGCCTGCCCTCCACCTTCGGCTTCGCGGTGGCCGCCCATCCGGCCCGCGGCGGCACGGCGTACGTCTTCCCGATCAACGCCGACGCGGACCGGGTGCCGGCCGGACACCGGTGCCGGGTGTTCCGTACGACCGACGCGGGCGAGACCTGGGAGCCGCTCACCGCGGGCCTGCCGGCCGAGGACCACTACGGCACCGTGCTGCGCGACGCGCTGTGCACCGACGACGCCGGGGAGCGGGCCGGGGTGTACTTCGGCAACCGCAACGGCGAGCTGTTCGCCTCCGACGACGACGGCGACAGCTGGCGGCAGTTGGCCGCCCATCTGCCGGACGTGCTGTGCGTGCGGGCCGCCGTCGTCGGGTGAACGCCCCGCTACTCGCCGGGCGGCGCCTGGCGCTGGGCGGGCAGGTGCCAGTCGACCGGGGCGGCTCCCTGCTGGGTGAGGAAGTCGTTGGCCCGGCTGAAGGGGCGGGAGCCGAAGAAGCCGCGGTCGGCGGAGCGCGGCGAGGGGTGGGTGGACTCGATGACCGGGTAGCGGTTCAGGAAGGGCTTGAGGCTGCGGGCGTCCTGGCCCCACAGGATCGACACCAGCGGCTTGTCCCGTTCGGCGAGCGCGCGGATGGCCTGCTCGGTGACCTCCTCCCACCCCTTGCCCCGGTGCGAACCCGGCGATCCCGGCCGGGTGGTCAGCGCCCGGTTCAGCAGCAGCACGCCCTGGCCGGTCCAGGGCGAGAGGTCCCCGTTCGCGGGGGCGGGCGCGCCGAGGTCGGTGCCCAGCTCCTGGAAGATGTTGATCAGGCTCGGCGGCAGCCGGCGCACCTCGGGCGCCACCGCGAAGCTCAGCCCGATCGGCATGCCGGGCGTCGGGTAGGGGTCCTGTCCGACGATCAGGACGCGGACGTCGTCGAAGGGCTGCTGGAACGCCCGCAGGACGTGCTCCCCGGCGGGCAGGTAGCGGCGTCCGGCCGCTATCTCCGCGCGCAGGAAGTCACCCATGGCCGCGACGCGGCCGGCCACCGGTTCGAGGGCCTTCGCCCAGCCCGCTTCGACGAGTTCGTGCAGAGGTCGTGGTGCCACGACGGGAACTCTAGCGACCTGTGCGGAGGGTGGCCGATACCGGTCCCCGGCGGGGGTGAATCGTGCCGGTGTCGTCCGGTCCGTAGACCGCTCATCAGACAAAACCGGACGGATACCGCTCACCTGCACCCTCCCCGAACAGGGGAGCCCGGCAAGCCAGTAACATGCGGCGCCATGAGCTCCTCCACCGGTCCCGCGTCCGGCCTGCCCGTACGAATGCCGCGCCCCCGCCAGCCGGGGCGGCACCGCCGCCCCGAGCCCCTGGTGGCTCCCGAGGGCGCGCCCGCCCTCGTGCTCGCGGTGCCGGGCACCCCCAGCGGTGCCGTCCGTTCACTCGCCGACGAGGTGGTGAGCATCGCCCGTTCCGAGCTGCCCGGCCTGGACGTGCGGATCGGACACCTGGACGGGGACGACACGGAGTTCCCGACGCTGCCGGCCGTGCTCGCGCGGGCCGCGGAGGAGCGCGCCGCCCGCTACGAGCAGGCGGTCGCCGCCGGTCTTGACGTCGCCGAGCCCGAGGGCCCGGTCGCGGTGGTCGTGCCGCTGCTCGCCGGCCCGGACGCCGCGCTGCTGCGCCGGATCCGCCAGGCCGTCATGGACAGCCGGATCGCGGCCGAGCTGACCGACGTGCTCGGCCCGCACCCGCTGCTCGCCGAGGCGCTGCACGTGCGGCTCTCCGAGGCCGGCCTGGCCCGCGCCGACCGGGCGAGGCTGTTCACCGTGGCGACGGCGGCCGACGGCATCGTGCTGGCGTCGGTGGGCGGTGACGAGGCCGTGCAGGCGGCCGGGATCACCGGCATGCTCCTCGCGGCGCGGCTGGCCGTGCCGGTGATGGCGGCGGCCCTGGACCAGGAGGGCTCGATCGCGTCCGTGGCCGAGCAATTGCGCTCCTCGGGCTCGCAGAACCTGGCGCTCGCCCCGTATCTGATCGGCCCGGAGATCGACGCGGGGCTGCTGGCGCAGGCGGCCGAGGAGGCGGGCTGCGCCGTCGCGGAGCCGCTCGGCCCCTACCCGGCGATCGGCAAGCTGGCGCTCGCCAAGTACACGACGGCGCTCGGCATCTCGCCGCAGCAGCCGCAGGGCACGCCGGCGCACTGAGCCGCGTACCGACAAGGGCGAGGGGCCCGTCCCGGCACCGGGGGCGGGCCCTTCGCCGTACCCACACGGTCGTACCGGGCGGGTCAGTCGAAGACCACGCAGGACGCCGCCGGCACGGCGATGGCGCCTGCCCGGCCGGGCAGGCCGGTGCGGGGGTCGACGGCGAACCAGGTGACGTCGCCCGAGCGCTCGTTGGCGACGTACAGGAAGCCGCCCGACTCGGCGAGCGCCCGCGGCCAGTGGCCGCCGCAGGGGACCGTGCCCAGCGGGCGCAGGGTGTCGCCCTCGACGGCGAACGCGGACAGCACGTCCTCGCCGCGCGTCGCGGTCCACACGAAGCGGCCGTCGGGCGAGACGACGATGCCCGACGGGTACGCGTCGCCCGTGGGCACCGTCGGCAGCACCGGCACCTCGGCGACCGGGCGCAGCACTCCCTCGGCGGCGTCCCAGCGGCAGACGGTGACGAGCGGCACCAGTTCGCCGACGACGTAGGCGTGGGTGCCGGTCGGGTGGAAGGCGAGGTGCCGGGGTCCCGAGCCGGGGCGCAGCGCGATCTCCCGGTGCAGGGTGAGGTCGCCGCCGTCGGTCAGGGCGCAGACGCGCACCGAGTCGGTGCCGAGGTCGACGCTGACCGCCCACCGGCCGCTCGGGTCGGGCTGCACCTGGTGGGCGTGGGGCGCCTGCTGGCGCTGGGCGTGCGGTCCCGAGCCGGTGTGCGCGAGGACACCGGATGCGGCCCGGGCGAGGGTGCCGTCGGGGCGCAGCGGCACGGCCGTGACGCTGCCGGAGCCGTAGTTGGCGGTCAGGACGTGCCCGGCGTGCAGGCTGAGATGGGTCGGCCCGTCGCCGTCGACCGGCACCGGGCGGCCTGCGGGCTCGGGGACGTCGCCGGTCACGCGGTAGGCGGCCACCGCGCCCGGTGAGGTCTCGCTGACGGCGTAGAGCGTGTCCCCGTCGGGGGCGAGGGCCAGGTACGAGGGGTCGGGTACGCCGTTCACGCTGCTCAGCGGCGTGAGCGCGCCACTGTCCGGCGCGAGGGCCGCCGTCACGATCCCGGGGCCCCCGGCCGCCGTGAACGATCCGATGAACGCCCGCCGCTGCCGCCTGCCGCCGTCCGCCACCGCTGTCCCCTCTCGTGCCGCCTGCTGTCGCGGGTGCCGCGCCGGTCGGCACCCGGGGTGACGGTAGCAGTCGATCAACTGCGGTCTAGACCAAAGGGACGCCGGGGACGCCCGTTCGCGTCAGGCGCCGACCAGCCGTGAGCGCGACGGCGCGCCGAGCGGCGTGGCCAGGTCGGCCAGGGCTCGCTCCAGCTCGTGCAGGTGAGCCAGGGCGCCCTCGACCGCGTGCGGCCCCTCCGCGCGGGCGGGGACGGCCCCGCCGCCGGTGAGCGCCTCCACCGCGGCCTCGACCCGCTGGCAGGCGGCGGTGAGCCGGGCGTCGTGCGAGGCCTCGGGGTCGGCGGCGACGGCCACCAGGCCGCGCACCTCCCGGGCGCAGTCGTCGAGCAGCGCGAGCACCGTGCGGGCCCGCTCCTTGCGGCCCCGCATCGGGTGCAGCGGGTGCACCAGCGGGGCCACCGACAGGCGCACCCGGCCGAGCAGCTGCTCCAGCTCGGCCACCCGGGGCGCCGGGTCGGCGCCCTCGGTGCCGGCCAGCCGGGCGGCGGCCTCGGCGGTGCAGGCGTGCACACAGCGCAGGGCGCGCTGGATCCAGCCGTCGGTGACCGCGTGCGTGGTGACGGGCAGCACGAGCAGCACCGCGAGCGCCGCGCCGAGCGCCCCCACGCCGGTCTCGGTCAGGCGCAGCGCGAGCAGGCCGGGGCTGAGGACGCCGAGCAGGCCGTAGAGCAGCTCGGCGAGGAGCGTCACGCACAGCATCATCCAGGTGTAGGACACGGCTGCGGTGTAGAAGATGCCGAAGACGCAGGCGGCGACGAGGACGGCCGTGGGCAGCGGGGAGCCGGACACGGGGACGGCGACCAGCAGGCCGAGGCCGATGCCGAGGACCGTGCCGAGGACCCGGCGGAAGCCGCGGACCAGGGTCTCGCCACGCGAGACGGTGTTCACGAAGACCCACCAGGTGGCGCCGACGGCCCAGTACCAGCGGTCGCCGGAGACCAGGTGGCCCACGACCAGCGCGAAACCGGCGCCCGCGGTGGCCTGCACCGCCTGCCGGGTCGTGACGCGCGCGAGGCCGGCGCCGGCCGGCGGGGTGGGCACCGGCGTCGGCGGCAGCCGGTGCTCGTAGCACCAGGCGCCGAAACGGACGGCCGCTGCGGCGGCCAGCGAGAGGAGCACGGCGCCGTACATCTCCGGCAGCCGGGCCGGGGTGGCGTGCAGGAACTGGGCGACGAAGAAGGTCATGAAGCCGAACACGCCGAGGCTGTGGCCGCGCGGCCCCCAGCGCCTGGCGTAGACGCCCGCCCCGACCACGGCGGCGAAGGCGAGGTCCCGGGCGACCGGCAGGTCGTGCAGCGCGGCGGCGGCGGCCAGCACCGGCAGCCCGACCGCCGGCAGCAGCGCGGTGGTCAGCGCCTGGCCGCGCACGGTGGGGTCCGTGACGGTGAACAGCGCGAGCAGCGCGGCGAGCCCGCCGACGACGGCGCCGGGCAGGGAGGCGCCGGCCAGACCGCAGCCGGCCACGGCCAGGGCGATGCCGAGGACGGCCCGCGCGGCGAAGCGCAGCCGCACGCGGCCCGGGTCCGGGGCCGTGAACACCTTCTTGAGCACCTGCTACCGCCCCCTTGCCTCTGTCGTGTCTTCGTCGTCGGTCACCGGGTCGTCGGTCACCGGCATGCAAAAGGCGCCGCGGGGGTCCGCAGCGCCATCGACTCCCCCATATGACCATCCCACCTGCCACTGGCTCAACTGCAACCTCGCAGAGTGAGCCATTGGTACAGTAGGCGCCGGATCCACCCGGCCATCGGAGAGCCAATGGCCGACGAGAGGCGATACGCGATGGCCGTGGACGAACTCGACACCCGCATCCTGCGGTTGCTCCTGGAGCAGCCGCGCACCAGCGTGCGCGAGTACGCCCGGCTGCTCGGGGTGGCCCGCGGGACGCTCCAGGCCCGTCTCGACCGGCTGGAGCGGGACGGGGTGATCACCGGCACCGCGCCCGCCCTCTCCCCCGCCGCGCTGGGCCACCCGGTGCTCGCCTTCGTGCACATCGAGGTCACCCAGGGGCACCTGGACGAGGTGGGCGAGGCGCTCGCGGCCGTGCCGGAGATCGTCGAGGCGTTCTCCATCACCGGCGGCGGGGATCTGCTGACCCGGGTGGTGGCCCGCGACAACGCGCATCTGGAGGACGTGGTGCAGAAGCTGATCAGCGTGCCGGGGGTGGTGCGCACCCGCAGCGAGGTGGCGCTGCGCGAGCGCGTCCCGCACCGGATGCTGCCGCTGGTGGAGTCGATCGGGCGGACGGCGCGGGCGGATCGGCGTACGGACTGATCGATCCGGGGCCCGCGTCCGTATCTCCAGGTGTCCGAGCCCGTTCTCGCCCCTGGAGGCACGATGCGCGTCAGGCGCGCCACGGCAGGGACCGCCCTCGTGGCCGGTGCCCTGGTCCTCACCCTCACCGCGCTGGTCTACCCGACGATGCTCGGCATGCGGAACACGGCGGCCCGGCAGGACCGGGTCGTCGCCGAGACGCGGTACGGACCGCTCACCGAGGCCGACCGGGACTTCGTGGTGAAGGTGCGGGCCGCCGGGCTGTGGGAGCACCCGCTGGGGCTGCTGGCCATGGAGCGGGGCACCACCCCGGAGCTGCGGGAGGCCGGCCGGCACCTGGTCGCGGGGCACGCCCGGCTCGACGCGACCTGCCGCCGGATCGCGCCGGAACTGGGCATCACCCTGCCCAACCTGGCCTCCCCGCAGCAGCAGCAGTTCGTGGCGACCGTGGACGGCACCACGGGCCGGCAGTTCGACACCACGGCGGTGAACATCATGCGCGTCACGCACGGCCAGATCTTCCCCGTGGTCGCCAAGATCCGCGCCAACACGAAGAACTCCCTGGTGCGGCAGTTGGCCGACCAGGCGAACGACACCGTCCTGGACCACATCTCGGTGCTGGAGAAGACCGGACTGGTCAACTTCGACCAGGTCAACCTCCAGCAGACGGCCCCGCCGGGGCTGCCGAAGCCGCAGCTGACGCCGCCGGCGCCGCAGGGGGGTGAGCCGGTGCGGGTGCTGAGCGAGCCGCCCGGGCTCGGCGTCACGATCACGCCGCCGGCAGCCGCGCCCACCGTGGGGTGACGCCGTCGGGGCTCAGCGGCCGGGGCTCAGCGGCGGGGCTTGCCCGGCCGGCCTCGGCGGCCACCGGAGGCGCCGCCCTTCGCCCCCTTGGCGTCGCCCTTGGCACCCCTGGCACCCTTCGGGTTCTTGGCGCCCTTCGCGCCACCGGAGCCACTCGAACCGCCCCGTCGCGCCGACGCCGCCCCGGCCCGCTCGCCCTTGCGCTCGGCCGGCGCGGGCTGCCGGCCCCGGGTGCTGTTGACGGTCCGGCCGCGGACGATGCCGATCAGGTCCTCGACGCGGTCGGTGTGCGCGTCCTCGGGCCAGGACAGGGCCACACCGGAACCGGTGACGTCGGTGACGGTCCGGTGGGTGAGGTCCTTGCGGTGGTGCAGGCGGGCCAGGGACAGCGGGACGACCAGGACGCCGATGCCGGCCGCCACCAGCTCGACGGCGTCCGCGGTGGAGGCCGGGCGCTCCAGGGCGGGCCGGCCGGGCGGCCGCTCCCAGCCGAGGACGTCGTCCAGGGGGTGCAGCACGATCTCGTCGGCCAGGTCCTCCGCGGTGACCTCGTCGGCGGCGGTGACCAGGTGGTCCTTGGGCACCACCACGACCGTCGTCTCGGTGTAGAGCGGGATCGCGCTGAGCCGGGTCCGGTCGACGGGAAGCCGCACCAGGCCGGCGTCGGCGGCACCGCCGAGCAGGGCGGCCTCCGCCTCGGCGGCGGGCACCTGGGCCAGGGTCAGCGGGACGTCCGGCAGGCGTTCCCTCCAGACGCGCACCCATTTGTCGGGCGTCACCCCCGGGACGTACGCGAGCCGGAACGAGGGGGGTTCTTCCGAGGCCGTCACCTGGCCAGGTTACCGGGCGTGGTCGGGGGCCCCGCACACGCTCGATACCCTTGACGGCATGACGCAGCACCAGAGCACCCAGACCATGAAGCCCGCGACCGCGGCCAAGAAGCTGGGTGTGTACCTCGAGGCCACACCCGCCGAGTTCCAGGAGGGCGTCGTCTCGCGGGCGGAGCTGAACGCGCTCCAGACCGACCCGCCCGCGTGGCTGCGCGACCTGCGCCGCGACGGCCCGCACCCCCGGCCGGTGGTGGCGGCCAAGCTGGGCGTCTCCATCGCCGGGCTGCACCGGGGCGGCGTGACGGAGGCGCTCACCACCGAGCAGATCGAGGCGCTCAAGCAGGAACGCCCCGAGTGGCTGGAGCGGGAGCGCACGGTCCAGGCCGGCGTCCGCGAGGAGACGGCCCGGGTGAAGAAGCTGCACGCGGAGCGGGCCCAGCGGGGCTGACTCAGGGGGCGCCCGGGCGGGCGGTATCGGCCAGTGCGACCACCCGGGTCAGCGCGTCGCCCGCGAACAGCGCGCGCCCGGCGGCGATCCGCGTCCGACGGGCCGGCCCGTCGGCGGTGAGCCGGCGCAGGGCGCCGAGCAGCGCGTCGTCGTCCTCGGCGTGGTCCGAGAGGCCGAGCGCGGCCATCCGCCGGACGCCGTCCGCGCCGTGGCCGGGGATCGGGCGGTACCCCACGACGGGCAGCCCGGCGGCCAGCGCCTGGACGGCGGTCTGGCCGGCGGCGTTGTCGACCAGGGCGCGGGCGGCGTGCAGCAGCCCTGGCATGTCACTGACCCAGCCCAGGGCGAGCGCGCCCGGGACGGCGGCTGCCTCCCGGCGCAGCCGGCCGTTGTCCCCGCACAGCACGACCGGCAGGAACCCGTGCCCGGCCAGTAGCCGGACGGTGCGGCACAGGTCAGAGCCGACGCCCCAGGCGCCGGCGGACAGCACGACGGGGGCCCGGCCCGGGGCGTGCCGGTCGAAGAGGCGCCGCCAGGTCGCGGCGTCCGGCCCGGGCGGGAGGAACTCCGGCGCCACCACCGGCCCGCACGCCTCGGCCGGCCGGCCGGTGGCCCGCCGCGCCTCGCGGGCGGCGTCGGGGGTGAGGCACAGGGTGTGGTCGTTGCCCGGGTGGAGCCACTGCCGGTGCACGGCGAAGTCGATGACGAGGACCACGGCGGGCACGCGGAGCAGCCCCGCCGCGCGCAGGTGCCCGGTCAGCTGGGCGCCGAGGTGGAAGACGGGCACCACCACGTCCGCGCCGGTGCGCTCGGCCAGGGCGAGCAGCCGGGAGCCGGCCAGCTGCGCGAGGGGCGTGCCGCTCGGGCGGCGTCCGGCGCCGGGGCGCAGGAACAGGCGGTACAGAGCGGCGTAGACCCAGGGGGCATGGCGGACCGAGCCGCGGTAGAAGCACCGCAGCGCGCGGCCGAGGCCCCGGGGCAGCAGGGTGAGCACGTCGACGACGAGGGCCTCGTCGCCGCGCTCGCGGGCCCGGCGGGCCAGCTCGGTGGCGACGGTGTCGTGCCCGGCGCCCATGCCGGCGCTGACCACCAGCAGCCGCCGGGGACCGCGAGGGACCTCCCCCGGCGGCGCGGCCGGCCGGGGGGCTGCTCTGCTGCTCGGGCGTGGGTGCACGGCCGTCCAGGTTGCCGCCATCGCACACCTCAAACCGCCCATAGGGGGCGTTTCGGGCTAGGGCTGGGGGATACTCCGTGAGCGCCCGTCCGGTCGGATGCCGGGGCCGGCCGCCCCGGCCGGTGTCAGGTCCGGTGTCCGCCCCGAGCCAAGGTGGTCCCCATGGTCCCTGCCTTCTCCCGCCCCCGGCCGGCGGCCGGCCCGCAGGTGGCCGCGCCCGACGCGGCGCGTGCCCGGCCTCGCGCCGAGCCCTCGGCGAAGCGGGGCGCGGGGGTCCGCACCGCGCTGGTGACCGGGGCGTCCTCGGGGATCGGCGCCGCCGTGGCACGCCGCCTCGGCGCGGAGGGCGGCTGGCGGCTTGTGCTCAGCGGGCGGGACCCCGACCGGCTGCGCCGGGTGGCCGAGGACACCTCCGCCACCGCCTACGCCGCCGATCTGACCCTGCCGGGCGTCGACCGGCAGCTCACCGACTTCACGCTGGCCTCGGTGGGGTCGGTGGACCTGCTGGTGGCCGGTGCCGGGGTGGGCTGGGCCGGGGAGTTCCGGGACATGCCGCCGCACGCCATCGAGGAGGTCTTCGAGACCGACGTCCTCGCCACCCTGCGCCTGGTGCGGCTGCTCCTGCCGGGCATGGTGGCGGCGGGCACGGGGCGGGTGGTGCTGGTCGGCTCGCTCGCCGGGTGCGTCGCGGTGCGGGACGAGGCGGTGTACTCCGCGGCCAAGGCGGCCCTCGGCACCTTCGCGGACGCGCTCCGCTACGAGCTGCTCGGCACCGGCGTGGGCGTCACGCATGTGGTGCCCGGGGTGGTGGACACGCCGTTCTTCGAGCGCCGTGGCACGCCCTACCGGCGCTCCCGCCCGCGCCCTGTGCCGGCCGAACGGGTGGCCGAGGCCGTGCGGACGGCCGCACTGCGGGGCCGGGACGAGGTCTACGTGCCCGGCTGGCTACGGGTGCCGTGCCGGGTCCGCGGGGCCGCGCCGGGGCTGTACCGGTGGCTGGCCGCGCGGTTCGGATGAGCGGGCCGGCGCCGCGGTGAGCGCGCTCACCGTGCTGCTGGCCCTGGCCGCCGCGTTCTCCAACGCGGCGGCGTCGGTGCTGCAGCGCCGGGCCGCCGCCCAGGACGAGGACCGGCCGGGCGCGGTGCACACGGCGGTGCGCTCGCTGCTGCGGTTGGTGCGGGACCGGTACTGGGTGGGCGGGGCGGCGCTGCTCGCGCTGACGACGGTGCTCCAGGCCGCCGCCCTCGCGGTGGGCAGCCTGGCCGTGGTCCAGCCCCTGATGGCCACCGAGCTGCTGTTCACGCTGGTGGTGGGCAGCCTGGTCTTCCACCGGCGCCCCGACACCCGGACCTGGCTGGCGTTCGCGGCCCTCGCGGTGGGCCTCGCGCTGTTCCTCGGCTCCGCCTCCCCCACACCGGGCCGGGACATCGCGACCGCGGGTCGCTGGGGGTGGGCGGGCGCGGTCCTCGTCTGCCTGATGGCGGGCCTGGTGGCGGCCGGGCGCGCGGTACGGGGCGCGCCGCGCGCGGCGCTGTTCGGCTCGGCGTCCGCGGTCGGGTTCGGCGGGACGGCGGCGCTGCTCAAGGAGGTCACCGGGCGGCTGCCCCAGGGGGTGGGCGCGGTGCTGGCGCAGTGGCCGCCGTACGCCACGGCGGTGGTCGGCGGGACCAGCTTCCTGCTCCTCCAGAGCGCCCTGCGGGCCGGCACCCTGGCGGCCTCCCAGCCGGCGCTCACCCTCGGGGACGCGCTGACCAGCGTCGCCCTGGGCTGGGCGCTGTTCGACGAGGAGATCGCCCTCGGGGTGCGGGTGCTGCCCGAGCTGGCCGGGGTGGCGCTGATCGGCCTGGGCAGCGTGGGGCTGGCCCGCGCGCCCTCGGTGCACGGGGCCTGGGACACCGCGCCGGGGGCGCGGGAGGGGCCGGACGCGCGGGACGGGCCGGGGGTGGTGGCGGGTGAGGGGCGGGGACAGGAGTCGGGACGGGGTCTCGGGAGGAGCGACGGATGAGTGAGGGTTCCCGGGCCGGGCGACGGGTGGCGTACGCCGCCCTCCCGGCCGTCGCCGCGCTGGCGCACATCGGGCCGGCCGCGACCTGGCTGCCCGGACTGCGCCGGCGCTGCCTCCCGGCGCTGGCCGGCCTCGGCCACCCCGGGCACATCGCGCTGACCTTCGACGACGGACCCGACCCGGCCGCCACCCCGCGCTTCCTCGACGCGCTGGACGGACTCGGTGTGCGGGCCACCTTCTTCGTGCTGGGCGAGAGCGTCGCGCGCCATCCCGAGACGGCCCGCGAGCTGGCCCGCCGGGGGCACGAGGTCGCGCTGCACGGCTGGGCGCACGACCGCCCCTGGCTGCCGTCGCCGGCCCGGGACGTCCGCGAGCTGCGCCGGGCCGCGCGGACGGTGCGCGAGGTCACCGGGACCGCCCCGTACTGGTACCGCCCGCCCTACGGCATCCTCACCTCCGGCCGCTGGCTCGCCGCCCGGCGCATGGGGCTCCGGCCGGTGCTGTGGACGACGTGGGGCCGGGACTGGCGGGCCGACGCCACGCCGGCGTCGGTACGGGCCGACATCGCGTCGGCGACGGGGCCCGGCGGCACCATCCTCCTGCACGACACCGACCACGCCTCGGCCCCGGACAGCTGGCGCACCACCCTGGCCGCGCTCCCGGCCGTGGTGGCCGACTGCCGGGAACGGGGCCTCACGGTGGGGCCGCTCGGGGAGCACGGGGTGCCCGGCACGGGCCCGGCCGGGGTCGGGTGGGGTGCCGGCGCGCTACCGGCGGGGAGCACCGGACCGGCCACCGACGCCCCCGGGCGAAGCCGGGCCGCGAGGACCGCCAGACCGACCTGATCCCTCCGGAGGGCAGCCTCGGGGCTCAAGCCGCCGCCTCCGGATGGATGGGGGCCGCTCCCCCGGTGAGCGGCGTCCCCGTGCCGCCGTGGCGGGTCGCGACGATCTCCGCCGCGATGGACAGGGCCGTCTCCTCGGGGGTGCGGGCGCCGAGGTCCAGGCCGATGGGTGAGCGCAGGCGGGCCAGTTCGCTCTCGCCGAGGCCGGCCTCGCGCAGCCGCCGGGTGCGGTCCTCGTGGGTGCGGCGGGAGCCCATGGCGCCGACGAAGGCGACCGGCATCCGCAGGGCCTCCGTCAGCAGCGGCACGTCGAACTTGGCGTCGTGGGTGAGCACGCACAGCACGGTGCGCGCGTCGGTCGCGGTGCGCCGCAGGTAGCGGTGCGGCCAGTCGACGACGACCTCGTCGGCCTCCGGGAAGCGGGCCGGCGTGGCGAAGACCGGGCGGGCGTCGCAGACGGTGACGTGGTGGCCGAGGAACTTGCCGGCCCGCACCAGCGCCGCCGCGAAGTCCACCGCCCCGAAGACGATCATGCGCGGTGGCGGCAGTGTGGCCTCGACCAGCAGGGTGAGGCCGCCGGGGCAGTGGGAGCCGTCCTCCGAGAGCGCGACCGTGCCCGTGCGGCCGGCGTCCAGCAGGGCAAGGGCTTCGGCGGCGGCCGTGCGGTCCAGCTCGGGGTGGCCGCCGAGGCCGCCCGCGCGGGACCCGTCGGGCCGGACCAGCAGGGCCCGCCCGAGCAGCGCCTCGGGTCCGTCGACCACCCGGGCGAGCGCCGCCGCCCCGCCCCCGGCGGCCTCGGCGAGGGCCGCCCCGAACACCTCGCGCGAGGGCCCGCGCACCGGCGTGACCACGACGTCGATGACGCCGCCGCAGGTCAGGCCGACCGCGAAGGCGTCGTCGTCGCTGTAGCCGAACCGTTCGCGCACCGTCCGCCCGTCGCGCAGCGCCGCCGCGCACAGCTCGTACACCGCGCCCTCCACGCAGCCGCCGGAGACCGAGCCGAGCACCGTGCCCTCGGCGTCGACGGCGAGCGCGGCGCCGGGTCCGCGCGGCGCGCTGCCGCCGACGGAGACGACGGTGGCGACGGCGAACTCCCGGCCCTCGGCCAGCCAGCCGTGCAGCTCCCGCGCGAGGTCAAGCATCCGCCGCACCCCGGACCGCGGGGCCCGTCCCCGCCGTGAGCACCCGGTCGGGCCGGATGGGCAGGTGGCGCTGGCGGACCCCGGTCGCGTGCCAGACGGCGTTGGCGACGGCCGCGGCGGCGCCGACGATGCCGATCTCGCCCACGCCCTTGATGCCGACCGGGTCGTCGGGGTCGGGGTCGGCCACCCAGTCCGCCTCGACGTCGGGCACGTCGGCGTGCGTGGCGACGTGGTAGCCGGCCAGGTCGGGGCCGTAGTGGCCACCGCTCGCGTGGTCGCGGACGGCTTCCTCGTGCAGGGCCATGGAGAGGCCCCAGGTCATGCCGCCGACCAGCTGGTTGCGGGCGGTGAGCGGGTTGACGATCCGGCCGGCCGCGAAGATGCCGAGCATCCGCCGCACCCGTACCTCGCCCGTGGCGGTGTCCACGGCGACCTCGGCGAACTGCGCCCCGAAGGCGTGCCGTTCCTTCTTCGCGAGCGCGGCCAGCGCCTCGGTGGTGTCGGAGCGCACGGTGATGCCCTCCGGCGGGACGGTGGTGCCGAGGGCGAGGCGTTCCCGCAGTTCGGCGGCGGCCGCGTTGATCGCCCAGGCCCAGGAGCGGGTGCCCATGGAGCCGCCGGCGATCCAGGCGGGCCCGAAGTCGCTGTCACCGATCCGCACCCGGACCCGCTCGGTCGGCACCTCCAGCGCGTCGGCGGCGACCAGGGTGAGCGCGGTGCGGGCGCCGGTGCCGAGGTCGGCGGCGGCGATCCGTACGGTGAAGGCGCCGTCGGCCTCGGCGGTGACCAGCGCCGTGGACGGGCCGGCCCCGGCGCCGTAGGAGGCGGCGGCCGTGCCGGTGCCCAGCAGCCAGCGGCCCTCGCGGCGCACCCCGGGGCGCGGGTCGCGGCCGGCCCAGCCGAAGCGCCGGGCGCCCTCGCGGAAGCAGGCGGCCAGGTTGCGGCTGCTGAAGGGGAGTCCGGAGACCGGGCCGGTCTCGGGGTCGTTGCGCAGCCGGAGTTCGACCGGGTCGATCCCGGTCCGCTCGGCGAGTTCGTCGAGGGCCGACTCCAGGGCGAAGGAGCCGGGGGCCTCGCCGGGCGCGCGCATCCAGGTCGGTGACGGCACGTCGAGCGGGACGCAGGCGTTGGCGGTGCGGTGGGCGTCGGCGTCGTACATGACGCGGGCGAAGGCGGCGCACGCCTCGGTGAACTCGTAGCCGGTGGCCGTCTGGCTCAGCGAGCGGTGCTCCAGGGCGAGCAGCCGCCCGTCGGGGCCGGCGCCGAGCCGGACCCGCTGGGTGGTGGGGCTGCGGTAGCCGGCCAGGGAGAACATCTGGCGCCGGGTCATGACCACGCGCACCGGGCGGTGCAGCTGGGTCGCCGCCATCACGGCGGCCACCTGGTGGGCGCGCAGGCCCTTGCTGCCGAAGCCTCCGCCGATGTGCTCGGAGCGGACCCGCACGGCGGACTCGTCCAGCGAGAACAGCGTCGCCAGTTCGCCCCGGACCCAGCCGACGCCCTGGTTGGAGTCGGTGACGTCGAGGCGTCCGCCGTCCCAGCGGGCGGTCGCGGCGTGCGGTTCCATCATGGAGTGGTGCTCTTCGGGGGTGGTGTACACCTCGTCCACGACGGTCGCGGAGTCGGCGAGCCGGGCCGCGAGGTCGCCCTTCTCCTCGGTGTCGGCCGCGTCGCCCTCGCCGGGGCCGTCGGCGCGCAGCACGGTGTCGTGGGGTTCCTCGTCGTACGTCACCTCCAGCGCCTCGGCGGCCTCCCGGGCCTGCTCGGGCGTCTCGGCGACGACCAGCGCCACCGGCCAGCCCGCGTGCGGGACCCGGTCGTGCTGGAAGACGGTGGCGGTCGGGTCGGGCGGCGTGCCCAGCATCCCGACGTAGTCGGTGTGCAGGCGCGGGGCGTTGCCGTGGTGCAGGACCGCGAGGACGCCGGGCATGGCGAGGACGGGCTCGGTGGCGACGGACCGGACGCGGCCCCGGGCCACGGTGGACAGCGCCAGCCAGCCGTGGGCCAGCTCGGCGAAGGGGACCTCCCCCGAGTAGCGGGCGGCGCCGGTGACCTTGTCGCGGCCCTCGATTCGGGTGTGCGGGGTGCCGACGGCTCCCCGGACCGCGGACCGGCCGGTGGTGGTCGTGGTCATCGGGTGGCCCCTTCCGCGAGTTCGGTGAGCACGGCCACCACGAGGTTGCGCATCAGGGTCACCTTGTAGGCGTTGTCCGGCAGCGGCCGGGCGGCGGCCAGTTCGGCGTCCGCGGCGGCGGCGAATGTGGCGCCGTCGGCGGGCGCGCCGGTCAG
Organism: Streptomyces sp. NPDC048182; assembly: GCF_043202555.1. NCBI lineage: Bacteria > Bacillati > Actinomycetota > Actinomycetes > Kitasatosporales > Streptomycetaceae > Streptomyces > Streptomyces sp. NPDC048182. The sequence continues at coordinate 288,958 of NZ_JBIDAQ010000004.1, read as the reverse complement.
CACGGCCTCCGCGGCGCGGGCCCGCCAGGGCCGGGAGGCGACCGCGCCGAGGGCGAGCCGGGCCTCGCGCACCACGCCGTCCTCGATGTCCAGCGCGGCGGCGACGGAGCCGAGCGCGAAGGCGTACGAGGCGCGCTCGCGCACCTTGCGGTAGCGGGAGTGCGCGGCGACCGGCGCCGGGGGCAGGGTGACGGCGGTGATCAGGGCGCCGGGCGGCAGCGCGGTCTCGCGGTGCGGGGTGTCGCCGACGGGCGGGTAGAGGTCGGTGAGCGGCAGCTCGCCGGGGCCGTCCGCGCTCTCGTAGGAGACGACGGCGTCGAACGCGGTGAGGGCCACGGCCATGTCCGAGGGGTGCACGGCGACGCAGTGCTCCGAGGCGCCGAGCACGGCGTGGTTGTGGTGCTCGCCGGTGACGGCGGGGCAGCCGCTGCCGGGGACCCGCCGGTTGCAGGGCCGGCTCACATCGGTGAAGTAGCCGCAGCGCACCCGCTGGAGCAGGTTGCCGCCGACGGTCGCCATGTTGCGCAGCTGGCCCGAGGCGCCGGCCAGCACCGCCTGGGTGAGCGCCGGGTAGCGGCGCCGGACGTCGGGGTGGGCGGCGAGGTCGCTGTTGGTGACGGTCGCGCCGACGCGCAGGCCGGCGCCGGGCGTCGACTGGACGGAGCCGAGCGGGAGTTCGCGGACGTCGACCAGCCGGGCGGGCCGTTCGACGCCGGCCTTCATCAGGTCGAGCAGGTTGGTGCCGCCGCCCAGGAAGCGGGCCTCGGGATCGTCGGTGAGCAGTGCCACGGCGCCGGGGACGTCCTGGGCGCGGCGGTAGTCGAACTCCCTCATGCCGCCGCCTCCTCGGCGTTCGGGGCCGCCTGCCGTTCCCGGGCCCGCTCGTGGTCCTCGGCGGCGCGGGCGACCGCGCGGACGATGGAGACGTAGGCGCCGCAGCGGCACAGGTTGCCGCTCATGCGCTCGCGGATCTCCTCCGGGGTCAGCGGTGGCGGCCCCGCGTCGGGGCGCACGTCGTCGGTGACCGCGCTGGGCCAGCCGGCCGCGTGCTCCTCGATGACGGCGACGGCCGAGCAGATCTGCCCGGGCGTGCAGTAGCCGCACTGGTAGCCGTCGAGGTCGAGGAACGCCTGCTGCACGGGGTGCAGCGCGTCGCCCTCGGCCATGCCCTCGATGGTGGTGATCTCACGGCCCTCGGCCGCGACGGCGAGGTTCAGGCAGGAGACGGCGCGGCGTCCGTCGACCAGGACCGTGCAGGCGCCGCACTGCCCCTGGTCGCAGCCCTTCTTGGTGCCGGTCAGATCGAGGCGCTCGCGCAGGGCGTCGAGCAGGGTGGTGCGGTGGTCGACGGTCAGGTGGTGCTTCTCGCCGTTGATGTGCAGGGTGATGGCGCTGGACGTCGACGGGGGTGCTGAGACCATGGTCAGCCTTCTTCGTGTCGTCACGCTTCGTGCCGGTTGACCTGCGCGGCTAAGCTGGCCGGGCAACCGGACAACTGTCCGCTCTACCGAAAACGTAACGGACAGCTGTCCGCTCAGCAAGCGTCGGGATCCGGTCACCGACCCGGGTACGGAGGGAGAGACAAGTGCCCCAGCCGAGGAAGGACATTCCCCTGCGCTCGGACGCGCAGCGCAACCGCGAGCGCATCCTGGAGGTGGCCGTGGCCGAACTGACCCGCTGTGCCGACGTCCCGCTCAGCCTGATCGCCCGGAAGGCGGGCGTCGGACAGGGCACCTTCTACCGCAACTTCCCGCACCGCGAGGCGCTGGTCCTGGAGGTCTACCGCCACGAGATGCAGCAGGTGGCCGACGCGGCGCCCCGGCTGCTCGCCGCCCTCGGTCCCGACCGGGCGCTGCGCGAGTGGATGGACCGGCTGGCCGCCTTCGCGATGGCCAAGGCCGGCCTCGCCGACGCCGTCCGGCTGGTCACCAGCGCGCCCGGCGGACCGGCCAAGCCGGGCCCGACACCGGTCCTCGACGCCGTCGGGCTGCTGCTGCGGGCGGGGCAGGAGGCCGGCACCGTCCGGCCCGGCGTGAGCGCCGACGACTTCTTCCTCGCCATCGCCGGGCTCTGGCAGGTCGACCCCGCCGAGGACTGGCAGCCGCGGGTCACGCGACTCCTGGACCTCGTCATGGACGGCCTGCGGGCGGGGGCGCCGGGCCGGTGATCACGCGGCGTCAGACCACCGGTTCGCCGATGCCGAGCAGGTTCCCCTCGCTGTCGCGGAACCAGGCGGCGCGCTCGCCGCGGGCGTGCTTGCTCGGGTAGTGGCCCTCGACGTGGGCGATGCCGTCCACGGTGCGGAACCCGGGGACGTCGACCTCCTCGAACTCCACTCCCTTGCTGCGCAGTTCGGCGACGACGCCGTCGAGGTCGTCCACCTGCCAGCCCATCTGGGAGAAGGTGCCGGGCGAGGAGCCCGTGGAGGTGAACAGCGCGAACTCGGTGTCCGAGCAGCGGTAGAGCAGCCCGCCGGGCCGCTCGTCGACCGGCTCAAGGCCGAGCCGCTCGGCGTAGAAGCGCCGGGCCCGCTCCAGGTCCTGGGCCGGCAGCCGGGTCGCCACGCGACCCCGGGCGAGGATGTTGCCGCCACTGATGTCCATGCCGTCCACTGTGCCGGGTGCCGCCGGGAAATCCGGTCGACGGCGCGCCGCCGGGTCGGGCAGGGTGGTCGGCCGTGACGAGCAGTGAGCTGTGGAGCCGGGAGAACGCCGAACGCTACGACGCCGAGGAGGAGGAGAACTCCTCCCCCGAAGTCCTGGGTCCGGTACTGGACTTCCTCGCCGCGCTGGCCGGCGACGGCCGGGCCCTGGAGTTCGCGATCGGCACCGGCCGCGTGGGCGTGCCGCTCAGCGAGCGGGGGGTGCCGGTCGCGGGTGTCGAGTACTCGCCGCACATGGCGGAGGTGCTGCGGCGCAAGGTCGGCGAGGAGACGCTCCCGGTCGTCCTCGGGGACATGGCCACGGCCACCGTGCCCGGCGAGTTCGCCGTGGTGTACCTGGTCTACAACACGATCTCCAACCTGCTCACGCAGGACGAGCAGGTGGAGTGCTTCCGCAACGCGGCCCGCCATCTGGCGCCCGGCGGCCGCTTCGTGATCGAACTGGGCGTGCCGCCGCTCCGGTTCCTGCCGCCCGGCCAGGTCGCGGTGCCGTTCGACGTCTCCGAGCACCACCTCGGCTTCGACACCTTCCACCTGGCCGAGCAGGTGCTGGTCTCGCACCATCTGACCCGGGACGGCGCGGACGGCCGCTACCGGCGCGACGCGTCGCGGCACCGGTACGCGTGGCCGGCCGAGCTGGACCTGATGGCCCGGATCGCCGGCCTGACGCTGGAGCGGCGGGTCGCGGACTGGGACGGGTCGCCGTTCACCGACGACAGCGGGAAACACGTCTCGGTGTGGCGCAAGCCGGCCTGAGGCCCCTTGCACGGAGTGCGACGCAGGCGGGGGCCGGCCGGGACGTGTCGTCCCTCCGGCCCCCGCCGTGCTGCCTGGGCCCCGCCGGCCTCCGCGCGGGACCGGCTGTCCCCGGGGCTCAGGCGGTCTGTGGGTCCGCTCAGTAGGCGGAGTCGACCTGGTCCATGGAGCCGTACTTGTCGGCCGCGTAGTTGCAGGCGGCGACGATGTTGGCGACCGGGTCGGTGATGGAGTCCTTCGTGCCCTTGACGTGGTAGGCGTCGAAGGTGGGCTGGATGGTCTGCAGCAGGCCCTTGGACGGGACGCCGTTCTGGGCGTTGACGTCCCAGTTGTTCTGCGCCTTCGGGTTGCCGGCCGACTCGCGGATGATGTTGCGGTGCAGGCTGTCGTAGCTGCCCGGGATCTTCTTGGCGTGCATGACGTCCAGGGCGGTGCGGATCCAGCCGTCCAGGTTGTCGCCGTACTTCTTCTCGCCGGCCTTGACGATGGCCTCGATCTTGTCGGTCTGGGCCTGGGTCTGCGCGGTGGAGGCCTTGGCCGGCTCGGCGGCGTGCGCCGGGCTCGGGGCGAGGGTCAGGGTGACGGCTGCGGCGCCCGCGGCGGCGAGAGAAGCCACGGCGGACTTGCGGATACTGAGGCGACGGGTGATGGCGTGCATGGGTGTACCTCTCCATTCGGGACGTCATGGGGAGGCCGACTGGGGGGTCGGCGACGCGGTGTCCGCGCTCGACGCGGCTTCGCGTCATCAGGGCCGGTGTCTGGATTGCGGACGAGCTCTTCCCGTCCGGTCCGGCGCTCGGCTCCCCGGTACGTCCAACACCCTGCGGAACGCCTGGCCGCCGCGACAAGTGTGTGACCTACTACGCCCCTTAGCAGGCACGTCGCGCGACGGCCGGCGCCGCCCGGGCGCCGGGGCGCGCGTCGGCCGCCGGACGTCTACTAACCCCGGCCCTATGTGACGTGGGCCCTGTGCGCGCCCTCACAGGACCGGTCACCCGGCGGCCGTGCCCCGTCACCCTGCGGAAGCGGCGGCCTCACTCAACGGGTCGGTGGCGTCACCGCGCGGAGCGGGCAGGAAGCCGGTGTCCCGGAACCAGGCGAGGTAGCGCACGAGGACGTCCTCGGTCAGCGCCGCGGGACGCACGCCCAGCGCCGCCACTGCCTCGGCCGTGCGGCGCGAGTCGAAGCGGCGCCCGTCCGTCGCTCCCCGCGCCTCCTCGCCCTGGTGGCCGTCCTCGCCCAGGAACAGCTGGGCGGCGTTGTCGTGCTGGGCCACGACGAGGGACCGCCAGCGCTCGGCGGGGACCCGGCGCAGCGGATACCCCAGGGACTCGGCGGCGGCGAGGACCCGGTCCAGGCCGGGCGGGTCCGGATGGGTCAGCTGGAACGTCTCCGTGCCGTCGCGCTCAGCGGACGCGAGCGCCACCACCGCCGCGCTGACGTAGTCCACGGGCACCCACCCGGTCGACCCGGGCGGCAGGTCGGGCACCGCACCGGTCTGCAGGCAGCCCTTGATGAGCTGCCACAGCAGGTCGCGGTCCTGGCAGGCACCGGTGCCGGTGTCGCCGCTGATGCGGCCCGGCCGGTAGACGGTGACCGGCAGGCCCCGCTCGCGCGCGAGGCCGACCAGGCCCTCCGCCACCCACTTGCTCTGCGCGTAGCCGTCGGGCAGCGCGTCGGGCGGCCCGGCCGGTGTCGTCTCGGTGATCGTCACCGGGCCGTCCGCCGGGGCGTGGACGCCGGTGGTCGACACGTGGTGCAGGCCCGGCGAGTCCGAGTCGGCCAGCAGCCGCAGCAGCTCCTCGGTGCCGGCGACGTTGGCGGCGCGCAGGTCGGCGTAGCCGGCCGCGAAGTTGACCCGCGCCCCATTGTGCAGCACCGGGCCGAGCCGGCGCACCAGCGCGGCCCGCACCTCCGGCGCCAGGCCGAGCCCCGGGGCGGCGAGGTCGCCGGGCACGGGGTGGATCAGGTCCTGGTACCGGTCGTGCCACAGGCCGTAGCGCCGCAGGTTCTCGCGCAGGCGGTGGGCGCCCTCCGTCTCGTCCCCGGCGCGGACCAGGCAGTCGACCGGGCCGCCGGTCGTCTCGATCAGGTCGCGCAGCAGGAACGCGCCGAGGAAGCCGGAGGCTCCGGTCAGGAAGGGCCTCGGCGCGGGGCGGGAGGGGGCGCCGGCCGCCGTGCGGGACGGCGGCACCGTCGCCCGCGTCCGCCGCGCGCCGGTGATGTCCTCCGCGAGCCGCACCTCGGCCGCCCAGTCCACCGCCCCGCCGCCGGCGCCCGCCGCGCCGCCCAGCAGGCGGTCGACGCCCTCGACGGTCGGGGCGGCGAACAGGGCCCGCAGCGAGGGGCGCCGGCCGCACCGCTCCTCGATCCGCTGGGCCAGCGTCACCGCGAGCAGGGAGTGCCCGCCCAGCGCGAAGAAGTCGTCCGTGGCGCCCACCTCGGGCACCCCGAGCGTCTCGGCGAACACCTCGCACAGCACCCGCTCCCGGGCCGTGCGCGGCCCGCGCCCGCCGGCCCGGGGGTCCTCCGGCGCGGGCAGGGCCCGGCGGTCGGTCTTGCCGTTGGGCGTGACGGGCAGGGCGGCGAGCCGCACGTGCGCGGAGGGCACCATGTGGTCCGGCAGGAGGGCGGCGAGACGGGCCCGCACCTCCGTGCCGTCCGGGCCCGCGGCTCCCTCGGCGGGCACGGTGTACGCGACCAGGCGGCGGTCGCCGGGCCGGTCCTCGCGGACGACGGCGCAGGCCGCGGCGACGCCTGGCAGCGCGGTGAGCGCCGCCTCGACCTCGCCCAGCTCTACGCGGAAGCCGCGCAGCTTGACCTGGTCGTCCACCCGGCCGACGTACTCGAGCTGCCCGTCGTGGTTCCACCGGGCCAGGTCGCCGGTGCGGTACATGCGCCCGCCCGCCCGGTCGAAGGGGTCGGCCACGAACCGGGTCGCGGTGAGCCCGGGCCGGTCGTGGTAGCCCCGGGCGAGGCCCTCGCCGGACACGTACAGGTCGCCGACCACACCGGGCGGCACCGGGGCGAGGCAGCCGTCGAGGACGCGGACCCGGGTGCCGTCCACGGGCACGCCGATCGACACCGTGCGGTCCGGGGCGAGCGGGCCGTCCGCGTGCTGGAAGCCGCTCATGGTGGCGCAGACGGTGGTCTCGGTGGGGCCGTACGCGTTGACGAGGTGCCGCCCACGCGACCAGGCGCGGGCGAGGGCGGGCGGGCAGGCTTCGCCGGCCAGGACGATCGTGGTCCCGGCGGGCAGGGAGTCCGGCGGCAGCACCGCGAGCGCGGCCGGCGGGAGCGTGAGGTGGGTGACGCCGTGGTCGCGGACACGCTCGGCGAGGGCGGGGCCGGGCAGCAGGGCCTCGCGGGCGTCGATCTCCAGACAGGCCCCGGAAAGCAGGCCCATGCACAGCTCCCAGAAGGCGGCGTCGAAGCTGACCGACGCCAGGTGCAGCACCCGGCTGTCCGGCGTGAGGCGCAGCCGCTCCCGCTGGGTGGCGGCCATCGCGCCGACGCCGCGGTGGGTGACGACCACGCCCTTGGGGCGGCCGGTGGAGCCCGAGGTGTAGATGACGTACGCCGGGTGCGCCGGGTCCGGGTCCCGGAGGGGCGCGGGGGTGTCCGCGGAAGGGGGCGCGTCGTCCGCCGGGTCGAGGTGCGGGACGTCCGTGGGCGGCAGGCCGCCGTGCAGATCGGCGGTGGTGAGCAGCAGGCGGGGGGCCGCGTCCTGGAGCATGTACGCGAGGCGGGCGGCCGGGTAGTCCGTGTCGAGCGGGAGATAGGCGGCACCGGCCTTGAGGACGGCGAGGAGCGCCACCACCAGGCCGTGGTCGCGCGGCAGGGCCACGGCGACGCGGTCCTCCGGGCCGACGCCCCGCGCGGCGAGCCGCCGGGCGAGGGCCTCGGCGCGGGTGTCCAGCTCGCGGTAGGTCAGGGTGGTGTGCGCGTCGCGGATCGCCGGGGCGTCGGGGGCCTGCCGCACCCGGTGCGCGAAGAGGCCGGGGAAGGTCTCCGGCGGCACGTCGCGCACCGGGCCGGTGCCCCACTCCGCGAGCCGGGCGTGTTCGGCGTCGCCGAGCGCGTCGTAGGCGTGCAGGGGCAGCGTCGGGTCCTCGGTGACCGCGCGCAGCAGTCGCAGCAGCCGGTCGGCGAGGCCGCGCACCGTGCCGGCGTCGAACAACTCGGTGGCGTAGTCGACGGAGGCCCGCAGGCCGCCGGACGTACCCTCGTCGCCGGTCTCCACGAAGGTGAAGGACAGGTCGAACTTGCTGACGCCGAGGTCGACCGGCAGCGGGTGGACGTCGATGCCGGGGAGACCGACGGGGGCGGCGGAGGCGTGGTTCTGGAGCACCAGCATCGTCTGGAACAGCGGATGGTGCGGGGCGCGGGCCGGGTTGAGCAGTTCCACGAGCCGCTCGAAGGGGACGTCCTGGTGCGCGTAGGCGGCCAGGTCGTACTCCTTGACCCGGTGCAGGAGTTCGCCGAAGGTCGGGTCGCCGCTCAGGTCGGTGCGCAGCACGAGGGTGTTGACGAAGAAGCCGACCAGGTCGGTGGCCGCCTCGTCGGTGCGTCCGGCCACCGCCGTGCCGAGCGGGACGTCCTCGCCGGCGCCGTGCCGGGAGAGCAGGAGGGCCAGGGCGGCCTGGAGCACCATGAAGACGCTGCATCCGCTCGTACGGGCGAGTGCGGCGATCCCCCGGGCCGTGGCGTCGTCCACGGCGAAGTGGTGGGTGGCGCCCTCGTGCCGGGGCGCGGGGGGACGCGGGCGGTCCCAGGGCAGCTCCACCAGTTCGGGCAGTCCGGCCAGGGCGCCCCGCCAGAAGGCGAGTTGCCGGGAGACCGGGCTGTCGGGGTCCGCCTCGTCGCCGAGGAGATCGCGCTGCCAGAGCGTGTAGTCGGCGTAGGTGACGGGTGGCGGGGTCCACGCCGGGGCCGCTCCCCCGAGCCGGTCGCGGTAGGCGGTGCCCAGGTCGCGGACGAGGGGGGCGAGGGAGGAGCCGTCGGCGGCGATGTGGTGGATGACGAGGACCAGGACGTGGGAGTCGTCCGCCAGCCGCAACAGGGTGGCCCGCAGCGGGAGTTCGTGCTCCACGTCGATGGGCTCGGCCACCGCCGCGCCGACCCGGTCCGCGCACTTGTCCGCGTCCACGGGTTCGGGGACGAGCGGCAGCCGTACGTCCCCGGCGGCGAGGACGCGCTGCACCGGCGCGCCGCCCTCGGGTGCCGGGAAGACGGTGCGCAGGGAGGCGTGGCGGGCGACGACGTCGTGCAGGGCGCGGCGCAGGGCGTCCACGTCGAGGCGGCCGTCCAGGCGTACGGCGAAGGGGATGTTGTAGGTGGCGGATGGGCCGTCGAGGCGGTGCAGGAACCACAGCCGCCGCTGGGCGTACGACAGGGGAAGCGCCTCGGGCAGCGGCCGTGCGGCCAGGGCGGGGCGGTCCGGGCGGCCGGCGTCCTCCAGGGCTGCGGCGAGCGAGGCGACGGTGGGGTGCTCGAAGAGGGTGCGGATCTTGGCCTCGGCGTCCAGGGCGGTGCGGATCCGGCCCACCAGGAGGGTGGCGAGGAGCGAGTGGCCGCCGAGGGCGAAGAAGTTGTCGTCGGCGGTGACCCGCTCCACGCCGAGCACGTCGGCGAAGAGCCCGGCGAGGATCTCCTCGCGGGCGCCGCGCGGGGCCCGGCCGGTGGTGGCCGAGGCGGCGGGCGCGGGCAGGGCGGCCCGGTCCAGCTTGCCGTTGGGCGTCAGCGGCAGCGCGTCGAGGGGCTGTACGACCGAGGGCACCAGGTAGGCGGGCAGCCGGGTGCCCAGGTGGGCGGCGAGGGCGGCCGGGTCGGGGGCGCGGCCGGGGGCCGGGACGACGTACGCGGTCAGGGCGCGGTCGCCGGGCAGGTCCTCGCGCACGACGACGCAGGCGGCCCGCACCGACGGGTGGGCGAGGAGCGCGGCCTCGATCTCGCCGGGCTCGATGCGGTGGCCGCGCAGCTTGATCTGCTGGTCGGCGCGGCCCGCGTAGACGAGCTGCCCCTCCGGGACGCGGCGCACGAGGTCACCGGTGCGGTACATGCGCGCGCCGGCCGGGCCGGTCGGGTCGGCGACGAACCGGCAGGCCGTGAGGCCGGGTTGCCCGAGGTAGCCGCGGGCCACGCCCGGGCCGGCCAGGTACAGCTCGCCCTCGGCGCCGTCCGGCACGGGCCGCAGCGAGGCGTCCAGGACGAGGGCGCGCGTCCCGTCCAGCGGCCTTCCGATGGGCGGCGCGCCGCCGGGGGTGTCGGCGGGGGCGACGTGGTGCAGGAGGGCGAAGGTGGTCGCCTCGGTGGGGCCGTAGACGTTGTGGACGCGGGTGCCGGGGTGGTCGGCGGCGAGCCGCTGGAGGACGCCCGGGGCGGCGGCCTCCCCGCCGGCGGCGGCGAGGCGGAGCAGGCCGAGGGCGCCGGGGTCGGTCTCGGCGAACACGTTGAACAGGGCGGTGGTGAGGAACGCGGCGGTCACGCCGTCGCGGGCGACGGCCTCGCGCAGCCCGGCGGGCTGGAGCACGCCGTCGGAAGCCACCACGACCCGGCCGCCGCGCAGCAGCGGCACCCAGATCTCGAAGGTGGAGGCGTCGAAGACGTAGGCCGAGTGCATCAGCACCGCGTCGACGGTCCCCCCGTCCCAGGTCCGCTCGGCCGCGAGGGCGGCGATGTCGGCGTGGGTGACGCCGACCGCCTTGGGCAGGCCGGTGGAGCCCGAGGTGAACATGACGTACGCGAGCCGGGCGCCGCCGGTACGGGCGGGCAGCGGGCCCGGGGCGGCGGACGCGCCGGCGATCACGCGGCCGGCGGCGTCCACGGTCACCACCCGCACCGAGGCGTCGAGCCCGCGCACCCACGGGTGGCCGGCGGTGCCGGCGTCGACGACCAGCAGGCGCGGGGCGGCGACCCCGGCCACCCGGGAGAGCCGCTCCGCCGGCCAGCGCGGGTCGAGGGGCACGTAGGCGGCGCCGGCCCGCAGGACGCCGAGCGAGGCGGTGACCTGGGCGGCGGAGCGGCCCAGCAGGATGCCGACGCCCTCCTCGGGGGCGGCGCCGAGCCCGGTCAGGGTGCCGGCCAGCGTGTCGGCGAGGGCGCACAGCTCCCCGTACGTCAGCCGTTCCCCCGCACCCGTGACCGCCACCGCGTCCGGGTGGGCGGCGGCGTGCCGGGCGACGGCGTCCGGGACGCTCGCGGTGGCCACGGCGGCCGGGAGCGCGGCGCCCTCGCCCTTGGCGAGCAGCGTCTCGCGCTCCCCGTCGAGCAGGACGGACACGGCGTCGGCCCGGCGGTCGAGGCCGTCGGCGAACGTGGTCAGCAGGTTGCGCAGCCGGGCGACCGCGCGGGCGATCTCGTCGCGGTCCAGGGCGGTGGGGCGGAAGCCGAAGGTGATCCGCAGGGTGCTGCCGGGGGCGATGGTGAGGGTGAGCGGGTAGTGCGCGGCGTCCGTGCCCTCGACACCGGTGACCCTCAACCCGGGCAGCCCCTGTTGGGCGGTGCGCAGGGACTCGTCGTCCAGCGGGTAGTTCTCGAAGACGGCCAGGGTGTCGAAGAGGGTGTCCAGGCCGGTGGTCTCGCGTATCTCGGTCAGCCCCGTGAACTGGCTGCCGAGGAGCCGGCCCTGCTCGTCCTGGAGCCGGGTGAGCAGCTCGGCGAGGCTCTCGCCGGGGCGCAGGGTCAGCCGGACCGGCACGGTGTTGATGAACAGGCCGATCATCGACTCCACGCCGGGCAGCTCGGGCGGGCGCCCGGACACGGTGGTGCCGAAGAGGACGTCGTCGCGGCCGGTGAGCCGCGCGAGCAGCAGGCCCCAGGCGCCCTGGACGAGGGTGTTGAGGGTCAGCCGGTGGGCGCGGGCGGTGGTGCGCAGCCGCTCGCTGGTCGCCGCGTCGAGTTCGAGGACCAGCGTCTCGGGCAGCTCGCCCGCGCGGGCCGCCTCCGCCGCGCCGCGCCCGGCGAGCAGCGTCGGCGCCTCGACGCCGGCCAGGGCGGTGCGCCAGGTGTCCAGGGCGCCCTGGCGGTCCTGGCCGGCCAGCCAGGCGAGGTAGGCGCGGTATGGGGTGACGCGGGGCAGCGTGGCGTCGTCGCCCCGGTGCGCGTACAGCTCGAACAGCTCGCGCACCAGGAGCGGCATCGACCAGCCGTCGAGCAGGATGTGGTGGCTCGTCATCACCAGGCGGTGCCGGGCGGGCCCGGTGCGCAGCAGGGAGAACCGCATCAGGGGCGGGGTGTCGAGGTCGAAGCGGCGGGTGCGGTCGGCGGCGAGGAAGGCGTGCACCCGCTCCTCGGGGGTGCCCTCCCCCGCGTCCGCCCGCGTGAGGTCGTGCTCCTCCAACGGCACCGGCACCTCGGCGGCCACGGCCTGCACCGGCTGGTCCAGGTCCTCGTGCAGGAAGCCGACCCGCAGGTTGGCGTGGCGGCGCAGCAGGGTGCCGACGGCGGCGCGCAGCGCGGCCACGTCGACCTCGCCCTCGAGTGTGAAGACGAACTGCGCGGTGTAGACGTCCACGGCGTCGGAGTCGTACAGCGCGTGGAAGAGCATGCCCGCCTGCAACGGCGTCAGCGGCAGGACGTCCTCTAGCTGGAACCCGGTCACTTGCGGCCACCCCACTTGGTCTGCAGTCGGTCGAGCTGGGTCTGGTCGAGCGCGACCAGGGGAAGGTCGGACGGTGTCCAGCCGCCCGCGTCGGGCTGCTCGGCGTGTTCGGCGACGGCGACGAGGGCCCGGTCGAAGGCGTCGGCCAGCGCCGTCACGTCCGCCTCGTCGAGCAGGCCCGGCGCCCACGTCCAGCGCGTCACCAGGCGCGGCCCCTCGGGCCGGTCCTCGGTGTGGGCGTTGATGTCCAGGACGTGGTGGACCGGCATGTCCGGGTCCTGGGCGGCCGGGCCGCCGCCGTCGAGCAGCACCTCCCAGTCGGCGCCCGCGCCGGGCGCCGGGTCCCCGGCCGCGTACCGGCCCAGGTAGTTGAAGCCGATCTGCGGCGCGGTCGCCCCGTCGAGCCGGGCCCGCGTCGCGGGGTCGAGGCGCAGCACGCCGTGGCCGATGCCGTGGTCGGGGACGGCCCGCAGCTGCTCCTTGACGCGTTTGACGGCCCGGTCCACCAGGCCGGCGTCGAAGCGCCCCGGATCGCGCGGGTCGAGCGGGCCGGGGTCGAGGAGGACCGGATAGAGGCTGGTGAACCAGCCGACCGTGCGGGACAGGTCGAGGTGGTCGGCGATCTGCTCGCGGCCGTGGCTCTCCAGGTCGATCAGCACACCGGTGTCCTCGGGGCCCGGCCGGTCGCCCGGGCGCCGGGTGCGCCAGGAGCGGACGGCGAGGGCGAGCGCCGTGAGCAGGACGTCGTCCACGCCGGCGTGGAAGGCGGCGGGGGCGGTGGTGAGCAGGGCCTGGGTGCGGGAGGCCGCCGGGCGGGTGGTGAGGGTGCGGGTGCGGGCCGCGGTGTCCTCGGCGGGGTCGAGCGGCCGGGTGCCGAGCGGCGGGTCGCAGGCCCGTGCCGCCGTCTCCCACAGCCGCAGCTCGCCCGCCCGCGCGCCCTCGCGGGCCTGGGTGGCGAGGAGGCGGGCCCAGGCGCGGTAGGAGGTGGCGACGGGCGGCAGGCCCGGGTCGGCGGCGCCGTCGGACACGGCTCGCCAGGCGGTGACCAGGTCCTCGCCGAGCACCCGCCAGGACACGGCGTCGACCGCCAGGTGGTGCACGACGAGCAGCAGCCGTCCGCGCGCCGTAGGCCCGGCGTCGCACCACACCGCCTCGAACACCTCGCCCTGCGCGGGCCGCAGCCGGCCTCGGGCCCGCTCCCCCGCCTCGGCCAGGGCCTCGCGCACCTCCTCGGCGCTCAGCCCGGCTACGTCGACCCGGGTGAGGCGGCGGGCGGCGCGTACGGTCCCCCGCGGCAGGGTCTCCAGGGCGGCGTCGCCGCCGGCGGTCCGGGTGACGCGGACGCGCAGCATGTCGTGGTGGTCGACGAGGAGTTGCAGCGCGGCGGCCAGGCGCTCCTCGTCGGCGCCGGCGGGGGTGCGCAGCACCGCGGACTGGTTGTAGCCGTCGGTGGGACCCGGCCGCTCCAGGAACCAGGCCGCGATGGGCGTGGCCGGCATGGTGCCCACACCGTCGTCGGCCGGGGCCTCGACCCGCTCGTCCAGTTCCCCGGCGACCGCCGCGACGGCCTCGGGCGTGCGGTGCAGGAAGACGTCCCGGGGCGTGATGCCGAGGCGGGCCTCGCGGGCCCGGCTGACCAGTTGGATGGAGAGGATGCTGTCGCCGCCGAGGGCGAAGAAGTCGTCGTCGGCGCGGACGTCGGGCACCCGCAGTACCGCCGCGAACACCTCGCACAGGACCCGCTCCCGCTCGGTGCGCGGCTCCCCGCCGCCCCGGCGTCCGGGATCGGCCTCGGGGCGGGCGGGGGCCGGCAGGGCGCGCCGGTCCGTCTTGCCGTTGGGCAGCAGCGGCAGCGCGTCGAGGCGCACGAAGACGGCGGGGACCATGTACGGCGGCAGCGCGGACGCCAGCCGGGACCGCAGGTCGGCGTCGTCCGCAAGTCCGGCGCCGTCGGTCGCGGGGACGACGTAGGCGACCAGGCGCTGCTCGCCGGGCCGGTCCTCGCGGACCAGCACACTGGCGGCGCCGACGTCGTCGAGCGCGGTGAGGGCCGCCTCGATCTCGCCGGGCTCGATGCGCAGGCCGTGCAGCTTGACCTGGTCGTCGGCGCGGGTGACGTAGGTGAGGAGCCCGTCGGCGTCGCGGCGGACCAGGTCGCCGGTGCGGTACATCCGCGTCCCCGCGGGCCCGAACGGGTCGGCGACGAAGCGTGCGGCGGTCAGCCCCGGGCGGCCGAGGTAGCCGCGGGCCAGGCCCTCGCCGGCCAGGTACAGCTCGCCGACGACGCCCGGCGGGACCGGGTTGAGCCCGGTGTCCAGGACGTGCGCGCGGGTGTTGTCGACGGGGCGGCCCAGCGGCACGGTGCCGGTGTCGGGCGTGCCGTCGGCGGTGGCGGTCCGGTGGCGGTGGGCGGTGGCGTCGATGGTGGCCTCGGTCGGCCCGTACAGGTTGTGCGCCTCGGCGCCCCAGGCCCGGGCGGCGCGCTCGGCCAGGGCGGCGGTCAGCGGCTCGCCGCCGCACAGCACGGCCCGCAGGGCCCCGGGCGGCTCCTCGTGCTCGGTCTCGCCGAGGACCAGGGCGAGCAGCGAGGGCACGAACTGGGCGACGGTCACCCCTTCCTCGCGCATCCGGGCCAGCAGGCCGGCCGGGTCGTGGTTGAGGGCCGGCGGCACCGGGCAGGTGGCGCCGCCGTGCAGCAGCGGCAGCCAGGTCTCCCACACCGAGGCGTCGAAGCTGGGCGAGGTGCGGGCCAGCACCCGGTCGGCGTCGGTGAGGGAGAGGTGGTCCGCCATCCAGGCCATGTGGTTGGTGAGCGCGGCGTGGGTGACGATAACGCCCTTGGGACGCCCGGTCGAGCCGGAGGTGTGGATGACGTAGGCGGCGTCCAGCGGCCCGGGGGCCTCCGTCCGGACGTCCGCCGGCCCGGGCTCCGCGGCGTCGTGCGCACCGTCGACCGCGAGCACGGGCACCGGCAGGTCCGGCAGCCGCTTCAGGGTCTCCGCCGAGGTCACCAGGAGGACCGGGCGGGCGTCGTCGATCACGAAGCCGAGCCGGGCGGCGGGGTACTCCGGGTCGACCGGCAGCCACGCGGCGCCGGCCTTGGCGACCGCCAGCATCGCCACCACCTGGTGGGCCGTGCCGGGCAGGGCGAGCGCCACCACGTCCCCGCGGCGGACGCCGCGACCGCGCAGCAGCCGCACCAGGCCGTCCGAGCGGGCGTCGAGTTCGGCGAAGGTCAGGTTCCGGACGCCGTCGCGCACGGCGACCGCCTCGGGCGTGCGGTCGCGCTGGGCGCGGAACGCCTCGGGCACGGTCTGCGCCTCCACCCGCCGGGCCGGCCCGTGGCCGGCGCGGACCAGCGCGGCCCGCTCGTCCGGCGCCAGGACGTCCACCGCGTGGACGTGCTGTCCCGGGGCTGCGGCGAGCGAGCCGAGGAGCCGGACCAGGCGGGCGGCGAGGGCGTGCGCGGTGGGGTGGGCGAAGAGGTCGGTGGCGAACTCCAGGTGCCCGTCGAGCCCGGCGGGGCGGCCCTGGTCGTCCCGGCGCTCGGTGAAGGTGAAGGTGAGGTCGAACTTGCTGATGCCGGTGCGGACGGGCTGCGCCGCCACCGCGAGGCCCGGCAGCTCCACCTCGGCGCCGGCCTGGTTCTGGAGCGTCAGCATGGTCTGGAACAGCGGGTGCCGGTTCTGGGCGCGCTCCGGGTCCAGCGCGTCCACCAGCCGCTCGAAGGGCACGTCCTGGTGGGCGTAGGCCGCGAGGTCGAACTCCTTCACCCGGTCGAGGACCTGCGCGAAGGTCGGGTCACCGGACAGGTCGGTGCGCAGGACCAGGGTGTTGACGAAGAAGCCGACCAGGTCGTCCAGGGCCTCGTCGGTGCGTCCGGCGACGGGCGTGCCGAGCGGGATGTCGTCGCCGGCGCCGTGCGCGCGGAGCAGCACCGCGAGGGCGGCCTGGAGCACCATGAAGAGGCTGCACCCGTGGGAGCGGGCGACGGCGTCGAGGGCCTGGTGCGTGGCGGCGTCCACCGGGAAGGCGAACGCGTCGCCGCGGTGGGTGGCGACGGGCGGACGGGGCCGGTCGAGGGGCAGGTCGAGCAGGTCGGGCAGGTCCGCGAGGGCGTCCCGCCAGAAGGCGAGCTGCCGGCCCGCCGCACCGGCCGGGTCCTCCTCGTCGCCGAGCAGCTCGCGCTGCCACAGCGTGTAGTCGGCGTACTGGACGGCCAGTTCACCCCAGGCCGGCTCCTCGCCCGCCGCGCGGGCGCGGTAGGCGGTGCCCAGGTCGCGGGCGAGCGGCGCGAGGGACCAGCCGTCCCCGGCTATGTGGTGGACGAGCAGCACCAGGACATGGGAGTCGGCGCCAAGGCGCAGCATCCGTGCCCGCACCGGGCGTTCGGCGGCGACGTCGAAGGCGTACGCGGTCTCGGCGCTCAGCACCGCGTCCAGCAGGTCCGGGTCGACGTCGCGGGGCGTCAGGTCGAGGTCGGCGCCCGCCGCGTCGAGCACCAGCTGGCTCGGCACGCCCCCGATGTCGGGGAAGACGGTGCGCAGGCTCTCGTGGCGCCCGACCACGTCGGTGAGGGCGCGGGTCAGCGCGTCGGTGTCCAGCGGGCCGTCCAGGCGCAGGACCAGCGGCACGTTGTAGGTGGCGCTGAGGCCCTCGAAGCGGTGCAGGAACCACAGGCGCTGCTGCGCGTACGACAGCGGCATCGGGTCGGGGCGGTGGACGGCCCGCTCCAGGCGGGCCCTGGCCGCGTCCCCGCCGTCCAGGACGGCGGCCAGCTCGGCCGGCGTCGGGTGCTCGAAGACGGTCCTGACCTGGATCTCCACGTCCAGCACCGCGCGCAGCCGGGCGGCGAGGCGGGTGGCGAGCAGGGAGTGGCCGCCGAGGGCGAAGAAGTCGTCGTCGGCGCCGACGGAACGCAGGCCGAGCAGGTCGGCGACGATCCCGCAGACGACCTCCTCGCGGACGGTGCGCGGCGCGCGGCCCCGGGCGGGCGCGTCGTGCTCGGGCACCGGCAGGGCGGCGCGGTCCACCTTGCCGTTGGGGTTCAGCGGCAGGGACGCCAGCGGGACGATCGCGGCCGGCACCATGTAGCCGGGCAGGACCCGGCCGACCTCGCGGGCCAGCGCGCCGGGGTCGGGGGCCTCACCGGCGACGGGGACGACGTAGGCGACGAGCCGGCGGTCGCCGGGCACGTCCTCGCGGACCAGCACGAAGGCGTCGGCCACCTGCGGGTGACCGGCCAGCACGCCCTCGATCTCGCCGAGTTCGACGCGGTAGCCGCGCAGCTTGACCTGGCCGTCGGCGCGGGTGACGTAGGCGATGTGCCCGTCGGGCGTCCAGCGCACCAGGTCGCCGGTGCGGTACATGCGGGCGCCGTCGGCGGCGAAGGGGTCGGGGACGAAGCGGGTGGCGGTCGGTCCGGGACGGCCCGTGTAGCCGCGGGCCACCCCGCGCCCCGCCAGGTACAGCTCGCCCACGACGCCCGGCGGGACCGGGTTGAGGGCCCGGTCGAGGACGTACAGCCGCATGCCGTCCAGCGGGCGGCCGATGGGCGGCGGGCCCGGCGGGAGGTCGGCGGCGACGGGGTACCGGGTGGCGAAGGTGGTGGTCTCGGTGGGCCCGTAGACGTGCAGGACCTGGGTGTCGGGGGCGGTGGCGGCGACCCGCTGCATGGCGTCGGGGGAGGCCAGTTCGCCGCCCGCGCAGACCACGCGCAGGCCGGCGAAGACGCCCGGGTCGGTCTCGGCGATCACGTTGAACAGGGCGGTGGTCAGGAAGACCGCCGTCACCCCGTGCTCGTGCACGGCGACGTCCAGGGAGCGGGCCTCCAGGAGCCCCTCCGGCGCCACGACGACCCGGCCGCCCCGCAGGAGCGGGGCCCAGATCTCGAAGGTGGAGGCGTCGAAGACGTACGCGGAGTGCATCAGGACCGCGTCCACGGCGCCGTCCGCCCAGGCCGCGTCGTGCGCGAGGGCGGCGACGTCGGCGTGGGCGACGCCGACGCCCTTGGGCAGGCCGGTGGAGCCGGAGGTGAACATGACGTAGGCGAGGGCGTCCGGGGAGGGCACGGCCGCCGGGCCGGCCGGCCGGTCCGGGGCGCCGCGAAGGACCCGCCCGAACCGGTCCACGACGACGACCGGCAGGCCGGCCGCCGCGCGTGCGGTGACCCACGGCGAGGCGGCGGCGTCCTCGTCGACGACCAGGAGGCGCGGGCGTGCCACCTCGGCGACCTGGTCGAGCCGCTCGCCGGGCCAGCGCGCGTCCAGCGGCACGTAGGCGGCAGCCGCGCGGACGGTGCCGAGGGAGACGGCGACCACGGCGGGCGACCGGCCCAGGAGCACGCCGACACGGTCCTCGGGGCCCGCGCCGAGGCCGGCGAGGACTCCGGCCAGGTCGGCGGAGATCCGGTCGAGGTCGCCGTAGGAGAGGGTGGTGGCGCCGTCGGCGACGGCCACCGCGTGGGGGGTGCGGTGGGCCTGGCGGGCGAACAGCTCGGGCAGGGTGCCGGTGTCGGCGGGCAGCGCACGGCCGGTGCCCCAGCGGGTGACGCGGAGGTGCTCGTCCGGGGTGAGCAGGTCGTGTCCGGACAGGCGCAGGTCCGGGGCGGCGGCCACGGCTTCGAGCAGCCGGACCAGCCGGTCGGCGAGCGCCTCGACGGTGGCGCGGTCGAAGAGCGCGGTGGCGTACTCGATGCCGGCGGACAGGCCGGCCCCGTCCCCTTCCTCGGGCCCGTCCTCGCCGAAGGAGAAGGTGAGGTCGAACTTGCTCAGGCCGTTGTGCACGAGGCGGTGCTCGACGGCGAGGCCGGGCAGGTCGGGGCGGACGGCCCGCTGGTTCTGCAGGACCAGCATGGTCTGGAAGAGCGGGTGGTGGTCGCGGGCGCGGCCGGGGTTGAGGCTCTCCACGAGCCGCTCGAACGGCACGTCCTGGTGCGCGTACGCGGCGAGGTCGAACTCCCTTACCCGCTGGAGGAGTTCACGGAAGGACGGGTCGCCGGACAGGTCGGTGCGCAGCACCAGGGTGTTGACGAAGAAGCCGACCAGGTCCTCCAGGGCCTCGTCCGTGCGGCCGGCCACCGGCGAGCCGAGCGGGACGTCCTCGCCCGCTCCGTGCCGGTGCAGCAGGGCGGCCACGGCCGCCTGGAGCACCATGAAGAGGGTGCTGCCCGAGGCGCGGGCCAGGTCCAGGAGCGCGGTGTGCAGGGCCGGCGGCACGTCGAAGGCGACCACGGCGCCGCGCGGGTCGGTGACGGGCGGGCGGGGCCGGTCCACCGGCAGCTCGATCAGCTCGGGCAGGCCGGCCAGCGCGGTGCGCCAGTGGTCGAGCTGGCGGCGCAGCACCTCGCCGTCCTCGCGCAGCAGGTCGTGCTGCCAGAGGGTGTAGTCGGCGTACTGGAGCGGCGGGGCGGCGGTGGTGGTCGGCGCATCCGGTGCGGCGGTGGTGGTCGGCGCATCCGGTGTGTCGGTGCCGGTGCCGGCCAGCCGGGCCCGGTAGGCGTCGCCCAGGTCGCGGGTGAGCGGGCCCAGGGACCAGCCGTCGCCGGCGATGTGGTGCAGGACCAGGACCAGGACGTGGTGCTCCGGGGCGGCGCGCAGCAGCCGGGCGCGCAGCGGCGGGTCGGTGAGCACGTCGAACGGCTCGCGCACGGCGTCGAGGACGGCCGCCTCCAGGTCGGCCGGGGCGGTGCTCTCGACCGGCGGCCGGGGCGCGGCGCCGGCGGCGGGCAGCACGACCTGGTGGGGCACGCCGTCCCGCTCGGGGAAGACCGTGCGCAGGGACTCGTGGCGCTCCACGACGTCGAGCAGGGCGGCGCGCAGGGCCTCCGCGTCCAGGGTGCCGCGCAGTTCCAGGACCAGGGGCACGTTGTAGTGGGAGCCGGGTCCGTCGAGCCGGTTGAGGAACCACAGCCGGCTCTGCGCGAAGGACAGGGGCAGCGGGTCGGGGCGCCGGGCGGGGACCACCGCCGGGCGGTCCGGTGCCGCCGGGTCCAGGGCGCGGGCGAGGGCGGCGGCCGTCGGGTGCTCGAAGAGGGTGCGCACCGCGAGGTCG
The DNA here is from genome assembly GCF_043202555.1 of Streptomyces sp. NPDC048182. NCBI lineage: Bacteria > Bacillati > Actinomycetota > Actinomycetes > Kitasatosporales > Streptomycetaceae > Streptomyces > Streptomyces sp. NPDC048182. The sequence continues at coordinate 268,886 of NZ_JBIDAQ010000004.1, read as the reverse complement.
GCGCCGAGCACGCTGCGGACCCGGCTGACGACGCGCATCGCGAGCAGCGAGTGCCCGCCCAGGTCGAAGAAGCTGTCGTGCGGTCCGACGGCCGGACGCTCCAGGACGTCCGCGAAGATCCCCGCGACCAGGTCCTCCCGCAGGGTGCGCGGGCTCGGGCCGACCGGCGCCGGGGCGTCGTCGGGCGCGGGCAGGGCGGCGCGGTCGACCTTGCCGTTGGGCAGCAGCGGCAGCGCGTCGAGCACGACGACGGCCTCGGGCACCAGGTGGTGCGGCAGGATCTCGGCGAGCGCGTCCCGCAGGGCGGTGGCGCCCGGCGCCTCGGCGGTGGTGACGGCGTACGCGACGAGCCGGGGCCGGCCCGGGGCGTCCTCGCGGACCACGGCGCCGGCGGACGTGACGCCGGGCAGGGTGAGCAGGGTCGCGGCCACCTCGCCGGGTTCAACGCGGAAGCCGCGCAGCTTGACCTGGTCGTCGGCGCGGGCGACGTACTCGAGGAGTCCGCCGGTGTTCCAGCGCACCAGGTCGCCGGTGCGGTACATGCGGGCGCCGGGGGCGTCGAACGGGTCGGCGACGAAGCGGGTGGCGGTGAGCCCGGGGCGGTCGAGGTAGCCGAGGGCGAGGTTGGGTCCCGACAGGTACAGCTCTCCGGTGACGCCCGGCGGCACGGGGCGCAGCCGCTCGTCGAGGACGTAGGCGCGCATCGTGTCGACGGGGCGGCCGATGGGCACGGTCTCGGCGGGCGTGCCGGGGGTGGTGTGCGCGTCCGCCACCCGGTGGGCGGTGGCGTCGATGGTCGCCTCGGTCGGCCCGTACAGGTTGTGCGCCTCGGCGTGCCAGCGGGCGGCGACGGTGTCGGCGAGGGCGCGCGGGAGGGGCTCGCCGCCGCACAGGACGGCGCGCAGGCCGGCCGGCGGTGCGGTGGCCGTCTCCTCCGCGGGGTCGCCGACGGGCTCCTCGGTGAGGACCAGGGCGAGGTGGGACGGCACGAACTGGGCGATCGTGACGTCGAACCGGCGCATCCAGGCCAGGAGTTCGCGCGGCTCCCGGTTGGCGCCGGGCGGCGCAACGCAGACCTCGGCGCCCTGGGTGAGCGGCAGCCACAGCTCCCACACGGAGGCGTCGAAACTGGTGGAGGTGCGGGCGAGGACCCGGTCGTCCGGGGTCAGTTCCAGGTGGCGGGCCATCCAGGCCATGTGGTTCGCGAGCGCCACGTGCGGGACGACCACGCCCTTGGGGCGGCCGGTCGAACCGGAGGTGTAGATGACGTAGGCGGCGTCGTCCGGCAGCGGGGCGGCCGGGAGGGGCGCGGCGGGGTCGGCGGGGCGCAGGGCCGGGTCGTCGAGGGCGAGCCTGGGTATGCCGTCCGCCGGCAGGTCGGCGGGCACGCCGGCGCCGGTGAGCAGCAGTACGGGACGCGCGTCGTCCAGCATCTGCCGGATGCGGGCGTGCGGGTACTCGGGGTCGACGGGCACGTAGGCGGCCCCGGCACGCAGTACGGCCAGCATCGCGACCACGGTGTCCACCGACGCCGGCACGGCGAGCGCCACCAGCGTGCCGCGCCCGGCGCCGTGCTCGCGCAGGACGCGGGCGAGGGTGTCGGCCCTGGTGTGCAGTTCGGCGTAGGTCAGGCGGGTGTGCGCGTCGCGCACGGCGGGCGCGTCCGGGGTGCGGGCGGCCCACTCCCCCACGGCCTCGGGCGCGGTACGGGACGGCAGGGGGCGGCGCTCCCCGCGCCCCCGCTCCAGGAGCGCCGCGCGTTCCTGCGGCGCGAGCGGGTCGAGGTCCCCGACGGCGCGGTCGGGGTCGGCCACGGCGAGGGTGAGGACGCGGGCGAAGCGGTCGGCGAGGGCGTGGGCGGTGGCGCGGTCGAAGAGGTCGGTGGCGTATTCGAGGTGGCCGCCGAGGCGGACGGTCTCGGTGTCCCGGGGGCCGTGGGTGGCCTGGGGGGTTCCCGGGGTTTCCGCGGCCTCCGTCACCTCGGCCAGCGAGAACGTCAGGTCGAACTTGCTGATCCCGGTGTGCCGGGACCGGTCCCGCACCGTGACGCCCGGCAGGTCCAGCTCCGCCCGCCGCTGGTTCTGGAGCACCAGCATGGTCTGGAAGAGCGGGTGGTGGCCGCTGGAGCGGTCCGGGTTCAGCTCCTCCACCAGACGCTCGAACGGCAGATCGGCGTGGCCGAAGGCGGCGAGGTCGAAGGCGGCCACCCGGCGCAGCAGTTCGCGGAAGGTCGGGTCGCCCGAGAGGTCGGTGCGCAGTACGACGGTGTTGACGAAGAAGCCGACCAGCTCGTCCAGGGCCTCGTCGGTGCGGCCGGCCAGCGCGGTGCCCAGGGGCACGTCGGTGCCCGCGCCGTGCGCGCGGAGCGTCACCGCGAGGGCCGCCTGGAGGACCATGAACGGCGTGCAGCCGGCCTCCCGGGCGAGCCCGGTGAGCCGCGCGTAGGCGTCCGCGGGCAGCGCGAACGGCACCGCGTCGCCCCGGTGGGTGGGCACTGCGGGGCGGGGCCGGTCCACGGGCAGTTCCAGCAGGTCGGGGGCGCCGCGCAGGGCGTCGCGCCAGAAGCCGAGCTGCCGCGCGGCCAGGCTCTCCGGATCGGCGTCGTCGCCGAGCAGCCCGCGCTGCCACAGGGTGTAGTCGGCGTACTGGGCCCGCAGTTCGGGCCAGTCGGGTGCCCCGCCCGTCGTCCGGGCACGGTAGGCGGCGCCCAGGTCCCGGCAGAGCGGGGCCAGCGACCAGCCGTCGGCGCCGACGTGGTGGAGGACGAGCACCAGGACGTGCCGGTCGGGTCCGGTGGCGAGCAGGCGGGCCCGGACCGGGAGGTCGGTGGTGAGGTCGAAGGGCTCCGAGGTGAGCCGCCGCACGGCGGCCTCGGCCCAGTCGTCGGCCGGTTCGCCCGCCGGGGGCGCGTCGACGGCGAGGGGGACCAGCTCGACCGCGGCCTGCGCGTCGAGGACGGCCTGGTGGGGCACGCCGTCCCGCTCGGCGAGGACGGTCCGCAGGCTCTCGTGCCGGGTGACCACGTCGGCGAGCGCGCCGCGCAGGGCCGCCGGGTCCAGCGGCCCGTCCAGGGTGAGGACGAGCGGCACGTTGTAGGTGTCCCCGGAGTCCTCGACGCGGTTGAGGAACCAGAGCCGGCGCTGCGCGAAGGAGAGCGGGAGCGGGTCGGGCCTGGGTCCCGGGGCGACGGCCGGTCTGGCCGCCCCGGCGGTGTCCAGGGTGGCGGCGAGGGCGGCGACCGTGGGGTGCTCGAAGAGATCCCGCAGTTCCAGCTCCACGCCGGTCGCGGCCCGGGTGCGGGCGACGAGGCGGGTGGCGAGCAGCGAATGGCCGCCCAGGGAGAAGAAGTTGTCGTCGACGCCGACCGCCGGCACGCCGAGGACGTCGGCGAACAGGCCGGCGAGGACCTCCTCGTGCGGGGTGCGCGGGGCGGCCCCCTCGGCGGTGGTGACCTGCGGCGCGGGCAGGGCGCGCCGGTCCACCTTGCCGTTGGCGTTCAGCGGCAACGCGTCGAGGAGCACGAAGGCCGCGGGCACCATGTAGGAGGGCAGGACGCGGGAGAGGCCGTGGGCGAGTTCGGGGCCGCTCAGGTCCGCCCCGGGGGCCGGCACGACGTAGCCGACGAGCCGGCGGTCGCCCGGCGCGTCCTCGCGCACCAGCACGCGCGCGCCGCTGACGTCGGTGCGGGCGAGCAGGGCGTTCTCGATCTCGGCCGGTTCGATGCGGAAGCCGCGCAGCTTGACCTGCGCGTCGCCGCGCCCCACGTACTCGACGTCCCCGTGCGCCGTCCAGCGCGCCAGGTCGCCGGTGCGGTACATCCGGGTGCCGTCCGCGGTGTACGGGTCGGGGACGAAGCGGGTCGCGGTGAGGCCGGGGCGCTCCAGGTAGCCGCGGGCGACGCCGGCGCCGCTCACGTACAACTCGCCCGTCACGCCGGGCGGTACGAGCCGCAGGGACGCGTCCAGCACGTACAGGCGGGTGCCGTCCAGGGGGCGGCCGATGGGCGGAACGCCGTACGCGTCGGCCCGTACCGGGTGGCGGGAGGCGAAGGTGGTGGTCTCGGTGGGCCCGTACACGTTCAGGACCTCGGTCCCGGGCGCCGCCTCGGCCATCCGCCGCATCAGCTCGGGGGCGGCGGCCTCGCCGCCCGCGGTGACCACGCGCAGTCCGGCGAACGCCGCCGGGTCCGCCTCGGCGATGACGTTGCACAGCGCGGTGGTCAGGAAGAGGGCCGTCACGCCGTCGCGGGCGACCGCCTCCCGGAGCCGCCGCGCGTCCAGCAGGCCGGCGGGGGCGACGACCACCCGGCCGCCCTGGAGGAGCGGGGTCCAGATCTCGAAGGTGGAGGCGTCGAAGACGTACGCCGAGTGCATCAGCACCGCGTCGCAGGCGCCGCCGGTCCAGGCGGAGTCGGCGGCCAGCGCGAGGACGTCGGCGTGGCTGACGCCGACGCCCTTGGGCAGGCCGGTGGAGCCGGAGGTGAACATGACGTACGCGAGCCGGTCCGCGCGGATCGGGCCGGCCGGCGGTCCCGGACGCTCCGGGCCGCCGCGCAGGACGGTGCCGCGGGCGTCGACCACGAGCACCGGAAGGCTGGTGGTGGCCGCCTTCACCCAGTCCCGGCCGGCCGCCTCCTCGTCGACGACCAGCGCCCGGACCCGGGCGACCGACGCGACGCGGTCGAGGCGCTCCGCCGGCCAGGCCGCGTCCATCGGCACGTACGCGGTGCCGGCGCCCACCGCGGCGAGCGAGGCCGTCACGACGGCGGCCGAGCGGCCCACGAGCACGCCGACGCCGTCCTCGGCGGCGAGGCCCCAGCCGGTCAGCGCGCCGGTCAGGTCCGCGGCCGTCCGCTCCAGTTCCCCGTAGGAGAGCGTGGCCGGGCCGTCCACCACGGCGGGCGCGTCGGGATGGGCCAGGACGCGCTGGGCGAACGCCTCCGGCAGGTTCGTCGCGGTGGCTCCGGCCGGCAGCGCGGTGCCGCGCCCTTGGCCGAGGAGTGCCGCGGCGGCCCGCTCGTCGAGGAACGGGAGGTCGCGCACGAGGGTGCCGGCCTCGGCGCCGGCCAGCGCGGTGAGGAAGCCGATCACGGCCTGCTGGTGCAGCCGGACGTCGTCGGGGTGGTACAGCGCCGGGTTGGTGTCGAAGCCGATCAGCGGGCCGGTGCCCTCGGCCCGTTCGGAGACGAACAGGGAGACGTCGTCGACGGGGCCGATGGACAGCAGCCGGGAGGCGGCGGGGCTGCCCGCGAAGTCCAGGTCGTAGTCGTAGCCCATGACGTTGACGACGAGGTCGGTCAGGCGGGACGCGCCGTCGGCCAGGTTGAGTTCGCGGGCGAGCTGCTCACGGGAGAAGCGGCGGTGGCGCAGGGCGCCGCGCATCTCGGCGGCGACGCTCCGTACGAGGTCCCCGACGGTCAGGTCCGGGGCGAGGGCCAGCCGAAGGGGCAGCACGGTGGAGGTCATGCCGACCACGTGCCGCAGCGCGCCGTGCCGGCCGTGGGAGGCGAGGCCCACGCAGACCTCGCGACGTCCGGTGGCCCGGGCGGCGTAGGCGGCGACCGCCGCGACGAGGACGGCGCTCCAGGTGGTGCGGTTGCCGGCGGCGAGCCGCCGGAGGCCGTCGAGCACGGGGAGCGGCAGGGTCTCGCCGGTGTGCAGGGCGGCGGGGGCCGGGGAGGCGTCCTGGGCGGGGCGGTCGGTGCGCCGGTCGGTGCGCCGGTCGCTGCGCCTGGGGAGGAGGGGGATGCCGCCCGCGTCGCCGTCGCCGATGGCGCGGTCGGCGAACCGGCCGGTCCAGTAGGCGCGGTCCGCGTCGAGCCCGCCGTCGGCGCGGTAGGAGGCCTCGTCGGCCACGAGGGCGCGCAGGGAGCCGGTGGACGGCTCGGCCGCCGCGAGGTCCTCACCGCGCGCCGCGCGCGTGTAGAGGTCGGCCACCGCACGGGCGACGACGGCGCCGCCGAGGCCGTCCACCGCGATGTGGTGGTAGCGGATGTACCAGTGGTGCAGCCGGGGCCCGAGCCGCAGCAGCGCGAAGTGGTGGGTCGGCGCTTCGAGGCGGTCGACGGTGGCCATGTCGTCGGCCAGGTACCGCTCCGCCGCCGCGAGCGGATCGTCGGCGCCGGTGAGGTCGACCCGGTGCAGCCGGTCGCGCTCGGTCACCGGACGGGTCACGCGCTGGCGGACGGAGCCGTCCTCGACCACGAACGAGGTGTTGAGGCTGTCGCAGAGATGCACCACGCGGTTCAGAACGGCGGCGAATAAGTTCTCGTCCAGCTCGCCGCGAATCTCCAGGCACTCTCCGATGTTGTATTTCTGGCTGCCCGGATCGACCAATTGGCCGTACCACACGCCCTGCTGCGCCGTGGTCAGTTCGAACAGTTCCGAGAGCGGCTCATCTGACGGAAAGGAGCGATTTTCGGGCATGCCGACAACACCTTCGTTGAGGATTTTCGAGGCGCCAATGGGGAGACGGCGGAGAGGGCACTGGGCGCGTCAGCGGCGCCCTGTCGGGGAGTTCCGAGCAGACGCGATCACGAACTGGTCATGAACCGATCAACCGAAGATGACAATCGAACAAAAGCGGTCACCGCATGATCGTCACCGGCTCGGCGGACACGGGAGGCAACACTCATCTGCGCGTGACCTCCCGCGATTCGGCCGCGTGTCAGCCGGAGTCGGCCTTCATGGCCGCCACGAGGCCGGCCGGACGCATGTCGGTCCAGACGGCTTCGACGCGCTCCAGACACTCCTGACGCGACCCTTCGGCGCCCTCGCGGTCCCAGCCGCCCGGGACGTCGAGCTGCGCCGGCCAAAGCGAGTACTGGCCCTCGCCATTCACCAGCACGACGAAGCGACCCGATTCGTCATCGAAAGGATTGGTCATGCTCCCACCCCGTTCTCGAATACCTGTTCCGGTTTCTACGCGAGCGGGACGGCCGGCACTTCGAGTGCCCCCTCGGCCGGAATGTGATCCCGCAGCCGCACTCATGCCCCACACCTTAGGGGAATCACCTCGGCCAAGGATGCCGACCATTCCATTACTCGTCAGTAGTTCATTGAGCGGAAGCCTTGGAAACAGCCACTGTCATATGCGGGCAGTCAGGAACGACATAGATCAAGCCAGCAAAAGCCTGCTTTGATCCCTTTTGCCGCCGTATTACCCAACCTATTCCGGCTACCCGTCAGATACGCCTGCCCCGGACCCCGTGCTCCCCCCTCCCGGCGCACCGCGCTCCCGTGCGCCGGGTATGCGCCCCGCCTGGCAGGCAACCTCGAGGCAAAGAAAGCGGTGCCCTCCGGCCATCACCGGACCCCGGAACACGCCCCACCGCCGCCGCGCCCCGGTCCCGCCGGGCCGCCGCCGCCTCGTCGCCGACGGCCGGAAGCCGCCTGCACGCGACTGCCGCACGCGATACGGCGGAGTCCCCACCGCCCGATCCGCCCGACGTAACCTCAGGAGCGGACAGCACCTCAGGAGGGGAACCGTGACCGAGACCAGCGACACCCGATCCGCCGCCGGTGACGCGCAGGGGGCGCCGCGCAGCCGAGTGCAACGCCTCATGCGCCATCTCCCCCTGATCGCCCCCGTACTGCTGTGGGCCGTGCCGTGCTGGATCCTCCTGCACACCGGTCAGCACTGGCCGCTCCCCGTCACCCTGACCGGCACCGCGCTCTTCGCCCTCGGCCTGATCGGCATGCCGCTCGCGATGGCGCGCGGCCACGGCCGGCGTCAGCAGGACCGGGCGGCGATCGTCGGCGACACGCTGCTGGGTGGCGTCTGGGTGCTGTTCACCTGGTCGGTTCTGCTCGGCACCCTGCTGCGGCTCGGCCTGACCGCCGCCGGCGTCGGTGACGGACAGAGCCGGGCGCGCATCGTCACCTGGGCCGTCGTCGGCGTGGCCGCCGTGCTGCTCGCCTGGGGGTACGCCGAGGCCCGACGCGTGCCGCGCGTGCGCCGGCTCGACGTCGAACTCCCGCGGCTGGGAGCCGGCCTGGACGGCACCCGGGTCGTCCTGATCACGGACACCCACTACGGTCCGCTCGACCGCGCCCGCTGGTCGGAGCGGGTCTGCGAGACGGTGAACACCCTGGAGGCCGACCTGGTGTGCCACACCGGTGACATCGCGGACGGCACGGCCGAACGCCGGCGCGCCCAGGCAGCTCCACTGAGCACCGTGCGGGCGACCCGGGCCCGGGTCTACGTCACCGGCAACCACGAGTACTACAGCGAGGCCCAGGGCTGGGTCGACCTGATGGACGAGCTGGGCTGGGAGCCGCTGCGCAACCGCCACCTGCTGCTCGAGCGCGGCGGTGACACCCTGGTGGTCGCCGGCGTCGACGACGTCACCGCCGAGTCCTCCGGCGTGGCGGGCCACGGCGCCCACCTCCCCGGAGCCCTCGACGGCGCCGATCCCGGCCTCCCCGTGCTCCTCCTCGCCCACCAGCCCGCGTTCGTCGACCGCGCGGCGGCCCACGGCGTCGACCTCCAGCTCTCCGGCCACACCCACGGCGGCCAGATCTGGCCCTTCCACCACTTGGTCCGCCTCGACCAGCCGGCCCTCGCCGGCCTGAGCCGGCACGGCTCCCGAACCCTCCTCTACACGAGCCGCGGCACCGGCTTCTGGGGCCCGCCCTTCCGCGTCTTCGCCCCCAGCGAGATCACCCTGCTGGTGCTCCGCTCCCCCGGGCGGTCCGCCGCGCCCTCGTCCTGACCCGCCCTCCGACGCCACGGAGCCGGACGCCTCCCCTCTGCCCGAGTCCCGGCGCGCCGCCTCTCAGCCCTCATGCCGGTCGGCACCCGCGAACGGGTCGGCCTCGCGCGCAGTCGAACGTGATCGCGCGCAGCTTCACAGCCACGGTTTCTCCTTGCTCCGAGGGCTTCTCCTGCGGGCCGGCCGCTCACCGGCCGACGACCCGACCCTCCGCTCTCCCACGACGGGAGAGTCAACCGGACCCGCCGCATCTGCCGGGAGTCGGTCGCAGTTTGCGCTCCACCCATTGACGGCACGGGCCACATCCGGATCCTTGGGAGCGCTCCCACTTCTCCGCCCGTCCCCCTCCCCCACACCCGAGGAGACGACCTTGGCACCCCACGCCCCCCACCCCCGCAGACTCCTGCGACTGCTGGCCGCCGGCCTGCTCGCCCTCCCGGCGGCCGTGGCGCTCCCGCTGGGAACCGCGCAGGCCGACGCCCCGACGGCCACCGTGTACCAGGCCGAGAACGGCACGCTCGACGGCGTGTCCGTCGGCACCTCCGTCTCCGGATACCAGGGCGCCGGCTATGTCGAAGGCTTCGACGACCCCGGCGACAGCCTGACGATCACCGTCCCGGACAGCCCCGGCGGCCTGTACAGCCTGTCCGTCCACTACGCCGGCCCGTACGGCGACAAGAAGGCGAACGTACTGGTCAACGGCGACGGCGTCGGCGAGGTCTCGCTCCCCGCCACCACCACCTGGTCGGACGCCGCCGTCGGCAAAGTGCTGCTGAAGGCCGGCGGCAACACCGTGACCATCAGCAACGACTGGGGCTGGTACCTGATCGACTCGATCTCGCTCACCCCGGCACCGGCCCGGCCCCCGCACAAGGTGACCGGCGAGCTGACGGACCCGCGGGCCACGCCGGAGGCCAAGTCGCTGATGAAGTACCTGACGGCGCACTACGGCAAGGACATCCTCAGCGGCCAGCAGGACGCCGCGCACGAGCAGTGGCTGGAGGGCAAGGTCGGCAAGGCCCCGGCGGTCGAGGGCCTGGACATGATGGACTACTCCCCCAGCCGGGTGGAACGCGGAACCGTGGGAACGGACACCGACAACGCCATCGCGTGGGACAGGCGTGGCGGCATCACCGCCTTCGTCTGGCACTGGAACGCCCCCGCGGGCCTGATCGACCAGCCCGGCAAGGAGTGGTGGCGCGGCTTCTACACCGACGCCACCACCTTCGACGTCCAGGCGGCGCTGGCCGACCCGGCGTCCGCCGACCACAAGCTGCTGCTGCGCGACATCGACGCCATCGCCGTCCAGCTGAGGCGCCTGCAGGACGCCGGGATCCCGGTGCTGTGGCGACCGCTGCACGAGGCCGAGGGCGGCTGGTTCTGGTGGGGCGCCAAGGGCCCGGGCCCGGCCAAGGCCCTGTACCGGCTGGTGCACGACCGGCTCACCGAGGTGGACGGCATCCACAACCTGATCTGGCAGTGGAACTCGGTCGACCCCGCCTGGTACCCGGGTGACGACGTGGTCGACATGGTCACCGCCGACTCCTACCCGCCGGCCGGCGACCACGGGCCGGTCGCGCTGACGTACGACAAGGAACTGGCCCTGACCGGCGACACCAAGCCGGCCGCCCTCTCCGAGGTCGGCACCGTGCCCGACCCGGACCTGCTGCGCGCCTACCGCGCCGACTGGTCCTACTTCGTGACCTGGGCCGGCTACGAGCAGGACGCGGCCGCCAACTCGCTCGACTTCCTCAAGCGGGTCTACGCCGATCCGTACGTCATCACCCTCGACGAACTCGGCGACTTCAAGCACGGCACCGGCGGCGGAGCCGGCGCCTGCACCGCGGCCTACCGCGTCACCAACGACTGGGGCAGCGGCTTCACCGCCGACGTCACCGTCAAGGCGGGATCCAGCGCTCTCACCGGCTGGAAGGTGACGTGGAGGTTCGCGGGCGACCAGAAGGTCACCAACTCCTGGAACGCGACGGCCAGGCAGTCGGGAGCCGCGGTGACCGCGACGAACGCGGGCCACAACGGGAGCCTCCCGGCCGCGGGCACGACGTCCTTCGGGTTCCAGGGCAGCTACCGCGGACCCAACCAGGCCCCGACCCTCGCCTGCACCGCCGGCTGAGCACCGTTCTCCCGCGCTGCCCGGTCCCCGTCCGGCCGTACGTCTGTACGCCCCTCCCGGTACCGGTGTACGGTCACGGGCCAACGGGTTGGGAGCGCTCCCACACGCCGTTGCCGCGCCACCCCCGCGGGGACGCACCCCCCGGGGACGCCCCCCACTCATGGTCTTCCGCTTCGGGACGAGGAGGAACACTTTGAAACGCCTCTGGGCCTTACTGACGGCCTGCGCCCTGTTCCTGGGCCTCACCGCGTTCACCGCGCTCACCGCCACCACGGCATCGGCCGCGACCGGGTGCCGGGTCTCTTACACCGTCACCAACCAATGGCAGGACGGCTTCCAGGCCGGGGTGAAGGTCACCAACCTCGGCTCACCGGTGTCCAACTGGACCCTGAAGTACACCTGGCCCACCACGAGCCAGAAAGTCACCCAGGGCTGGAACGCGACCTGGTCGCAGTCCGGCACGGCGGTCAGTGCCGCCGCCGTCAACTGGAACAGCACCCTGGCCACCGGCGCGAGCGCCGACCTCGGCCTCACCGGCACCTTCAGCGGGTCCAACCCCGCCCCCACCGCCTTCACCCTGAACGGTGTCACCTGCACCGGCACGGTCGGCGGCGAGGACCCGCCGCCCACCGACCCGCCGCCGGCGACCGGCACCCCCGTCGGCGTCAACGGCCAACTGCACGTGTGCGGAACCAACCTGTGCAACCAGTACAACCGCCCCATCCAGCTGCGCGGCATGAGCACGCACGGCCTGCAGTGGTTCAGCTCCTGCTACAACACCGCCTCGCTCGACGCCCTCGCCAAGGACTGGAAGGCGGACCTGCTGCGAACCGCGATGTACGTGCAGGAGGGCGGCTACGAGACCGACCCGGCCGGGTACACCGCCAAGGTGAACAGCCTGGTCGACGCGGCGGACGCGCGCGGCATGTACGCGCTGATCGACTTCCACACCCTCACCCCGGGCGACCCGACCTACAACCTCGCCCGCGCCAAGACGTTCTTCGCCTCCGTCGCGGCCCGCAACGCCGCCAAGAAGAACGTGATCTACGAGATCACCAACGAGCCCAACGGCGTGAGCTGGGCGACCATCAAGAGCTACGCCGAGCAGGTCATCCCGGTGATCCGGGCGGCCGACCCGGACGCGGTGGTCGTGGTCGGCACGCGCGGCTGGTCCTCGCTGGGGGTGTCGGACGGCTCGAACGAGAGCGAGATCGTCGCCAATCCGGTCAACGCCACCAACATCATGTACACGTTCCACTTCTACGCGGCGAGCCACACGGACACGTACCGCGCGGCTGTCAGCCGGGCGGCGACCAAACTGCCGCTGTTCGTCACGGAGTTCGGCACCGTGACGTACACCGGCGGCGGTGCCGTGGACCAGGCGAGCAGCAAGGCCTGGCTGGACCTGCTCGACAGCCTGAAGATCAGCTACGCCAACTGGACGTACTCCGACGCCAATGAGGGCAGCGCCGCCTTCAAGCCGGGGACGTGCGGCGGCACCGACTACAGCAGCAGCGCCGTGCTGACCGAGTCGGGGGCGCTGATGAAGAGCCGGATCAGCACACCGGACTCGTTCCCGACCAGCTGAGCACGGGGACGCGGGCAGGAGCCCGGGCCGTCGGCGGACGGCCCGGGCCCCGAGCTGCGAGCGATGGGTCGCCGACGGCCGGGCGGTCCACCCCTTCGACCGCCGGGGGTGGTGCGCGTCCTCGGCGCACGCCTCTTTCAGAGCGAGTCGAGCTGGGCGTCGAGGTCCGGACGCCGCTCGACGGTCGGGTGGTCGATCACCGTGCCTCGGGCGATCACCATGACGGGGTCGACGAAGGCGCGGAAGCCGTCCAGCGGGTTGCCGTCCAGCACGACGAGGTCGGCGGACCTGCCCACCTCGACGGAACCGGTCTCGGCGTCGAGACCGAGGATCGCCGCGTTCGTGCCGGTGGCGGCGGCGAGGGCCTCGGCGGGGGTGAGGCCGCCGTAGCGCACCAGCATGTCGAGTTCGCGCCAGACGTTGTAGTGGGTGGCGTAGGTGACGGCCGAGTCGGTCCCCATGCCGAGGGTGACGCCGCCCTCCCGCGCGTCCCGGATGCCTTGCAGCATCCCTTCCAGCACGAGCTCCGCGTTGGCCCTGACGATGTCGTCGGCCTTGGTCGCGCTCTGCGGGAGCCTGGCCAGCGGCAGACATGCCTGGATGGTGGGGATGAGGGCGGAGGAGCCGGTCAGGGAGCGGGGGTTGTGGTGGAACAGCTCGACGACCTCCGGGGTGAGTCGGGCGCCGTGCTCGATGGTGTCGACCCCCGCCCGCAGGGACGCGAGGATGCCGGCCGTGCTCTGCGCGTGGGCGGCGACCCGGATGCCCGCGGTGTGCGCCTCCTCGCAGATCGCGGTCATCTCCTCCTCGGTCATCTCCGGGCGTCCCGCGTACCCGATCGCGCGGGCGTCGGTGACCCCGGCGGTCGCCGCGATCTTGATGGCCTTCACGCCACGCCGCAGGTTGATGCGGGTATTGCGCCGCGCGTCCCAGGGGGAGTCGCTGACCAGCGCGACCTGCGGGGCACCGTGACCGCCGGTCACGGCGAGCAGGGGGCCGGAGGCGAGGATGCGGGGCCCGTGGTACTTGCCGCGATCGATCTCCCCGGCGACCCTCACCACCTCGTAGGCGACATCACCGACACTGCGCAGGGTCGTCACTCCGGAGTGCAGCTGGGTGAGCGCGTTGTCCTTCGCACGCTTCCTGAAGATCAGTTGGCCCAGCGCGCTCCGGCCGGCGGCGGCGACCAGATTGCTCGTCCGCTCGTTGACCAGCAGCGGTGGGAGCGGCAGTCCGTCGGCGAAGAGATGGGCGTGCGCGTTGATCAGTCCCGGTGTGACGTAGTGCCCCGTGACGTCCAGCTGCCGGTAGCCCGGCGGGACGTGCGTGTCGGCGGCGGCGCCCACGGCCTCGATCCGCCCGTCGGGCCCCACGACCACGGTGCGTCCGGGGAGCAAGGTCCCTTGCGTGTCGCCGGTGACGACGGTGGCGCCGGTGAGGGCGAAGGGCTGGGGCACTGTGACGCTCCTCGGTGGGTCGTGTGGCCTTAGGATCACCCCAAAAGCGTTGAATCGCACACTTTTGGTGTTGGTGAGAGGAGCGGTCGCACGCCCATGCCTCTGTCCCGGCACCTGCCGCCGCCGAAACTGTTCGGTACCTCGGTCGCCGCTGTGTCTGCCGCCGTCGTGCCGGTCGGCGTCGCGTGGTGGCTGGCGGGGAGCGGGGCCGCCCAGTCGGTCTATCTCGGCATGGTCTTCATGACGGTCGCTGTCCGCCGCCTGTCCGTGGCCGAGCAGTGCTGGGTCGGCCTGGCGGCCGGCGCCGCCGCGGCGGCGGGCACCCTCGTCTCCGTCAGCCTGCCGGGGCTGCTGGCCGCGGTGGTCGTGGCCTGCGCCGCCCAGTGGGCGTTCAACCGGCGCAGCGTCGGAGTGGCCGCGCTGCTCCCCTCCAACCTCGTGCTCTACTCGGTCACCGCCCCCGGTGAGTGGTGGCACGTGGCCCTGGCCACCTGGCTCGGGGCGGCCGTCGTCATCGCCTTGGCGGCCGTCGTGCGCCTGCGCGTACCGCCGGAGCCCGCGCCGGACGAGGACGCCGTGGCGCACGCCGCCGCCCTGGCGTGCGGGTGTGTGCTGCTCGTCCTGGCCACCCACGCCTTCGGCCTGCCCCGCGGGACGTGGGCGGTCCTCACGCTGTGCCTGGTCTTCGTGCCCGCCGCCGGGCAGACCCGCACGCTCGTCCTCTGGCGCGGGCTGGGCACCGCGGCCGGCGCGGCGGTCGCCGTCGCCGTGGCGGCCGCCGCTCCCGTCCCGGTCTGTCTCGTCCTGGCAGCGGTGGCCGCTGTGCTCACCGTCGCCTACGCCCTCATGCCGGACGACCTTCTGTACGCCGCCTTCCTCACCGCCACGGTCCTGCTGCTCTTCTCCTCCGGCAGGGCACCGGTGACGACCGAGCTCGCCCTCCAGCGACTGGAGATGACCGCGCTGGGCGGTGCGCTCGCGATCTTCCTCACGCTGGCCGTCGGCGTGTGGGCGGGGCGCCGACGGCGGGGGCGGGGCGGACCGCCCACGCCGTGACCGCGTGGGCGGAGGTGTGCCGCCCGCGTCACCTCATCGCCGGAACCCGGCGTGCCTCCGGTGGGCGGGTCCCGGAGACTTACGGGTGTGACGTCGGTCGTCCGCGGAGCCGCGGCGTGGAGAGGGGTGGTCGCCTTGGGCCCGGGATCTGGGCGGCCTCACGGGCCGGCGAGGAGTCGAGTGTCCGACGGCCCCGCGCGATGAGCGGGGAGCGGGTGATCCACGACAGCGGTGACGCCGCCCCGCCCGGCACGGTCGACGCGGCCGTGTCGACCGGGCACCTGCCCGGCACCGGCGACGTCGAGGCCGCGCTCGCCGCCGCGTGGGAGCGGTACCGGGAGGACGACTCCGGCGAGGTCGCCGACTACATCCCGGCCCTGGCCACCGAGGACCCCGCGCTCTTCGGCCTCGCCACCGCCGACGTCCACGGGACGGTGTACCGGAGCGGCGACGCCGAGCACCGGTTCTCCATCCAGTCGGTGTCCAAGGCGTTCGTCTTCGCCCTGGTGGACCAGGCGCTCGGCCACGACACGGTGCGCCGCAGCGTGGGGGTGAACAACACGGGCCTGCCCTTCGACTCGATCCTGGCCGTCGAGCTGAACCGGGGCAGTCCGATGAACCCGATGGTCAACGCCGGCGCCCTGGCCACCACCGCCCAGGTGCCGGGCCGGGACGCCGAGGCGCAGTGGGACTTCGTCCGCCACGGCCTGTCCCGCTTCGCCGGACGCGAACTGGAACTGGACCAGCGGGTCTACGCCTCGGAGGCCGCGGCCAACCAGCGCAACGAGTCCATCGCCCGGCTGCTGGGCAGCTACGGGCGGCTGAAGGGCGATCCCGCCCAGGTCACGGACGTCTACACCAGGCAGTGCTCGCTCGCCGTCTCCGCCTGCGACCTCGCCGTCATGGGAGCCACCCTGGCCGCCGGGGGCGTCAACCCGCTGACCGGGCAGCGGGTGGTGGACGCGGCCGTCTGCCGGGACACCCTGGCCGCGCTGGCGTCCTCCGGCATGTACGAACGCAGCGGCGACTGGCTGTACGAGGTCGGGGTGCCCGGCAAGAGCGGCGTGTCGGGCGCGGTCCTCACCGTGGCCCCGGGCAAGGCCGGCCTGGCCGTCTTCTCCCCGCGCCTCGACCCGACCGGGAACAGCGTCCGGGGGCAGCGGGCCACCCACTACCTCTCCGGAGCGCTGGGCCTCAACCTCTTCGCCTCCGCCCCGCACGCCGACAAGGAGGGCTGACCATGGCCTCGGCGCACGTCACCGATTCCGCCGGGGAGGAGTCCAGAGCCTCGTGGACCCCCCTGCTGGCCATCTTCTTCGCCCAGGTCCTGATGTCGATCAACGTCACGGCCCTGCCGATCTCGCTGAGCGGCATGATCGAGTCCTTCGACGCCACCCCGACCGAGGTGAGCACCGGCATCGTGACCTACGGGTTGGTGGTCGCGGCGCTGGTGATGACGGGGGCCAAGCTGGGCCAGAAGTTCGGCTGGGTGGTGGTGTTCCGCGTCGTGATCGTCGTCTTCGCCGCGGCGATGGTGCTGATGTTCCTCGCCCCGGCCGTATGGGTGATGATCACCGCACAGGCACTGGCGGGAGCCTCGGCCGCCATCATCGTCCCGGCCCTGGTCGCCCTGATCGCGGAGAACTACCGCGGTGAGCAGCAGGCCACGGCGGTGGGCTCGCTCGGCTCCGCCCGGGCCGGCTCCGGTGTCACCGCCTTCCTCCTCGGCGGCATCCTGGGCACCTATGCCGGCTGGCGTCCGGTATGGATGATCCTCACCGCCCTGGCCGTCGTCGTCTTCGCGCTCAGCTTCAAGCTCCGCTCCGACACCGCGGACCGGTCCGTCGTGATCGACGTCGTCGGAGCGCTGCTGATCGGCGTGTCGGTCGTGTCCCTGACCCTGGGCTTCAACAACCTCAACGACTGGGGCGCGTTCCTGGCCTCCGACGACGCGCCGTTCTCCGTTCTGAGCGTCTCGCCGGCCCTGCTGCTCCTGCTGGTCGGAGTCGTCCTGGGCCAGCTGTTCTTCGTCTGGACCCGCCACCGGGTCCGGCTGGGCCGGACCCCGCTGATCAGCCTCGACGTCGTCGGCTCGAAGAGCGAACGCTCCGCCGTGTACGCCCTGTTCGTCGTGGTCGCGCTGGAGGCCGCGCTGAACTTCACCGTCCCCCTCTACATCCAGGTCGTGCAGGGGAACACCCCGCTGGCCACGTCGGTGGCGATGATCCCGTTCAACCTGACGGTCTTCGTCGCCGCGATGGTGGTGGTCCGCTTCTACAAGCGCTTCTCTCCGCGGACCATCGCCCTCACCTCCTTCCTCCTCACCACGGCGGCCCTCGTCTGGCTGGCGTTCGTCGTGACCAACAACTGGGAGACCGTCGCCACGATCGTGGGCCTGATCGTCTTCGGGGCGGGGCAGGGCGCGTTGGTGACCCTGCTGTTCAACGTGCTCGTCACCAGTTCGCCCAAGCACCTGGCCGGCGACGTCGGCTCCCTGCGCGGCACGACGCAGAACCTCGCCTCCGCGGTGGGGACGGCCCTGGCCGGGGCGATGCTGGTCGGCGTCCTGGGCCTGGTCTTCGCGGCCAACATGGCCTCCTCGTCCCTGCCCGAGTCCCTGCGCAGGGACTCGGGCCTGGACAACGTCAACTTCGTCAGCAACGACGACCTGCGCGCGGCCCTCCGGTCGACCAGCGCGACCCCCGAGCAGATCGACGACGCCGTCCGCATCAACTCCGACGCCCGCCTGCGCGCCCTGAAGATCGGCCTCCTCGCCTTCGCCGCGGTCAGCGCGCTGGCCATCGTCCCGGTCCGCAACCTTCCCGCGTTCGACCCCCGGGAGATCCCCGACCCGAAGCCGCGGGAGACGGTCTGAACGACGGCCCGGCCTCGCCGGACACACTCACGACGGCCGCGGCCACCCCGGGCTCACCCCAGGAAGCTCAGCCGCACCGTCCGCTCCGGGTTGTCCTTGTTGGTGTCCACCAGGCACACCGACTGCCAGGTCCCCAGTTCCAGTCGGCCGGCCACCACCGGCAGCGTGGCGTGCGGGGGGACGAGGGCCGGGAGGACGTGGTCGCGGCCGTGGCCGGGGGTGCCGTGACGGTGCTGCCAGCGGTCGTCGGCGGGGAGCAGGGTGTGCAGGGTGGCCAGCAGGTCGTCGTCGCTGCCGGCGCCGGTCTCGATGACCGCGATTCCGGCGGTGGCGTGCGGCACGAAGACGTTCAGCAGGCCGTCGCGGCCGGGCGCGACCTCACGCAGGAACGACTCGCAGTCGCCGGTGATGTCGGCCACCCGCTCGGAGGAGCCGGTGGCGAGGTTCAGGACTCGGGTGGTGAAGGCATCGGGCATGCCCTCATCCTCACCCACTCGGGGCGCCCGAACCGGGAAGAGGGCGGGCGGCGGCGCGGTTGGTGGGTGCGTGAGCACTGCACGCGAAGTACGCGAGGTCGAGGTCGTCGTCATCGGGGCCGGTCAGGCGGGTCTGGCCGGCGCCTACCACCTGCGGCGCGCCGGGTTCGAGCCCGGCCGGGACTTCGTCGTCCTCGACCACTCCCCCGGTCCGGGCGGCGCCTGGCAGTTCCGCTGGCCGTCCCTGACGTACGGCAAGGTGCACGGGATGCACGCGCTGCCGGGCATGGAGCTGACCGGCACGGATCCGGCGCGGCCGTCCGCGGAGGTGGTCGCCGGGTACTTCGCGGCGTACGAGCGGGCCTTCGACCTGCGGGTGCGCCGGCCCGTGGACGTGCGCGCGGTGCGCGAGGGGGACGGCGGGCGGCTGCTGCTGGAGACGTCGGCCGGCATCTGGTCGGCGCGCGCGGTGATCAACGCCACCGGCACCTGGGACCGGCCCTTCTGGCCGCGCTACCCGGGGCAGGAGACGTTCGAGGGGTGGCAGTTGCACACCGCGCGGTATCCGGGGCCCGAGGCGTTCGCCGGGCGGCGGGTCGTCGTGGTGGGCGGGGGCGCCTCGGGGACGCAGCATCTGCTGGAGATCGCCCCGTACGCGGCGGAGACCACCTGGGTGACCAGGCGGCCACCCGTCTTCCGGGAGGGGCCCTTCGACGAGGACGCGGGGCGGGCCGCGGTGGCGCTGGTGGAGGAGCGGGTGCGGCAGGGGCTGCCGCCGCGCAGCGTGGTGTCGGTGACCGGGCTGCCGCTGAACGACGCGATCCGGGCGGGGCTGGCCTCCGGGGTCCTGGACCGGCTGCCGGTGTTCGACCGGATCGAGCCGGACGGCGTGGCGTGGCGGGACGGCCGGCGGGTGGCCGCCGACACCATCCTCTGGGCGACCGGCTTCCGGCCCGCCGTCGACCATCTGCGGCCGCTGCGGCTGCGGGAGCCCGGCGGCGGGATCCGGCTCGACGGCACGCGGGCGGTGGCCGATCCGCGCGTCCATCTCGTCGGCTACGGCCCCTCGGCCAGCACCATCGGGGCCAACCGGGCGGGCCGTGCGGCCGTGCGGGACATCCGGCGGCTGCTGGCGGGCGGGGAGCCCGTCGCCGCCTGAGGCCCGCCCGCGCGGCACCGGGTCAGTCCTCCCGCGCCCCCGGGGCGCCGGCGGCGGCCCGCTGGTTGCGGGTGAACTCGGCCACGTTGCGCTGGTGTTCGGCGTAGTCGGCGGTGAAGCGGGTGTCGCCGGGCTTGACCGTGACGAAGTACAGCCAGTCGCCGGGGGTCGGGTCGATCGCCGCGCGCATCGCCTGCTCGCCCGGGTTGTCGATGGGGGTCGGCGGCAGCCCCATGCGCTGGTAGGAGTTGTAGGGGCTGTCGATGCGGGTGTCCTTGGCGGTGGTCGCGAGCGTGGAGCGGTTCAGCGCGTAGTTGATGGTGGAGTCCATCTGGAGCGGCATGCCCCGCTCCAGGCGGTTGAAGACCACCCGGGCCACCTTGCCCATGTCCTCCTGGCCGGCGGCCTCCGCCTGGACGATGCTCGCGATGGTGACGGCCTGGTAGACGTTGAGCGCGTTGCGCTGGGCACCGGCCGCCGTCGGCGCGCCGTTGAAGCGGCGGTTCGCCGTGTCGACCATCGCCGCCAGCAGGCCCTCCGGGGTCGGCTTGTCGCCGAGCGGGTAGGTCGCCGGGAAGAGGTAGCCCTCCGGGTTGCCCTCGGCGTCGTTCGGCAGCTTCAGGTCGGCCCTGGCCAGGGACTTCTTCGTGGTGCCAGGCGGCAGGGCGAGCGCCTTGTCGACGGCCTCGTACACCTGGACCGCGCGTCGCCCCTCCGGGATCACCAGGGAGGTGGGGCGGGACGGCTCGTCGTCGCCCATCGTCAGCAGCGGCACCGCCACGGCCGTCCCGGCCACCACGGCCCCGGCCACGATCAGGGCGACGCGCCCCCGGCGGGTCAGGCGGACGGTGGCCGCGGGGCCCGGCGCGCCGCCGTTCCCGGTGGTGCCCTTGCGGATCGGGGTGGCGCCCGTGCGAGCCGGGGTGGCGCCGGTGTTCCCGGCGGTCCGGCCGCTCCTCGCGGGCCGGCCGTCCCGCGCTGTCCGGCTGCTCCTCGGGCTCCGTCGCGGAGTGTTCATCTGCATGCGGGCACGGTAACCCCCGAAAGGCCGCAAACCCGGCATATCGTCAGCTTGTCGGCTCCAGTCGGCCGTCCCGGCGCACCAGGGCGGCGTAGCGCCCGTCGAGCGCCAGCAGTTCCTCGTGCGTGCCGCGTTCGGCCGGGCGGCCGGCGTCGAGGACGACGATCTGGTCGGCGTCCCGGACGGTCGACAGGCGGTGCGCGATGGTGATCGTGGTGCGGTCGGCGGAGAGGGCGTCGAGGGCGTCCTGCACGGCGGCCTCGGTACGGGTGTCCAGGGCGCTGGTCGCCTCGTCCAGGACGAGGACCGGCGGGTCGCGCAGGATGGTGCGCGCGATGGCCAGGCGCTGCTTCTCACCGCCGGAGAAGCGGTGTCCGCGCTCGCCGACGACGGTGTCGTAGCCGTCGGGCAGGCCGGCGATGTGCTCGTGGATCTGCGCCGCCCGCGCCGCCGCGACCAGCTCGGCGTCAGTGGCGTCCGGCTTGGCGAAGCGCAGGTTCTCCGCGACGGAGGCGTGGAAGAGGTACGTCTCCTGCGAGACGACGCCGACCGCGCGGGCCAGCGTGTCGAAGTCGAGGTCGCGCACGTCGAAGCCGTCGAGGGTGACCCGGCCGCCGGTCACGTCGTACAGCCGCGGCACCAGGTAGCCGAGCGTGGACTTGCCCGCGCCGGTCGGACCGACCACGGCCAGGCTGCTGCCGGCCGGGACGGTGAGGTCGACGCCGTCGAGGATCGGACCGCTCGCGGCGTCGTAGCGGAACTCCACGTCCTCGAAGCGGACCTCCCCCTTGACCTGGTCGAGGTGGACCGGTTCGGCGCGCTCGGTGATGTCGATCGGCAGGTCCAGGTACTCGAAGATGCGCTGGAAGAGCGCGAGCGAGGACTGGATCTGGACGCCGGTCGACAGCAGGCTCACGCTCGGCCGGAACAGGCCCTGCTGGAGGGAGACGAAGGCGACGATCGTGCCCAGGGAGACGTCCGGGCCGCCGAGGTCGAGGGCGATGCCGGCGGTCCAGTAGATGACGGCCGGCATGGCCGCCATGACGATGGTGATGACCGCCATCCGCCAGCGGCCCGCCATGTTGGAGCGGACCTCCAGGTCCACAAGCCGGTCGGACTCGTCGGCGAAGGTGCTGGTGAGGGAGTCGGAGCGGCCCATGGTGCGGCCGAGCAGGATGCCGCTGACCGAGAGCGACTCGGTGACCGTGGCCGCCATCGCGGCCATCTGCTTCTGGCGCTGCGTGGTGATCTTCCGGCGCTCCTGGCCGACGCGGCGGCTGATCCATACGAAGACCGGCAGCAGCAGGAGGGAGACGACCGTCAGCCGCCAGTCCAGGACCACCATCGCGGCCACCGTGGCGACGACGCTGGTCAGGTTGGAGACCAGGGAGGTGGCGGTGGAGGTGACGGTGGCCTGCATGCCGCCGATGTCGTTGGCGATGCGGGACTGCACCTCGCCGGTGCGGGTGCGGGTGAAGAAGGCCAGCGACATGCGCTGGAGGCGGCCGTAGACGGCGGTGCGCAGGTCGTGCATGACGCGCTGGCCGACGGTCGTGGAGATCAGCGTCTGGAGCACGCCGAAGACGCTGGTGAGGACGGCCCCGGCGATCATGCCGAGCGCGAGCAGGCTCAGCAGGCCGGTCCGGCCCTCGGGGATCGCCGTGTCGAGGATCTCGCGCAGCAGGAAGGGGGTGACGACGGTGACCAGCGACGCGGCGCCGACGAGCAGGCCGACGACGAGGAGGCGGCCTCGGTAGGGGCGGAACAGCCGCAGGATGCGGCGCACCTGGTGGGGCTGTTCCTCGGTGCCTGCCTGGTGGGCATGTTCCTCGGTGCCTGCGGACTGCCCTCCGGCGGTTGCAGTGGGGGTCCAGACGGGTTCTCGTTCGGGATGCATGGGCTCCTACGGGGGTTCGGGGACTCGGGGTTCGCTCCGGGGGCCGCCGTGGGATGCACGCGGCCTTGCGGACCCTAGCTCATTGTTACCTATGCTCACAATGAACGCCGCGCTGATATTGTTCCCGCATGACCGCCCCCGATCCCGACGGCCTGCTCGCCGAGCAGTTGCTGCGGCTGACCCGCCGGGTCTTCCGGATCCAGAAACGCCACCTCCAGCACAGCGACCTCGGCATCACCCCGGCGCAGTCGCGGCTGCTGCGCACGCTGGCGCACTACGGCGAGCCGCCCCGGATGGCCGATCTGGCCGAACGCCTGGAGGTCGTACCGCGGGCGGTGACCACCCTGGTCGACGGTCTCGAGGCGGCCGGGATGGCGCGCCGCGCCCCGGATCCGGCCAATCGCCGGGTCATCCGGGTCGAGCTGACCGAGGACGGGCGCGCGGCCCTGCGCGAACTGCACGGCGCCCGCCGGGCCGCCGCCGCGGAGATCCTCGCCCCGCTGACGGACGAGCAGCGCGCCGCGCTGGGCGGGCTGCTCGACGCGCTGCTCGACGGACCGGGCTCCGAACGGGAGGGCGACGAGGGCGGCAGACCCGTCAAGCCCGTCAAGCCCGTCAGGCCCTGAGGTCCGCCTGGTCGCCCATGACCACCACGGGGTGCTGCTTCGGCTCCAGCGTGCGCAGCAGGTGCTCCATCCCCGCCTTGGGCAGGCTGACGCAGGCCGAGGTGCCGCTGCCGTGGTCCATGTGCAGCCAGATGCTGCCGCCCTTGGACGAGCCCTCGGGCCGGGTGGGATCGTTGGGCGGGGTGCCCTTGACCCGGTTGTAGTCGATGGCGATGACGTAGTCGAAGTCGTGCCAGTACGGCTTCGCCCACCAGCGCGGGGCCGCGATGGACGCGGACCGGGTGTACGGCAGCCGGGCGCCGGAGGCCGACGCCGGGGCCGGGTCGGGGAGGGCACCGCCCGCGTCGCTGAGCGTGAAGACGCCGACGGGGCTGCGCCGGTCGTTCTCGTGGTGGTCGGTCGTCCACCCCTTCTTGCCGTTGTGCGCGGCCCACTCGCGCTCCCGGTGCCAGACGGAGCCCCGCTTCGTGTAGAGCACCACCGTGGAGTCGGCGGAGTCCTTGCCCTTCCCGTAGACCGCGACGACCTGACGGGACTCGGCGGGGATCCGGCCCCGGAGCCGGTCGCCGACGCCCGGGATCTGCCGCGAGTCGGCCGGTGGCGTGCTCGCCACCGTCGAACCCGCCTGTTTCCGGGCCGCGTTGTCGTCCGTCCGCTGATCCGCCGAGCCGCCGCAGCCGGCCAGCACCGCCGACAGCGTCCCGATTGCCACGGCCGTGAGGGCCGTGCGCCGTCCGATGTCACTGCGCATCCGTCCATACTCGCATCCGCGTCGCGGGACGCCGCGGCGGCCTGTTGTGTGCGACTGCGGGGAAAACCGTTTGATCGCGGGCGGCCCCGACGGGAACCTTGCACGGCTTCCCGCTTTCTCGACGCCGCCTCCTGCGGCCCCTCCTGACACGAGCCACCCCGAGCCACTGGGACGTCATGCAGATCCAAGACCTTCCGTATCCCGACCCGGGCGTGCCGGACGCGCGCTCGGGCCCCCGCTTCCTGTGGTGGCTGTTCCGGAACCAGCTGGGTGGCCAGCTCAAGGCGCTGGCCTGGGGCCTGCTGCACTTCGCCGCCGTCTGCGCGCTGCCCTTCTGCGTCGGGACCGCCGTGCAGGCCGTCGTCGACCGCTCCGGCGCCCGCCTCGCCCTCGCGGGCGGCCTGCTGGTGGCGGCCGGCGTCGGCATCGCGCTCGGCGACACCTTCCTGCACCGCGCGGCCGTCACCAACTGGATCACCGCCGCGGCCCGCGTCCAGCAACTGCTGGCCCGCCGCACCGCGCTGCTCGGCGCGGCGCTGACCCGCCGGGTGGCGGCCGGCGAGGTCGTGGCGGTCTCCACCGGCGACGTGGAGAAGATCGGCTGGTTCGTGGAGGCGCTCTCCCGCTTCACCGCCGCCGCGGTCACCGTCGTGCTGGTCTGCGTGGGCCTGGTCGTCTACCAGCCCGCGCTGGGCCTGCTCGTGGCGGTGGGCCTGCCGGTGCTGGCCCTGGCGGTGCTGCCGCTGCTCCCGCGGGCCACCCGGCGGGCGGACGTGCAGCGGGCGAAGGCCGGCCGGGCCACCGAGCTGGCCTCGGACACCGTGGCCGGGCTGCGCGTGCTGCGCGGGATCGGCGGCGAGGACCTCTTCCTCGACCGGTACCGCGACGCCTCCCAGGCGGTGCGCCACGCCGCCGTGCGCAGCGCCCGGATGTGGTCGGTGATCTCCGCGGTCCAGGTGCTGCTGCCCGGGCTGCTGCTCGTCGCGGTGGTCTGGCACGGCATCGGGCTGGCCCGCGAGGGCCGGATCGGCGTCGGCGAACTCGTCACCGTCTACAGCTCCGTGATGATCCTGACCTACCCGTTGCGGCACTTCGAGGAGATCGCCATGGCGTACTCCTTCTCCCGGCCCTCCGCCAGGCGGGCCGCCGGTGTGCTGGCGCTCGAGCGGGGCACGGAAACCGGTGGGTCGCGCCCGGCCGCCGCCCCCACCGGGGACGTGCGCGATCCGGCGACCGGCCTGCTGGCCCCCGCCGGGCTGCTCACCGCCGTGGTGTGCGGCGACCCCGACGCGGCGGGCCGGCTGGCGGAGCGGCTAGGCGGGCACCCCGCGGAGGCCGACGACTCGGTCCTGCTGGGCGGCGTCCCGCTGGACGAGCTGCCGCTCGCCTCCGCCCGCTCCTCCGTGCTGGTGCAGGACAAGGACCCGGTGCTGCTGTCCGGCACCCTGCGGGAGCTGCTCGACGTGCCGGCCTCCGGGCGGGTCGGCGCCGACGAGGCGCTCGCCGCGGCCCAGTGCGCGGACGTGCTGGCCGCGCTCTCGCAGGGGTCGGCGGGCGCCGGCGACCCGATGGACGCCCGCGTCACCGAACGGGGCCGCTCGCTCTCGGGCGGCCAGCGCCAGCGGCTCGCGCTGGCCCGCTCCCTGGTCACGGACCCGGAGGTGCTCGTCCTGGACGAACCGACCTCGGCCGTGGACTCGCACACCGAGGCCCGGATCGCGCAGGGCGTGCGGGACCTGCGGTCGGGCCGGACGACGGTGGTGTTCACCTCCTCCCCGCTGCTGCTCGACCGCGCGGACCGGGTGGTGTTCCTGCACGGGGGCACGGTCACGGCGGCCGGGCCCCACCGCCGGCTGCTGCGGGAGGAGCCGCGATACCGGGCCGTGGTGACCCGCGAGCCCGACGAGGCGCCGGTTCCCGGCCAGGACCCGGCTCTCGGCCGGGCACCGGTTCCCGAAGCCGCCCTGACACCCGGTGACGGCCTGCCGCACCGACGGGAAGAGATCGAGGAGACCGCATGATCGGCGTGGCCCCGCCCTCGTACGACCCGGCGGCCCCGACCACCGCGAGCACGCTGCCCGTCGGCGCCCCGGCGACCGTGCGCGGATACGCGGTCGAGCTGCTGCGCCGGCACCGGCGGGCGTTCCTGCTGCTCGTCGCCGTGAACACCGTCGCGGTCCTCGCCTCCATGGCCGGCCCCTACCTGCTGGGCGGACTCGTGGAACGGGTCTCGGACGACGCCGGTGAGCTGCACCTGGGGCTCACGGTGACGCTCTTCCTGATCGCCCTCCTCGTCCAGGCCGCGTTTGTGCTCCAGGTACGGCTGCGCGGCGCCGTGCTCGGCGAGCGGATGCTGGCCGACCTGCGCGAGGACTTCCTCGTGCGGTCGGTCGCCCTGCCGCCCGGCGTCCTCGAGCGGGCCGGCACCGGCGACCTGCTCTCCCGCATCACCACGGACATCGACCGGCTCGGCAACGCCATGCGCGAGGCCGTGCCCCAGCTGTCCATCGGCGTGGTGTGGGTGGTGCTGCTGCTCGGCGGTCTCGTCGTCACGGCGCCGCCGCTCGCGCCCGCGGTGCTGCTCGCGGTGCCGCTGCTCGTGGTCGGCTGCCGCTGGTACTTCCGGCGGGCGCCCGCCGCCTACCGCTCGGAGGCCGCCGGGTACGCGGCCGTGGCCGCCGCGCTCGCCGAGACCGTGGACGCCGGGCGCACCGTCGAGGCGCACCGCCTGGCGGACCGCCGCATCGAGCTGTCGGAGCGCCGGGTGCGGGAGTGGACGGCGTGGGAGCGGTACACCCTGTGGCTGCGCTCGGTGCTCTTCCCGGTCATCAACATCACCCATGTGACGGTGCTCGCCTCCATCCTCGTCATCGGCGGGGTGTTCGTGCTGCACGGCTGGATCTCGGTCGGCCGGCTGACCACCGCCGCGCTGATCGCGCAGATGCTCGTCGACCCGGTCGGCCTGATCCTGCGCTGGTACGACGAGCTCCAGGTGGCGCAGGTGTCGCTGGCCCGTCTGGTGGGGGTGCGGGACATCGAGCCGGACGCCGGTGACGCGTCGGTCGTGCCCGAGGGCCGGCACGTGCACGCCGACCGGGTGCACTTCGGCTACCTGGAGGGCGTGGACGTCCTGCGCAAGGTGTCGCTGGAGGTCCCACCCGGGACCCGGCTCGCCCTGGTCGGTCCCTCGGGCGCGGGCAAGTCCACGCTCGGCCGGCTGCTGGCCGGCATCTACGGGCCCCGGGACGGCCGGATCACGCTGGGCGGCGCGGAACTGTCCCGGATGCCCGCCGAACGGGTCCGCTCCCACGTGGCCCTCGTCAACCAGGAGCACCACGTCTTCGTGGGCTCCCTGCGCGACAACCTCCGCCTCGCCCGCTCCGGCGCCGACGACCCCGAGCTGTGGGCGGCGCTCGCGGCGGTCGACGCGGACGGCTGGGCCCGCGCGCTCGACGACGGCCTGGACACCGAGGTGGGCTCGGGCGGCACCGCGCTCACCCCCGCGCAGGCCCAGCAGATCGCGCTGGCCCGGCTGGTCCTCGCGGACCCGCACACGCTGGTCCTGGACGAGGCGACCTCCCTGCTCGACCCGCGGGCCGCCCGGCACCTCGAGCGCTCC
Organism: Streptomyces sp. NPDC048182; assembly: GCF_043202555.1. NCBI lineage: Bacteria > Bacillati > Actinomycetota > Actinomycetes > Kitasatosporales > Streptomycetaceae > Streptomyces > Streptomyces sp. NPDC048182. Next base: position 241,517 of record NZ_JBIDAQ010000004.1, on the reverse strand, counting down.
CTGGCCCGGGTCCTGGACGGCCGCACGGTGATCGCCATCGCGCACCGGCTGCACACCGCCCACGACGCCGACGTCATCGCCGTGGTGGAGAACGGCCGGATCAGCGAGCTGGGCGGTCACGACGCGCTGGTCGCGGCGGACGGCGCGTACGCGGCGCTGTGGCGGTCCTGGCACGGCTGACGGAGCCGGTGGGTCACCGGGGCGGGTGCGTGCCGTTGCGCGGTCCCGAAGCGGGGTGGAAGGCTGGAGGAGGCACCGGCTCGGGGAAGGCCCGGGATCCGTGCGGTACGGCGCGGGGTGCGGCCGGTGCCCCGCGCGGCGGCGGCCCGCCGTGGCCCTCGGCGAGGCAGGGCCCGTCCCCACCCCCTGGAGGTATCCGTGAACAGCGCCGACGGTTGGGGAGACGACGTCTACCAGCCCGACGGTTCGGAGCAGAGGGAGGACACCGGCCTGCTCGACGGGGAGGACACCCTCGAGTACGACGGTGTCGACGACCCGCTCGACCGGGGCTGGTCCCCTCCGGAACGCCCCTGGGCGGTCGAGCACGACGGGGTGACGGCCGAGGAGCGGCACCGGGGCGAGACGCTGGAGCAGCGGCTCGCCGAGGAGCGCCCCGACCTGATCGCCCCCGACGGTGACGGCCTCGGCGACGCCGAGGGCACCGACGGAGAGCTGCTGGACGAGGAGGTCGGCGGCGACCGCTCCGGCCGCCTTGTGGCCCCCGACGAGGGGGCGCACGAGGACGACGAGGCCGCGCTGGTCGCCACGGACGTGGGCATCGACGGCGCCGCCGCCTCCGCGGAGGAGGCCGCGATGCACGTCGTCGACGACGACTCCCCGCTCCGCTGAACCCGCCGCCCGCGGCCGGGCCCTGCCGTTTCGAACCGCCCCCCACGAGGAGCAGCCATGCAGCAGGACAAGCACCCCGACTACCGCCCCGTCGTCTTCCGCGACCGCGCCGCGGGGTACGCCTTCCTCACCCGGTCCACCGCGACCAGCGACGAGACGATCGCCTGGGACGACGGCGAGAGCTACCCGGTGGTGGACGTGGAGATCTCCTCGGAGAGCCACCCCTTCTACACCGGCAAGGCCCGGACGGTCGATTCCGAGGGCCGCGTCGCCCGCTTCGAGCGGCGCTACGGCGGCGAGGGCGGGGGTGCCGGCGGCACGGCCTGAGGAAGGTGCGAGGCTGAATGGGCCAAGGGCGCTGAGGAGGCTGAGGGGGCTTCCTAGATGAACCCGAGGGCCGCCGCGCAGCCGACCCCGCCGGCCAGCATGAAGGCCGGCATCAGCAGCTTCAGCTCCACCCAGCTGCCCGCCCGGAAGCGCATGGCCTTCGGCGGGCCGACGGGGTACCAGCGCTTGCGGCCCAGCGGTATCGGCCAGAGTATCGGGCAGCCCGAGACGGTCAGCGCGTCCCCGATGTCGTGCACCAGGGCGCCGAGCACGATCGGCAGCCCCAGCCACAGATAGCCCTGGCCCGGCTCGGTGAACAGCCAGTGCGCGCCGCCCCCCGGCTCGTCCAGCATGCCGCCGACGATCCACGAGCTGGTCGCGGCCAGCAGCCAGACCAGCACGTCGCTGCTCGATCCGCGGGCCGCCCGCCACAGCAGGCCCTCGATGGCCAGCACCATGTGTATGAAGAGGATCGACAGGACCGCCCAGCGACCTCCGAAGACGGCCAGCGCGGAGCTGCCGGAGCCGATCAGGACCGCCCACAGCCAGGTGTGGGTCAGTGTGCGGTGGCCGCCGGAACGACGCGGGTCGCCCTGCTTCTTCGTGGCCTTGTAGACCGCGTACGACAGCTTGTCGACGATCTCGCACACGCCGCGAGAGAGCGGTCCGAAGGCCCGGGAGATGGTGGCCGCCTTGTGGTCCAGGTCCGGGGCGAGCGCGGCGCCGGCGCAGATCAGGGCTCCGACGAGCACCACCGGCCAGGGCATCGGGTACCCCGCGGCGGCAGCCGCCGCCCCGACGCCGAGCCAGGCCGCGGCGCCCGACAGTGAGTGCGCTGGTCCCATCATCGCCGTTGCCCGCCCCATTCCTCGTGTGCCGCTGTCCAGTTGTTCCGGTCGTCGTCCCGGTCCGCGGGTGCGGCGCCGGCGGCCCAGCGTAACGTTCGTGATCTTCGGACGGGCATCCGATTCCCCCCTGGCGGTCCGGGCCAGGCAAGATGGGGGCGTGACCCTCATCGACCAGCTGCCGCCGACGGCCGACCCCGACGCCCTGTACGAAGCCTTCGAGTCCTGGGCGGTGGAGCGCGGTCTCACGCTCTACCCCCACCAGGAGGAGGCGCTGATCGAGGTGGTCTCCGGCGCCAACGTGATCGTCTCGACGCCGACCGGCTCCGGCAAGAGCATGATCGCGGCAGCCGCGCACTTCGCCGCCCTGGCCCGGGACGAGGTCACCTTCTACACCGCGCCGATCAAGGCCCTGGTGTCGGAGAAGTTCTTCGAGCTGTGCAAGATCTTCGGCACCGAGAACGTCGGCATGCTGACCGGCGACGCGTCCGTGAACTCCGACGCGCCGGTCATCTGCTGCACCGCCGAGGTGCTGGCGTCGATCGCGCTGCGGGACGGTGCGCAGGCGGACGTGGGCCAGGTCGTCATGGACGAGTTCCACTTCTACGCGGAGGGCGACCGGGGCTGGGCCTGGCAGATTCCGCTGCTCGAACTGGAGCAGGCGCAGTTCGTCCTGATGTCGGCCACCCTCGGTGACGTCGCGTTCTTCGAGAAGGACCTCACACGCCGCACCGGCCGCCCCACCTCGGTGGTCCGCTCGGCCACCCGCCCGGTGCCGTTGTCCTACGAGTACCGCTACACACCGCTGACCGAGACGCTCACCGACCTGCTCGACGTCCGGCAGGCGCCCGTCTACATCGTGCACTTCACGCAGGCGCAGGCCGTGGAGCGGGCACAGGCGCTGATGAGCATCAACATGTGCACGCGCGAGGAGAAGGAGCGGATCTCCGACCTCATCGGCAACTTCCGCTTCACCACGAAGTTCGGCCGCAACCTCTCCCGCTACGTCCGGCACGGCATCGGGGTGCACCACGCCGGCATGCTGCCCAAGTACCGGCGGCTGGTGGAGAAGCTCGCCCAGGCCGGACTGCTGAAGGTGATCTGCGGCACCGACACGCTCGGCGTGGGGGTCAACGTCCCCATCCGCACCGTGCTGTTCACCGCGCTGACCAAGTACGACGGCACCCGGGTGCGCACCCTGCGGGCCCGCGAGTTCCACCAGATCGCCGGGCGTGCCGGCCGGGCGGGCTTCGACACCGAGGGCTTCGTCGTCGCCCAGGCCCCGGAGCACGTCGTCGAGAACGAGAAGGCGCTCGCCAAGGCGGGCGACGACCCCAAGAAGCGGCGCAAGGTGGTCCGCAAGAAGGCACCGGAGGGCTTCGTCGCCTGGTCGGAGAGCACCTTCGACAAGCTCATCGCCTCCGAGCCGGAGCCGCTGACGTCCCGCTTCCGGGTGACGCACACGATGCTGCTCTCGGTCATCGCCCGGCCCGGCAACGCCTTCGAGGCGATGCGGCGCCTTCTGGAGGACAACCACGAGCCGCGCCGCCAGCAGCTCCGGCACATCCGGCGGGCGATCGCGATCTACCGCTCGCTCCTTGACGGCGGCATCGTGGAGAAGCTCGACCAGCCGGACGCGCAGGGGCGCATCGTCCGCCTCACCGTGGACCTCCAGCACGACTTCGCGCTGAACCAACCGCTGTCCACCTTCGCCCTGGCCGCGTTCGAGCTGCTGGACCCCGAATCGCCCTCCTACGCGCTGGACATGGTGTCCGTCGTGGAGTCCACACTGGACGACCCGCGGCAGATCCTCGCCGCCCAGCAGAACAAGGCGCGCGGCGAGGCCGTGGCCGCGATGAAGGCGGACGGCGTCGAGTACGAGGAGCGCATGGAGCGCCTCCAGGACGTCACCTACCCGAAGCCGCTGGAGGAGCTGCTCTTCCACGCCTACGACACCTACCGCAGGAGCCACCCCTGGGTCGGCGACCACCCGCTCTCCCCGAAGTCCGTCATCCGCGACATGTACGAACGCGCGCTGACCTTCACGGAGCTGGTCTCGCACTACGAACTGGCCCGCACCGAGGGAATCGTGCTGCGCTACCTGGCCGGCGCCTACAAGACGCTGGACCACACCGTCCCCGACGACCTGAAGTCCGACGACCTCCAGGACCTCATCGAGTGGCTGGGCGAGATGGTGCGCCAGGTCGACTCCAGCCTGCTGGACGAATGGGAGCAGCTCGCGAACCCGGAGGAGATGACCGCGGAGGAAGCGCAGGAGAAGGCCGACCAGGTGCGGCCGGTCACCGCCAACGCGCGCGCCTTCCGGGTGCTGGTCCGCAACGCCCTCTTCCGCCGGGTCGAGCTGGCCGCCCTCGACCAGGTGGAGGAGCTGGGCGAGCTGGACGCCGAGGCCGGCTGGGACGCCGACGCCTGGGGCGAGGCCATGGACGCCTACTGGGACGAGTACGACGACCTGGGCACCGGGCCCGACGCCCGCGGCCCCAAGCTGCTGGTGATCGAGGAGGAGCCGAAGAACGCCCTGTGGCGGGTGCGGCAGATCTTCGACGACCCGAACGACGACCACGACTGGGGCATCAGCGCGGAGGTCGACCTGACGGCCTCCGACGCGGAGGGCCGGGCGGTCGTTCGTGTGACCCACGTCGGCCAGCTGTGAGCAGGGGAGAGAACCGCCGATGACGAATCCCGCCGAGAGCCTCGTGGCGCTGCTCGACCTCGAGCAGATCGAGGTCGACATCTTCCGCGGACGCAGCCCCGAGGAGTCGCTGCAGCGGGTCTTCGGCGGGCAGGTGGCCGGCCAGGCGCTGGTGGCGGCGGGCCGCACCACCGAGGGCGACCGCCCGGTGCACTCGCTGCACGCGTACTTCCTGCGCCCGGGCCGCCCGGGCGTGCCGATCGTGTACCAGGTCGAGCGGGTGCGCGACGGGCGCTCCTTCACCACCCGCCGGGTCACCGCGGTGCAGCAGGGCCGCACGATCTTCAATCTCACCGCCTCCTTCCACAAGCCCGAGCAGGGCACGTTCGAACATCAGCTGCCGCCGGCCCGCAAGGTCCCGGACCCCGAGTCGCTGCCCACGGTCGCCGACGAGGTCAAGGAGCATCTGGGCGTGATGCCGGAGCAGTTGGAGCGGATGGCGCGCCGCCAGCCCTTCGACATCCGCTACGTCGACCGGCTGCGCTGGAGCGCCGAGGAGGTCCACGGAGCCGAGCCGCGCAGCGCCGTCTGGATGCGGGCCGTCGGACCGCTCGGCGACGACCCCCTCGTCCACACCTGCGCGCTCACCTACGCGAGCGACATGACCCTCCTGGACGCCGTCCGCCTGCCGGTGGAACCTCTCTGGGGTCCGCGGGGCTTCGACATGGCCTCCCTGGACCACGCCATGTGGTTCCACCGGCCGTTCCGCGCGGACGAGTGGTTCCTGTACGACCAGGAGTCGCCGATCGCCACCGGTGGCCGCGGGCTGGCCCGCGGGCGGATCTACGACACGGAGGGGCGCCTGCTGGTGTCGGTCGTCCAGGAGGGACTGTTCCGGGCCCTGTAGGCGGCTCAGCCGCCCGCGCGCCGTCCTCTGCGCCGGAGTCGACCGACGAGGGCCTGGAGCCGCCGCGGGTGGTCACGCGCTACGGGGGCGGGGGCCTGCGCGCAGACCGCTCGGGGTGCCGGCGGTGACGGTGGCGTCGGAGGCTCCGGGAGCCGGCCGCGGGCGGTGTCCATCGCGTGGGCCAGATCCGCGCGGAGCAGGTCGATCTCGTCCGTGTCGGACGCCGTCTCGATGCCCGCGGCGAGCAGTGCGGCCGGGGACCCCGGCGCCCCGTGCGACCGCGGCAGGGGCCGGAACCGGTCCAGTCGGGCGCGCTCGCCGGGATCCCGGACGACGTCCGCGACCTCGTCCGGGTCGAGCAGGGCCGCCACGGCCGCGGCGCGGGCCCACGGGTCGTCCACGCGGTGGAGCAGGAGGCCGAGCCGCCGGCTCCGCCAGTTGCGGGGCCGCAGGTCCAGTCCGTCGGCCAGCTGCCGACGGAGATTCTCGGGTGTACGGCCCGTCAGCAGCGCGGTGTTGCGCTCGTCGGCCGCGAACCGGCGTGCCTCCTCGGCCAGATAGAGCCAGACGACGGCCCGGTAGCGGTTGAGGTAGAAGGTGACCGGCGTCAGCAGCCCCAGCCGGGCCAGGCGGGTGAAGCGCGCCGCCGTCACCTCCATCAGGGCGGCGGCCTCGCTGGTGCCGACGGTGCGGACGCTGTCCCGCAGCGCCTCGGGGAAGCCTTCCTGCGCCCGGATCCGCTCGATCTCGGCGCGGGCGACCCGGCGACGGCCGCCTCCCCCTTCGTCGGGGACGGTGCGGATCCGGCCGAGGTGGACGGCGAGGTCGAACTCGGCGCGCCGCAGGCCGATCTCGCGGGCCGCGCGGCCGGGTGTCAGGGCCGGTTCGTGCGCGGACTGGTGGATGACTGTGGTGCCGGACATGGGCTTCTCCCCCGTGGAGTGTGCCGGCCGGCGCCGTGCGCGCCGACCTCGCACAGATCACGGTAGCCGCGGCGGGGGTTCCGCGGTGAGCCTGTGGAAAACCCTGCCATGGGCTCAGAAGTGCCTGGTCACAGCTGTGTCGGTGGCTGCCGGGCATCGACGTCGAGGTGCTCGCCGACGCGGTTCACGAGCAGCGTCATCTCGTAGGCGATCTGTCCGATGTCGGCGTCCGCGCCGCTGAGGACACAGAGGCAGCTGCCCGTGCCGGCCGCCGTGACGAACAGCACCGCGTCGTCGAACTCGACCATCGTCTGCCGCACCTGACCGGCGCCGAAGTGGCGGCCCGAGCCCTTGGCCAGGCTGTGCAGTCCGGAGGAGACGGCGGCGAGGTGTTCGGCGTCCTCGCGTCGCAGTCCGGTACTCGCCCCGGTCACCAGCCCGTCGTTGGACAGGACGAGCGCATGCCGTACGTGTTCGACGCGTCCGGTCAGGTCGTCCAGCAGCCAGCCGAGTCCCTGGTTCTGCCCCATGGTCCGCTCTCCCCCTGATCGTCCCCGTCTGCGGTGGCTCCCCCCTGGCCGGGGGATCTGCCCGCCAGCCTTCCCCACGTCCGTGCTGCGGGCAAGGAGGATGGGGGCATGGCAGAGAAGATGACCGATGAGGAATGGCGGGCGTTCGTCTCGGCGGGCACCCGGACGGGCAAGTTGTCGACCGTGCGCGCGGACGGCAGTCCGCATGTGGCGCCGATCTGGTTCCTGCTGGACGGGGACGATCTGGTGTTCAACACCGGCAAGGAGACGGTGAAGGGTCGCAATCTGGCGCGCGACGGCCGGGTGGCCCTGTGTGTGGACGACGACCGGCCGCCCTTCGACTTCGTGGTGCTCCAGGGACGGGCCCGGCTGTCGGAGGATCTGGAGGAGATGCGGCACTGGGCCACCCGTATCGCCGCGCGGTACATGGGCGAGGACCAGGCCGAGGAGTTCGGCGCCCGCAACGGCGTGCCGGGCGAGCTGCTGGTGCGGGTCGCCGTGGAGAAGGTGGTGGCGACGAAGGCGCTGGCGGCCTGAGGAACACGGCCCGCCTCGGCACCGCACCGCATCGGGCCGGGGCGGGGCGGCCGGGGCAGGGCAGGGCAGGGCAGGGCAGGGCAGGGCTGCGGGATCATGGGCCCCATGAGTGACGACCGCGCCCACGTGCAGGAGTTCTTCACCGCCCGGGCCGCCGGCTGGGACAGCAAGTTCTCCGGCGACGGCCCGGCCTACGCGGCCGCGGTCGCCGACCTCGATCTGCGGGAAGGCGACCGCGTGCTGGACGCGGGTTGCGGCACCGGGCGCGCGCTCCCGCCGCTGCGGGCGGCCGTGGGGCCGACGGGCCTGGTGATCGGGGCCGACCTGACGCCTGCCATGCTCCAGGAGGCCGCGCGGGCCGGAAGAGGCCGCTCGGGACGGCTGCTGCTGACGGACGTCGCCGCACTGCCGCTGCGCTCCGAGTCGCTCGACGCCGTGTTCGGCGCGGGGCTCATCGCCCACCTGCCCGATCCGGCGGGAAATCTGCGGGAGCTGGCGCGAGTGGTGCGTCCCGGCGGCCGACTGGCGCTCTTCCACCCCCTCGGGCGCGCGGCCCTCTCCGCCCGCCACGGCCGCCCGCTCACGCCGGAGGACCTGCGTGCCGAGCCGAACCTGAGGCCACTGCTGGCCGGTTCGGGGTGGCGCATGACCTCGTACACGGACGAGGCCGCCCGCTTCCTGGCACTGGCCGAGCGCGAGGGCTGACCACCCGTCGGACAAGAGCCCGGGGCGTCTCCCCCGGAGTCTCACCCGTTTCCCGCGACCGCCGCCGCGAACGCCTCGGGGTTGTCGAACATGAGGTTGTGTCCGGCCCCGGACACGGTCACCACGCGCACGCCCGAGGCCACCAGGGCCGCCCGGCCTGCCAGCTCCCCGCTGAGTCCGCCCTGGAGGTACGTCCGGTCGACGGGCAGCCCTTCGAGCAGCTCGCGCATCACCGGCTCCGAGCCCCGGCGCAGGCCGACGGCGGTGCGGTGCAGCGCGAGCGGATCGGCGAGCCGCATGGTCGCCGCCCACAGCGGGCCGACGTTCTCCAGCACGCGCGCGTAGCCACCGTCAAGGAATGCGGCCTCGTCATGGGCGGCGATACGGCTGCTGCCCGCTCCCTCCGGTGGGTGGGCGTCGAGGTTGGCCTCGGCCAGGACCAGGCGCGAGACGAGGTCGGGACGCCGGTGGGCGAGAACTATGGCGACCGCCCCGCCCAGGCTGTGCGCGACCAGCTCGGCACCGGCCAGGCGCTCGGCGTCGAGCACCACGGCGAGCGCGCCCGCATGGTCGTCGAGGGTGTAGCCGAAGCTCTGGGGCCGGTCGCTGATGCCATGTCCGGGCAGGTCGACGAAGAGGCTGCGGCGACCCGCCAGTTCCGGGCGGGCGGCGATGTGCGCGTGGTAGACGGTCGAGACCGACCCGAGCCCGTGGACGTACACCCGCGCGGGCTCCTCCCCCGGCGTCTCCGTCCAGCGGATCCGGCTGCCCGCCTGGTCGAACACGGCTTCCTTCACGTCCGTCCTCCCTCGCCTCGTGCGGCACGCTCCTGCCGCCACTCCGTTCGCTCACTATACCTCGGCATCTATGTATAACAAGGTCGAGGTAGGAACCAACCGATGTACCACGCTGGACGAACGAGCGTGCGGGAGAATGCGGGCATGCTCGAACTCGCCATCCTCGGTTTCCTGTACGACACACCGCTGCACGGCTACGAACTGCGCAAACGCATCACCGCACTGACCGGGCACGTGCGGCCCGTGGCCGAGGGGACGCTCTACCCGGCGATCAAACGCCTGGAGAAGGCGGGCCTCCTCGCCCGCACCACGCAGCCCGGCTCCGCTGCCGCACCCCGTCACGTCCTGACGCTCACCGACGAGGGCCGACAGGAGCTGCGCCGACGGCTCGCCGAGCCCGCGCGGCTGGACATCACCGACGAGAACCGCTGGTTCACGCTGCTCGCGTTCCTGCGGCACCTGGAGGACGTGGGCGCCCAACGGGCCGTGCTGGAGCGTCGGCTGACGTTCTTGGAGGAGCCGGCGAGCTTCTTCTACGACGGGGAGCGGCCGCTGCGCGCGGAGGAGCTGGACGACCCCTTCCGGCGCGGGGTGCTCACCATCGCCCGGGCCACGTCCCGGGCCGAACTCGGCTGGCTACGGGAGACGATCGCCGCGCTGGGCGGGTGAGGCCCGGCCGGGGACCGGGTGGGCGCCGCTCCCGGCGGTCAGTCCTTGCGGCCGGTAGCGGCGACGGTGACGCCGAGGCCGATCATCGTCAGCCCGCCGATCCCGCCGATCAGGGAGAGCCGCCCCGGCGAGCGGGCGAACCAGTCCCGCGCCGAGGCCGCGGCCAGGCCCCACACGGAGTCCGAGGCGATGGCGATGGCGTTGAAGACCAGACCGAGCAGGAGCATCTGCAGGGTGAGGTGACCCCGTCCCCGGTCGGTGAACTGCGGGAGCACGGCCGCGAAGAAGACGATGGTCTTGGGGTTCGACACCCCGACCACGAATCCCTCCCCGAGGGTGCGCAGGGCGCCGCGCGCCTCCCCGTCCCCGGCGAGCACGCCCAGCGGCGAGCGGCGCTCCCGCCACGCCTTGAGGCCGAGCCGGACCAGGTAGGCGGCGCCGGCCAGCTTGAGGCAGGTGAAGACGACGGCCGAGCGCGCCACCACGGACCCGACCCCGAGCGCCACGGCCGCGACCAGCACATAGGCACCGAGCGTGTTTCCCAGCACGGTGGTCAGCGCGGCGCGGCGCCCCTGGGCGAGCGCCCGGCCGACCACGAACAGCACGCTGGGCCCGGGAACCACGATCAGCAGGAACGACATGGCCGCGAAGGCGACCAGGCGGTCGGTGGACACCATGGGCCTCATGCAAGCACGGACTCGGCTCGTTCTTCAGCCGGTTTTCGCTGACTTCTCCCCATCTGATTTCCCCCCGCCCAGCCGGAAACCCGCAGCTAGCCGCCTCGGGGAGTCGTGACAAGGCGCCGCCACTCGCACTAGGGTGCGCCGACGGACGAACGAATGGGGAGGCCGGGATGGCAGAGACGGACGAGGACACCGTCGCCACCACCGACGACGCGCTGTACGTGCTCACGGCGGTGCTGCTGACACCGGCGAAGTACCCGAGCGTGCTGGGCGACGACTACCCCGAGGCCTGCGCTGCACTCGGGCTGCCGCCGCTGGCAGACGGCTACGGACTGGTCCTCGGCCAGGACGACGTCGGCGCCCGGTGGACCGTCGTCGTGGACGACGTCTCCCTGGTGGCCGTCGCCGTGGCGTCCTGGGACTGCGGCATGGAGTACGACCTGTCGCCGGACGAGCGGTCGATCGTCGCCGCGCTGCCGGGCTGGCCCCTCGCGGTCGCGGTGGCGGCTCCCGGCGTACCCGCGCCGCACGACCCCGCCCAGGACGCCACCGACGAGCCGGTCCTCTCGCCGCCCGACACCGGTGTGTGGGGACCGGCGCAGCGCCGGCTGGGTGCCGACGAGATCGCCCAGCAGTGGGCGCGGTGGCGCAGCCAGGTGGACGACGCCGATTTCCCGGCTCCGGACGGCGACTCCGGTGCGCGGCCGGACGGCGGGGAGGACGAACGGGCCGACGAGGAGAGCGCACCTCGGGCGGCGCCCGGACACCAGGGGGTCCGACGGGTGCTGACGGAGGCGCGCGGCTACCTGGACACCCCGCCGCCGCTCGGCCGGGTGCGGTCGGCCTTCGCCTCGGGTGACGCGCGGACGCTGCGCGCCGACGGACCCGGCTGGTCGCTCGTCGCCCGGACCGACGACATCGCGTTCGTCCTGCTCGACGAGGCGCCCGGCGAGGTGCTGCCGGTGGGCCGGGGGCCGGAACTGCCCGGGCTGCTGGCGGCGCTCGACAGGGTGGCCGTACGGCCGAGCTGATCCGCCTCCTTGGCCGGGCCCGTCTCCTTCAGAGGCCCGCCTTTCGTCAGGGTCAGCGGCCCAGCTCCTTGCGGGTGACGCGCCGGAGCCTGCGCCGCTGCGCCGGGTCGAGGGTGAGATAGGCGGCGGTCGGGACTCCCAGCACGATCAGCAGGGCCGCCCACCAGGGCAGCCAGATGAGCAGGATGAGCCCGACCGCGACTCCGCCCACTGCGACCTTGGCGTTCTTCGACATGATGGCGCCTCCTCCGCGGCCACTGCCGCTCTCTGTCCTGAAGAACGGCCCCGCTCGCCGGGCGGTTCCGCCCCGCGACCCTGAGACATCCCTGAGGCCGGACCCTTACGTCCGTCTTCGCCCTCCCTCGCATGGTGACCTCGCCCAGTGACCCACGCCACACCTCCGCCACGCCCCGAGCCGTCGGCGTTCCGGTACAGTCGGCGGCCGTTGCCCGGCTAGTCAAATTTGAGGAGCTGTCATCACCGCACGACTCGCCCAGTGCCGGACCCTCTTCCTCCCTGCCGACCCCGCCCGCACCGGAAGCATCGCCTTCTGGCGTCCGGACGGCGAGGCACCTCCGGACGTCCCCGCACGGACAACCGAAGAGCGGACAACCGAAGAACTGGTGGTCGTGGTCCCGGGCGGTGCGGGCGTCGAGCAGGTCACCGTCCCCGCCGTGATGCTGCCGGTGCGCGAGGCCCTGCCGGTGCTCACACGCGCGCGTGCGCGGGCCGGCAGTCACCCGTCGGCCGTGTTCTGGGGCGCGGTCGCCGTGGAGGCGCTGCACCTCCTGGCCCGCGGCCGGCTGCTGCCCGGCCTGTCGGCGGCCGGCCACGACGCCTGGCGTGCGGGTCCGCTGGACGCGGAGGATTTGGCACGCGTCCGTCACCTCGCCGCCGCCATGCCCCCGGAGGCGCACGCCGTCGCGTCGGGGAACACCGCGCCCCTTCGGCTGCCCGCCCCCGAGGGCCTGGTGCGGGCCTTCCTGGACGCCGTCGCCGACACGCTCCCCCGCTCCCCCTCCGCCCCGCTGGTGACCGGCGGACCGCTGTACGCCGCGAGGGAGCCGCGACAGGCCCCCGAACTGGGCCCGTGGGCCGCCGCCGTCGCCGCGGGCCACGACTCGGGCGTACGGCTGTCGCTGCGCGTCGAGCTGACCGGCCCGGCGGCCCACGACCCGGGGGCGGGCGGCGACACGCCGGCCGAGGAGGCCACGGGGGACGACCGGGGACCGGCGTTCCGCGCCGTCCTCCAGGTGCACGGCGTCGGCGAACCGGCGCTCGTGGCGGACGCCGCCGAGGTCTGGGCGGGGACGACGGGCGACGCCTTCGGCGTGCACGCGCGCAGGGACGTCCTGCTCGCGCTCCGCCGCGCGGCCGGGGCCTGGCCGGCGCTGACGCCCCTGCTGTCGGCCGCCGTACCGGACGCCGTCGACCTGCTGGACGAGGAGGTCACCGAGCTGCTCGGGGCGGGTTCGCGGGCCCTCGCGGGCACCGGTGTGGACGTGCACTGGCCCAGGGAGGCGGCCCGCGGCCTGACCGCCCTCGCGGAGGTCGGCCCGCCGGACGACGACGCGGTCCGTGACGTCGCGGCCGGCGGGACGTCCCTGCTGTCGGCCGACGCCCTGCTCGACTTCAAGTGGTCGTTCGCAGTGGGCGGCGAGGCCCTGACGGAAGGGGAACTGGACCGGCTCGCCGAGGCCCGGCGACCCCTGGTGCGGCTGCGCGACCGGTGGGTGCTCGTGGACCCCGAGGAGGCCCGACGCGCCCGCGCGCGGGAGGACCATCGGGTCAGGCCGGTAGAAGCGCTCGCCGCGGCCCTGACCGGTGCGGTGGAGGCCGATGGGAGCCAGGTCGAAGTGCGGCCCACGGGGTGGCTGGCGGCGCTGCGGGAGCGGCTCGCCGAGCAGGCGGACGGAACGCGGGACATCGTGGCGCAGCCGGCCGGGCTCGACGCCACCCTGCGCGACTACCAGCGTCGGGGCCTGGACTGGCTGGTCCGGATGACGTCGCTCGGCCTGGGCTGCTGCCTCGCCGACGACATGGGACTCGGCAAGACCGTCACCCTGATCGCGCTGCATCTGCACCGGCAGACCGATGTGTCGGCCGCCGGGCCCACCCTGGTGGTCTGCCCGACCTCGCTGATGGGCAACTGGCAGCGGGAGATCGAGCGGTTCGCGCCCGGCACCCCTGTGCGGCGCTTCCACGGCGGCCGCCGCAGTCTCGCGGACATCGAGGACGGCGCGTTCGTGCTCACCACGTACGGGACCATGCGGCTGGACGCCGCGCGGCTCGCCGCCGTGCCGTGGGGCCTGGTGGTGGCGGACGAGGCGCAGCACGTGAAGAACCCCTACGCCCGGACCGCGAGGCAGTTGCGCTCCGTCGGCGCACGCGCGCGTGTGGCGCTCACCGGCACGCCGGTGGAGAACAATCTGTCCGAACTGTGGGCGATCCTGGACTGGACCACGCCGGGGCTGCTGGGCCGGCTCGGCACCTTCCGCAGGCGCTACGCGCAGCCGGTGGAGGACGGCGGGGATCCCTTGGCCGCGGAGCAGCTGGCGCGGCTCGTGCGCCCCTTCCTGCTGCGCCGCCGCAAGACCGACCCGGGCATCGCGCCCGAGCTGCCCGCGAAGACCGAGACCGATCGCCCGGTGACCCTGACCACGGAGCAGGCGGGTCTCTACGAGGCCGTGGTGCGCGAGGCGCTCGCGGAGATCGCCGGCAGTGCCGGCGCGGACCGGCGCGGGCTGATCGTGAAGCTGCTGACCGGCCTCAAGCAGATCTGCAACCACCCGGCGCAGTTCCTCAAGGAGGACCGCCCGCGGACGGCGGGCCGCTCGGGGAAGCTGGAACTGCTGGACGAACTCCTCGACACCCTCCTCGCCGAACGCGCCGCCGTGCTGGTCTTCACCCAGTACGTGCGGATGGCGCGGCTGCTCGAACGGCACCTCGCCGCACGGGGCGTGCCCAGTCTGCTGCTGCACGGCGGGACGTCCGTGGCCGCGCGGGAGACCATGGTGCGCCGCTTCCAGGACGGTGAGGTCCCGGTGTTCCTGCTGTCGCTCAAGGCGGCCGGCACGGGACTGAACCTCACGCGCGCGGAGCACGTCGTGCACTACGACCGCTGGTGGAACCCGGCCGTGGAGGCGCAGGCCACCGACCGCGCCCACCGCATCGGGCAGACACGACCGGTGCAGGTGCACCGGCTGATCGCCGAGGGGACGGTCGAGGACCGCATCGCCGCGCTGCTGGGCCGCAAGCGGGAGCTGGCCGACGCGGTGCTGGGCGCCGGCGAGCCGGGGCTGACCGAGCTGACGGACGCGGAACTGGCCGACCTCGTCGAGCTGCGAGGAGACCTCTGATGAGCCGTCACGACGCGATGCCCGCCGCCGGGGCGGGCCCGGAGCGGACGTTCACCGCGCCGCCGCCCCCGCGCGGGCGGGCGTTCGCGGTGACCTGGTGGGGTGCGGCCTGGGTGCGGGCCCTGGAGGAGTCCGCGCTGGACTCGGCGGCAGTGAAGGCGGGGCGCCGGCTGGCCCGCGCGGGCGCGGTCGGGGCGGTCACCGTGCGGCCGGGACGCGTCACGGCGGTCGTCCAGGGCCGGGACGGCACGGCACACCGGGCCGACGTGCTCCTCGCCCCGCTCTCCGACGACCAGTGGGACCGCTTCCTGGACGTGGCGGTCGAACGGTCGGGACACGTCGCCGCCCTGCTGGACTCCGAACTGCCGCCGCATCTCGTGGAGGACGCGGCCTCGGCGGGCGCCGACCTGCTGCCGGGTCCGGGCGACCTGGAGGCGGAGTGCGGCTGCGGGACCTGGGACCACTGCGGGCACACCACCGCCCTCTGCTACCAGGTGGCGGTGCTGCTCGACCGGGACCCGTCGCTGCTGCTGCTGATGCGGGGCCGGGACGGGGCCGCCGTGCTGGCGGCCCTCCAGGCGCACGACGCCGCGCCGGCCCGGGTGACCGGTCCTCCGGAGTGGGTGGACGCCGCTGAGGCGTACGCGACGGGACTGATCCTGCCCGCCCTGCCGGCACCGCCCGCGCTGCCGACCGAGCCGGGCCCGCCGCCGTCCCTGGATACCGGCACGGCTCCCCCGCCCGGCGTCGACCCGGCCGCCCTGGCCTTCCTGGCGTCGGGGGCCGCTGCCGAGGCGCACCGGCTGCTCGCCGAGGCGCTGCGGCCCGGGCACGCCGGGCGGCCGGTGGACGCCGAGCCCACCGTGGCCCTGGACGCCGTACGGCTGGCCGCCGGCGGCCCGGAGCCGGAGGTGCTGGACCGCCTGGGTGAGGGGTCCGGGCGTGACCGGGCGGCGCTGGCCGACGCCGTGCGCGCCTGGCGGCTCGGGGGCGCGGCGGCGCCCGCGGTGCTGGAGGAGGAGTGGGAGGTGCGCGGCGAGGCGCTGGTACGCGCGCGTGCGGCACTGGAAGCCGCCTGGGAGGACGACGGCGACGGGCGCCCGGTGCTGCGGCAGCGGGCCAACCGGTGGACCGTCGAGGGCGCCCCGCATCAGCTCCGCCTGGACCGGCAGGGACGCTGGTGGCCCTACCGGCGGGAGGGCGGCCGTTGGCTCCCTGCGGGCGGCGGCGACCGCGACCCCGCGGCGGCGCTTGCCTCGGCCGCGCTCGCGGGCGGGGACGAGCCGTGACGCGCGGGCGGGGACGAGCCGTGACGTGACCGGCCCGTCCCCGCCCGGGTCGGTCAACGCGCGCCGAGGAGGTGGTCCATGGCGAGCTGGTCGAGCCGCTCGAAGGCCATGCCCCGGGCGGCCGCCGCGTCGACGTCGAAGGTGTCGAAGGCGGCCGGGTCGTCCAGCAGGCCCCGCAGGCCGTCGGCAGCCGTGGGCTGGGCCAGCTCGTCCAGGCGGGACGCGGCGAGCGCCTCCTGGACCTCGGGGTCGGCACGGAAGGCGGCGGCGCGCTCCTTGAGGATCAGGTAGTTGCGCATGCAGCCCTCGGCCGACGCCCAGACGCCGTCCAGGTCCTCGGTCCGCGGCGGCTTGAAGTCGAAGTGCCGCGGACCGGTGTACCCGGCCCGCTCCAGCAGGTCGACCAGCCAGAAGGCGGCCCGCAGGTCGCCGGCGCCGAAGCGCAGGTCCTGGTCGTACTTGATGCCGGTCTGGCCGTTGAGGTCGATGTGGAACAGCTTGCCCGCCCACAGCGCCTGCGCGATGCCGTGCGAGAAGTTGAGCCCGGCCATCTGCTCGTGGCCGACCTCCGGGTTGACGCCGAACAGCTCGGGCCGCTCCAGGCGCTCGATGAAGGCCAGGGCGTGGCCGACCGTGGGCAGCAGGATGTCGCCGCGCGGCTCGTTCGGCTTGGGCTCGATGGCGAACCTCAGGTCGTAGCCCTGCTCGACGACGTACTCGCCGAGCAGGTCGAACGCCTCCTTCATCCGGTCCAGGGCGTCACGGACGTCCTTGGCGGCACCGGACTCGGCGCCCTCGCGGCCGCCCCAGGCCACGTAGACCGACGCGCCCAGCTCGGCCGCCAGGTCGATGTTCCGGATCGTCTTGCGCAGGGCGTAGCGGCGCACGTCACGGTCGTTGGCGGTGAAGGCGCCGTCCTTGAACACCGGGTGGGTGAACAGGTTGGTGGTCGCCATCGGCACCTTCAGGCCGGTGGTGTCCAGCGCCTGGCGGAACCGCTTGATCTGCTCCTGGCGCTCGCCGTCGGCCGTCCCGAACGGGATCAGGTCGTCGTCGTGGAAGGTGACGCCGTAGGCGCCGAGCTCGGCCAGGCGCTCGACCGTCTCCACGGGGTCCAGGGCGCGGCGGGTCGCGTCACCGAACGGGTCGCGGCCCTGCCAGCCGACCGTCCACAGGCCGAAGGTGAACTTGTCCTCAGGGGTGGGCTGGTAGTTCATGTTCGCGGCTCCTCACCGACGAGCGGGTATTTCGTCATCGCGCTTTACAAATTAGTATGCACTCGCGGTTCTGGGAAGAGACCGGGTGTCCCCGAAGCAAGCCGCACGTCCCGAGGAAGCCCGAGAAGAGGGAGCAGCGCGATGTCAGCAGCCGAGGGTCCGCTGGTCGTGGGTGTGGACACGTCCACCCAGTCCACGAAGGTACTGGTCGTCGACGTGGCCACCGGCCGGGTCGTGGCGAGCGGTCAGGCACCGCACACGGTCTCGTCCGGCGCGGGCCGCGAGAGCGACCCGCGCCAGTGGTGGGACGCCCTGCGGCAGGCCCTGGACGGGTGCGGCGAGGCGGCGCGCGAGGCCGCCGCGGTGTCCGTCGGCGGGCAGCAGCACGGCCTGGTCACGCTGGACGCGCGGGGCGAGCCGGTGCGCCCGGCGCTGCTGTGGAACGACGTGCGCTCCGCGCCGCAGGCCCGCCGCCTGGTCGAGGAGCTGGGCGGCGCGAAAGCCTGGGCGGAGCGCACGGGCAGCGTGCCCGGCGCGTCGTTCACGGTGACCAAGTGGGCCTGGCTGACGGAGCACGAGGCGGACGCGGCCCGGGCGACCGCGGCGGTCCGCCTGCCGCACGACTACCTCACCGAGCGGCTCACCGGTGAGGGCACCACCGACCGGGGCGACGCCTCCGGCACCGGCTGGTGGGCCTCCGGCACGGAGTCCTACGACGAGGACGTCCTCGCGCGCGTGGGGCTCGATCCGGCGCTGCTCCCCCGCGTGGTCCGACCCGGCGAGGTGGCCGGCACCGTGCGCGACGGCCATGACCTGCCGTTCGCCAAGGGCACCCTGGTCGCCGCCGGTACCGGCGACAACGCGGCCGCCGCGCTCGGCCTCGGCCTGCGCCCCGGCGTGCCGGTGCTGAGCCTGGGAACCTCCGGGACGGTGTACGCGGTGTCCGAGCGCCGCCCCGCCGACCCGACCGGCACCGTGGCGGGCTTCGCCGACGCGCGCGGCGACTGGCTGCCGCTGGCCTGCACCCTGAACTGCACGCTCGCCGTCGACCGCGTCGCGGCCCTGCTCGGCCTGGACCGGGAGGCCGTGGAGCCCGGCACCGGCGTCACCCTCCTGCCGTACCTGGACGGCGAGCGCACCCCGAACCTGCCGCACGCCTCCGGTCTGCTGACCGGGCTGCGCCACGACACGAGCGCCGGCCAGTTGCTCCAGGCGGCCTACGACGGCGCCGTGCACTCCCTGCTCGGCGCCCTGGACCTGGTCCTCGACGCCGACGCGGACCCCGCCGCGCCGCTGCTGCTGATCGGCGGCGGCGCGCGGGGGCGTGCCTGGCAGGAGACGGTACGGCGGCTGTCGGGGCGGCCGGTGCGGATCCCCGAGGCGAAGGAGCTGGTGGCGCTCGGCGCGGCGGCGCAGGCGGCCGGCCTGCTGACCGGCGAGGACCCGGCGGCCGTCGCCCGGCGCTGGAACACGGCCGAGGGGCCCGTGCTGGACGCCGTGGAACGGGACGAGACGACGCTGACCAGGATCGCCGGGGTACTCTCCGACGCGGCGCCCCTGCTGGAGCGGGGCGCGGACAGCGACTGACGGCACGTGTGCGCCCGTACCGCCGGGGCCGATGGGAGATCCGCCCCACCGGCGCCCGGCCGACCGGGACCTGACGGACCGAGGACGGACACAGGCATGGCCCCGACACCGCCGCAGGCGCGGCCGGCCCGCGCCGGGCGGGCGCTGCCGGACACCCAGCAAGGCATGCGCCGGCGCAATCTCGCGCGCGTGATGCACGCCGTGCGCGACGAGGGGCCGTTGTCCCGGGCCGCCGTCGCCTCGCACATCGGACTGACCCGGGCGGCGGTCTCCACCCTCGTGGACGAACTCGTCCGGGGCGGCCTCCTGGAGGAGCTGGGCCCGGAGCGGCCCGGACGGGTGGGGCGGCCGGGCTCGGCGCTCGCCGTCAGCGCGGCGGGCCCCGCGGGCATCGGCGCGGAGATCGGCGTCGACCATCTCGCGGTCTGCGCGGTCGACCTGCGCGGTCAGGTACGCGCGCGTGCCGTGCGGCACGGCAGCAACCGGGGGCGCGCCCCGGGGCCGGTGACCGAGCGGCTGACGGACCTGGTGCACCGGGTCGTCGCCGAGGCGGCGGCGGAGGGGCTGTGGCCGGCCGGGCTCGCCGTAGCCGTGCCGGGACTCGTGGCGCGCGACGCCCGGACCGTGGTGCGCGCCCCCAACCTCGGGTGGCTCGACACCGACCTGGGCGCGCTGCTGCCGGCCGACCCCCCGCTCACCGTGGGCAACGAGGCCAACTTCGGCGCGCTGGCCGAGCTGTGGCTCGGCGACGGCACGCCGCGGGACTTCCTGCACGTCTCGGCGGAGATCGGCATCGGCGCGGCCGTGGTCGTCGACGGCCGGCTGCTGCGCGGGACCCGGGGCTTCGCGGGCGAGCTGGGACACGTGCCGGTGCACCCCGACGGGCCGGCGTGCGCGTGCGGGGGGCGCGGGTGTCTTGAGCAGTACGCCGGCGAGGAGGCGGTGCTGCGCGCGGCGGGCGTGGAGCCCGGTGAGGACCGCGTCGGGCTGCTCGCCCGGCGGGCCGCGGACGGCGACGAGGATGTGCGGCGGGCGTTGAGCGAGGCGGGCACGGCGCTCGGCATCGCCCTCACCGGCGCGGTCAACCTGCTCGACCCGCGGGGCGTGGTACTCGGCGGGGCGCTGGCCGCCCTCGCCCCCTGGCTGCTGCCGTCGCTGCGGAGCGAGCTGGCCCGGCGCTCGGCCGGTCCGGCCTGCCCGGTCGCCGTGTCGGACCTGGGACCGCAGGGCCCGCTGCTGGGCGCGGCGCACTTCGTGGTGCGGGGCGTTCTGGACGACCCGGCCGCCGTGGCGGGGGCGGTGGCCCGGCAGGGCTGAGGGCGGGGCGGGCTGACGGATCGACCCGGGCCGGGAGTTGGCCGGCGCCCGCTGACGGACCGGGGCCGTACGTCCGCTCGCCGCAGACGGTTCACCCCATCGGGTGGCGAGGTTGTCCACATTCCGCCACCCGTCCACCGATCCGCGTGGCGCTCTTCTGCCCAACCCGAGCCCGCCGTACGGTGATTCGCACAGCCACTCGCCGCGCCCCACCGACGGCGGACGGTCGACGGTCCCACGCGCACCAAGCACTCCGCGCCCCACACCCCCACCCACCCACGTCTCCGCCTGCTCTCCACCGCAGGCACGTCGCGAGGCCCCCCACCCTTGCCGGCGCCGCGCACCGGCACTCATCGACGAAAGGACGTCCCCCCATGGAAACCCCCAGCCGCACGGAACGCCCGGCACCCGCCCCCTCCCGGCGCCGACTCCTGCAAGGCGCCGCCCTCGCCGCGGTGCCCGGCGCCCTGCTCGGCGGCACCCGCGCAGCCGCCGCGCCGAGCGCCGTCGACTACCCCGCCGCCGAGTCGCAGCCGGCGAGCACCTCGAACTACACCCGCTCCAGCCGCCCCACGAGCTATCCGCTCGACCACGTGATCATCCACGTGACGCAGGAGACCTACCCCGACGCCCTGGCCATCTTCCGCGACCCGCAGCGGGCGGTCTCCGCGCACTACGTCGTGCGGTCCGCCGACGGACACGTCGCCCAGTGCGTCCGCGAGGCCGACATCGCCTGGCACGCGGGGAACTGGGACTACAACACCCGCAGCGTCGGCATCGAGCACGAGGGGTGGGTGGACCGCCCGGAGTACTTCACGAACGCCCTCTACGAGCAGTCGGCACGGCTCACGGCGTCGGTCTGCACGAGATACGGCATCCCGAAGGACCGCGCGCACATCATCGGCCACTACGAGGTGCCGGGCAGCGACCACACGGACCCCGGTCCGCTGTGGGACTGGACCCGCTACATCAGGCTCGTCAACTTCTCCTGACCAGCTTCTGATCAAGGAGGACGGGCTCCCCCCGAGGGCACCACACGGCAGGCTCTAGGGTTGACGCGCACAGGCAAGGGTCGGCGGCGGTGGGCGAGGCCGCCGGTACGGGGGCGGACGTCGGGCCTCCGCGCGAAGGGGAGGTCCGCCGATGGTGGCGAGCAGCGGCATTCAGCTCAGTGCGCATTCCGACATGCCGTTCTACCGCCAGATCGTCACCCAGCTGACCTTCATGATCGAGACCGGGGATCTGGCGGCCGGAGCGACTCTGCCCAGTGCCCGGCTGCTCGCCGACAACCTGCACATCAACCGCAACACGGTGGCCCGCGCCTACGGCGAACTGCGGCGCCTCGGTCTGGTGGAGAGCCGGGGCCGCAGCGGCACGGTGGTGGCCGACACCGGGCACGACCCGCACGGCTCCCCGGCGCGGGACCGGGCACGGGACATCCTGGGCGCGGCGGTGCGGGAGTGCATGGAGCTCGGGCTGTCGGCCGCCGAGATCCAGACGATCGCCGGTGCGCTCGCCATGCGCGCGGAGGATCAGCTCCTCAAGGTCTCGTTCGTCGAGTGCAACGCCGACCGGGCCACGTACTTCGCGAACGAGCTGGAAGACCGCGTCGGACTGCGGGTCAGACCGCTGGTGCTCGGAGAGTTCACGGCGGACGAGGAGCAGGCCGACCTCATTCTGACCACGTTCTTCCATCTGGCCGCCGTCCGCGGGATGTGGGACCGGCGGACCACGGAGGTGGTCGCGATCGTCGTCGCCCCGCATGTCCGGACCCTGGTGGAGATCGCGTCCGTGCCGAAGGACCGGACGGTGGGCATCTGGTACTCCACCGACGACCAGGCGGTCAGCATCCGGGACTCGCTCGCCCAGTCGGGCATCGACAACATCAAGGTGCTCGGCGACGCGGAGACCGCCGAGCTCACGGACGCGGACGTCGCGGACATCGATCTCGTCATCATCCCCAGCGAGATGCCGCAGTTGAGGGCACGTCTGGAAGCGCGACTGGAGGGGCGTCCGGCGGGCCGGATCAAGGTGATCGAGTTCGGCAATGTCCTCGACGACGCGTCCGTCCGGATGGTGACCGAGGTCATCGCCGACATGCAGACGGCCAAACGGCTGGGACCGGCGGTCTGACAACTGCACTGCTCGCGGCGGTAGTTCAGGGAGTCGATCTCTTTGGCCCAGTCACTTGGGACAAGGATTGGCCCTAGGCGTGGGGGGAAGCCGGTGTCCACACCGCACCTTCACCGAGACCTTCACACCGAGCGAGATGAGTTGATGGCCGTCGTGAATGAAGCCGTTCGTTCCTCCTCGACCCGGGACCGGGCCGCCGGACCCTCCGGACGGCCGACCGTCCTGGAGCAGTGGGGCGGCACCTCGGGAATGATCTACATGACCCTCCCGGTGGTCGCCTTCGTCATCGGCAACTCCGCGGGCGGGCTCTATGCCGCGATCATCGCGGCCGTGGTGGTCGCCCTCGCCGTCACGGCGGTGCGGATCGCCCGCAAGGAGTCGATCTCGCCCGCCGTCAACGGCCTGCTGGGCGTCGCCGTCGCCGCGGGCGTCTCCCTGTGGACCGGCGATGCCAAGAACTACTTCCTGCTGGAAATCTGGCTGAGTCTGGCCGGCGCCGTCGTCCTTCTCGCCTCCGTCCTCGTCCGCCGCCCGCTGGCCGGGCTCCTGTGGACCTCCATCACCGGCAAGGGCGGCGCCTGGCGCGAGGACCCGACGTCCCGGCGCTACTACGACATCGCCACCCTCGCGCTCGCCGCGGTCTTCGGCGCCCGGTTCGTCGTCCAGCAGTGGCTCTACGACTCGGACGAGACCGGCTGGCTCGGCTTCGCGAAGATCGCCATGGGTTATCCGCTGCTCGCGCTGGCCCTGCTCGTCGTGGCATGGGCGGCTCGGCGCTCGGCCAAGCGCCTGGAGGCGCTGGAGGAGTCCGGGGCGCGCTCCGGCCGTCCGGCCGCCGAGGCCCCGGCGCACCACGCCTGAGCCCCACGGCGCGGACCGCGCCCCCAGGTCCGACCGCCCCCGGAGAACCGACCACCCTGGAGAGCCACCGTGCCCACCTCGCTCCCGCAGAAGCTGTATCTGCTCGCCTACACCGTCGAGAAGGAGAAGTTCGAGGTCCACAACCTCCAGTTCCGGGGGCAGCGGCTGCGCGTCGCGGCGCTCGCGGAGCTGGTGGCGGACGGGGCCCTCGCCGTCGAGCCGGGCAAGAACCCGAAGGCCGTCCGGCGCGGTGACGCACCCCCCGGGGACGCGTTCCTCGCCGAGGTGTGGGGACAGACGTCGCCGGAGAAGCCCAAGAGCTGGCTGGACCTGGTGCACGCGACGGCGCACAGCGCGGAGTCCTCCGTCCGCGCCCAGCTCGCGGAGAGCGGGGAGATCGAGCTTCCGGAGGTCAAGGGGTTGAAGAGGCTGTCACCGCTCGCGCAGCACGAGGTCACCGTCCTCCGCTCCGCCGATGTCACGGCCGTCCGCGACGAGGCCCGGGAGCCCGTCCTGCGGGACACGGACCCGGCTGTCCTGTCGCCGCAGGGCCTGGCGCTCACGGTGATCGCGGCGGAGCAGGACCTCCACCATCTCTTCGGCCGGGACGAGCGCCGCGCGCACAAGAAGACGATCAAGGCGTTCGAGGAGCGGTTCGACACCGCGTTCCCCGGGCTGCGGCTCGCCCTGCAGACCTCGATCAACCTCCTGCGCCCGTCCGGCGGCGGCTGGGGTCAGTGAGGCGATTTTCGACGAGTCGGGCGATCCGCCGGCCAGCCGGCGGTGAGCCTGCCCCTGACACTGCTCTCATGAGGCAGACGTGACGTACATCGATCCCCGGAAGCGCGAGTACGCGGAGGAGAGCGGCTGTCCGCACGCCGCCGAGGAGGTCATCGCCGAGTGGCACGCGCTGGCGGAAGAGGTGGGCCGGGAACTGCGGTACGCCGGTCTGCCCGCCCATGTGACGCGTCCGGGGGCCATGGAGGACCGGCAGGTCGGCGCGTCTGTGCACGTCGACACGGTCGATGGGCCGTCAGGCGGTGTCCACGTCGGCTGGCACACCAGTGACTCCTTCATCAGGACCGTCTTCGTGTGCATGGGCATGGACGGTGAACCGCTCGATCTGCCGAACCCCGTGATGGCGCATCACGCACGAGTGGGTTCGGTCATGCATGACACGATCAGGAGGGTGCTCACACTGGCCGGGTTCCACGTCCGTGACGCGGCCGAAGTCAACGATCTCGCCCCGGGAATCTACGTCACCGCCGGGCACCGCTCGGACCCCGATGACGGGGCCTGGACTGCTGGCCGCCGCCTACGTGGCGCTGCTCGCCGGCGTCGAAGATGCCGAGGACGCCGTCCAGATCGCCGAAGCGCGGGTGGGGACCCTGCTGGGACGGCTCGACCGAGCGCCCGACGAGGACCGGCAGGAGCTGGCCCGGCTCTTCGCCGAGGTCGCCCGCGAAGACGCCGATCCCGCGCACAAGGCCATCGCCTCCGGCTTGTTGGCTAGGGTGAGCGAAGAGAGGCACGAGGGCGGGGTGGACGACGAGGGGGCGGCGCGTGGATCGGCTGACCGGTCATGACCGTGCGTCGGGTCGGCTGGTCGCGGTGCCCGCCGCGCTCGTGGTCGTCGTACTCGGATTCCTGTACGCCGGCGACAGCCGGCCCGGTCGCGTGGACGGGTGGGTGCAGCCGGGTGTCGAAGGGGTGCGGGGGCCGTGGCGGACCGTCGCCCTGGCCACGGACTTCTGGGGGGAGCCCGTCGGGGCGGCGCTCTCCTTGCTGGCCGCCGTGTCGGTCTGCTGCCTGGTGTTCCGGCGTCACCGCTGGGCGGTGTTCGTCGTCGGCGGCACCGCGGCGGCCGTGGTGACCACGACGGTGCTGAAGTACCTGGTGGGGCGCACCATCCACGGCGACGACAACCTGTCCTACCCGAGCGGGCACACCGCCTTCGCCACCGCCTTCGCGCTGACGGTGGCGCTGCTCGTGGCCGGCCGGCTCCGCCTGGGCGGGGCGGCCGGTACGGCGGTCGTGCTGGGAGCCGCGCTGGTGGCGGGGGCCGTGATGGGGTGGGCCGAGGTCGCCCTCGGGGCGCACTATCCGACCGACGTCCTCGGGGGCTGGTGCACCGCGTTGGCGGTGGTGCCGGCGACCGGGTGGGTGGTGGACCGGGTCGCCGGCGGCCGTTGATCTTCCGTCACGCCCGGCGGCGGAACACCGGCTTCACCGGGCGTCCGCCCAGCCAAGGGGTGGGGTCGCCGGCGTCCAGCGCCTTGCGGTACACCGCGCACGCCTCGGCCACCACCTCCACCGTCTGCTCGATGTCGGCGTCGGTGAGCGCGCTGCTCACCACGAAGGAGGGGGCGAGGACGCCGCCCGCGAGGAGGCGGCGCAGGAACAGGGTGCGGTACGGCTGTGAGGGCCGGCGGTCGGCGTCGAGGGTGGCGAAGACCAGGTTGCTGGCCCGGCCCCGGACGAGGACGTGGTCGGCGACGCCCATGCCGGTCGCCGCGTCGCGGACCCCCGCGGCCAGCCGCTCGCCGAGGGCGTGCAGGCGGGCGGTGACGCCCTCCTCGGTGTAGGTCGTCTGCACGGCCATCGCCGCCGCGAGGGAGTGCGTCTCCGCGCCGTGGGTGGTGGAGAGGAGGAAGACCCGGTCGTGGGAGCCTCGCAGCCCGCCCCGCTCCATCAGTTCGCGGCGCCCGGCCAGCGCCGAGACGGCGAAGCCGTTGCCCAGCGCCTTGCCGAAGGCGGAGAGGTCGGGCACGACGCCGTACAGGCCCTGGGCGCCCGCCTCGGACCACCGGAAGCCGGTGATCATCTCGTCGAAGACCAGGACGCAGCCGTGCCGGTCGGCCAGTGCGCGCAGGCCTGCGAGGTAGCCAGGCGGGGGCTCGGTGTGGCCGGCGGGTTCGAGGACGAGGCAGGCGACCTCGTCGGGGTACCGGGCGAGCAGCTCCTCCGTGGCGGCCAGGTCGCCGTAGGGGAAGGCCAGGGTCAGTTCGGTGGTCGACGCCGGGATGCCGGCGGACATCGGGGTGGTGCCGATGAACCAGTCGTCGGTGGAGAAGAAGGGGTGGTCGGCGCAGATCGCCACCCGGGCGCGGCCGGTGGCGGCGCGGGCGAGGCGCACCGCGGCCGTGGTGACGTCGGAGCCGTTCTTCGCGAACTTGACCATCTCCGCCGTGGGCACCGTGGCCAGGAAGCGCTCGGCGGCGTCGGCCTCCATGACGGAGGGGCGGACGAAGTTGCTGCCCCGGTCCAGTTCCCGGCGCACCGCCTCCAGCACCCGCGGGTGGGCGTGGCCGAGGCTGACCGAGCGCAGGCCGGAGCCGTACTCGATGTACCGGTTGCCGTCGACGTCCCACACGTGGGCGCCCCGGCCGTGGCTGATGACCGGGGCCAGGTCCGCGGGGTACTGGTCGTCGCCCTTGGCGTAGGTGTGCGCGCCGCCGGGGATCATGGCGTGCAGCCGCTCGTTCGCCGCCCTCGACCTGGGCAGCGGGAACTCGTCCGTGTTCATGCCGACCTCGGCTCCCCCTGCTTCAGGGCCTCGGCGAGTCCGGGCGCCTTGCGGTCCCGCTCCGACATCGACGTCACCGGCAGCGGCCAGGGGATGGCGAGTTCCGGGTCGTCGTGGGCGATGGTCACGTCCTCGGCCGGGTCGTGCGGGCGGTCGATCCGGTACGAGGTGTCCGCGGTGTCCGTCAGCGCCTGGAAGCCGTGCGCGCAGCCCGCCGGGATGTACAGGGTCGCCTGGGTCTCGCCGGACAGCTCGAAGAAGGCCCGGCCCAGGTAGGTCGGCGAGTCGGGGCGCAGATCCACGACGACGTCGAAGACCCTGCCGTACGAGCACCGCACCAGCTTGGCCTCGCCGGCGCCGGAGCGCAGGTGCAGGCCGCGCAGCACGCCCCGGGCCGAGCGGGACAGGCTGTCCTGGACGAAGGCGCCCGGGTCGAGGCCCACCGAGCGGACCACCTCCGCGTCGAAGGTGCGGCAGAAGAAGCCGCGCTCGTCGGCGTACGGCGTCGGCTCGAACAGGTACGCGCCGGCGACGGCCGGGACTTCGGTCGCCTTCATGGGGCCTCCTCCAGGGTGCGGTCGGCCGTCGGGAGCAGGGCCGAGGTCAACGCCGCCAAACGAGACTCGAGTTGGCGGGTCGCTGTCAGGTTCTGCGCGGCGAGCGTCCGCCGCAGCTCCGCCGCCCGCCGCTCCACCTCCCGGAACTGCTCCAGGAGCCGGTCGGCGTCGACCTCGCGCGCCGGGTGGCAGTGGGCGCCGAGGCCCATCCGGGCCATGAGCGCGTCGCTCTTGGCCGCGTAGCTCAGCGCGAGCGTGGGCGTGCCGGTCCTCAGGGCGCAGACCAGGTTGTGGTAGCGGGTCGCCACCACCGTTTCGGCGGCTGCCGTCTCCTTCATCAGGTCGGCGAGCGAGGCCGCCTCGGCGGCGGTGACCAGCGGCGAGTCCACCGCGGCGAGGATCTCGGCGACCACCGGCCGGTCGCACGCGTCGCCGGTGAGCAGCCGGACGGGCCGGCCCTCCTCGGCCAGCGCGCGGACGAAGCGGGTCGTCCCGTCGAGGTAGCGCCGGTATATCTCGTCGGCCCTGGCCCGGTCGTCGTCGCCGCCGTGGAAGGCCATGACGCCGACGCAGACCGACCCGGGCGCGGTGCTCCCGGCAGGCGCCGGAAGGGCGAAGGCGAGGTCCGGGTGCACCTGGTCGCGCGCGGTGTCCACGCCCATCTCCCGCAGCGCGTCACGGGACAGCTCGTCCCGGTACGACCGGTACGCGGCGAGCCGGGCCGACCAGCGCACCAGGGCCCGGGTGGAGCGCCGCCCGATCGGGGCGGCGCCGACGCCGACCAGCGCGACCGGGGTGCCGAGCAGCCGGCCGGACGCGCAGAGCAGGAACAGCGCGTACGGGAAGCCCCACGGGCGCAGCGGCAGCGTGGCCTCCAGGACGCCCATGCCGGGCACGATCACCACGTCGTGCCGGCGCACCCAGGCGGCGGTGCGGAAGACGTCGACCAGTTTGCCCAGGCCCTTCCCGGCCATCGCGCCCGCCCGGGAGGCGGTCCGGTACTCCCCTCGGTACCAGTGCAGCCGCGTCGCCGCGATGCCGTACCGGGCGGCGACGGTCTCGGGCCCGCCGCACAGCGCGTCGACCACCGCGTCGGGGTGCTCGGCGCGGAGGTGGCCGAGGAGGGCCTCCAGGGACCCGTCGTTGCCCAGGTTGCCGGACCCGAGGAGGCCGAACACCCCTACCCGCGGCGGGGTCATGCCGGCCTCGCGCCGCGGCCGGCCACGAGGGCGTCGACGGAGACCGTGAGCAGGGCCGGGTCGACCGGGGCGCGGTCCTCGACCCGCTCGCCGGCGCCGCCGGGCCTGGCCCGGCTGGTCAGCCAGGTGGCGAGGTGGCGGTAGCAGGCACGCCGGTCGGCCGGGGACAGCGGCGCCCGCCGGATCGCCGAGGCGAAGCCCCAGACGTACTCGGCGAGCAGCCGGGGCGTCGGGTGCAGCGGGCCGGCCCGGCGCGGGTCGAGGTTGACGCACCGGGAGCGCTTGGAGGGGTTGGCCCGCTCGGCGCGGGTGGGGTGGTCGCGGCGGAAGTACAGCAGCTCCGGCACCTGGTGGAAGCGGCCGTGCAGGGTGATCTCGGCGACGAAGGTGCGGTCGGCGTGGTGGTAGCTGTCGTGCGGCTTGACCCGGCGCAGCACGTCGGCCCGCATCACGCCGTAGAAGTCGTCGCCGCCGGGTTCGAAGAGGAGGCTGCGGAAGCGTTCGGGTGCGCTGGGCGAGCCGGTGGCGAGGGTGTAGGCGTAGGGGACGGTCACCCGGCCGGTGCCGTCGATGACGGCCTGGTCGCTGTGGGCGAGGATCACGTCCGGGTGCTCGTCCAGCGCCTCCACGCAGCGGCGCAGCAGGTCGCGGGCGTACAGGTCGTCGTGCGAGGCCCATTTGAACAGTTCGCCGCGGCACTCGGTGAAGACGTGGTTGTGGTTGGGCGCGGCGCCGATGTTCCGGGGCAGCCTGAGGTACCGGACGCGCGAGTCGCGCGCGGCGTAGCGGCGGCAGATGTCCTGGGTGCCGTCGGTGGAGGCGTTGTCGGAGACGACCAGTTCGAAGTCCTCGTAGGTCTGGCCGAGCAGGGCGTCGAATGCCTCGGCGAGGTACTCCTCGCCGTTGTAGACGGGCAGGCCGATACTCAGCCGGGGGTGGGCGGTCATGCGGTCCTCGCTTCGGGAACTTCGGGTGCTTCGGGGACTTCGGGAGCTTCTGGGACGGGAGTGCGGCGGCGCTCGCGCAGCGCGGCCCGCAGCTGGAGCCACCACACGCCCGAGCCGCAGAGGGTCGCGGCGGCCACGCCCCACGCCGAGCCGACCGTGCCGGCCGCGACTGCGCCGCCGAGCCCGCCGCCGACGTAGCAGGCGGAGGTGAAGAGCTGGCAGCGCAGGCTGCGCCGGGCGGCGGCGAGGGCGCGCAGCCCGGCCGCCGCTCCGCTGCCGAGGCCGGCGCCGGCGACGCCGAGGGTGGCCGGCACGATGAGCCGGGCGGCTGAGTGCCAGACGTCGCCGAGGACCAGCTCGCCGGCCCGGGCCGGCATCAGCAGCAGCGCCGCGCCCCAGAGCAGCGCGGCGGCGGCCTGCCCGCCGCCGAGCAGGAGGCAGAACCGGGCGAGGCGGTCCGGGGCCCGCCGGAGTACTCGGGCCGCCTCGGCGACGGTGACCAGCGAGAGGCCCATCAGCAGGGCGAGGAACGGCCCGAGCAGCAGTTCCGCGCCCCGGACCGCCCCCACGGCGCCGACCCCGGCGAGGGCGCCGAGCCCGTACGCCCGCAGCTGGCTGGCGCCGCTGAGGCTGACGTTCTCGACCAGGTACCGGTAGCCGAGGTCGCGCTGCTCGCGCAGCCACCCGCGGGCCCGGGTGGTCCGGGGCCGCAGGCCGGACTGGAGGCAACCGTACCCGGCGGCGACCGCGGCCGAGGCGCCCCAGGCGAGCACGAAGGCGGCCACGCTGCCCACCCGGGCCGCCACGACCATGGCCGGGACCAGCGCGACGCCCCACACGAGGTCGTTGACGAACGCCTTGCGCCCGGCCCCGCCGGCGAAGAACACGAACCGCCAGGCGTCCTGGAGCAGCAGCGCCGGCAGCACGACGCCGAGGCAGGCGAAGGCGGGCCCCACCCGGCCGCCGAGGCCGAGCCCGACCAGCAGGCACACCGCGCCGAGGGCCACCCCGACGCCGAGCGCGGCACCCGAGGAACGGGCGGCCGCCGCCCGCCAGGACGCCTCCGGCACGCCGCTGAAGCGCACCACCAGCGGGTCGGTGGCCAGCCCGCGGGCGACGTTGAGCACCACGCCGTAGGTCAGCCAGGCCAGGCTGAACACGCCGAACGCGGTCAGGCCCAGGGAGTGGGCCACGTAGATGCCCACCGCGAAGTTGGTCATGCTGGAGACCGCCTGGTCGGCAAGGCCCCAGGACAACCGGGCCAGGACGGCCCGCTTGCCGGTCACCGCCCCCTCGGCCGGGGCCCCCTCGGTGGTCATCGGCCTCACGCCTTGATCAGCCCGGCGCCGTGCAGCGCGTCGGCCGCGTCGGCGACGGTGTCGAACGGCAGCCCGGAGCGCTCGGCGACGTCCAGCAGGGAGTGCTCGCCGTCGGAGAGGCTGAGCACCCACAACATCGCCAGCTGGGCCTGCTTGGCGTCGCTGCGTCCGCCGAGCGAGTCGTAGAGGCCGCGCCGGCCGAGCTGCGGCTCGCCGTGGGGGCTGAGGTTGACGTAGTGCCGGTCGCGGTCGAGGACGGCGAACGCCTCGCGGCAGACGGCGAGCGTGTCCGCCATCGCCGCGGGCGTCACGAAGTGCGGGTTGTCCGCCGAGGTGTGGTACTCGGGGTAGCCGGCGTACGGGGTCCGGCTGAGCGAGCCCACGCCGAGGTCGAACCCGGGCGAGCAGAACTGCCGCTCGTCGTAGCCGTAGGGAGTGAACTCCTTGATCTCGTGCGGCCGTTCCGAGGCGGTCAGCACGTGCCGCAGCACCCGGTCGATCTCCGCGTCGCCGCGCCGGGACTGCTTGTAGGTCAGCCGGCCGGGGTCGCCGGCGCAGGCCAGCACCAGGCCGTGCTTGACCCGGTCGATCCGCTCCGCGTTGCGGGCCAGCCAGGTGATCGCCCCGATGGTGCCGGGCGCGTAGAGGAACCGGTAGGTGTAGTAGGGGGTTCGCTCGGCCAGCTCCCGGGCCAGGAAGGTCGCCACCGCGATGCCGGCCAGGTTGTCGTTGGCCAGCGACGGGTGGCAGACGTGGCAGGAGACGAGCACCTCGTCGGGGACCCGGCCGGGGACGACGTGCTCGGCGTAGGTGAGGTGGCCGTCGGCGAGCGTGGAGTCGACGCGCACCTCGTAGTCGCCGTCGGGCAGCGCGTCCAGGGTCTCCTGGGCGAGGCAGAAGCCCCACTCCGGCGTGTAGTAGCTGGTGCGGTACGGCACCCAGGACGGATGGTCGGGCAGGGTGTGCAGGTGGGGGCGGAGTTCGGCGAGCGGCATGGTCGCCGACACCGGCACGCTGTAGCCGAGCACGTGCAGGCTGGACGCGGCGAAGTCGACGACCCGCCGGCCGGTGGCGTCGGCGACGTAGGCGTCCCGGATGTTCCACTCCTGCGGCACCGTCCAGTCGAGCACCTGCGTCCCGGTCGGCACCTCGTGCACCGTCAGGGGGAGGTACTCGCCGACGATGTCCAAGGTGGCGCGCACCCCGTCGCCGGTGATGCTCCGGCACAGCGGGTACAGCCGCTCCACCAGCGCGTGCATCTCCTCGCCGGCGCTCACGGGCGCCGCCGCAGGGTGTCGTCGACCGTGCCGGCTTCGGTGGCGGCGCGCAGCACGGCGAGCCGGGTGAAGCGCTGCTCGAAGTCCGCCCGGGACAGCGCGTGTTCGCGGTAGGCGTCGGCGAGTTCGAGGGCGCCCTGCTTCACCGTCCACTCGCAGTCGAAGCCGGCCGCGGCGGCGCGGAACCGGGAGAAGTCCACCCGGTAGGAGCGCGGGTCGGCGCCGTTCTCCCCGGTGATCCGCACCTCGGAGCCGGCCACCGCCTCGGCGACCTGCGCGGCGATCTCGGCGACCGTCACGTTGTTGACCTCGCTGCCGATGTTGAACGCCCGGTCGTGCACCGCCTCGCGCGGCGCGGTCAGCGCGGCCGTGAAGGCGCGGGCGATGTCGGCGGCGTGCACCAGCGGGCGCCAGGGCGTGCCGTCGGAGAGCACCAGCACCTCGCCGGAGAGCAGCGCGTGGCCCACCAGGTTGTTCAGCACGATGTCGGCGCGCAGCCGGGGCGAGAAGCCGAAGGCGGTGGCGTTGCGCATGTACACGGGAGTGAAGTCGCCGTCGGCCAGGGCGTGCAGGTCGTCCTCGACCCGCACCTTGGACTCCGCGTACGGCGTCACCGGGCGCAGCGGGGCGTCCTCGGCCACCAGGTCGTCGCCGCCGGCGGCGCCGTAGACGGAGCAGGTCGAGGCGTACAGGAAGCGCCGCACCCCGGCGTCGCGGGCCAGCCGGGCCAGGCGCACGGAGGCGTGGTGGTTGATGTCGTAGGTCAGTTCCGGCGCCAGCGAGCCCAGCGGGTCGTTGGAGAGCGCGGCCAGGTGGATCACGGCGTCCACCCCGGCCAGGTGCTCGGCCGTGACGTCGCGCAGGTCGACCCGGTACCCCGGGGGGTCGGCGGGTGCCGGGCCGAGCACGCAGTCGGCGAACAGGCCCGCGTCGAGACCGACGACCTCGTGCCCGGCGGCCCTGAGGACCGGGGCCATCACGGTGCCCAGGTATCCCTGGTGTCCGGTCAGCAGTACGCGCACGTTCATCTCCCCAGGTCGAGCGTGAGTTTGGTGGCGGCGAACGCCTCGGCGTAGCGGGCGTGGCATTCGATGCCGCGGATGCGGGCGAGGCCGAGGAAGGTCTCGCGGTCGTACCAGGGGCGGTGCCGCTGGGACGGGTAGTGCTCCTGGAGCAGCCGCACCTTGTCCTCGGCGGTCTCCGGCGTGAGCGGCTGGTAGGCGTTCGGGCGGCCGAGGTCGCCGTCCCACTTGGCGATCTCGTAGCCGAGGACGAGGTGGTCGCGGAAGGCGGTGGTGATCAACTGGGCGAGGCCGCGGTGGTCCTGGTGGGCGTCGTCGGTGCGCGGGGCGAGCAGCAGGTCCGGGTCGGTCGCCAGGCGCAGCTCCTCGACGGCGGCCTTGGCCTCCTCCCAGCGGGCCGGTATCCGGCCGTCGGGCAGCTTGAGGACGGTCAGGCGGAGGTCGGCGCCGGGGCAGAAGGCGGCGAGTGCGGTCGTCTCCTCCTGCTCCCGCTCCCCTCCCCCGCCGGTGAGGACCAGCGCGTCGACACGGAGGCCGGGCCTTGCCCGGCACAGGGTCAGCAGGGTGCCGCCGGCGCCGATGGCGATGTCGTCGCAGTGCGCGCCGACCGCGGCGATCCGGTCCAGGCGGCCGGCGCCGAGCCGGATCACGCCCTCGCTCCGACGCCCGTGAGGCCGGTCGGCACGCCGTCCTGTTCCCACACCGCCCACGGGCGCTCGCCCCGGGCGTACGCCTCGTCCAGCGCGGCCCGTTCCTTCACGGTGTCGGTCGGCTTCCAGAAGCCGCGGTGCCGGTGGGCCACCAGGCGGCCCCGCTTGGCGAGTTGGGCGCAGCCGTCGGCGACCAGGTCGCCGTTCTCCGGTATGTGGTCGAAGACCTCCTGGCGGAGCACGAAGTAGCCGCCGTTCTCCCACAGCGGCAGTTCGCTCACCGCGGTGATGCCGCCCACCAGGCCGTCCTCGCCCAGGTCCACGCAGTGGAAGGAGGACTGCGGCGGCACCACCATCATCGAGGCGCCCGCGTCGCGCCGGGCGAAGTTGTCGATCATCTCCGGCAGCGGGGCGTCGGTGAGCACGTCGGCGTAGTTGGCGAGGAACATCTCGTCGCCGTCCAGGTGGTGGCGCACCCGGCGCAGCCGCTCCCCGATCGGGGACTCGATGCCGGTCTGCACGAAGGTGATCGTCCAGGAGGCGATGTCGGTGGACAGCAGCTCGGTCCGGCCGCCGCGCAGCACGAAGTCGTTGGAGGTCGTCTCCTCGTAGCTGAGGAAGAAGTCCTTGATGTGGTGGGCCCCGTAGCCGAGGCACAGGATGAACTCCGTGTGCCCGTAGTAGGCGTAGTAGCGCATGACGTGCCAGATCAGGGGTCGCGGGCCGACCATCGCCATCGGCTTCGGCACGTCGTCGGTGGAGCTGTTGCGCATGCGCAGCCCGTAACCGCCGCAGAACAGGACGACCTTCATGACTTGACCTCGACAATGCTCAGTTCGGGGATGGGGAAGACCAGCCGGCCGCCCCACTCGTGCACGAAGGACAGCTGCTCGGCCAGCTCGGTGCGCAGGTTCCAGGGCAGTACGAGGACGTAGTCCGGCCGGTCGGCGGCGATGCGGTCCGGCGAGAGGATCGGGATGCGGGTGCCGGGGGTGTACCTGCCGTGCTTGTAGGGGTTGCGGTCCACGGTGTACGGGAGCAGGTCGGGCCGGATGCCGCAGTGGTTGAGCAGGGTGTTGCCCTTGCCGGGGGCGCCGTAGCCGACGACCGTCTCGCCGCGCTCGGCCGCCTCGATCAGGAAGCGCAGGAGGTCCCGGCGCACCTTGGCGACCCGGGCGGAGAACTGGGTGTACCCGGACAGCTCCTGGAGCCCGGCGGCCTTCTCCCGGTCGAGGACCTCCGCCACGCGGCCGGACGGCTCGCCGGCCGCCTCGGCGGGCCGGGCCCACAGCCGGATGGAGCCACCGTGCGTGGGCAGCAGCTCGACGTCGACGAGGGTGAGGCCGCCGCTCGCCAGCGCCCGGGCGGCGGAGGCGACCGTGTAGTACTGGAAGTGCTCGTGGTAGATCGTGTCGTACTGGTTCTCCTCGATCAGGGTGAGGAGGTGCTGCACCTCGACGGAGACCCAGCCGTCGTCGGCGACCAGGGCGCGCAGGCCCTCGGTGAAGCCGGTCACGTCGGGGATGTGCGCGTACACGTTGTTGGCCACGACCAGGTCCGCCGGTCCGTGTTCGGCGCGGACGGCCGCGCCGGTGGCCGGGTCGAGGAAGGCGGTGAGCGTGGGCACGCCCGCCTCCCGGGCGGCGGCGCCGACGTTGACCGACGGCTCGATGCCCAGGCAGCGGATCCCCCGGTCCACCAGGTGCCGCAGCAGGTACCCGTCGTTGCTCGCCACCTCCGTCACGAAGGCGTCGGGGCCCAGGTCCAGGCGGTGCACGGCGTCGGCGACGAAGGTGCGCGCGTGCTCCACCCAGGAGGTCGAGTAGGAGGAGAAGTACGCGTACTGCGTGAACGTCTCCTCCGGTGTGATCAGCGGCGGGAGCTGCGCCAGCCAGCAGTCGGTGCAGACCCGCAGGTGCAGCGGGTAGGCGGGCTCCGGATCGTCCAGCTGGTCCGCCGCGAGGAAGCTCTCGCACGGCGGGGTCGCCCCCAGGTCGACGACGCTCGTGAGCGCCGCCGAGCCGCAGAGTCGGCATCGTGTCATCTACTGCCCCTGTTCCCCCCTGCCCGTGCGGGTGTCCCCGCCGCGAGCCAGTGCCGACCGTCCCGCGATCGCGGTGCGGTACCCCTCCACCAGGCGCTCCAGGCCGACGGCGGGGCTGAACCCCTGCTCGTAGCGGCGCCGGGCCGCCCGGCCCATCTCCTCGTTGCGGTCCCGGCCGGCCGTGATCTCCCGGATGCGGGACGCGAGCGAGGCGGACTCCCCCGGCCGGTGCAGCAGGCCGGTCACCCCGTCCTCGACGAGTTCCACGAAGGCACCGTGGCCGGCGGCGACGGCCGGGACGCCCGCCGCCATCGCCTCCACGACCACCAGGCCGAACGCCTCCTGCCACGTCGAGGGCGCCACCACGGCGACCGCGCGGGCGACGGCCTCCCGGCTCCGGTCGGCGTCGTACAGGCCGACGTGGTCGACGTCGTCCCGGCCCGCCGCCCAGGCGGTCACCTCGGGTTCGAGCGGCCCGGCGCCGGCGATCACCAGCGGAACGCCGACGCCGCCCCCGGCTGCCAGTTCGTCCCACGCGGCCATGAGCAGCCGCACGCCCTTGGCCTCGGCCAGCCGGCCGAGGTAGAGCAGGTGCTCACCGGGGCCGTCGCGGCGGGCGGCCGGGTCGGGCACGAAGTTGTGCTTGACCGCCAGCCGTTCGGCGGGCATGCCGGAGCGCACCAGGACGTCGCGCTGCGCCGCGGAGATGCAGAAGAAGCGCTCCACGCCGGTCCACCACCGGCGCCGGTTGACCGACAGGCCGACCGCCAGCGGCACCGTCGCCAGGCGCGAGCCGCGGTAGCAGCCGTGCCGGACGGCGGGCAGCGGCGACCCACCGACGCACTCGGCGCACGGCCGCCCGTCGCGCTGGAGCGTGCCGGGCGGGCAGACCTGGCCGTAGTTGTGCAGGGTGGCGACGGCGGGCACGCCGGCGTCGGCGCAGGCGGCGAGGACGGCGGGCGAGAGCAGCGGGAAGACGTTGTGGACGTGCACCACGTCCGGACGCTCGGCGCGCAGCCGGGCGGCGAGGGCGGCGCGGACGGCCGGGTTCCACGGCACGCGCAACGGCACCGCGGCCTTGCCGAGCAGCGAGAGCGCGGCGATGTCGTCGCTGCGCCGCTCGAACACCCCGACCCGGTGGCCGGCCGCGCGCAGCAGCGCCACCTCCTGGTCCACGACCTTGTTCTCGCCGCTCGGCTGCGCCGAGGCGTAGTGGTTGTGCACGACGAGGACGTGCATGCTCAGCCCACCTCCGCCTGGCGGGCCCAGCGCGGGGCCCGCCGTCGGGGCAGCGCGGGCGGTGGGAGCGGGGCCGCCTCGGCGGGCACCGCGAGCAGCGAGGCGGCCACGGCCAGGTGCAGCAGGTAGGGCGAGGCGTCGCCGAGGCCGGCCTCGGTGTAGGAGGCGATGGCGCAGTAGCTGATGAGGAAGATGGCGCAGGCCCTGGGCAGCGACGGTGGCCGCAGCAGCGCGACGCCGCCGAGCACGACGACGACCGCCGCCACCAGGACGACGCCGGTCAGGCCCTGTTCCTGGTAGACGGCGAGCCAGCTGTTGTCGATGGGCAGTCCGCCGAACGACTTGTCGCCCAGGCCGGTGCCGAACAGCTGCTCCAGGGGCGTGCGGGGCGCGGCCAGCAGGGCGTCCCAGACCTTGGCGCGGCCGGTGAGGCTGGCGAAGTTCTCCTGGCTCTGCCCGCGCAGGAACCACGCCTGCAGCCAGGAGCCGAACGCGACCGCGGCGACCGCCGCGACCAGCACCGCTCCGACGAAGAAGCGGCGGGCGGCGGCGCTGGTCAGGACGAGCGAGCAGATGGCCAGCGCCAGCCCGGCGAACAGGCCGAGCGTGGCCGTCCGGGTGTGGGTCAGCGCGAGCAGGACGAGCGAGGGCACGATGATCACCGCGGCGCCGGTCCGGTCGGTGCGGCGCCCGACCAGGAGCAGCACGGTGAGCCCGATGATGACCGCGGCGTACTGCCCGATCTGCGGCGGGGTCAGCGGCCAGAGCGCGCCGACCAGCCGGCCGCCGTACAGGTCGGGCAGGGCGGCGCCCGGCGAGACGAGGGCGCCGGCGGCCACCGAGCCGAGCACCGCGAAGTACATCCGGATGTGGTGCCGGACGAACGTCAGCTCGCCGTCCCACCAGCGGCTGAGCAGCCACAGCGTGCCGACGAAGAGGGCGAGGCGGGCGCAGCGGAACAGCGCGCCGAAGCCGGATTCCAGGTTGGCGCTGGAGATCACGCTGGGCACCAGGAGCAGGGTGA
Organism: Streptomyces sp. NPDC048182; assembly: GCF_043202555.1. NCBI lineage: Bacteria > Bacillati > Actinomycetota > Actinomycetes > Kitasatosporales > Streptomycetaceae > Streptomyces > Streptomyces sp. NPDC048182. The sequence goes on along the minus strand of NZ_JBIDAQ010000004.1, from coordinate 203,494 downwards.
GCAGCAGCACGTAGGCGCTGGGCCGGACGCGCAGGCGGAGGTTGACCGCGAGCGCCAGCGCGAAGGCGGCGACCAGGGCGCCCATGGTGACCATCTGGATGAGGGAGCGGGGCAGCGGGACGATGGTCCTCGCCCCGGCGGAGCCGAGGGTGTTGAGGACCAGCAGGCCCCAGACGACCCCGACCGTCTTCGGCGCGCTCATCTCACTCACCGGTCCCGGGGTCGAGGGTGCTGCCCGTGTCCTGCTGGTAGGGCGCGCCCTGCCACTGCGTGAAGTCGACCACGTGGTCGGGGTCGTGGGTGACGAAGCGCCACGGGCCCTGGTAGACGTTGTCGTGCCAGCGGTTGTGCTGCTTCTGGGTGATCGCGTCGGCCACCCGCCTGCCCTGGTAGGGCGACCAGTCCGGGTAGGTGCCGTAGTTGGCCAGCACCGCCATCCGGTCGCACCTGACCGTGCACTCCAGGACCGCCTTGTCGAGTACGAAGCGGTTGTCGTGGATGTCCACCCGCTGGGTCTTCCACCGGCAGTCGGCGTAGAGCGGCGCGGTGGCGATGGCCGGCCTCGCGCAGCGGCTGGTGCCGTGCACCAGGAGGGTGCAGTCGCCGGAGGAGGTGTTGGCCGGGCTGTTGCAGAACCGGTCGGCGTTCTCCCAGAGGGTGATGCCGGACCAGTTGTCCTGGAGCAGGTTCCGGTAGATCTCGATCTTGTCGGTGCGGGCCGGGACGCGCGGTTCGCCGCCGGACTCGGACAGGTAGACCGTCGCGTAGGGGAAGGAGTCGCCGCGGTCGGCCTCGCGGCGGCCCTCGACCCAGTTGTTCCGCCGGATCGTGTTGCCCCGGATGACCGCGTTGTAGCTGGTCTCGTAGATCAGCGCGGCACCGTCGTTGGCCTCCAGGACGTTGTCCTCGATGCGGAAGTCGTTGTTGTTGGTGTCCGCCCACAGCCCGGTGCCGCGGTTGTCGTGCACCCAGTTGCCGCGCACGTCGGCGCCGTCGACGGCCCAGAACTTGACGCCCCCGGTGCAGCCGCAGCCCTTGCGGCGGCGCTCCCAGTGGTCGGTGTTGTTGCCGGTGATCTCGTTGCCCTCGACCACCAGGCCGGTGATGCGGCCGGTGGCCTTGTACGCGTTCATGCCGTACTGGCCGTTGTCTCGCAGGCAGCTGGCGCGGACCTGCTGGCGGGCGCCGGCCATCAGTCCGGCGCCGGAGTTGTCCCGGATCACCGCGTGCTCGATCACCCACCCGTCGGCCGAGTCGTGGTTGACCACGCCCTCGTCGGGCGGTGCCACGAAGTGCCGGACGGTCAGGTGGCTGACGGTGACGTCGCGGGCGGTGCCGCCGAAGGCGTACTGGTTCTTCTTGCGACCGTCGAGCACCGCGCCCGGCGCGCCGAGGTAGCGGTCGCCCTCCTTGGGGATGACCTGGGCGTAGCGGTCCGGGTCGAGCCGGTGCGTGCCGGGGCGGAGCCAGAAGGTGGTGTGCGGGGGGCTGCTCTTCGTCTTCGCCGCCAGGTCGCCGACCACCGCGGGGTCGACGGTCACCGCGCCCGCCGGTGCCTTCGCGGGGCCGGGCGCCGGGTGGGCGCACACGCGGGCCACGGGCGCGGCCGGGGCGGCGGCCGGCTTCGGCGAGTCGCCGGGCGTGCCCTCGCAGCCGGCCAGTGCCGGCAGGGCGAGCACCAGCGTCGCCGCCGCCGCCCGGATCCGATGCCGCCTCCTGCTGCTCACGCGTCCCCCCGGTCGCGGAAGGTGAGCACGGTGGTGAAACCCCGCGGGCCCCCGCCGGCACCCGTGCCCACCAGGGTCGTGGCGGGTTCCTTGCGCCCGAACCCGGCGGAGTACCAGCCCAGCGGCGGGTCGCTCTCGCCGCGGTGCGCCCGCCACTCGAGCCCCGCGGGCAGGTCGAGCACCGCGGAGCGGTCCTCGCCGTCGAGGGTCCAGGTGAGCACGGCCCGGTCGCCCGCCAGATCCGCGGTGATCGCCGGGCCGAGATGGAAGGCGAGTCGCACGGTCCGACGGGGGCCGCGCACCTCGTCGTGGATCGTCACCTCTTTGGTGACGCCCGTCAGTTCGACCCGGCGGCGGTGCACCGAGCCCGGGTAGCCGTCGTGCTCGGCGCACCAGCGGGCCACCCCCTCGCCGGCCACCCCCTCGCCGGCCGGCTCCGCGACGAGGACCCGGCTGCGGGCGTGCCGGGTCCACAGGAAGGGGCCGCCGGAGGCGGACTGGTCGGCGTCGTCCAGGGACAGGGTGTTGTGGCCGAGGGTGGAGCGGAAGTAGCGCCGCCACGCGGGCTGCCCGTGGTAGCAGTACGTCCCCGGGTCGGCGAGTACGTCGACCCCGTCGTGCCGGACCTCCACGGAGAGCGCGTCGGCGTGGGCGTGGGCGGCGATGGAGAGGAAGCCGTGCGGGCCGCCGTCGCAGCGGCACCAGATCTCGCCGGGCCCGCGCAGGAGGGTCAGACCGGCGTCGGCGAAGTGACCCGGCCGGGTCGCCGGCCGGGCGGCACCCTCCGACGGGCGGGGCCGGATGAGCGCGGCGAGCAGTGGGGTCCGCAGGTCGGTGCCGGTCACCGTCGGCCACCAGGCGAGCCGGCCGAACACGGCGTCCCCGGTGGCCAGCAGGGAGGCCCAGCGGTCGGTGCCGGCGCCGTCCACCACCAGGCCGTGCCCGTCGTCCGCGTCGCCCTGGCGCGGGGGCCGCAGCCGGTTGTCCACGACGGCGGCGAGCGCGTCGGTCATCCGCAGCAGCACCCTCGGGAGGGAGGCCGGGACCGGCACGCCGGCGGCGTCCGCCTCGGCGAGCGCGGCGAGGCCCAGCTCCAGGACCAGGCCGTGGTACTCGGTGGCCAGCTCGCGGTTGAGCCCGGAGGGGAAGGTGTTGGCCCGCAGGTGCCGGTCGAGGGAGCGCAGCGCGTCGGCCCGCAGGCGCGCCGAGTCGGGGAACCAGCCGAAGGCGCAGGCCGCGGCGAACTGCCCGGCGGCCTCCGCGACGGCGTGGTTGTTGGCGGAGGAGCCCCTGCTGGGGAAGGCGGCCAGCCAGCGCTGGTGGTGCCAGATCTGGCCGCGCGCCACCGGGTTGTCCTCGAACAGGGCGGCCGCACCGGGCCAGCCGTCGAGCAGCCGGCGGATCCACACCCAGGACAGCAGCCGGATGCCCAGCTCGATGCCGCTGGTCCAGTGCACCCCGCGCAGCGGCGTGTTCGCCGCCCACCACGAGCGCAGGTGCGCGGCCACCCGCTCGGCGTACCGCACGTCGCCGGTGGCGGCGTAGGCGGCGGCGAGGACGGTGAGGTACTGGTGCCGGGACGGCTCCCAGATCTGCTTGATGTCCCCGACCGCCGCCTCGTCCCGGTAGGGCACGTCGAAGGCGTAGCCCCACGGCGCCCGGCGCCCGGTTCTCGGGTCGCGGCACCAGTCCGGGTCGGCCATGTCGTCGCGGACCACCCCGAACCACTCGGCCCGCCCGGCCAGCAGCCGGTCGGCCTCGGCGGTCAGGCGCTTCACCGCGTCCGGCGGCAGCGCGGCGACGGTCCCGGCGGGCAGTACGGCGGTGAACCGGGCGCCGGTGACCTGCGGGGCGTCCGGCGGGCGGACCGTCCGCCAGCGCCGTCTGCGCAGGGTGTCGCCCGCCCGGCCGCCGATCTCCCGCGGCCCCATGCGGGACAGCCGGCGCAGGTACCAGCCCGCGCTCATCGTCATCGCGCGCTCGCCAGTCTCACCGGGGCGCCGGCGGCCAGTCCCGCCCGCACGGCGAGGGTGGCGGAGGTGGTGGCGACCAGCGACTCCAGCGGCACCGGCATCGGCCCGCCGGTGCGCACGGCCCGGACGAAGGCGGCCAGTTCGGCGGACTGGCCCTTGTCCCTGGCCTTCGGCAGGCGCGAGCTGACCCACTTCTGGGGGCCGTGCACCGAGGCGCGCACGAAGTCGTCCAGGCGCAGCACCTTGCCGTCCGCGACGAGGTCCAGGGTCTCCTTGGGGAAGCCGGGCGCGCCGGTGGTGACGTAGCTGATGGTGGCGGTGGACCCGTCCGGGTAGCCCAGGACGACCTGGAGGTCCTCGCCGCCCGGGGTGGCGACCGGGTACACCGAGACCGGGTCGGCGTCGAGGAGCCAGCTCACGGTGTCGATGAAGTGGCCGCCCTCACCGGCGAACCGCGAGCCCTCGGTGCCCTGCCGGGCGTACCAGCTGCCCTGCCCCAGTCGGCCCGCGTTGACCAGGTAGCGGACGCTCGCCGGTCCGGTCCGGGTGCCGAACCGCTGCCTCGCCTCCCGCAGCAGGGGCGCGAACCGGCGGTTGAAGCCGACCTGGATCCGGTCGTTGCGGGACTCCTCCACGGCCGCGAGCACGCCGGCCAGCTCGTCCTCGGTGAGCGCCAGCGGCTTCTCCACGAACACGGCCTTGCCGGCGAGCAGCGCCTTGCGGGTCAGCTCGGCGTGCGAGCTGTGCCGGGTGACCACGAACACCGCGTCGACGGCAGGGTCGCCGAGCACGGCGTCGAGGTCGGTGGTGGCCTCGGCGAAGCCGAACTTCCGCCGGGCGTTGGCCGCGGACAGCGCCGTGGTGGTGACGACCGTCGACAGGGTGACGCCGTCGCGCCGCGCCAGGTGCGGCAGCAGCATCGAGGTGGCGTAGTTCCCGGCGCCGACGAACGCCAGCCGCACCGGCGTCCTCGTGGCGGTGCGGGCCGGAGCTCCGGCACTGCGGCGCACCGCGGGCACGGTCACTTCGGGGACCGCCTCGGGCTCCGCCGACTGCCCGGGGTAGCGGAACAGCACGGCCACCGCCTTCAGGTCGCCGTCCTCCAGGCGCCGGTACGTCTCCACCGCGTCGTCGAAGGCGGCGGTGTGGGAGACCAGCGGCGCCACGTCGACACGGCCGCGGGCGGCGAGGTCGAGGAAGCAGGCGAGGTTGCGGCGCTCGGTCCAGCGCACGTAGCCGATCGGGTAGTCCCGGCCGTCCAGTTCGTACTCCGGGTCGTAGCGCCCGGGGCCGTACGAGCGGGAGAAGCGGACGTCCAGCTCCTTCTCGTAGTAGGCGTTCCACGGCAGGTCCAGGCGGCACTTGCCGATGTCGACCACCCGGCCGCGGTCCCGGCTGAGCCGGGCGGCCAGCTCGACGGGCTGGTTGCTGCCGCCGCCGGCGGCCAGATACACCTGGTCCACGCCGTGCCCGCCGGTGAGTTCGGCGACGGCGGCCTCCACGGCCGTGGAGGCGGGGTCGCCGCAGGCCGCGGCGCCCAGGCGCTCGGCCAGCGCGCAGCGCGCCGGGTCGGGGTCGGCGCCGACGACCCGGACGCCCGAGGCGGTGAGCAGCTGCGCGACCAGCTGCCCGATCAGGCCGAGGCCGATGACCAGCGCCGTGTCGCCGAGCTGCGGCTCGCCGCGGCGGACGCCCTGCAGGGCGATGGAGCCGACCGTGCCGAAGGCCGCGTGCGCGGGGGCGAGGCCGTCCGGGACGGGGGCGTAGAGGTTCTTGGGCACCCAGTTCAGTTCGGCGTGCAGGGCGTGCTCGTTGCCGGCGCAGGCCACCAGGTCGCCGGCCTTCACGTCGTCGATGCCGGCGCCGACCTGCTCGACCACGCCGCACAGCGAGTAGCCGAGCGGTGTCCAGGAGTCCAGCTTGCCCATCACCTTGCGGTAGGTGGCGGGCATCCCGTTGACGGCCACGCTCTGCATGACCTTGGCCACCTGGTCGGGCCGGGAGCGGGCCTTGCCCAGCATCGACATGCCGGCCTCGGAGACCTTCATCAGCTCGGTCCCGGTGGAGATCAGGGAGTAGGAGCTGCGGACCAGGACGCCGCCGGGCCTGCAGCCCGGCGCCGGCACGTCGAGCACCGCCAGCTCGCCGCTCTTGTAGTTCTGCACTACCTGCTTCACCCGTGCTCCTCTTGATTCCACGCCGTCAGGCCGCCCGGCCCCGGCCGGAGCCGGAGGTCGCGCCGCGATACCAGTACTCGAGGGTCAGCACATGCCAGAGATGCTTGGAGAAGTCCCGCTGCCCGGCGGCGTCCTCGGCGACCATGCGGGCCAGCGCGTCGCGGCGCAGCAGCCCGGAGCCGACGAGCGCGCCGTCGTTCACCACCTCGCGCACCAGCGGCGCGAGGTCCCGGCTCATCCAGGCCCGCAGCGGGGCGCTGAACAGGCCCTTGGGCCGGTAGACGATCTCCCGGGGCAGGATCGAGGTGGCCGCCTCCTTGAGGACGGCCTTGCCCTGCCGTCCGACGATCTTGCGGTCGCCCGGCACGGTGAACGCCGCCTTGACCACCTCGACGTCCACGTAGGGCACCCGCACCTCGGTGGAGGCGGCCATGCTGGAGCGGTCCGTGTAAGCGAGGTTGAGGCCGGGCAGGAACATCCGCGCGTCGCCCAGGCACATGCGGTTGACGAAGTCGTCCAGGTCGTTGTCCCCGTAGACGTCGGCGTGCTCGGTCAGCACGTCGTCGACCGTCCCGGCGAGGTCGGGGTCGACCAGGGCGAGCAGTTCGGCCCGGTCGTACATGGTGTAGCTGCGCCGGAACGCGGTCTCCTCGGGCAGGCCGGCGAAGGAGAGGAACCGTTTCGCGAAGCGCACGGAGCGCAGGCCCCGGCGGGCGGTGGCGACCGGCAGCCGGTCGACGGCCGCGGACAGGCCGCTCCGCAGGGGGCGCGGGACGCGCTGGTAGCGCAGCGCGATCAGGTTGGCGAGGTGCTTGCGGTAACCGGCGAACAGCTCGTCGGCGCCCATCCCCGAGAGCATCACCTTGACCCCGGCCTCGCGGGCGGCCGAGCAGATCAGGAAGGTGTTGATGGCGGCGGGGTCGCCGATCGGTTCGTCCAGGTGGTGCGTCATCCGGGGCAGCAGGTCGAGCACGTCCGGGGCGATCTCGATCTCGTGCAGGTCGACGCCGAACCGCTCGGCGACCCGCCGGGCGTGGCGCAGGTCGTCGGGCATCGCCTCGAACCGGGCGTCCTCGGCGCGGAAGCCGATGGTGTAGGCGGAGATGCCGGGCCGGTGGCGGGCGGCAAGCGCGGTCAGCCAGCTGGAGTCGAGGCCGCCGGAGAGGAAGGTCGCCACGGGCACGTCGGAGAGCAGGTGGCGCCGGGTCGAGTCCTCGACGACGGCGGCCAGGTCCGGCGTCTCGCCGGCGCGGGCCCGCTCCTGCCCCTCGGCGGCGACGTCCTTCAGGTTCCAGTACCGGCCGCGCTCCACCCGGCCGTCGGGCCGGCAGCGGAGCCAGCTGCCCGGCGGCACCTTCTCCGCCTCGCGGTACGCGCAGCGCGAGTCGGGGACCCAGTAGTAGAGGAGCGAGGCCACCAGCGCGGCCGGGTCCACCTCCAGGGTCCCGCCGGTCGCCGCGGCGAGCGCCTTCAGCTCGGAGGCGAACACCAGGCCCTCGCCGCGCCGGAGGACGAACAGCGGCTTGACGCCGAGCTGGTCGCGGGCGAGCACCAGGTCGCCGGTGCGCTCGTCGAAGATCCCGAAGGCGAACATGCCGCGCAGCCGGGGCAGGCAGTCGGTGCCCCAGCGCCGCCAGGCCTCCAGGAGCACCTCGGTGTCGGAGGTGCCGCGGAAGCGGACCCCGGCGGCGGCCAGTTCGGCGCGCAGCTCGGGCGCGTTGTACAGCTCGCCGTTGTACGTCAGGGCGAGCCCGTCGGAGACCATCGGCTGGGCGCCGGTCTCGGACAGGTCGACGATGGCCAGCCGGCGGTGCCCGAGCTGGACCTCGCCGTCCCCGGCGCGGTGGCCGTAGCGGCCGGCGCCGTCCGGGCCGCGGTGGGCCAGGGTCTCGGTGAGCCGGTCGGTCACGGCCTTGCCGTCCGGCCAGCGGTACGTGCCTGCGATGCCACACATGTCCTACCGCACCTCCTGGTCGCTGTCCGGCACGCGTACCGCCCAGGAGGGCCGCTCGGCCGGCGCCCTGCCCGTCCCGTTCTGCCGGGCCGGGCGCTCGGTGCGGCCGCGCAGCGCCATGTGCTGCCCGTCCCACAGGGTGCCGTCGGTCCGGTCCCGCGGGTCGGGGTCGATCAGCACGACGCCGAGCACCGGGACCAGCAGGTCGGCGAGTTGCCGGGCCACGGTGTGCAGCCAGGCGGCGCTGCCGTGGCCGGCGCGGACGACGAGCACGGTGCGGGTGCCGAGGTCCGGCAGGCCGGTCCACGCCGTGCCGGGCGCGAGTGAGCCGACGCCGATCCTGCGGGTCCCCCGGGGGACGGCGGCGGCGTCGCCGGGCCCGACGACGGCCGGGTCGCCCGGCTTGCGGCGGCGGTCGGCGCGCCGTGCGCCCGGCAGCGCGTCGACCACGACCACCGGCCCGTCCGCCGCGAGGACCCGGGCGAGGTCGAGGGCGATCGCGCTCGCGCCGCGCGCGCAGCCCAGTTCGAGGAGCGACACCGGTTCGGCGGTGCCGCGCACGGTGCGGGCCAGGGTCGCGGTGAGCCGTTCGCGGGCCGCCCGGGCGCGCCGGCGCCGCCACGGCGCGGCCGACCGGTGGGGGCGGCGCACTTCCGCGACGACGGAGGCGCCCAGGTTCGCCGCGATCTCCCGGCGCAGCACGGGCCGGTCGGCCACCACCGTGCCGACGGCGGCGACGGCGAGGCCGAGGACGAGCCCGAGGACGAGCCCGATCACGGCGTCGGTGGCGGCGGTCCTGGGCAGGGAGTGCCGCACCGCGCGCGGGTCGTCCACGATCTGGGTGCCGGCGACGACCTTGGGCGTGCCGGTGCGGGCCTCGGCGGCGCGCTGGTCGAAGTCGGCGATCCGCGAGTTGAGTTCGGCCCGGCGGGCGAAGAGCGACTCTATGCCCGCCGACGCACTCGGGTCCGCGTCCGCGGAGCTGTCCCCGATCTGCGCGTTGACCTGGGCGAGTTCGTCCCGCATCCGGTCCCGCTGCTCGCGCAGGGCCTTGGCCTCGGCGTCGGCGGCCTCGCGCATGCGCCGCACGTGGTCGGCGACGAAGGCGTCCGCCAGCGCCTCGGCCCGGTCCACCGCCTGGGCGTCGCTGGCGCCCGTGACGTCGATCTTCAGGAGGTTGTTGGTGAGGCCGGTCCCCCGGTAGTCCCGCATGAAGTCCTGAGGTGCCTGCGGGGAGTTGAGGGCCCGCAGGGCCTGGCCGGCGATCCGCGTGGTGTGCAGCAGCTCCACGTCGGTGCGGATCAGCGTGCCGGTGTCGTTGGGCTGGTCCGCCTGGTGGGCGACCAGCACCGTGGCCGTCGCGGCGGGCGCCGGCGGGCGCAGCACCGCGAGTGCGCCGCCGGCCAGCAGCCCCAGGAGCGCCAGGGTGCCCCACAGGCGGCGGCGCCTGCGCACCGCCACCACCAGGGAGTGCAGGTCCAGCAGGTGGACGGCCGGCGAGGACTCCGGCGCCGTACGCGTCGTCATACCGAGCCTCCGGTCACCTGGCCGGGCACGGCGAGCGCCAGGGTGGCGTCGTCCGGGAGCCGGCCGCCGGTCCGCGCCGGGCGGCCCAGGACCGGCCCGGCGACGACGACGCCGACGACCTCGTGTCCGCCGTCCGCGCACGCCTCGGCGAGGCCGGCCAGCTCCCCCGCGGTCCAGTCGCCGGCGCTCAGCACGAGCAGGGCGCCGGTCTCGGTCTCGCGGTCCGGCACCATCGGCCGGTCCACCGGGACCGCCACCACGCGCAGCACCGGGTCGCCCTTGGCCTCGGTCACGAGCTGACCGGCCGCCCGGCGGGCGATCTCGTCGCCGTCCGGCACGACGACCAGCAGCCGCCGGGGGATCGGCAGGCGCTCCCGGAGCCGGGCGCACACCCGCCGGCAGCGGATCCGCCGGCCGGCCTCGTCTCCCGACTCGCGCGGGGCCGGCAGGTCCCACCGGGTGTCCGCGCCGAGCAGCCGGCGGAGCCGGGCTCGCGGGCCGAGGCCGCCGGGACCGTCCGGGCGCCGTCCGGTGGGCACGTCGAGGGTGCCGAGCAGCGGGGCGCGCAGCGCGGCGGCGATCTCGTCCTCGGTGCGCAGCCGCCGGTCCATCCGGGCCGCGGCGAGGTGGCCGACGACCGAGAGCAGCAGGAACAGCAGGGCCCCGGCGGCGACGAACTGCGTCCGCGTCGGCGGCGCCTCCTCGGTGGGGCGGGCCGCCGGGCCCATGACGACCAGGCCGGCCCGGCCCGCCGCCGGGTCGGCCTGCTCCAGCTTCGTCATGGCCTCCTCCAGCGAGGTGCGCAGCTTCTCCAGCGTGGTGCGCGCCTGCACGCTCTCCACGGTCTGCCCGGGGTCGGCCGCGTCGGCCAGGTCGGTGATGCGGCGGTTGGTCTCCAGCACCTTCTGCCGCAGTTCCTCGGCCCCGGTGGCCGCGTCGGGGTCGCCGCCGTCGCCCGCGATCTGCGCGGCGAAGGCGACGAACTGCTGGGCGACCTGGTCGGCGAGGAGCTGGGCGCGCTCCGGGGTCTCGGCGGTGCCGGAGATCTTGATGATGTTGCCGTCGGCGGCCGTGGCGCCCACCCGGTCCCGCAGCTCCGCGCCGTCGACGCCCCGCCAGCCGAGCTTGCCCGCGACCCGGTCGGTCACCGACGAGCTGGTGGCGATGTCCACCTGGGTGAGCAGCTCGCGCTCCTCCCACTGCCCGGGCAGCAGGACCGACGCCGACGCGGTGTAGCGCGGCGGGAACAGCACCGAGGCGCCGTAGCCGACGAGCGCGCCGAGGACGGTGAGGACGGCGAGCAGCCGCCAGCGCCGGCGCAGGATGCGCCCGACGGTGGCCAGCCGAATGGTGTCGTCGCTCAACGGCGCCGCCTCCCCCCGCGCCACGCGGCCTCGTAGGCGGCGAGCAGCGCCTGCTGGGAGTGCTGCCAGGACAGCGGCCCGGTCACCCGCTCCTGGCCGAGCTTGCCCATCTGGGCCCGTTTCTCGGGGTCGTCCATCAACTGCGCGATGAGCGCGGCGAACGCGGCCTCGTCGTTGGCCGGCGCGTAGAGGGCGGCGTCGCCGGCGGAGACGCGCGCCTCCTTGAGGTCGAAGGAGACGATGGGCCGGCCCATCGCCATGTACTCCAGGACCTTGTTCATGGTGGAGACGTCGTTGAGCGGATTGCGCGGGTCGGGAGAGAGGCAGATGTCCGCGGTGGACAGGTGGCGCACCAGGTCGGCGTCCGGGATGCGCCCGGTGAACTCGACCTGGCCGGTGAGCCGGAGCCGCCGGGACAGCTCCGTCATCGCGTCGAAGGCGTCGCCGGAGCCGACGAACACCGCGTGCCAGTCGGTCCGCCCCAGCTCGTCGCGGAGCTTGGCGAGGGCCCGCAGGGCGTAGTCGACGCCGTCCTGGGGGCCCATCACGCCGAGGTAGCACAGCAGATGGGGCTTGCCGCGCTTCAGCTCCGGCTCGGGCGGCACCGGCCGGAACCGGTCGGTCTGCGGGGCGCTGCGCACCACGAAGACGTCCGCGGGCCGCTTGCCGCCGCGGCGCACCGCGGTGTCCCGGTAGCTCTCGTTGGTGGCGAGCACGACGTCCGCGGCCCGGTAGGTCAGCCGCTCCAGCGCGCACACGGCGCGGTAGAGCAGGTCCTGGCCCCGGTCGAACCGGGAGAGGTACAGCTCGGGCACCAGGTCGTGCTGGTCGAAGACGAACCGCGCGCCGCGCCGCTTGAGCCACAGGGCGGGCAGGAAGAGCAGGTCGGGCGGGTTGCAGGCGTGCACCACGTCGACCGGGCCGACCCTGCGGGCCAACCGGAGGGTGTGCCACAGCGCCGAGCCGTACTCCCTGGGGTAGCCGGCCGGTCCTCCGGTGGCGGCGCGCAGCGGGTAGCGGTGGATGCGTACGCCGTCGACCTCCGCCTCGGTCTCGGTGTCGCGCTTGGTGCCCTGCGGGCAGATGACGTGCACCGTCCAGCCGGCGTCGCGCAGGGTGGTGCACTCCTGCCAGACCCGCCGGTCGAAGGGCACCGACAGGTTCTCCACCAGGATCAGCGCGCGCCGCCCCGGCCGGCCGCCGCCCCTCGTCCCGCCGGGGGCGCTCGTGTCACCAGGCAAGGCCCACGTACCCCGGCTCGGTCCGGCGCGCGTCGGCGTCGGGCAGGCGGACGAGGTCGACGATCACCGGGCCTTCGCCGTGCGGCAGCGCCGAGAGGACGGCCGGGTCCTTGGTGCCGACGAGGCATGCCTCCGCGTGGTCGAGGACCTCCTCCACGGAGTCCGCGAGGAGCTGCGCGAGGTGCGGCAGCCGGCTCTCGATGTACTCCCGGTTCGCGCCGAGCAGCCGGGAGAGGCTGACGTTGGCGTCGTAGATCTTCAGGTCGTACCCCTTGCCGAAGAGCCGCTCGGCCAGCTCGACCAGCGGGCTCTCGCGGAGGTCGTCGGTGCCGGGCTTGAAGGACAGCCCGAACAGGCCGACCCGGCGCTTGCCGGTGCGCTCGACCAGCTCCACCGCGCGCTGGAGGTGGTCGGAGTTGGAGGGCAGCACGTGGGACAGGATGGGCACCGAGACGTCGGCCCGGTGCGCGGCGTGGACCAGGCTGCGCAGGTCCTTGGGGAGGCACGAGCCGCCGAAGGCGAAGCCGGGTCTGAGGTAGGCGGGGCTGATGTTGAGCTTGCGGTCGGCCAGGAACACGTCCATCACCTGGTGCGAGTCGACGCCGAGCGCCTGGCAGACCGCGCCCAGCTCGTTGGCGAACCCGATCTTGAGGCCGTGGAAGGCGTTGTCCGCGTACTTGATCGCCTCGGCCGTCGGGATCGGCACCCGGAACACCTCGCCGGGCAGGCTCTCGTACAGCGCCGCCACCACGTCGCCGCTCGCGGACTCGAACTCGCCGATGACGGTCTTGGGCGGGTCGAAGAAGTCCCGCACGCTGGTGCCCTCGCGCAGGAACTCCGGGTTGACCGCGACCCCGAAGTCCACCCCGGCCGTGCCGCCGGCGCTCTTCTCCAGGATCGGCACCAGCAGGTTCAGGCAGGTGCCGGGGAGCATGGTGCTGCGGAAGACGACCGTGTGCCGGCCGCCCCGCTCGGCCAGCGCGGCGCCGATCTCCTCGGTGACCCGCTCCAAGTAGGTGGTGCACAGGCTGCCGTTGGGCTCCGAGGGCGTGCCCACGCAGACCAGCGACACCTCGCTGCCGGCCACGGCCTCGCCGACGTCCGCGGTGGCGCGCAGCGCCCCGGTCCGCACGACCTCGGCTGTCAGCTCGCCGATCCGTTCCTCCACCACCGGGGCCTTGCCGTCGTTCACCAGGTCGACCTTGGCCCGGTTCACGTCCACCCCGATGACCTCGTGCCCCATGCCGGCCAGGCACGCGGCCGACACGCAGCCCACGTAGCCGAGCCCGAACACGCTGATCCTCATGACCCGTCCCTCCCCCCGGGCAGGCCCTCGCGGCCTGCCCTCCGGGCGCCCGTCTCGGGGCGGTCCCGGCGCATCAGTAGGCCCCCTGGCCGTGCAGCACCGCGCGCAGCGTCTTCCACAAGATCACCGAGTCCAGTGCCAGCGACCAGTCCTCCACGTACCGCAGGTCGAGGCGGACCGCCTCGTCCCACGGCAGGTCGCTGCGCCCGCTGATCTGCCACAGGCCGGTGAGGCCCGGCTTGACCAGCAGCCTCCGCCGGATGTCCGGGCCGTAGGCGGCGGACTCCTCCGGCAGCGGGGGCCGCGGCCCGACGAGCGACATCGACCCGGTGAGCACGTTGAACAGCTGCGGCAGCTCGTCGATCGAGTACCGGCGCAGCACCGCCCCGACCCGGGTCACCCGCGGGTCGTTGCGGAGCTTGAACAGCAGCCCCGAGCCCTCGTTGTAGAGGGCAAGCCCGGCGCGTGCCCCGTGCGCCCCGGCGACCATGGTGCGGAACTTGAGGATGGTGAACTCGCGGCCGTCCTTGCCGACCCGGCGCTGGCGGTAGAACGCCCCGCCCCGGCTCTCCACCAGCACGAGCAGCCCGACGAGCACCATCAGCGGCGCGAACACCATCAGCAGCAGCGCCGCGCCCATCCGGTCGACGACTTCCTTGACCGCGCGCCGGCCCCCGGTGAAGGCGGGCATGCTGACGCGCAGCAGCGGGATGCCGAGCACCGCGTCGACGTGCAGCCGCGGTCCGGCCACCTCCATCAGCACGGGGGCCACGACCATCTCGGCGTCGCTGCCTTCCAGGTTCCAGGCCAGGCGCTGCAGGCGGTCCGGTGACCAGTGCGGGTCCGGGGTGACCGCGACGACGCGGTAGCCGTCGCGGCGGACGTGGTTCGCGACCTCCGTCAGCCGCCCGACGACCGGTACGCCGTCCAGCTGGTCGCCGTCGGGCCCGAGACCGTCCGTGGTGCACACCGCGTCCACCCGCCAGCCGAGGTGCGGGAACTTGCGGGTGCGGGTGATCAGGTCCCTCAGGGTGTCCGGGCTGCCGGCGGCGAGCACCGGGCGCAGGCAGTGGCCGTCGTTGCGCCGCCGGTGCAGGGCGAGGCGGAGCAGATAGCGCGCTGTCATGGTGACGAGCGCTATGGCCGGTATGGCGACGAAGATCCAGAGCTTGATGTTGCGGGAGGTGAGGGCGATCCCGCCGAGCGCGAGCACGACCGTCGCGGCGAACAGGGCGCGTCCGAGGCGGCGGAACTCCTCGGCGCCCTGGCCGAGCACGGCGGGCGCCCAGGCCCGGCCGACCGCGAGCGCCGCCAGCACCAGCAGTTCGGTGCCGAAGGCGAGGATGCCCCACTTCTCGTGCCAGTTGGCCGCGTCCCTGGCCCCGAAGAACTGGCCTATGGCCGCCACCACGAAGGCGGTGACCGCGGTGTCGCCGGCGATGACGGTACGCCGGTAGCGCTGCTCCCAGTCACTCGCCGACCCGCTGACCGCCCCGTCCGCCGGACGCCCGCGCGTCGGCGGAAAAGGGCGTACTAGTCCCCCCTGCCGCACAGAAACCCCCCGGTCCCCAGTGGTTCGACGTGATCACGCCCCGCGCGCTGCCCCTCCCCCCGGGAGGCCCCCGCCTCCCGCATATGCGCGGGTCCTATAGATCATCATTTGTCGCGTCGTGTCCCAGCATGTGAGCACGGTCAATGTAGACCATGGCGGCCCGGCTGAAGAGGGGGATGTGTGGAATTCGTAGGCAAGTTTTGAAGGTCGATCTTCAAATCGATGCCCGCTTTAGTGCGTTTTGGCGACGCTCGCACCCGCTCTGACCTGCAATGACGTCACGTCACTGGGTCACGACCACTGGTAACCGCCGAGCCGCCCGACGGGACCGCGAGCGACCCGTCTGGTGGATCTTGTCGGCTCTTGGCGGATTCCGTCGAAGTCCACGCGGCGCGCACGCGGGGCGAGAGAATGCGGGGGATACTGGGACCGGAGCATTTCGGCGGCGTCGCTTTGTGGGATAGCACAATCACTTCCGAGACGCGCGGTCGGCCCGTTCGTGGCTTCCCCTAGACCCGTCGCCGATTGGCGCAGGGCGTCTTGACCGATGAACTCGCAGCAACTTAGCTACCAATGCACCGACTCGATGAGGTAACCGGAAGGAGGCGACGTCGGATGACCACCTGCTCCGATCTGCATCGCCTCGCCCAGCAGAGCGCCTGGGTCCCGGGTCGGGTAGCGCACGGCTGCTGAGCAGCCCTTTCGCCGGCCCGTCCGTTCGCGGCCCGGCGGCCTTCGCCCCTGCCCCGCTCCCCGCGCGTCTTCGCGCGCCGGTCCGCGCCCAGGGTTCTCCACTGCGTCAACTGCGTCACCGAAAGAGAAAGCCCCTGCAATGGCGACTACGGTAACCAGAACGACCGCGTACCGAAACGAGGAAGTGCCATGGTAGCGGCGCGGATCACGGTCAACGGGAAGGTCACCCCGATCTCCCCGTCCACCCCGCACACGACGGTCCTGGACTTCCTGCGTGAGCGCGGCCTCACCGGGAGCAAGGAGGGATGTGCCGAGGGCGAGTGCGGCGCGTGTTCGGTCCTGGTGGCCCGGCCCGGGGTGGACAAGCCGACCGACTGGGTGGCGATCAACGCCTGCCTGTCCCCGGTCGCGGCCCTCGACGGCCAGGAGATCATCACCGCCGAGGGGCTCGCCACGCCGGGCGCCCCCGGCACGGCGCCCACCCTGCACCCGGTGCAAGAGGAGATGGCGGTCCGCGGCGGCTCCCAGTGCGGTTACTGCACGCCGGGCTTCATCTGCAGCATGGCCGCCGAGTACTACCGGCCCGGGCGCTGCGCGCACGCCGGGCAGGACGGTGACGCCGACACGGACGCGACCGTCGGCGGCGACGCCGAGCACGGTCCGAACGGCTTCGACCTGCACGCGCTCAGCGGCAACCTGTGCCGCTGCACCGGGTACCGCCCGATCCGCGACGCCGCGTTCGCCGTCGGCGCGCCCGCCGAGGAGGACCCCTTCGCGCAGCGCCGCGAGCAGGCCCCGCCCGCCGCGGCCGTCACCGAGTACGCCCAGGACGACAGCGTCTTCCTGCGCCCGGGCACCCTCGGCGAGGCGACCCGGCTGCTGCGCGAGCGCCCCGACGCGCAGGTGGTCGCCGGCTCCACCGACTGGGGCGTGGAGGTCAACATCCGCTCCCGCCGGGCCGAGTGCGTGATCGCCGTCGACCGGCTGCCCGAGCTGCGGGAGCTGCGCGAGGAGGCCGACCACGTCGAGATCGGGGCGGCCCAGACGCTCACCGAGATCGAGCGCCGGCTGGACGGCCGGGTGCCGCTGCTGGCCGAGCTGTTCCCGCAGTTCGCGTCGCGGCTGATCCGCAACGCCGCCACCCTGGGCGGCAACCTGGGCACCGGCTCCCCCATCGGCGACAGCCCGCCGGTGCTGCTCGCCCTGGAGGCGTCGCTGGTCCTCGCCGACGCGGACGGTGAGCGCGTGGTCCCGCTGGCGGAGTACTTCACCGGCTACCGGCAGAGCGTGCGCCGGCCCGGCGAGCTGATCCGCGCGGTGCGCATCCCGCTGCCGCTGGCGCCGGTGACGGCCTTCCACAAGATCGCCAAGCGCCGCTTCGACGACATCTCCAGCGTGGCGGTCGCCTTCGCCCTCGACGTCGAGGACGGGATCGTCCGCAAGGCCCGCATCGGCCTGGGCGGCGTCGCCGCCACCCCGATCCGCGCGCTCGCCACCGAGGCCGCCCTGGAGGGCAAGCCGTGGGTGACGGACACCGTCGAGGCCGCCGCGCGTGAACTCAAGGCCCAGGGAACGCCCATGAGTGACCACCGGGCCAGCGCCGACTATCGCGCCGCGATGCTCGGCCAGAGCCTGCTGAAGCTGCACGCACAGACCACGGAGGCGGTGTCGTCATGAGCCATCTGTCCGAGCGTCCCGAGAAGCCGGCTGTCGGCGTCTCCATGCCGCACGAGAGCGCCACCCTGCACGTCACGGGTGCCGCGCTCTACACCGACGACCTGGTGTTCCGCACCAAGGACGTGCTGCACGCCTACCCGGTCCAGGTCATGAAGGCCCACGGCCGGATCACCGCGCTGCGCACCGAGCCGGCGCTCGCCGTGCCGGGCGTGGTCAAGGTGCTGACCGTCGCCGACGTGCCCGGCGTCAACGACGCGGGCATGAAGCACGACGAGCCGCTCTTCCCCGAAGAGGTCATGTTCCACGGCCACGCGGTCGCCTGGGTGCTCGGCGAGACCCTGGAGGCGGCCCGGATCGGTGCGGCCGCCGTCGAGGTGGAGCTGGAGGAGAAGCCCTCGCTGCTGACGCTGAAGGAGGCGATCGCGGCCGAGAGCTTCCACGGCGCCCGGCCGGTGATGGTGACCGGCGACGTCGAGGCCGGCTTCGCCGACGCCGCGCACGTCTTCAGCGGCGAGTTCCAGTTCGCCGGCCAGGAGCACTTCTACCTGGAGACGCACGCGGCGCTCGCGCATGTCGACGAGAACGAGCAGGTGTTCGTCCAGAGCAGCACCCAGCACCCCTCGGAGACGCAGGAGATCGTCGCGCACGTGCTCGGCCTGCACAGCCACGAGGTGACCGTGCAGTGCCTCAGGATGGGCGGCGGCTTCGGCGGCAAGGAGATGCAGCCGCACGGCTTCGCGGCCATCGCGGCGCTCGGCGCCAAGCTCACCGGCCGCCCGGTCCGGCTGCGGCTGAACCGCACGCAGGACCTGACCATGTCCGGCAAGCGGCACGGATTCCACGCCGAGTGGAAGATCGGCTTCGACGCGGACGGCCGGATCAGGGCCCTGGACGCCACCCTCACCGGGGACGGCGGCTGGAGCCTGGACCTGTCCGAGCCGGTGGTGGCCCGCGCGCTGTGCCACATCGACAACACGTACTGGATCCCCAACGCCCGCGTCGCCGGCCGGATCGCCAAGACCAACTCGGTCTCCAACACCGCCTTCCGCGGCTTCGGCGGCCCGCAGGGCATGCTGGTGATCGAGGACATCCTCGGCCGCTGCGCGCCGCTGCTCGGCCTGGACCCGATGGAGCTGCGCGAGCGCAACTTCTACGGGCCGGACCAGACGACACCGTACGGTCAGCCGGTCAACCACCCCGAGCGGGTCTCCGTCACCTGGGAGCAGGTCAAGCAGGACGGCGGCATCGCCGACCGCCGGCGCGAGATCGCCGCCTTCAACGCGGCCCACCCGCACACCAAGCGGGCGCTCGCGCTCACCGGCATCAAGTTCGGCATCTCCTTCAACCTCACCGCCTTCAACCAGGGCGGCGCGCTGGTGCTGATCTACAAGGACGGCTCCGTCCTGATCAACCACGGCGGCACCGAGATGGGCCAGGGCCTGCACACCAAGATGCTCCAGGTGGCGGCGACCACCCTGGGCATCCCGCTGCACAAGGTGCGGCTCGCCCCGACCCGCACCGACAAGGTGCCCAACACCTCGGCCACCGCTGCCAGTTCCGGCGCCGACCTGAACGGCGGGGCGATCAAGAACGCCTGCGAGCAGCTGCGCGAGCGGCTCCTGCAGGTGGCCGCCTCCCAGCTCGGCACGAACGCCTCCGACGTGCGGATCGTCGAGGGCGTGGCGCGCGGCCTGGGCAGCGACCGGGAGCTGGCCTGGGACGACCTGGTGCGCACCGCGTACTTCCAGCGCGTCCAGCTCTCCGCCGCCGGCTACTACCGCACCGAGGGCCTGCACTGGGACGCGAAGACCTTCCGGGGCTCGCCGTTCAAGTACTTCGCCTACGGTGCCGCCGCGACGGAGGTGGAGGTGGACGGCTTCACCGGCGCCTACCGCATCCGCCGGGTGGACATCGTGCACGACGTCGGCGACAGCCTCTCGCCGATGATCGACATCGGCCAGGTCGAGGGCGGCTTCGTGCAGGGCGCGGGGTGGCTGACCCTGGAGGACCTGCGCTGGGACACCGGCGACGGCCCGAACCGCGGCCGGCTGCTCACCCAGGCGGCCAGCACGTACAAGCTGCCGAGCTTCTCGGAGATGCCGGAGGAGTTCCACGTCCACCTGCTGGAGAACGCCACCGAGGAGGGCGCGGTCTACGGCTCCAAGGCGGTCGGCGAGCCGCCCCTGATGCTGGCGTTCTCGGTGCGCGAGGCGCTCAGGCAGGCCGCCGCGGCGTTCGGCCCGGCGGGCACCAGCGTGGACCTCGCCTCGCCGGCGACGCCGGAGGCGGTCTACTGGGCCGTCGAGAAGGCGCGCTCGGGTGACGGCACGGACGCCCCGGTCGACGGCCGGGCGCGCGGCGGGAGCAGGATCCCCGTCGGGTCGACCGCGCTCAGCCATGCCTGACATGACCTGGGTGACCGCGGTCGCGCGGTTGCGGGAGCGCCGGGAACCCGGCGTGCTCGTGACCGTCGCGACCGTGCGCGGTCACGCCCCCCGCCGGGCCGGCGCCAAGCTCGTGGTGGGCCGCACCGACAGCTGGGGGTCCATCGGCGGCGGCAACGTCGAGGC
Source organism: Streptomyces sp. NPDC048182 (assembly GCF_043202555.1). Lineage (NCBI taxonomy): Bacteria > Bacillati > Actinomycetota > Actinomycetes > Kitasatosporales > Streptomycetaceae > Streptomyces > Streptomyces sp. NPDC048182. Next base: position 183,733 of record NZ_JBIDAQ010000004.1, on the reverse strand, counting down.
CGTCGCGATCGACCGGGCCCGCGAGCTGGTCGGCGCGCTCGACGCGGAGCCGGAGCTGCTGGAGTTCGCCCTCAACGACAAGGTGACCAACCGCCACGGCGTGCAGTGCTGCGGCGGCGTGGTCACCGTGCTGCTGGAGCCGCTGCCGGTCGTCCCGGCGGTGGCGGTGTTCGGCGTCGGGCACGTGGGTCTGGAGTTGGCGCGCATCCTGGCCCGCCAGGAGCTGGACCTGCATCTGGTGGACAGCCGCGCCGAGGTGCTCGCCGAGGAGCGGCTCGCGGTGCTCGGGGACGCGGTGGCGCAGGTGCACGTGCACCACACGCCGCTGCTCCCGGAGGAGGTGCTCGGGGAGCTGACGCCGGGCACGCACGTGCTGATCATGACCCACGACCACGCCGAGGACGCCGCGCTGGTCGACGCCGCGCTGCGGCTGCCGGAGCTGGGCTCGATCGGGCTCATCGGCTCCTCCGCCAAGTGGTCCCGGTTCAAGCACCGCCTGACCACCGAGGGCGGTCACGACGCGGCGGCCATCGACCGGGTCAAGACCCCGATCGGACTGACGGAGATCTCCGGCAAGGAGCCCGCCACCATCGCGGTGAGCGTCGCGGCGGACCTGCTGCGCACCTTCGAGCGGACCGCCGCCGAGCAGCGCCGGATCCGGCTGGCCCACTCGGCGCCGCCGGCGGCCGAGAGCGCGTAGGCCGCGGAGCGGGTGCCGGTCTATTCGGTCGACACCCGCTCCCCCGCTGCGGGAGACTCCGCGCGATGACTGAGCGAACCGACACGCCTCCCGCCTGGGACGAGCGTACGCAGCTGACCACGTTCCTGGACTACGCCCGGGCCACCGCACGCGCCAAGTGCGCGGGCGTGTCCGCCGAGGACGCGCGCAAGGCGCCGCTCCCGGGCTCCCCGCTGATGACGCTGTGCGGGCTGATCAGCCACCTGCGCTGGGTCGAGCACTGGTGGTTCGACGTGGTCTTCCTCGGCGGCGAGCTGGAGGGCCCGCTCACCGAGGCCACCGACGACGACCCCGACCCCGAGATGCGCACGGCGGTCGACGTCCCGCTGCCCCGGCTCCTGGCGGAGTACGAGGAGCAGAACGCCCGCCACCGGCGCCTGGTGGCCGAGCACGGTCTGGAGACCAGGGCCGCGAAGCCGGTCCGCGACGGCCTCCACGTCGACCTGCGCTGGGTGCTCCTGCACTTGATCGAGGAGACGTCCCGGCACAACGGCCACCTCGATGTCGTGCGCGAGCTGCTCGACGGGGAGACCGGCGCCTGATTCACGCCTGGGGCGCGGTCAGGTCGTAGAAGGTGGCGCTCCCGACGGTGACCTTCTGGTACATCTGCTCGACCCAGGACGTGATCTGCGCGGCGGTGCCGTTGCCGCCCATGCGGCCGCCCATGCCGCCGCCGGCGATGAACCAGTGGATCCGCCCCTGCTGCACGTACGCCTTGAACTGGGCGAGCGTCGGCGACGGGTCGGTGCCGTTGAAGCCGCCGATCGCCATGACCGGCTTCTCGGTGGCGAGTTGGTAGCTCGCCGCGTTCTGCGAGCCGACCGAGGCGGCGGCCCAGATGTAGTCGCCGGCGTCCTGTTCCAGCATGGCCTTCGCCTTCGCGCTCACCTGCGCCCCGTCGAGCAGGCCGCCCATCCCGCCACCGCCCCGGCCGGCGCCTTCCGGAAGGGCCGGAAAGGCCCCGCCGGGTGCCCTGCCGCCGCCGGGCGGGGTCGCGCCCCCCGGCATCCCGCGGCCACCGGGCAGCTGACCGCCGGGCATCCCGCGCCCGCCGCCGGACTCGCCGAACCGCGGCGCCCCGCGCCCGCCCGGCATGCCCGTCCGGCCCGCCTCGGCCGGTCCCGCCGTGACGATGGACCCGGTGTGGCCGGAGTTCAGCGTGGTGAGGGTGTACGCCGCCGGGCCGCCCAGGCAGGCGAGGATCGCGAGACCCGCCGCGAGCCGGGCCGGCAGCCGGCCCAGGCGGGGCGGCAGGAGCAGCGCGGCCCCGGCGGCGAGCCCGCCCGCCGGCACCGCCCACCGCAGCCACGGCAGGTAGTCGGGGGTGCGGTCGAGCAGGACGTACGACCAGACGCCGGTGCCGGCGACGGTCGCGGCGAGCGCCGCCCGGGCCGCGATCCGCGCCCGCTCCTCCCAGAGGACCGCCGTGCCCATGCCGACGAGGGCGGCCAGGTAGGGCGCGAGGGCCACGGTGTAGTACTGGTGGAAGATCCCCGCCATGAAGGAGAAGACCCCGGCGGTCGTCAGCAGGGCACCGCCCCAGGCGAGGAAGGCGGCCCGCGCCGGGTCCGCGCGCCGCGCCCGCCAGGTGACCGCGAGGCCGGCCGCGAGCAGCAGCAGGGCGGCGGGCAGCAGCCACGCGATCTGGCCGCCGACCGAGTCGCCGAACATGCGCGTCACGCCGCTCTCCCCGAACATGCCGCCCCCGGGGCCGCCGCCCCGGCCGCCGCCGCCGACGCTGCCGGTCTCGTCGCCGCTGAGCCGGCCGAACCCGTTGTAGCCGAAGGTGAGTTCCAGGAACGAGTTGTGCTGCGAGCCGCCGACGTACGGGCGCGAGGACGCGGGCCACAGTTCGACGGCCGCCACCCACCAGCCGCCGACGACGACCATCACGGCGGCGGACAGGGCCAGTTGGCCGAGCCGCCGGCGCAGCCGCACCGGGGCGCACACGGCGTACACCAGGGCCAGCGGCGGCAGGATCAGGAACGCCTGGAGCGTTTTGGCCAGGAAGGCGAGGCCGACCGCGGCCCCGGCCCAGGCCAGCCACTTCGTCCGGCCGTCCTCGACCGCGCGCAGCACGCAGTACACCGCGGTCGTCATCAGCAGCGCCAGCAGCGCGTCGGGGTTGTTGAAGCGGAACATCAGGGCGGCGACCGGCGTGAGGGCCAGCACCACCACGGCCAGCAGGCCTGCGAGGGCGCTGAACCGGCGGCGCACCGCCGCGTACAGCACCGCGGCCGTGCCGACGCCCATGAGCACCTGCGGGACCAGGACCGCCCAGGAGTTGAGGCCGAAGAGCCGCACGGACAGGGCCATCGGCCACAGTGCGGCCGGCGGCTTGTCGACGGTGATGGCGTTGCCCGCGTCGAGGGAGCCGAAGAAGAACGCCTTCCAGCTCTGGCTGCCCGCCTGCACGGCCGCCGAGTAGAAGGAGTTGGCGGAGCCGGAGGCGCTGAGGTTCCAGAGGTAGGCGAGCCCGGTCGCCAGGAGGAGGGCGAGGAGCACGGGCCGGACCCAGGACGGATCGCCGGGCCGCCGGTCGTCGGACGCGGGCCGGGCGGGCCCGGCCGCGAGGGCCTCCGCGGTGGGGTGGTGCGTGGTCATCGGACGGTCTCCCGGAGGTCGTCGGGGGTGGCGGCGGGGCGGGGCACGGATGCGGCGGAGCGCTGCTCGGGAAAGACCCAGGCCCGCAGGAGCAGGAACCGCAGCACGGTGGCCGCCAGGTTGGCCGAGATCAGGACGGCCAGCTCGGCGCCGTGGGAGTGCCGGGGCCCGGCGGTGTCGAGCGCGGCGAGCGAGCCGCTGGTCAGGGCGAGCCCGATGGCGAACACCACCAGACCCTGTGCCTGGTGCCGCACGGCCCGGGCCCGGCCCCGCACCCCGAAGGTCAGCCGCCGGTTGGCGGCCGTGTTGGCGACGGCGGACAGGAGCAGCGCGAGCGCGTTGGCCGCCTGCGCCGCGACGGCCGTGCGGAAGGCCGAGTACAGCAGCAGGTAGCCGAGCGTGGACAGGGCGCCGACCACGCAGAAGCCGGCGAGCTGTCGGGCGAGGGAGCCGGGCACGCCCGCCACCTCGCGGTCGCGGGGGTCGTCGCCGAACGGCCGGGCGAGGCGGTCGAGCGGCAGGGTGCCGGCCGCCAGGGCCCGGCCCACCCGCCACACGCCCTTGAGGTCCTCGGCCGCCGTCCGCACCAGGCGCACCGAGGAGTCCGGGTCGTCGACCCAGTCCACCGGCACCTCGTGGATGCGCAGCCCGGCCCGCTCGGCCAGCACGAGCAGCTCGGTGTCGAAGAACCAGCCGGTGTCCTCCACCAGGGGCAGCAGGGCCCGCGCCACGTCGCCCCTTATGGCCTTGAACCCGCACTGGGCGTCGGAGAAGCGGGCGTGCAGCGAGCCGCGCAGGATCAGGTTGTAGGCCCGCGAGACGAACTCCCGCTTGGGGCCGCGCACCACCCGCGAGGTGCGGCTCAGCCGGGTGCCGATGGCCAGGTCCGAGTGGCCCGAGATGAGCGGGGCGACCAGCGGGAGCAGGGCGTTGAGGTCGGTGGACAGGTCGACGTCCATGTAGGCGAGGACCGGTGCCGCGGAGGCCGCCCACACGGTGCCGAGGGCCCGCCCGCGCCCCTTCTGCTCCAGGCGCGTGTAGACCACCGAGTCCAGCTCCGCGCACAGCCCGGCGGCGACGGCGGGCGTGGTGTCGGTGGAGGCGTTGTCGGCGATGGTCACCCGGAACGGGTAGGGGAAGGTGCGGGTGAGATGGCCGTGTAGCCGGCGCGCGCAGGGCCCGAGGTCGTCCTCCTCGTTGTACACGGGGACGACCACGTCGAGGACCGGGGAGCCGGGGCCGTCCGGGCGCAGCGGCAGATGGCTCCGCACCGGCAGCGGGCCCGGCGGGCCGGCGGGGGTTCGGGGATCGGTTCGCATGGTCCGACGGTGTCCGGACGCCCTGTCACGGCCGTGTGGTCAGCCTGTCGTACGGCTGTGAATGCGGCGCCCGGACCACGGCGCCGGCGCGGAGAGGCGTGTGCGGCAGGGCCGGCAGGGCCGGTAGGTCGACCGTGAACACGGTGCGGCCCGGCGCGCTCTCGACCCACACTTGTCCCCCGTGCGCCAAGGTGACCGCCCGGACGATCGCGAGGCCGAGGCCGGTGGAGCCGGCGGCGCGGGAACGGGAGGTGTCGCCCCGGGCGAACCGCTCGAAGACGTGCGGCAGCAGGTCGGGCGGGACGCCGGGCCCGTCGTCCGCGACCTCCACGAGCAGCCGCTCCCCCGCCCGGCGCACCCGGGCGGTGACGGTGGTGCCGGGCGGGGTGTGGCTGCGGGCGTTGGCGAGCAGGTTGACCAGGACCTGCGGCAGCCGGGACGCGTCCGCACGCACTCTGGTGTCCTCCGCGTCGGGCAGGGCCAGCCGCCAGACGTGTCCGGGCGCGGCGGCGCGGGCGTCGGCGACGGCGTCGACCACCAGCGGGCACAGGTCGGTGTCCGCGAAGGCCAGCGGCCGCCCGGTGTCCAGGCGGGCGAGGAGCAGCAGGTCCTCCACGAGCCCGGTCATCCGCTCGGCCTCGGACTCGATCCGGCCGAGCGCGTGCCGCGTGTCGGGACCGGCGGGCTCGTGGCCGCGCCGGGTGAGTTCGGCGTAGCCGCAGATGGAGGCGAGCGGGGTGCGCAGCTCGTGGCCGGCGTCGGCGACGAACTGCCGTACCCGCGTCTCGCTGCGGTGCCGGGCGTCGAGCGCGGAGTGGACGTGGTCGAGCATCCGGTTGAGCGCGGCACCCACCTGCCCGGCCTCGGTCCGCGGGTCGGCCTCGGCGTCGGGGACGCGCTCGGGCAGGGCCACCTCGCCTCGGTGCAGGGGCAGTTCGGAGACGCGGGCGGCGGTGGCGGCGACCCGGCGCAGCGGGCGCAGGGCGACGCCGGTCAGCGCGGCGGCGGCGATGCCGGCGGCGGTCAGGCCCGCCGCGGTGACCGACAGCTCTATGACGACCAGGGTGCGGATCGTGCGGTCGACGTCCGCGGTGGGGCGGCCCACGTAGTAGGCGCCGCGCACGCCGTGCGCGTACCGCACACGGTAGTCGCCCCGCCCCGGGAGGGTCACGCGGTGGGTCGCGCCGTCCCGGGGGGCGCCGGCGAGGGCGTCGAGCTGGGTGCGGGTCAGCCGGTCGGCCTGGGTGCGCGCGCCGTCCGCCCCAGTGCGCTCGGTGTTGATCTCGCCGTCCGCCACCGCGGCCCGCCCGGCGCCGTCCACCGTGACACGGGCGCCCACCGTGCCGGCGGTGGCCCCCTTGGTGACGAAGTCGTACGCATCGTCGCCGCCCGGCGGCGGGAAGTGCCCCGCGTCCCGGGGCACGTCCTCGGGGCCGGCGGCCCGCATGGCGATCTGGCCGACCTGGTCGTCGAGTTGGCGGTAGAGGTAGGAGCGCAGGGCGATGGTGGTGACGGACCCGATGACCGCGGCGACCACCGCGATCAGCGCCAGGCTGGACAGGACGAGGCGGGCCCGCAGCGAGCGGGGCCCGGACCGGCGCGGCCGTCCCGCCTCAGGCGCCTGCGCGTCGTTCACGGTGCTGCGACGGCCGGCTTCAGCAGGTAGCCCGCCCCGCGGCGGGTGTGGATCATCGGCTCGCGCCCGGCGTCGATCTTGCGCCGCAGGTAGGAGATGTACAGCTCGACCACGTTGGCCTGGCCGCCGAAGTCGTAGGACCACACCCGGTCCAGGATCTGCGCCTTGCTCAGCACCCGGCGCGGGTTGCGCATCAGGAAGCGCAGCAGCTCGAACTCGGTGGCGGTCAGGTGGATGTGCTGCCCGTCGCGGTACACGTCGTGGCTGTCCTCGTCCAGGGTGAGGTCGCCGACGGTGAGGACCGACTCGCTGCGCCGGTCGCTCGCGCCGGTGCGCCGGATCAGGCCGCGCAGCCGGGCGACCACCTCCTCCAGGCTGAAGGGCTTGGTGACGTAGTCGTCGCCGCCCGCGGTGAGCCCGGCGATCCGGTCCTCGACGGCGTCGCGCGCGGTGAGGAAGAGCACGGGCACGTCCGGCAGGTCGCGGCGCAGCCGGCCGAGGACCGCGAGTCCGTCCATGTCGGGCAGCATCATGTCCAGGACCACGGCGTCCGGCCGGAACGCGCGGGCCGCGCGCAGCGCCCCCTCGCCGTCCTCGGCGGAGCGGAGCTGCCAGCCCTCGTAGCGCAGGGCCATGGAGAGCAGTTCGGTGATGGACTGCTCGTCGTCCACGACGAGCACCCGGACGGGGCCGCCGTCGGGCCGCTTCAGTTCGGTGCGCGCCTGGGGCAGGGAGGTACTCATGCGAGAAGCCTCGACAGTTCCCGTGAGAGCCCCCTTGGCGCAGTCTGTGATTCTGCTGAGAAACCGGGGCGGGGCCTGCCGGCGGCGACTACTGTGCGCATACGCCAGGTCACTCGCGGTGGCCGCCGGTCGGCCGTGACGACGATGCGGAGGATGCGAGGGGGCATTCCCCCCGAGGTCATCCCCACCATGACCGGCATGGTCGTCGCGGCCGGCATCGGGCTGAGCCCCAGCCTGTGGCGGCAGCAGTACGGGGGCTGGACCAAGGCGGAGATGACCCCGCTGGAGGCCACCGCCTTCCTCCTCGCGGAGCACATCAACCGCATCACCCAGGACCAGGACTTCGCCACCCGGCTGATCACCGAGGCGCTGACCAGCGCCGACGAGGACTGACGCGCCCTCAGCTCCGCAGGCCGAGTTCCCGCCCGCCCAGCGGGGCGAACAGCCGCTCCACCTCGGCGTCGGCGACCTCCGCGAGGCCGGCCGGTGACCAGCGCGGGGTGCGGTCCTTGTCGACGACCTGGGCGCGAATACCCTCCACGAGGTCCGGGGCGGTCAGCATGGCGCAGGAGACGCGGTACTCCTGGTCGAGGACCTCCTCCAGGGTGTCGAGCCGGCGGGCGCGGCGCAGTGCGGCCAGGGTCGCCTTCACGGCGGTGGGCGACTTGGCGAGCAGCGTCTCCGCGGCCTCCTTCGCGGCCGGGTCGCCGTGGGCGTGCAGACGGCGGACGATCTCCTCGGTGTCGTCGGCTGCGTAGCAGGCGTCGATCCACTCGCGCCGGCCGGCCAGTTCACCGGGCGGCGCGGGGCGGGCGTGCCGCTCCACGGCCTGCGGGGCGGGCAGTTGCGCCAGGTCGGCCAGGAGGTCCGGCAGCGCGGACGACGGCACGTGGTGGTCGGCGAGCCCGCACAGCAGGGCGTCGCCCGCGCCGATCCGGGCGCCCGTCAGGGCGAGGTGGGTGCCGAGTTCGCCGGGCGCCCGGGAGAGCAGGTAGGTGCCGCCGACGTCGGGGACGAAGCCGATGCCGGTCTCGGGCATGGCGACCAGGGAGCGTTCGGTGACGACCCGGACGCCGCCGTGCGCGGAGACGCCGACGCCGCCGCCCATCACGATGCCGTCCATGACGGCGACGTAGGGCTTGGGGTAGCGGGCGATGCGGGCGTTGAGGCGGTACTCGTCGCGCCAGAAGGCGGCGGAGGCCGTGCCGTCACCGTCCCGGGCGTCATCGTGGATGGCCCGGATGTCACCGCCGGCGCACAGCCCGCGCTCCCCGGCGCCGGTGAGGACGACGGTCTCCACGGTGGGGTCGTGCTCCCAGGCGTCCAGCGCCTCCTGGAGGCGGCGGACCATCTCGTGGGTGAGGGCGTTGAGGGCCCGGGGCCGGTTCAGGACGAGGTGGCCGGCCCGGCCCTCGGTGTGCAGCAGGACGGGCTCGGACTCGTCGCCGGTGACGCGCATGGTGTCGTTGCTTCCTCTCCGCCGGGTGATCGTCTCTCCCCCATCGTCGCTCATGACTCCGGCCGCCTTATTGCACATAGTGCGCAACAACCTATCCTCGGCAAGAAGACCGCGAGAGAGGTGGCCCGGATGCGTTCCCGTTCCCGTGTGGTGCCGGGCGTCGACTCGTCGCACGACGAGGCCGGGGTGGGCCCGGTGCGCGACGGCGGGCCGCCCCGACGGGCGCCGGACACCGGCGTCCACGTGCTGCGCGGTACGGAGCTGCTCCCCCACCTCGGCGCCCTGCGCTCGGTCTACGCCGCCGCCTTCGGCGCGCCGCCCTGGAACGAGGGCGCCGCGCAGGCGGACGCGTTCGTGGCGCGGCTGCGGGCGGACGCCGCGCGGCCGGGGTTCCTCGCGGCGGTGGCGTTCGCCGAGGGCGAGGCCGCCGGCTTCGCCACCGCCTGGACCACGCCCACCCCCTTCCCCGCCGGCCGGTGCTACCCCGAGGTCGCCGCCGGACTCGGCCAGGACCGTACGACCGCCTGGCTGTGCGGAGCCCGCGAGACGGACGAGCTGGCCGTCCGCCCCGACGCGCGCGGCACCGGACTCGCCGCCGCCCTGCTGGCGGCGGTGACCGAGGACGCCCCGGACGGCCGGGCCTGGCTCCTCACCTCGCTGCGCTCACCCCGCGCCATGGCCTTCTACCGCCGCCAGGGCTGGACGCAGGCCACCCACCCCGCCCCCGAAAGCCGGGGGATCGCGGTCTTCCTCGGCCCCCACCACCCCGCCCGGAACGAGGCCGCCCGGCCGCTTTAGCCGGGCGAGCGGCGCATAGGCTCCCGTCGCGGTTTGACCCTCGACCTGGTCGAGGCCGCAGAGTCCCGGACGTGGAGAACGACATGCGCAGCATCGGCGAGATGGCCCGGGACAGCGGCCTGGGCGTGAGCGCCCTGCGGTTCTACGACCGGGCCGGGGTGCTGGTGCCCGCCAGGGTCGATCCGGCGAGCGGCTACCGCTGGTACGCCGACGACCAGCTCGACGAGGCCCGGCTGCTGGCCCGGCTGCGGCGGACCGGCATGCCGCTGGCGGACGTCCGGCTGGTGCTGGCCGGCTGGTCGGGCCCGGACAGCGACCTGGTCAGGGGCCTGATCCAGGCGCACCTGAGGCGTCTGGAACAGCAACTGTCCGACGCACGCGACGAGTTCTCCACGCTCCGCGCGTTCCTCGACGACAGGGAGACACCCATGACCGCGCCACGCTCCACCACCCGCCTCCGGCTCACCGTCGTTGCGGCGGAGCTGGCCGCCGCACTGGACGCGGTCCGCTTCGCGGCCGGCGACGATCCCGACCTCCCGATGCTGACCGGCGTGCTGTTCGACACGGACGGGGACGCCCTCCGCCTCGTGGCCACCGACCGGTACCGCCTTGCGGTCGCCCGCGCCGGCGTCACCGATTCCGAGGGCACCCCGGTCCGGGTCCTCGTCCCCCGGCCGCTCGCCGACGCGATGCGGGCGCTGCTGCCGGACGAGGGCTCCGCGCGGCTCGGCGTGGACGGCGACCGCGTCACCCTGGAGGCCGGCGACCGTCAGGCCGCCGGGCAGTGCCTGCCGTACGACTTCCCCGACTACCGGCGGCTCGTGAGCGTGCCGGCCGGGCGCCGGGTCCTCGTGGACGTGCCGGCCCTGCGTGAGTCGCTCAGGACCGGCCCCGTCCGGCCCGGCCGCACGACCGGTGACCCCCGAGCCGCCGGTGACGTCAGCCTGCTCCGCGTGTCGGACGGGAACACGCTGACGCCGTGCGCCGAGGGCGACGACGCGGGCGACCTCGTCGCCGTGAACCGCGCCTTCCTCCTCGACGCGCTCGACGCCGGCGCCCGGGACCGCCTGGCGGTGGAGGTCGGGGCGCCCACCGCACCGCTGGCCGTCCGCCGCCCCGACGACGAGCAGACCTTCTCCCTGCTGATGCCGGTCCGGCTGGAGGACTGACGGGCCTCACCTGGCGGGCCGCCCGAGGGCCCGCCAGGTGTCGGAGGGGCGGCACGGAATCTCCGTACGAAGCGGTGCGCGCAGTCTTGTCAGGGACATGCACCGCTTCTACAGTCCCCAGCACACCGCTAGGTGGGAGCGCTCCCATATCGGAGGTGCTCCCTCCCCTCGCCCCCTCCCGAGAGGTCCCCCCATGCGAGCGTCACCGCACCAGGCCCGCACCCTGCGCGGTCTCCTCGGAGCACTGCTGACGGCACTCGCCGCCACGGCGTCGCTCCTCGTCGTGGCCGGCCCGGCCCAGGCGGACACCCAGATCTGCGAGCCCTTCGGCTCGACCGTGATACAGGGACGCTACGTCGTCCAGAACAACCGCTGGGGCACCAGCGCCACCCAGTGCGTCACCGCCACCAACACCGGCTTCCGGGTCGACCAGGCCGACGGCTCGGTGCCGACCAACGGCGCCCCGAAGTCGTACCCGTCCGTCTTCAACGGCTGCCACTACACCAACTGCTCCCCCGGCACCGCGCTGCCGGCCCGGCTGAACACCATCGCCGAGGCGCCGACCAGCATCTCCTACAGCTATGTCTCGGGCGCGGTCTACGACGCCGCGTACGACATCTGGCTCGACCCGACGCCCCGCAAGGACGGCGTGAACCGCACCGAGATCATGGTCTGGTTCAACCGGGTCGGCCCGATCCAGCCGGTCGGCTCGCGGGTGGGCTCGGCCGACGTGGCCGGCCGGTCCTGGGAGGTCTGGTCGGGCAACAACGGCGGCAACGACGTGCTGTCCTTCGTCGCCCCGGCCGCGATCACCAGCTGGAACTTCGACGTGATGGCCTTCGTCCGGCAGGCGATCTCGCGCGGCCTGGCCACCGACAGCTGGTATCTCACCAGCGTCCAGGCCGGCTTCGAGCCCTGGCAGAACGGCGCCGGTCTGGCCGTGAACTCCTTCTCCTCCACCGTCCGCACGGGCGGCGGCACCGGCGACCCGGGCGGCCCCGGCACCCCGTCGGCGTGCACGGTGGCCTACGACACCAACGTCTGGCCGGGCGGCTTCACCGCGAACGTCAGCCTCACCAACAACGGTTCGTCGGCTGTCGATGCCTGGCGGCTCGGCTTCGCCCTGCCCACCGGGCAGCAGGTGACCCAGGCGTGGAACGCCACGGTCACGCCGTCGTCCGGCAACGTCACCGCCACCGGGGTGTCCCACAACGCGCGGCTCGAGCCGGGCGCCACGGCGACCTTCGGCTTCCAGGGGACGTACGGCGGCACCTTCGCGAAACCGTCCGCCTTCCGTCTGAACGACGCCACCACCTGTGCCGTGAAGTAACGCCCCTCCCCCGGAACCTGGAGCACCCATGACTCGCACAGCCCGATGGGCCCGAACCTCCTTACGCGGCAGACTGCTCTCCCTCGCGGCGGTCCTGGCCACCCTGCTCGGCGCGCTCGGTGCCACCCTCGTGCTCGGCCAGGGCCGCGCCGAGGCGCACGGCGTGGCGATGCTGCCCGGCTCGCGCACCTACCTCTGCCAACTGGACGCCCTCACCGGCACCGGCGCCCTCGACCCGACCAACCCCGCCTGCAAGGCCGCGCTCGCGCAGAGCGGCGGCAACGCGCTGTACAACTGGTTCGCCGTGCTGGACTCCAACGCGGGCGGGCGCGGCGCCGGTTACGTCCCCGACGGCACCCTGTGCAGCGCGGGCAACCGCTCCCCGTACGACTTCGCCGCCTACAACGCGGCCCGCGCCGACTGGCCCCGCACGCATCTGACGTCCGGGGCGACGATGCAGGTGCAGTACAGCAACTGGGCGGCCCACCCCGGCTCCTTCCGGGTCTACCTGACCAAGCCCGGCTGGTCGCCCACCTCACCGCTGGGCTGGGGCGACCTGGACCTGATCCAGACCGTCTCCAACCCGCCCCAGCAGGGCTCCCCCGGCACCAACGGGGGCCACTACTACTGGGACCTGCGGCTGCCCTCGGGGCGGTCGGGCAACGCGCTGGTCTTCATGCAGTGGGTGCGCTCGGACAGCCAGGAGAACTTCTTCTCCTGCTCCGACATCGTCTTCGACGGCGGCCACGGCGAGGTCACCGGCATCCGCGGCGCGGGAAGCACTCCGACGCCCACGCCCACCCCGACCCCGACACCCACGCCGACCCCGCCGCACACCGGGTCCTGCATGGCCGTGTACTCCGTGCAGAACTCCTGGAACGGCGGGTTCCAGGGCTCCGTCGAGGTCATGAACCACGGGACTGAGCCCCTGAACGGCTGGGCCGTGCGGTGGAAGCCGGGCGCCGGCACCACGCTGTCCAACGTGTGGAACGGCACGGCCACCACGGGCTCCGACGGCACGATCACGGTCCGCAACGCCGACCACAACCGCGTGATCCCACCGGACTCCACCGCCACCTTCGGCTTCACCGCCACGTCCACCGGCGGCAACTTCCCGACGGACACCATCGGCTGCGTGACGCCGTGAGCGAGCACCCCTGAGACGCCCCCGGCGGCCGGCCGCGCCACCGCCCGCCGGGGGTCTCCGAGCGCCCCGAGCACCTCACGTGCCGGTTACGAATCGCACAACCCCTGGTTGCCGGGCGGTGGTCGGGCCACGATGGGGGCATGACTCTGGCCCAGCGCGCCATGGAGCGGCTGCAGACCTGGCCCGATCTGACCTCGGGCGAGGCCAGTTGCGGGACCGGGCGGTCCCTCGGCTCCGCGCGTGACGACATCGTGCACTTCCACACCGGGCGGGACGTGGACCTCCACCTCACCCGCCGGGCCATCCAGCGCCTGCACCACGACCTCGACGGCTCCACCGCCATCCACCTGGTGCCGGGCTCCCGCTGGGTGACCGTCCACCTGGACTGCGAGGCGGACGTGGACCTGCTCCTGAGCCTGGTGAGCATGGCGTTGAAGGCCCATCAGGCGGTGCCGCAGGGGCCGAGGGACGAGTCGCCGCGCGGGTGCAACTTCCACCGGGTGACCGTTCTGCCCCGGGTCGGCCCGGGCGCGGGCTGAGCCGACCCCGGTCTTGGCCATTCCGTCCAACATTCCCTGACATCGTCCTCTATCTGGACCGACGGCACCGGGCAGACCTGGCCACTGCCCAGCTTCGGCGTCACCCGGCACCTGCGGCGGATGATCCGCACCTGCTGGGGGCTAGGCCGCCTGCCGGCGTTCGCCGACCTCAAGCTCTGGAAGTGGGCGCACATGCTCGGCTTCCGGGTTCACATCTCCACCAAGTCACGCCGCTACTCCGTCACGCTCGGCGCGCTGCGCGACGCCCACCGCACCTGGCGTACCGAACAAGCCCGCGCCCACCCCGGCCTCCTCGAACCGGATCCGACGACCACGCTCGTCATCGGCCACTGGAACTACCTCGGCTCGGCTACAGCGCCGGCGCCGCGCCACTCGCCGCCGCCGTATGGCACCGCACGGAACGAGAACGGCAGTTCACGGCCGAAGGGGGCTGCTGCTGGCCTCGCCCCCGACCAGCGTTCCCGGTGCGGAGGCGGGACCGACGCCGGATCTGCTCACGGTCACCAGGTGATGGCCCGCCTCCAACTCGGCCGCCCCGCCGTTACGACCTGCTCCGCTCCGGCCAGCTCACCTCGATCACCCTCGGCCGCGCCCGCCGCATCGCCGCTCACCGACTACATCCGCACCCGCCTCGACCAGCAAGCTGCCTGATGACCATGCCGCGCCCCGCCGCCTCCCGCCGCACCCGTTCCCGTGCCAACGGAGACGGCACCATCTACCAGCGCAAGGACGGCCGCTGGCAAGCCGCCGGATACGTCCTCGCACCCGGCAACACCCGCAAGCGCATCCGCGTCTACGGCACAAGCCGGAAGGAAGCCCTGGGCAAGCTCACCAAGAAGATCGCCGCGAGCAACTCGGGCTGCCCGTCGCAGTATCCGACTGCACCGTGAGTGACTACCTGACGTACTGGCTGAACAGCATCGCCGTTCACCAGGTCCGGGAGCACACCCACACCCGCTACGCCGCCTGCATCCGTCTCCACCTCATCCCCGGCCTCGGCGCGAAGAAGCTCGCCCGGCTCACCGCCCGCGACGTCCGCTCCTTCCTCGACCACCTCCGCGTGCCCTGCCAGTGCTGCATACATGGACGGGACACCGCCCGGCACTCCTGCTGCGCCATCGGCCAATGCTGCGACAAGCGGCTCTCGCCACTGACCGTGGCCTACGTCCACTCGGTTCTCAAGCCCGCACTTGAGCACGCCGTCCGCGAAGACGACCTGCCCCGCAATGTCGCCCGAAACGTCAAGACCCCCGCGCCCCGCCCCCGGCGCTTCAAGCCCTTCACCGCGAGCGAGGCCCGGCAGTTCCTCCAGGCCGCCAGCGGCGACCGGCTTCACGCGCTGTACGAACTCGCCCTGCGCACCGGCCTCCGCAAGGGCGAACTCCTCGGCCTGCACCGGGAAGACCTCGACCTCGACGCGGGAACCGCCGCCATCCACCGCTCCCTCCAGCGCACTCGCACCGGCGGCCTGACCATCCTGCACACCAAGACCCGCGCCTCTGAACGCCGTTTCGCGCTGCCCACCGAATGCATCAACTCTCTCAAGATCCACTAGGCGCGGCAGCAGGAAGATCGTCAGGCTGCGGGATCACGATGGGCGGACAACGGTCTCGTCTTCACCACCCCGGTCGGCAGGCCCTTCGATCCCACCAACCTCACACGCCGCTTCCGCCGCCTCCTCGAACGCGCTGGCCTTCGCGTGATCCGCTTCCATGACCTCCGGCACTCGACCGCCACCCTCCTCCTGGAGCAGGGCATCGACCTCGTCGTGATCAAGGAGCTGCTCGGCCACGCCCACATCGGCGTGACGGCCGGCGCCTACGCCCACGTCCGACTCCGCCTCCAGCGCCAAGCCATCGACAGCCTCGGCGAAGCTCTCAGCCCTGGCAGCGACGGCCCCGACTTCCCACCCGTCGTCCGCTGACGTTGCCGTCACCGTTGCCGTCAAACGCCCGTAGAGGCCCCGCTGGAAAACTCCAGCGGGGCCTCTACATTTCAATCTCTATCGCCTTCGAAGGCAGGTTACCTACTCCGGCGAGATTCGCTGGATAACTGGGTTTGCCGACAATCCAGGAATCTCTGTAACCAATCGCGAATGCGCTTCCCGAAGGAATCGAAGAACTTCACCCACGAGCTCTTCACGTCCCACTGCTCCGTGCATTGGATGCTTCGACGAACTCACCGCAACCAGATCGCCATCTTGACGCAGATGAATCACCTCTTCGCTTTCAGTGAAACCGAATGCGGCATCTTCACCTGACGAGATGCGCTTCACCGCACCAGAGAGAGACAAGGCCAGATCGACGAGAGTCACAAATCTCTTCTTTGAGACGATCTCAACGTCGCCAACCATCAGTTCGAAATTCACCCCGAAGCACTTATAGCGGAGGTCCATTTCGCTGATCGCGACCGGATCGCCCTGCTTGGCGGCGTCCCAGGTCTTGGTCCAGGCTGAACCCGGCTCCGGGAGGTAGAAGGAGAGTTGAATCACGCTTTTCCTCACTTGCTACTCACTTAGTACGGAAACGCCGTCACGACTTTTCCGTCGTTAACGATTACGCGGACACCGGTTAGCTCGCCTCCACCATTCGCCGGGCCCGCCCTCCCGACAGGGGTTCCGAAATCCCACTCGTAGATTTGACCAGGCCGCGCCTCGCGTGTAACAGGGTCCGGAGTATTGGGCTTCGGCGTCCCCCGGTTGATAGTGTCGGCTATTCGCTGGCGAACGTGCTTTGCCTTACCAGTGAAGATCCCAGCGGCATCGTCCACCAGTGCACCTCCAGGCCGGTGACGGTCCACGATGTGCTGCCAGTCGCCGTTTTCCAGCGCCGCGGTTCCACACAGGCCATTCGAATTGTGCACCAGGACCGGCGTGTCCCCCGCCAGCACATAGTACGTGTGCAGACCGCTGATCGTGAGGTTGTACGTTCGGGCGCTTGCAGTGAAGGCGCGGTTGCCCGTGACGATGACAGTGGCGCCCTCGTCAGTCAGGAGAGTCATCCCCGACTTCAGGTTTTTAGCGTCTACCCACGCATGCTCAGAAGGTGACCAGAATGGGTGTTCGTCAGTGGCCGTCAGATGTTCGACACCGCCACGGGTGGCAATGGACAGCTCATTGAAGAATTTGTCGCTGTCTGTAATTATGAGGCGGGTGACCTTCCGTGGGCCTCTTTTGCCGGTTTTTGGGTCTCCGGCAAGAACCACGTCGCCGACCTTAACATCCTCGATGTTCTTGGTCTTTCCGCTTGCCAGAAGAACGTTCGTGCCGGCCAGGAAACATTTACAGTGACTGGCTTCCTTGGCGACCTTGCCCAACTTCTCCAACTTGGCGATCTTGGCAAACTTCGCGAAAGGCAAGTCTGCCAGAATCCAGCCGCATTCACCCTTGACGTCTTGGGAGCAGTCCCCGGCTAGGTCATAGTCGAAAACAAGCTCTTTGAATGTCTCCTTAAAAGCGGTGAGCAGGTGGTTCTCCCCTTCGGGGAGAATGCCCAACACCTTGTCGCCATTTCTGAGCATAGTTTGATGGACGACAGCCTTATGCGTTCCATCAACTCGTGTAGTTGTGATGACTACCGAGTAGTCGTTACGGGAATGCATGTGCGTGTCTGTCCCGTGGAATGTAAACTTCCCAGGGTCGTCCTGTGTAAACCGCTCCTCGTACCCACCCGGGCAGTGGCCTTCCCGACCACAGAGGCTTTCTGGCCTCAATCCTGAAGGATCGTTCTTCGAGGCGGGATTGTTGTTGGCGTAGGTGTAGCCGTTGATCTGCTGGGGGTCGGCCAGGTCCATCACTGGATCGACACTGAGGAAGCGGCCAGTGAACGGGTCGTACTCACGAGCACCTAGGTGAGTCAGACCAGTGGCGTCGGCGTCGTCAGTGCCACCAACGAAGCCTTTGTCTCCAGGCCAGAGATTGGTGTCATCACCCCGACGGCCGCCGAACGGCAGGGTTCTGCGCTGGGAGAGGGTTAGGTCCGCAAGTCCGATCGCGAGTTGACCTGTGCCCAGGTGGTCGGAGATGGTGACGTCGACTTTGCCGTCGTCCGACTGGACGGCCTGGCTCCCACCCCCGAGATCGATATAACGGGTGGCCTTGGCCCTAGTTGCCCCCTTGGGGAGGACAAGTTCAGTGTTTCCGATGTAGATCGTGGTTCGATTCGGTTCGCGGGCTATGAGGCGGTTGCCGTCGGGGTCGTACAGGTACTCGGTAACCTTGCCCTCTTTACCTGCGACGGGCTGAGTGACCTTCGCCAGATGCCCCTCCGCGTCCCATTCCAGTACCTGGTCCTCACCAGCTTCAGGACGCGCGATGGTGTTGCCGGCGTCGTCGTAGATGTAGCCGGCTGTCATAGTTCCCGAGGGGCCTGTCTCAGTGACCGAACTCAGAGTGTGCGGCTGATTGGCGCCAACCGCGGGATAGGTGTATTTGCGCTTGATGTCCCTACTGGTGATTCCCGCGAGATCGTGGACCGTTTCGCTCGTTCGATTACCCGTTTTGTCATAGGTGTAGGACTGCCAGTACGGAGCAACACCCTTGGCTGAGCCCGTAGTCGGCGCGCTCTGGCAAGTGGAATCAGCTTCGGTCCACGCTTCACTTACCCGCTGCAGGTAGTCAAAGGTGAAACATTGATTGTCGGTTCCCGCACGGGATACGTCAGAAACGGACAAGACATTGCCTGCCTCGTCATAGCGGTAAGTATTGAACCGGTCGACGCCTACGACATCCTGTCGGTCGACGCGGGATGTGGCCAGGCGCTGCGTGCCCCATTCATAGGTGTTCGTGACTGACGCCTTCTTCGATCCCTGTGCGCTGGCGCCATAGAGATACTGCAGCGGTTTACCCGTCTGGGAGTAAGTGACGTTTGACTCGAATCCGTCGCCCAGGATGGTGGTTGGACGCAGCGTGTTGTCGTAGCTGTAGGCATAAGAGCCACCGGGAAGTGAGCCGACCGCAGAGTAGGAGACACCTGCCGCAAGACCAGAGGGCTTATAGCTGGTGCCTGTCTGGTAGGTACCAGCCAGGGCCGTTCCTTCGCTGGCCGGGATGGTAATTGCTGTGCGGATGGGACGGTAAAGCTGATCGTACTGGGTGACCTTGCTGGTGTAGGCCGAACCCTTGACGTATCGGGTGGCCGAAGCAAGTTGGCCCTTGGCCCCCGCGATTGTGTCATAAGCCCACTCCGCGCGGAGTGTGCCGGAGACGCTACCGTCTCTCAGTTGAGTCTGCCTACCCAGTTGGTCATAAGCATGGTAAAGGACCGTATTCCGGGCGTCAGTGGTAGTGGTGATCTGCCCGCGGTCGTCGTACTGGCTTCGAGTGGTCCCCCTGTCTGGGTCGTCGACCTTAACCTGCCGCCCCAGCTGATCGTAGCTGTAGGACCACACATTCCCGACCTGGTCGGTTACCTTCGCCAGTTGGTCAGTCAGGGTGTAGGTGTACTTCGTGCTGTCGTAGTCGGCGTCGGCACTTCGCATCCGGTGCTGGCGCAATTCCACCGTATTTCCGCGGATGTCTGTCAGTGTTGTGGTGGCCGTACCTCCTTGGGGAGGAATGACGGTAGTGCGGTCGCCGCCATATACGGTCTGGACAACGCCGAGGGTGTCGCCGCCGTCGCTATTGCCGGCGATCCGCCTCGCCTCGATCTCCCGTCCAAGACCGTCGTAGGCGTGCCATGTCTGAGTCTCGACACTCAGTGCGTCTGCGGGCGGGAAGAGGGTCCGATTGGGTGGCCCTTCGGCGTAATAAGTCGCGAATTCCTTGGACGTTAGACCCCGTTCGTCGTAGAACGTGTCTGCGACGAGTCGGCCTCCGTCTGGCCCGATGCCCTGAGTCTGTCGTGTGCGCAGCAGACCGTCGTACAGCGTGTACGAGGGAATCTGGGCGCCGCTGTTGTCGAGTGTCAGCGTACGAACAGCGGCCGGGGCGGTGTCCTCGACGAAGTAGTCGTAGTCCAAGGACGGTGCCTGCCCAGTCTTGCGATCCGCGAGCCAGACCTTGTCGCTGCGTCCGAGAGCATCGTACGTGAGACTCGTGATCTTGCCGTTGGTGTCCTTGTGCATGACCGGCTCGCCCCGCCGCGGGTCGAAGGTCGTGACGGTGCTCTGCGCGGTGGAGGGGTCGGCCGCCTTGGCTGGTGGCGTCGTTGTCGTCACCGTTGTGGGAAAGCCAATGGTCGGACTGTACGTGGTGACAGTGGTCAAGCCGTCCTGGCGGGCCGTACGCGTAGGTGTGCCGCCCTCGGTAGCGGTGACATTGGCGGTCAAGTCAGTAGCAGTCAGCTGACGGCCGTATGCGTCGTAAGTATGGCCCGTCTCCAGGTAAGTTGCCCGGGCCCCGTCGTGCTTGCTGAGCTTGGCGGCGGCGGTGACGTCGCCCTTTGTGGGGGCTGCCCCGTACGTACGGCCGTCGTATGCCGTACGTACGTCGGACAGCACGTCCTTGCTACGGTCCGGTGTGCCAGAGCAGTCGCCAACAACCGTCTCGACCCTTGAGGCGAGGGTGAGGATGTTCACGTCAGTGTTGGTGGCGTAGGCGGTACGTGTGCAGGTGTTGTCAGCAACGCCGGTCTGCCCGTAATCATTTGTCTGAATAAGCCGGCCCGCGACGGTGTCGTACGTCATGGCCGTTTCAGCAGTGCGCCATTCCAATCCGGCCCCGTCGTCGAGAGACGTCATTGTCTTCTCGTCAGCGGTACCGGTGAAGTTTGAGGTCACCGTGCCCCAGGAGCGTTCCCGCCTACCCGTCTGATAATGCCAGGGTCGTTGGATGCTCTTTTCAAGGATTTTCCCCCCCGGCCGGGAGTAACTTTCGGTCTTGTAGGTGAATCCGACCGCCGACTCGTGGTCAGTGATCGGGTCGCCTTCACCCGAGCCTAGGGTGACAGTAACTGCTTTCGTGCCTCCGGAAGCCGCCTTGCGGTCTCCGTCCATGCCGCGCAGGAAGTAGCTGTCCTGCTGTGATTTCAGTGCGCCAGGGCCACCTTCACCGCCGGTCATGACTCGCGCATGACTGTATCCCCGCCACTGCGACCAGGTTTTGTTCTTCTGCCGGGTCAGGCCGTCGTCATCGTCCCAGTGCCAGGCTGCACCGCCCAAATACTGATAGTTGGTGACAGCGTCGGGAGCCCCACCGGTCCGGTCGGTCGCCGTTACCGAGGTGACGACATATTTATTGAACCACTGCAGCTCGGGATCTTTAGTGTCCGAGCCTCCGATCAGCTCGGGGAAGCATCGCGTGGTGTTCGTCTCGGGGATCGGCAGATGAGACGCATCGCAGTCGGGCGCCGAGTAGTTGATGTCAGTCTGACCGCCGAATTCGTCTGCGATGGTGGAAAGACGACCTTTGACATAAGGTGCATAGCCATCACCAATCTTGTCCAGACGATTTGCGAGCTGAGTGTAGGCCAAGGTGGTTTTCGGCAAGGTGACCGGCGTGTCACCGGCACGGCCGGTCTTCTGAATGGAGTCGAGCAACAATTGGTAATCGACGTCCGCTTGGCCCCAGCGGTATGACAGAGTCCACGAGTCGACGGGGGCATAGCTACCGTCGCTCTTGAGGACCTCGGTAGTGATCGCGGCCAGTCGTTTTCGGGTCCAGAATGTTGGCGAGAGCCTGCCTTTGTCACAGTCACTGCCAGCTTCGCAGTTCATGTCCCAAGGGGTGTCGTACCAGTAGAAAGCGTCGTCAGCGATCGACGAGCAGGTGTTAGAACCGTTGGGAATGCACCTCTCGGAGTTGGCGAAGTCTACCTTGGCAAGTGGCTTAGAACTGTAGAATTTGGCCCAATCAGAACCATACTCGATACGGTCCAGATAACCGCCGCGCGTGTAACGGGTGTCGTCGGATGCCTTCAGGTTACGACCGTAGGAGTTGTCTTCCTTGTTATAGAAGTAGGCGATGGCGTTGCCGTGGGCATCGATCGCGTAATCCAGATTCCAGCGCCACGCCTGCTGGCACCATGAGCTCGCGAAAGTTGTGGCGTGACAGGGTTCGCCGGCGTCGTCTCCGTAAACTGGGACGGTCCAGGTGGAGTCGGTTGCCTCGTCGCCATCGGTCCAACCGTTCAGCCGGTTGTAACCGAAATAATAACGATTGCCCTGCGGGTCGGTGACACGCCAGTACTCGTTGTCATTGTCGCTGTTACCTCGGTCGGTCTGTCGCAGTCGTGCGATGCGGGTTCCGTCGTCGTGCTTGAGCCGATAATCATCCGTACCCACCGGAACCAGTTCGCTGGCTTTACCGTTGAACGTGATGTAAGCATTGTCGTAACCCCAGCACAGGTCTCCGGGCTTGTTGATGCCGTCGGCGGCTGTTTGCCCGTCGTCGCTGCAGGGTTTGTAGCGCCGCTCGATTGATCCGGGCCAGAGTTGGAAACCGTCGCCAGCCCAGGATGACTGGTTGTTGCTATTTCCGGTACGACCGTCGATCGACCCAGAAGAGTAAGCAAGACGCAGGTCCGGACTCATACCCCCAGGAACATTGGGTACCGGGAACTCATATGACCACGTGAAGGTACCGGTGCTGAGGTCGGTACCCCAAGTCGACGAGGCCGACAGCGGAGTGGCCTTGTAGTCACCAGTCTTGCCACTGTCGCCAGCCACCGCCGCCAGTACTGTTGGTACCGACGACTGCACGGACACCGCCGATGCAGTCAGCGTTCGTGCCTCAGCGTCGTTCTTCGTAATGACTGGGAGGACAGTACGGCAGGCGTCCTTCGCTGGCGTTTTCAGGACGCATGCCGGCAGCTCAATAAGTTCAAGCCGGGAGGTGTAGGAGCCACCGTACGCCTGCGCGAAGGAGGAGTAGTCGACAGTCGTGCCCACCACGCCGACGGAGTCTTTGTCTCTCGCCTCCAAGGTGAAGAGCAGCCCATCGACACCAGCTTTCTTCGCGATGTCTCTGCCTAGCACCGTGGCTTCCACGCTACCGCCGGTCGCGGACTTGACCCGGTGGGCAGGGGTGTTCAGCCCTAGAGGGAGGTCTCTCGCCTTGACCAGAACGCCCGCCGTGTTCTGCGGCTCATCCAAAGTCACCACGGCCGACCCCGCAGCGGGCCAATCTGCCTTCGGCTCTGCATTTGGTGTCCGAGGCCCCCGCTGCAAGGTTCGAGGCTTCACATTGATAGGCGCTCCGGCAGCAACGGGCTTGTCAGGATCCGTGACATTGGGGGCCTTTGTTCCGACCGCGTCTGCAGTGGATGCGAATGTCACTGCTTGCAACAAGGTAGCGATCATGACCGTCGACGCACCCAGTGCGACTCTTCGTCGCATGGTGAAGGCACGACGTGATCGCGTTGTACCGTACATGGGCTTTCCTATCTCCATCAACTGGCGCCACCCTCGTGGTGCACGCAGATCTTGATTCGAGAGGTAGAAGTAGGGTGTGTGCACCGCACAAATTTGCGGCACGCACACCCTTGTTTTAGTCGCCAGGAACTTGAGTGGGCACGTCGAACCAACTGGCCGCGAGCTTCTCTACCTGCGTACTTGTCAATGCACCTTGGAAGGTCCATACATCGTCCACAAGACCGGGGAAGTAAGCGCCGGCTTTGGTACCGGTGCCACTTCGGCCGACCTGGAGAGAGGTGGACTTGAAGGCCAGGACGTTCTCGGCCCAAGGCGTCTGGTCTTCGCATGTGGTGTCATCGCTTGCGCCGTCGCCGTCGGCGTCCGTACAGGAAACCTCGGCTAGACCGCCGTTCACATAGAGGCGAGCCTGCTTGGCGAAGCCGTCATAGACCAGAGCAATATGGTTCCACTCGCGCGCATCGTAGAACTCGCCATTGCCCACGCGTACCACCGTCGCGCTGACCGTATCACCGTTGGTCACGGCCAGTTCCCAAGTGCCTGGACGATTCTCCGGATCTGTGGTGTCAGGCACGAACCGGACCGTAAACGCACTCCTGTTGACGCCCTCCGCGGCGGCCAGTGCCACGGCACTTCTGGGTAGTGCGGCTGCCTGTGCCCAAGCGGTCAGCGTAAAACTACCTGACGTATCAACAGGAACTCCGCTCGCCGTTGCATAACCGGTCGAACCATCGAGTGCCATGGCACCGAAGTCGATCCAGCCCATGTCGGAATGGGTTGCGCCGCTACGCATACTGAGGGTGTTACCCGTACCAGCCGCGTCAGGGACGGTTACCGGGTCCGTACCAGCGGTCTCCTCGAAAGTCCAGCGGCTCTTGACAAGCGGACGTTGCTGGAACATTTGGGTCACTTCCTCGGCGGACACGGCCCTGTCATATACGCGTACGTCATCGATTCGACCAGGGAAGTACTCGATGAGCCGGCCGCCGTCGACGCTCAGTGCTCCGACCTGGACAGCGCCACCCGCGTAGAAGGGAGCAGCCTGAGCAACACTGCCAGCCTTCAGCCCGTTCACGTACAGGGTTAGCGTTTGCGCCACCTGATCGTGAACTCCGACTAGGTGCACCCACTCACCCGCGCGTGCCGTGGTTCCCTCCGGTTGGAGAGCAGCAATCTGCGTGGCACCCACCACGTCGCCCGAGAACTGTTTGAATCCCCATCGGTTGTAGTCCTTTGAGTAATACAGCTCATAGCCGGGCCGGTTAGTGCCTAGTTGCGCAATTACCGTAGCCGCTCCGCTCGGGAGCCGGTCCAACTTCGCCCAAGCCGACACGGTGAAGGGACGCTGAGTGTCAGTGTGCGGAGCGACGGTACGGGCGTAGCCCGTTGTTCCGTCCAGCTGCAAGGCGTCGCCGGCCACGCCGTCGGCTCCCAACTGGGCACCGCCGGAAAGGGTCAGAGGCTGGGTGTCAGCGTGGCCTTCAACTTCAATCACATCTACGGGCTCATCGAGTGGGAAGACCGCGCGGGCCGTGCGTCCGTTACCAAGCGGTTCAAGATGGTAAAGGTGCGTCACTTCACCAGAACTGATCGGCTTGTCAAAAATACGTAGTTCGTCGATAGTGCCAGGGAAGAAGGACGCGGGGTTTCCGTTGTACTGTCCGGCACCAATCTGGAGACCGCGGCGAGCGTCCCATGCTGTCATGTACGGCGTTGAGCCAGCAAGATCGCCATTAACATACAGGTGGAGTGCCTTGTCCAGCCCACTGTAAATGCCCACCAGATGCGTCCACTCGCCCACGTTCACTCCGCCAGGCTGAGGGGCCATCGCTCGGGCGATAGAAGCGTTTGCAGAATCAGATGTGAACTGGTTGAAAACCCAACGGCTATAGTCGTGAGAATAATACAGCTCGAAACCAGGCGAGTGGTTTCCGGGTTGCGCCGCGATGATCGCCGCTGTCTCTGGCAGCTTGTCAAGCTTTACCCAGGCTGAGACGCTGAATCCATTGGCCGTGTTGACGGTTGGGATATCGGTTTCAGCGTATCCCGTCGCACCGTCGACATGGAGGGCGGTTCCCACTCTGCCTTCCACACCGGTACTTGCGCCACCATGGAGGATGGCGGACCGGGCGCCAGAACTTCCCTCACTCTCTCCCGCGCTAGCGTCGCCATCCATCTCCCACATCGCCCTTTCGGGCTGCCCGGCTTTTACCCGGTACTGGTACGTGCGTTCCTCACTTGCCTTTCCGGCCGCATCGATAGCCACGGCCGTCACGAAGTTCAGTCCAGCCCGCGCCGGTAGAAACGGCACGGTTTTGAGCGCACCACCAGAGGTGATCACGGTGTTCTTTGACGTCGCACTGCCATTGAAACCGATCCAATACTTCACCACGTCCGCGTCAGCGGCCTTGATGTCGAAATATCCGTACTTGCCAACCCCATCGAACCATGGGTCTTCAGGATTCTCCGGATCCGACGCCGGATATTCGGTGGAGGTGATAGTCGGCGCCTTTGGCACACTACCATCATGAATGAAATAACAGGCTGTCGGATCACCCGCGCTAGACCACGACGAGTATTGCGCCCCATCGTAGGACCTCACATGCCAAGACACCGTTTTGTCTACCGGAATTGAGGATGGAAGGCTGATCGAGAAATCCGAACCCGAGGACTTCGACGACGTAAGACTTGGTGACCAATGAGCGGCTACACCCTTTCCGTCCCCCGCATTCCAAGCCGCCTGGAACTGTACAGCGACTTTGTCGCCATCTGGGTCGGTGACGTTATTGGCGTAGATCTTGCCCAACGTGCGCACTCTCGCGACGGCTGACGGCGACTTGCAAGCCCCTCCGTATTCCATCGTAAGTTGCGACATCTTCACCTGCGCTGGCGGCCGATTATACTTAACACGCACAAATGCTTTATCCGAGAACCGCTTCCAACCGTACCGGTCGGTCTCACTTGCCGCCCTCAGTCCGAACGTCATCGTTGCGCTCTTGGAACTGGCGGCCGCCTGCATCGCCGACTTAATATCGAACTCCGCATCCTTGGCCGCGCAGCCCGAATAGCCGTAAGCAAATGACTTCGACTGTAGTTTCCTGATCCAGAACCCTGAGGCTGTTTGCGTATTCCACGTCGTCGACGAGGAAATACCCTTGGTCTGCCACAATTCGACTTCTCGCGTCGAACAAGAAGCCGCCCACGTCTCGTTGACTACGAACTCCGCTGAGAGGATGGATTTACCCGCGAACTTGGACACCGGGATCTGGTAGAAGAGTCGTTTGGTGTCGTTTGGACTGCAGTAGGACCAGTTGCAGTAGCCCATCCCGGAGTCCGAGTCACCGTTAAACTTCCACTGCGGCGACGACGACCAGTATTTTGAGGCCATCGTCCACGCCGAAGCACGCGGTGAATACCATTGCGGATCGATGTAAACTGGATATGTCGTATCATTGCCTTTCAGCACATCCGCATTTGGGGTGAGCACGATCGCGTCCTGTGCCGTAGGAACGTCCACGAGCACTGGAGCCAACTTGCCGGACTCACCAGCCCCGGGCACATCGTCGTCACTAGACGCGGCAGCCTTGCCCGTCGACCTGAGCCGAGCACCCAACGTTTCCGGAGCAGTAGAGGGGTGTTCCCCTCCTGCACTCGAATCCCACATCATCGGTCTCGGCGCCTCGAAGACCGTGCCCCGAGCACCCGAGTCAAGGGCCTGCAGGCCGCCCTTGTCAGTCTTTTGTACGTCCAGACCATCAGCCGACAGTTCCAAACGCAATTCTTCAAGTTCTGGACTCGCTGCGGCCTCAGCTGTCTTCACCACCAGGAGCTGACTGAAACCGTCCTCCTGAGCGGTCATGCGCAAGTCCACATCCGGCAAAACTGACGGATACGTAGCTACCGCTCCTGATAGCTCTGGCTTCGGCAACGATGTCGGCCACGACAGAGTCAACTCTCGGCCGGCACGTTTCAGCCGCACCAAGGGGGTCTCTTCCCCACCACCCGAGAACTCCAGCTCCACCGTTGACGCGTGGGGAGTCACCAACCCGTCGCCCGACACAACCAGATCCGTATCGATCCGCTTCCACGAACTACCATTATGAGTCCATATAGGACGTAGGTATTCGCGGGCTTCAAGGAATCCATCAGGCGTTGCGTATACCTCACGGCTCTCACCGCGCAGAGAGCCAACCTCCGTAGACTTTCCGGACCGCCTTGCCTGCGCCAACGCGTCGGCCTCACTCAAGGCAGTCGCAGCAGACGACTCGGTGCTTGCCTGTGGCGCGAGGCCACCCACCTTCGCCTCACTGCCCCCAGCCTGGGCCAGCCCGATGACCAAACCCGCGCTCAGCAACGCAGCGAATGCTCTGCCTGCACTCCCGATTACCATCCCCACCCCACCTGGCCACAACAGCTTCACGTGATCTTCAGGTAGTTAAAGGTCGAGTGATCGGGCGGTCAAGGAGTGGAAAACGGACATTATGCGCCAAGTTCAGCAAGTGCATGTGATGAACAACACACACGGCACCAAGGCCTAACCGGAAGCCCCATTCAAATTCGGACGGTCACGCCCATACTGCTCAACGCGTCCTGATCTGTGACTGTCATAACAGCATGGCTACAGAGGTCACCAATCCGTCTAATTCTCCACTTCTCCGGAGCATGGCTCTACCGCCAACTTGGCTGTCCCCTGATCCTGTACAGACGACGCGCTCGCCTTTGTCTCGATGGCACCGACGAGCGCTTCGATGCCAGAGAGCGGACCGCGAATGGGCGGCGGGCCGAGGGGGTGCGTTTTCTCAGCCGTTTCGGGGTCGTCCGCGATTGGCCATCCCGCGGGGCGGCCCCGTCCGGTGTACTTCCCCTGACATGAGCGTCGTCTGACGAGACATCAGGGGGTTCCCGTGACACGTCGTGGCAAGCGCTTCCCGGCCGGCAGACCGGTCCTGACCGTCCTCGCGGCCCTGGGCACCCTGGCCGGGGCCGCCCTGACCGGCGCCGCGCCGGTGGCCGCCGCACCCCAGGCGGCGCGGGTCGCGCCCGGGGTGACGTACGAGGAGCTCGACATCCCGGCCGCCAAGGGCACCGCGCACGCCCATGTGCTGCGCGTCGACCTGCGCGACCCCCGAGTGCGGCTCGGCCTGCTGCACCCGGCGGCGGTGGCCGCGCGCGAGCCCGTCTCGAAGCTGGCGGACGTCCAGGGCGCCGTGGCCGGGATCAACGGGGACTTCTTCAACATCAGCGAGGCCCAGCACCCGGGCGTCGAGGCGACCGGCGCCCCCGTGGGGCCGGCGATCGCCGAGGGCAGGACCCTGAAGGCGGCGGTGCCGGTGGGCCAGCGTTTCGGCCCCGCCCTGCCGCCCGGCACGACCAGCGAGGAGGTGCTCGGCGTCGGGGCCGACCGGCGGGCCCGCCTCGACCGGCTCGTCCTGGACGGCGGCGTCCGCGCGCCCGAGGGGCGGCTGCCGCTCGGCGGGCTCAACCAGTACGCGCTGCCGGTCGGTTCGGTCGGCGCGTTCACCAGCGCCTGGGGTGCCGCGTCCCGGGTGCGCGCCACCTGCGGCACGGACACCGACCGGGCCGCCCCGTGCAGCACGGACACCCATGAGGTGACGGTCCGCGGCGGCCGGGTGGTCGGCGCCGCCGACGTGCCGGGGGCCGGCGCGGTGGCGCCCGGCACGACCGTCCTGGTCGGGCGGGAGGCGGGGGCCCAGTGGCTGCGGAAGCTGGCCGTGGGCGAACGGGTGGGGGTGCGGTACCGGCTGGTGGCGGCGGCCTCGCGGATCCCGTACCGCTTCGCGCTCGGCGGCTACCCGGTGCTGGCGGACGGCCGGCCGCTGCCCGGTCTGGACGGCAACGTCTCGGCGGTGCGCACCGCGGTGGGGGTGGCCGACGGTGGTCGCCGGGTGGTGCTGCTTGCCCTGGACGGGGCGCCCGCCTACCGGACGGGGCTGACCATCGCCGAAGTCGCCAGCACCCTGCAGTCGTTGGGCGCGGAGGACGGCTTCAGCCTGGACGGCGGAGGCTCGACGACGATCGCGGTGCGGGAGCCGGGGGCGGCCGGGGTGACGGTCCGCAACCACCCCACGGACGGCGCCGAGCGCCCGGTGGCGAACGGCATCGGGGTGTTCTCCGGCCGGTGACCGGTCAGCCGGAGTCCGTCAGGGTCTGAGGCTGCCGACGATGTCCGCGGTGGCGGTGAGCCCGCTGTTGATGGTCGGGGCCATGCTGGTGCCGGCCAGGTAGAAGCCGAGCAGCAGGCAGACCAGCGCGTGCGAGACCTTGAGCCCCCCACTGCGCAGGAAGATCACCGCCAGGACCGACAGCAACAGCACCACAGAGATGGAAACGGCCATCGTCAACCTCCTCCGCCACGTCCGCTTCGCGGCGTTCGGCCGCAAGTGTGGCGTAGCGGAGGGTTCGTCCGGGCGGCTGGGCTGTCCGCCGAACGTGTGGTGTCCCGCCGGTCCCGGCTATCCGCCGCGGCGGGCGTCGAGGAATGCCTCCAGGCCCGTCAGGTCGTCGGTGTTGAGGTGGTCCACGCCGGCGGCGAGCAGTTCGCTCCACACGGCGTCGCGGGCGGGGCCCGGGGTGTCGGGCGTCGCCCAGAACCGCACCCGCTGCCGGCGGGCGTGCGCGGCGGCGACCAGGTCGCGCAGTCTGCGCCGCTCGGCCGCGGGGAAGGCGCCGACGCCCTGCCAGGTGAAGTTGAGGGTCCAGTTGTCGCTGATCAGCGGAATGAGGGAGGCGGGCGCCGAGGTGCCGAGGTCGGTGAGGCGGCCGTCGTAGAAGGCGCTGCGGGTGTGCTGTGCGGCCAGCGGCTCGCGGGCGGCCCGGTCGCCGGAGACCACGGCGGTGACGGGGCCGGGGACGACGCGGCCGTGGCGGTAGGCGGTGAACAGGTGCCGGTAGCCGCGCAGCCGTCGGTCCAGTTCGCGGTAGGTCGCGGCGCCCTCGGTCTTGATGTCGACCAAGAGCTGGAGAGCGTGGGTTTCACCCCGGTACACCCGGCCGCCGTTGGCGCGCACGCGGGCGGCGAGCGGGTCGAGGTAGAGGGCCTCGAGGGTGCGGGCCGGGTCGAGGTCGGCGGGGGCGTGGGCGACCAGGAGGGCGCCGTCGACCAAATAGATGTCGGCCTCGACGCTGCCGAAGCGGTGGTCGAGGGCGTCGAGGAGGGGGCGCGGGTGCTCGTAGTCGTTGTGGGCGTGGGCGCGCCACAGGGGGCGGGGGCGGTGGCCTTCCGAGTGCCGGTTCTCGCTCGCCAGCGCCGGGGCGGCGGGGAGCACGATCGCGCCCGCGAGGGCGGTGCCGAGGGTGGTGAGGGCGGTGCGCCGGGTGCTGAGGGCCATGCTCTGCCTCCCTGGAGGTGCCGTACGGGACGCCAGTGAGTATGGGGTCCCGGGGCGGGCAAGGGCCCTGCGGCGAGCGGGTGTTGGCCGGATCGCCCGCACGCGTTCACCTGGGTGGCACGCCGGACGGCCCGCCCCCTGCTCGGAGACGGGCCGTCGGATGTGGCACGGGGTGCGGGTCAGGGCGCGGGCAGGTCCGCCAGGCCGGCCAGCGCCGCGCGGTGGGCGCCCGCCGTGCCGTAGGCGAGGGCGTCGGCCTTGGCCCGCTTGAGGTACAGGTGGGCCGGGTGCTCCCAGGTCATGCCGATCCCGCCGTGCAGCTGCACCGCCTCCTCGGCGGCGTGCACGGCCACCTGGGCGGCGTACGCCTGGGCGACGGCGACCGCCGTGTCCGCGTCCGTGCCGGTGGTGAGGGCGTCGGCGGCGTTGCGGGCGGCGGCGCGCAGGCCGGCGACCTCCAGCCAGAGCCGGGCCAGGCGGTGCTTGAGCGCCTGGAAGCCGCCGACCTGGCGGTTGAACTGGCGGCGCTCCTTCAGATAGCGGACCGTCTCGGTCAGCAGCCAGTCGGCGGCGCCGAGTTGCTCGGAGGCCAGCAGTCCGGCGCCGGCCCGCAGGGCGCGGCGCACGGCGGGGTCCGCGTCGCCGAGCCGATGTCCCGACGCGCCGTCCAGGCGGACCCGGGCCAGCGGGCGGGTGAGGTCCAGGGAGACCTGCGGAGTGATCGTCGCGGCGGAGGAGGGGACTGCGTAGAGGCCGCCGTCGTCGGCGGGCACGAGGAGGACGTCGGCGACCGGCGCGTCCGCGATCCCGGTCAACTCACCGCTCAGTGCACCGTCTTCGAGGCGTACGACCGGGAAGGCGGCCCCTGGCGCGATGTGCAGGCCGACGGCGAGGACGCCGACCGATGTCGCCGAGGCGAGGTCGGCGAGCAGTTCCTCGGCGCCGCACTCGAGGAGGGCCTCGGTGGCGACGACGGCGCTGGTCAGGTAGGGCACCGGTGCGACCGCGCGGCCCAGCTCCTCCAGGACGACCGCGGCCTCGCGGTGCGTGGCGCCCTGGCCGCCGAGATCCTCGGGCACCAGCAGGCCGGCCAGGCCCATGCCGGCGGCGAGGGACTTCCACAGCGGCACGTCGTGCGGGGTGTCCGACTCCGCGCGGGCGATGACGTCGGCGGCGGCGCAGTGGTCGGTGAGCAGGTCGCGGACGGCGGCCCGCAGCGCGTCCTCCTCCTCGGAGTAGAGCAGGTCGGTCATCGGGCCAGGTCCTTCCAGGCGACGTCCTTGTCGGTGCGCGGCTCGGCGGGCAGCCCGAGGACGCGCTCGGCGACGATGTTGAGCAGCACCTCGCTGGTGCCGCCCTCGATGCTGTTGCCCTTGGCGCGCAGGTAGCGGTAGCCGGCGTCGCGGCCGGTGAAGTCGACCAGTTCCGGGCGGCGCAGCGTCCAGTCGTCGTACAGCAGCCCCTCCTCGCCGAGGAGTTCCACCTCCAGGGAGCTGATCTCCTGGTTGAGGCGGGCGAATTCGAGCTTCATGCCGGCGCCCTCGGGCCCGGGCTGGCCCGCCGCGAGCTGCTGGCGCAGCCGGACGCCGGTGAGCCTGGCCACCTCGGCCTCCACCCACAGGCCGAGCAGGCGCTGGTGCAGGTCGTGGGTGCGCAGCTCAGGGCGTTCGCGCCAGGTGGCGGCGGCCTTGCCGATCATGCCGCCCTCGCGCGGGACCGGGGTGCCGCCGATGGCGACGCGCTCGTTGTTGAGCGTGGTCTGCGCGACCCGCCAGCCGTCGCCGACCTCGCCGAGGCGGCGGGAGTCGGGGATGCGGACGGCGGTGAGGAAGACCTCGTTGAACTCGGCCTCGCCGGTGATCTGGCGCAGCGGGCGGACCTCGACGCCGGGGTCGGTCATGTCGCAGACGAAGTAGGTGATGCCGCGGTGCTTGGGCTGCTCGGGGTCGGTGCGGGCGATGAGGATGGCCCAGCGGGCGAGGTGGGCGCTTGAGGTCCACACCTTCTGCCCGTCCACCACCCAGTCCTCGCCGTCCCGTACGGCCCGGGTGCCGAGCGCGGCCAGGTCGGAGCCGGCGCCGGGCTCGCTGAACAGCTGGCACCACACCTCCTCGCCGGTCCACAGCGGGCGCAGCAGCCGCTGCTTCTGCTCCTCGGTGCCGTACTGGAGGACGGTGGGGGCGGCCATGCCGAGGCCGATGCCGATGCGGCGGGGGTCGTTGTCGGGGGCGCCGGCCGCGGCGAGTTCGGCGTCCACGACGGCCTGCAGGGCGCGGGGCGCGCCGAGTCCGCCGAGGCCCTCGGGGTAGTGCACCCAGGCGAGCCCGGCGTCGAAGCGGGCGCGCAGGAAGTCGAGCCGGTCGGTGCTCGCCGGCGGATGGTCGGCGAGCAACTTCCGGGTGAGGTCGCGCAGTTCGTCGGCGCCGGTCATGCGGCGATTCCCTTCTCCGGCTCGGGGATGACGGCCACCCGGCCGGCGGTCACGCCGTCGGCCACGCGCTGGACCGCGTCGGCCGCCCCGTCGAGCGGCACCCGCTCGCTCACCAGCGGCTTGATCGCGCCGCGGGCGGCCAGGTCGGTGAGCTGCTCGTGGCAGTGGGCGACGAGGCGCGGGTTCTTGGTGCTGTACAGGCCCCAGTGCAGGCCGAGGATCGTGTAGTTCTTCACCAGCGCGTGGTTGAGGGCCGGGCTGGGGATGCTGCCGCTCGCGAAGCCGACGACGACGATGCGCCCCTCGAAGGCGACGGTCTTGGCGGACTGCGTGTACGCGTCCCCGCCCACGGGGTCGTAGACCACGTCGGCGCCCCGGCCGCCGGTGGCCTCCTTGACGGCGGCGACGACGCCCTCGGCGCGCCGGTCGACCACCACGTCGCAGCCCAGCTCCCGGGCGACGGCGGCCTTCTCGGCGCCGCCGACGACGCCGATCACCCGGGCGCCGGCCGCCTTGCCGAGCTGCACGGCGGCGCTGCCGACCCCGCCGGCGGCGGCGTGCACCAGCAGCGTCTCGCCGGCCTCGATGCGGGCCCGGCGGTGCAGGCCGAACCAGCCGGTCTGGTAGCCGATGTGCAGGGCGGCGGCCTCGGCGTCGTCGAGGGTGTCCGGGGCGGGCAGCAGGGCGGCCTCGTCGGCCAGGGTGTATTCGGCGAATCCGCCGTGGGGCAGGGCGGGGGTGGCGAGGACGCGGCGGCCGTCCGCCGTCTCGCCGCACACCTCCACGCCGGGTGTGAATGGCAGCGGCGGCCTGACCTGGTACTGGCCCCGGCAGAGCAGGGCGTCGGGGAAGTTGATGTTCGCGGCGCGGACCCTCAGCAGGACCTGGCCGTCGCCGGGCACCGGGGGCGCCACGTCCGCGAGACGCATCACCTCGCTCGGCTCGCCGTTCTCGTGCACCTGCCATGCCTGCATGCGGGGGCCTCCGTGCGGGGGTCGGTCGGACCGGGTCCCTCGCATACTAAGCGGTCGCTTGCCAGGGAGGGAATGGCTTGGCGGGGTCGCGTCGGGCGCGACTTGCCGAATCGGCAACTGCCTTTGTCGTTTGCGCAGTATCCGGGGCACCTTCGTGGTGGAGGTGGTCCCCATGACCGTTGAACACCGTGCAGCGGACGAGACCTATGACGTGATCGTCGTCGGGGGCGGTGCGGCCGGGCTGTCGGCGGCGCTCGTGCTCGGCCGGGCGCGGCTGCGCACCCTGGTCGTCGACGCGGGCGAGCCGCGCAACGCGCCGGCCGCGCACATGCAGGGGTATCTGACCCGGGACGGCATGCCGCCGGCGGAGTTCCTGGCGGCCGGGCGGGCCGAGATCGCGCGGTACGGCGTCGAACTGGTCCAGGACCGGGCGGTGGACGTCACCCGGGGCGAGGACTTCGCCGTGGTGCTGGCCGGCGGCCGGACCGTGCGGGCGCGGCGGCTGATCGTCGCCACCGGCCTCGTGGACGAGCTGCCCGAGGTGCCGGGGGTCGCCGAGCGGTTCGGGCGGGATGTGCTGCACTGCCCGTTCTGCCACGGCTGGGAGGTTCGTGACCGCGCCTTCGGTGTGCTGGCGACGGGGGTGCTCAGTGTGCACCAGGCGCTGATGGTGTCCGGGTGGTCCGACGACGTGACGCTCTTCCTGCACACGGTCGGTGAGGAGGAGCTGTCCGACGAGGACCTGCGGCGGCTGGCCACGGCGGGGGTGAAGGTGGTGCCGGGTCTCGTTGCCGGGTTGCGGGTCTCGTCGGACCGGCTCACCGGGGTCCGGCTGGCCGACGGGTCGGTCCACGACCGGGAGGTGCTGTTCTGCGCGCCGCGCGCGGTGCCGGGGACGGGGCTGATGGAGCGGCTGGGGGCCTCGTTGGAGTCGACGCCGTTCGGGGCGTATCCGGTGGTGGACGCGACCGGTCGCACGAGCGTGCCGGGGGTGTGGACGGCCGGTAACGCGATGGGCTTCGGCGAGCAGGTGATTCACGCGGCGAGCGGGGGGTATCGGGCGGCGGCGGCGATCGTCGGGGACCTGCTGATGGCGGACCTGGACGCGGGTTCGCGTCCGCGGCGGTGAGGCGTGCGGGGGGGGGCTGCGGGTCGTTCCCCGGGTGCGGGTGCGTCGTGGCTGGTCGCGCAGTTCCCCGCGCCCCTGGGGCATGCGGTCACGTCGGCCGCTCGGCCCCGCCGCCGCTGCGGGCAGTCGTGCGTTCGCGTGCCGAAACCTGGCTTTTTCCAGGTGTGACCCACCCCCTCACGGTGCACCCTGACTGCATGCTGCTTGCCCGGCTGGCTCAGGTGTCTCGGGAGGTCGGCGCCGCCTCGGCGCGGTCCCGGAAGATCGCGTTGCTCGCGGAGTTGTTCCGGGAGGCGGAGCCGGACGACGTGCCGGTGGTCATTCCGTATCTGGCGGGGCGGCTGCCGCAGGGGCGCATCGGGGTCGGGTGGAAGGTCCTGGGCCGGGAGGTGGCGCCGGCCGGGGAGGCGACGCTGAGCGTGCGGGAGGTGGACGCACGGCTCGGTGCGCTGGCCGGCGTCTCCGGCGCCGGGTCGCAGGCCGAGCGGGCGCGGCTGGTCGGGGAGCTGATGGGCGCGGCCACCGAGGACGAGCAGCGCTTCCTCGTCGGGCTGCTGACCGGCGAGGTCCGCCAGGGTGCCCTGGAGGCGGTCGCCGTGGAGGGGCTGGCGGGCGCGACCGGCGCCGAGCCGGCCGCGGTGCGGCGCGCGGTGATGCTCGCCGGGTCGCTGCAGGCCGTGGCCGAGGCGCTGCTGGCCGACGGGCCCGAGGCCCTCGCACGGTTCCGGCTCACCGTGGGGCGCCCCGTGCTGCCGATGCTGGCGCACTCCGCGTCCTCCGTCGCCGAGGCGGTCGGCAAACTGGGCGCCTGCGCGGTGGAGGAGAAGCTGGACGGCATCCGGGTGCAGGTGCACCGGGACGGCGACAGCGTCGGCGTGTACACCCGCACCCTGGACGACATCACCGACCGGCTGCCCGAGGTCACCGCCGCCGCGCGGGAGCTGCCGGGTGAGCGGTTCGTGCTGGACGGCGAGGTGATCTCCTTCGACGCGGAGGGGCGCCCGCGCTCCTTCCAGGAGACGGCCGGACGGGTCGGCTCCCGCACCGACGTGGCGGCGGCGGCGCGCACCGTGCCGGTCTCCGTCGTCTTCTTCGACGTGCTGTCCGCCGGCGACCGCGACCTGCTCGACCTGCCGCTGACCGAGCGGCACGCGGAGTTGGCCGCGCTGGTGCCGGAGCCGACGCGGGTGCGCCGGGCCCTGGTGGGCGGCGAGGCCGACCTGCCCGCCGCCGAGGCCTTCCTCGCCGCGACGCTGGAGCGCGGCCACGAGGGCGTGGTCGTCAAGGGACTGGACGCCGGCTACAGCGCGGGGCGGCGCGGCGCGTCCTGGCTGAAGGTGAAGCCCGTGCACACCCTCGACCTGGTCGTCCTGGCCGCCGAGTGGGGCCACGGCCGCCGCACCGGCAAGCTGTCCAACCTGCATCTGGGCGCCCGCGCCGCCGACGGCACCTTCGTCATGCTCGGCAAGACCTTCAAGGGCATGACCGACGCGATGCTCGCCTGGCAGACCGAGCGGCTGCGGGAGCTGGCGACGGCCGAGAGCGGGTACACGGTGACCGTGCGCCCCGAACTCGTGGTCGAGATCGCCTACGACGGCCTCCAGCGGTCCACCCGCGACCCGGCCGGCGTCACCCTGCGCTTCGCCCGCGTGGTGCGCTACCGCGAGGACAAGCGGCCGCAGGAGGCGGACACCGTGGAGACACTGCTCGCCGCCCACCCCGGGGTGGCCCCGTGAGACGCAGCGCGGGGCTGCTGCTGCACCGCCCCACCGCCCAGGGTCCCGAGGTGCTGCTCGGGCACATGGGCGGCCCCTTCTACGCCCGCCGCCAGGCCGGCGCGTGGACCATACCGAAGGGCGAGTACGACCCCGAGGAGCCGGCCTGGGACGCCGCCCGGCGCGAGTTCCAGGAGGAGCTGGGGCTGCCGCCGCCGGACGGCGAGGCCGTGCCGCTCGGTGAGGTCCGGCAGGCCGGCGGCAAGGTGGTCACGGCGTGGGCGGTGGAGGCCGACCTCGACCCCGCGACGGTCGTGCCGGGCACATTCCGCATGGAGTGGCCGCCGCGCTCCGGGCATATCGAGGAGTTCCCGGAGCTGGACCAGGTCGCCTGGTTCGCGGTGGAGCGGGCGCGCGGCGTCATCGTCCGGGCGCAGACGGCGTTTCTCGACCGCCTGGCTGAGCACTCGCACTGACGGGACCGGGCCGAGCCGCCGGGGCCCCGGATCGAGCACACGAACGAGCGACACGGAGGTCGGCCATGGCCATCGCGACGGTGAACCCGGCGAACGGCGAGACGCTGCGGACGTACGAGGCCATGGGCGAGGAGGAGATCGAGCGCCGGCTCCAGCTCGCGGAGGCCACCTTCCGCACGTACCGGACGACGACGTTCGAGGAGCGCGCCGGGCTGCTGCGCCGCGCCGCCGACCTCCTGGAGGAGGACGCGGAGGAGATCGGCCGGGTCATCACCCTGGAGATGGGCAAGCCGGTCAAGCAGGCCCGCGCCGAGGCCCTGAAGTGCGCGAAGACCATGCGCTGGTACGCCGAGCACGCCGCCGACCTGCTCGCCGACGAGGAGCCCGCCGAGGCCGACGTGAAGGACTCCGGCGCCTCCCGGGCCCTGGTGCGCTACCGGCCGCTCGGTCCGGTGCTCGCCGTGATGCCGTGGAACTTCCCGCTCTGGCAGGTGGTCCGCTTCGCCGCGCCGGCGCTGATGGCGGGCAACGTGGGCCTGCTCAAGCACGCCTCGAACGTGCCGCAGACCGCCCTGTACCTGGAGGACCTCTTCCACCGGGCGGGCTTCCCCGAGGGCTGCTTCCAGACCCTGCTGGTCGGCTCCGGGGCCGTCGACGAGATCCTGCGCGACGAGCGGGTGCGGGCGGCCACCCTGACCGGCAGCGAGCCGGCCGGCCGCGCGGTCGCCTCCACCGCCGGCGAGATGATCAAGAAGACGGTGCTCGAACTGGGCGGCAGCGACCCGTTCATCGTGATGCCGTCGGCCGACCTGGACCGGGCGGCGGAGGTCGCGGTGACCGCGCGGGTGCAGAACGCCGGGCAGTCCTGCATCGCCGCCAAGCGGTTCATCGTGCACACCGACGTCTACGACGCCTTCGCCGAGCGCTTCACCGCCGGCATGGAGGCGCTGCGCGTCGGCGACCCGCTGGACGAGGACACCGACGTCGGCCCGCTCTCCAGCGAGCAGGGCCTGACGGACGTGACCGAGCTGGTGGACGACGCGGTGCGGTCCGGCGCCGAGGTGCTGTGCGGCGGCGAGCGCCCCGACGGGCCCGGCTGGTACTACCCGCCGACCGTCCTGGCCGGCATCACCCGCGAGATGCGCATCCACCGCGAGGAGGCGTTCGGCCCGGTCGCCACGCTGTACCGGGCGGCCGACCTGGACGAGGCGGTGCTGATCGCCAACGACAGCGACTTCGGGCTCAGTTCCAACGTCTTCACCCGCGACGACGCCGAAGTGGACCGCTTCGTAAGGGACCTGGAGGCCGGCGGCGTGTACGTCAACGGCATGACCGCCTCCCACCCGGCGTTCCCGTTCGGCGGGGTGAAGCGCTCCGGTTACGGCCGTGAGCTGTCCGGGCACGGAATCCGGGAGTTCTGCAACATCACCACCGTATGGCACGGGGCGTGAGCCGTCCGCGACTACGATCCCCGTTGTGAACCGCGAAGTGACCCTGCCCCTGATCGTCGACGACCGCGGTGTCCTCCAGGTCGCCGCGGCCGACGTGAGCAAGCTGCTGCGCACGGTGGGCGGGCGGTGGCTGCGGCTGGTGGAGAGCGGCGAGGAGCGGCTGGACGAGGACACCGTCGCCGCGCTCACCATCGAGCTGGCCAAACTGGCCGACCGGATCGACGTGGCCTGCATCGCGCACAGCAGCGACCGCCCCTGACCGAACGGAGCAGCACGACGCGAGATCGCCGCCGGCGTGGGTGATCGTGGACGACATGACGAGGGAGCGGGCCCTGCCGCCGGTCCGGGACTGGCCGGCCGCCGACCTGCCCGGCACCGACTTCGACCCGGTCCTGGCCGCTCTGATGCGCGAGGGTCCGCCGCAGCGGGTCTCGCTCCCCGACGGCGAGGGCTGGGCCTGGCTGGTGACCCGGTACGAGGAGGTGCGGCGGGTCACGAACGACGCCCGCTTCGGGCGGGCGGCGGTGGCGGACCGCCAGGTGACCCGGCTCGCCCGGCACTTCGTCCCGGCGCGCGGTGCGGTGGGCTTCCTCGACCCGCCCGAACACACCCGGCTGCGTCGGGTGATGGCCCCCGCCCTCTCGGCGCGGGGTGTGGAGCGGGTGCGCGAGCGGGCCCGGGCGGCGGCGGGGGCGCTGGTGGACGGGATGCTCGCCCAGGGGCCGCCGGCCGATCTCACCGAGGCGGTGCTCGGCCCGTTCCCGGCCGCCGTGGCCACCGAGGTGATGGGCGTGCCGGCCGCCGACCACGACCGGGTGCGCGCCTGGACCCGGCTGCTGCTCTCGCGGGCGCACGACGGGGAGACCTCCGAGCGGGCCCGGCGGGAGCTGACCGACTATCTCGGCGACCTGATCGGCCTGCGCTCCGACAGCGCCGGCGAGGACCTCGCCTCACTGCTCGGCGCGGCGGTCGGCCGGGACGAGATCGGCCTGGAGGAGGCGGTCGGCCTCGCGGTGCTGCTCCAGATCGGCGGCGCGGCC
Source organism: Streptomyces sp. NPDC048182 (assembly GCF_043202555.1). Classification (NCBI taxonomy): domain Bacteria; kingdom Bacillati; phylum Actinomycetota; class Actinomycetes; order Kitasatosporales; family Streptomycetaceae; genus Streptomyces; species Streptomyces sp. NPDC048182. The sequence continues at coordinate 144,355 of NZ_JBIDAQ010000004.1, read as the reverse complement.
GTCACCGACAACACCGGCCAGCTGTGCTTCCTGCTCCTGTCCCGCCCCGAGCTGGCCGAACGCCTGCGCTCCGAGCCGGGGCTGCGGCCCCGCGCGGTCGAGGAGCTGCTGCGCTGGATCCCGCACCGCAACGCGGTGGGGCTGTCCCGGATCGCCCTCGCCGACGTGTCGATCGGCGGCGTGGAGATCCGGGCGGGCGAGGCGGTGTACGTGTCGTACCTGGCCGCCAACCGCGACCCGTCGGTCTTCCCGGCCCCCGACACGATCGACTTCACCCGGGACCCCCGCCCCCACCTGTCCTTCGGCTCGGGCCCCCACCACTGCCCCGGCGGCACGCTGTCCCGCCTGGAGACGGCCGTACTCCTGGACACCCTGCTCGACCGGGTACCGGGCCTGAAGTTGGCGGTGCCCCCGGAGCAGGTGCCGTTCAAGCGGGGCACCCTGATCCGCGGCCCGGAGGCGCTGCCCGTCACCTGGTGACGCCGTAGGGGCGTGGCGCACCCCGGCGCGACGGGGTGCCGCTGCGCCCACCCGTGCCGCCCCAGCGGCACGACTGCCCGCAGCTGGGGCGGGGGGTAGGCAGGTGCGGCTCGGTTGCAGCTGGCGCGTCTGCAACCCCCTAGGGGCGCGGGGAACTGCGCGACCAGCCACGACGCACCCGCACCCGGCAGACGGCCCTCAGCCCAGCGGACCCAGGGGCGCGGGGAACTGCGCGACCAGCCACGACGCACCCGCAGCCGACGACATCGCCCAGCCCGCGCTAGCGGATCGGCATGCCCGACAAGGTGCGGGCGATGACCAGGCGCTGGATCTCGCTCGTGCCCTCGAAGATCGTGTAGATCGCGCTGTCCCGGTGCATCCGCTCCACCGGGTACTCCCGGGTGTACCCGTTGCCGCCGAGGATCTGCACCGCCTGCGCCGTGACCTTCTTCGCCGTCTCGCTGGCGAAGAGCTTCGACATCGACCCCTCGGCCGCGTTGAACGGCTTGCCGTTGACCGCCATCCAGGACGCCCGCCACACCAGCAACCGAGCCGCGTCGACGGACGTGGCCATGTCGGCGAGTTGGAAGGCGACACCCTGGTTGTCGATGATGGGCCGCCCGAACTGCTCACGCGTCTGGGCGTACTCGAGCGCGACCTCGTACGCGGCCCGCGCGGTCCCGACCGCCATCGCACCGACCGCCGGCCGACTCGCCTCGAACGTGGCCATCGCCGCGTTCTTCAGCCGCTCGCCGCCCTTCTTCGCCTTCTCCCGGGCCCGGGCCAACCGCTGGTCCAGCTTCTCCTTGCCGCCGAGCAGGCAGGACCCCGGCACCCGCACGTCGTCGAGGACGACCTCGGCGGTGTGCGAGGCGCGGATGCCGTGCTTCTTGAACTTCTGCCCCTGGGACAGACCCGGCGTACCCGGCGGCACGATGAAGGAGGCGTGCCCCTTGGAGCCGATCTCCGGGTCGACGACGGCGACGACCACGTGGACGTTGGCGATGCCGCCGTTGGTCGCCCAGGTCTTGGTGCCGTTCAGCACCCACTCGTCCTTGGCCTCGTCGTAGACGGCGCGGGTGCGCATGGAGGCGACGTCGGAGCCGGCGTCGGGCTCGGAGGAGCAGAAGGCGGCGACCTTCACGTCGTTCGCGTCGCCGTACATCTGCGGGATCCAGGTGCCGATCTGCTCCTCGGTGCCGTTGGCGAGGACGCCGACGGCGGCCAGGCCGGTGCCGACGATGGAGAGGGCGATGCCGGCGTCGCCCCAGAACAGCTCCTCCATCGCCATCGGTATGCCGAGGCCGGTGGCGTCGAAGTACTGCTGGGCGTAGAAGTCGAGGGAGTAGATGCCGACCTTGGCGGCCTCCTGGATGACCGGCCAGGGAGTCTCCTCGCGCTCGTCCCATTCGGCGGCGGCGGGACGGATGACGTCGGCGGCGAAGCCGTGCAGCCAGTCCCGGACCTCCTTCTGTTCGTCGCTCAGCTCCATGGTGAACTCGGCCATGTCCCCTCCAGTGACGCCCTACATGTTACTTGCGGTAACCGCAGTGTGTTACCGGCCGGTAGGGAAAGTCAACACCGCCGGGTGTTACGTTGCCCGGGGGGCACCGGAAAGGCACAGGCGGGGAGAGCACATGGACACCACGCAGCGGACCGATCAGCAGCGGACCGCCGAGCGCCGCCGGCGGGAGCTCCTCGAGGCCGCCGACCGGGTGGTGCTGCGCGACGGACCGCACGCCTCGATGAACGCCATCGCCGCCGAGGCGGGCATCACCAAGCCGATCCTGTACCGGCACTTCGGTGACAAGGGCGGACTCTACGCCGCCCTCGCCCAGCGGCACACCGACGCCCTGCTCGCCTCGCTGCGGGCCGCCCTGGACGCGCCGGCGGACCGGCGGGAGCGGGTGGCGTCGACGCTCGACACCTATCTGGCGGCCATCGAGGCCCGCCCGCAGGTGTACCGGTTCCTGATGCACCCGGCCGAGCAGGCCGAGCAGGGCTTCGACGTGGGCCGGCACTCCGCGCCGCTGCTGCGCCGGATGGGCGAGGAGCTGGCCCAGGTCATCGAGGAGCGCCTCGACCTCGGGCCGGCCGGCGGGCGGCTCGCCCGGGTCTGGGGCCACGGCATCGTCGGCATGATGCACGCGGCCGGAGACTGGTGGCTCGGCGAACGCCCCTGCTCCCGCGAGGAGTTGGTGCACAGCCTTACCGACCTGCTGTGGGGGCGGCTTTCGGCGGTCGGCGACCGGGTCGGCGGTCCGGGGTTCTGACCGGACCGAGCACCCTTGTTCAGACCGAGCACCCTTTTCAGACCGATCGCCCTTGTTCAGAGGGACTCCGCGAGCGGCCCCGGCCTGTTCCAGGACGCCTTCGCCGCCTGCCGCAGCACCCGCCGCCTGCGCCACCCGCCGAGCCGGTCCGGGTAGACCTCGCCCTCCAAGTGGTCGCACTCGTGCTGGAGGCAGCGGGCGAAGAACCCGGTGCCGCGCACCGTGACCGGCTCCCCGGCCGCCGTGAGGCCCTCCACCACCGCCTCGTCGTGGCGCTCGGTGCCCGCCTCCAGGCCCGGCAGGGACAGGCAGCCCTCCGGGCCGCGCACCACCACCCCGCCGGCGGAGACCAGCCGGGGGTTCACCACATGGCCCAGATGGCGCACGTCCTCGTCGTCCGGGCAGTCGTAGACGAAGACGCGGACCGGCTCGCCGATCTGGTTCGCCGCCAGGCCCACTCCGTGCGCGGCGTACATGGAGGCGAACAAGTCCTCCACGAGCGACGCCAGTTCGGGGCCGAAGTCGGTCACCTCGGCGCAGCGGGCGTGCAGGACGGGGTCGCCGAGGAGGCGCAGGGGGCGGACGCGCCCGCGGGCGCCCGGGATGGAGCCGTGTCGCATGGCCGCAAGAGTAAGGTCCCCTGAGGAGCCCGTGCCCCGGGGCCGTGACCCGCGCCGACGCCGACGCCCGCACCGGTGCGCGATTCGGGTGTGCGAAAGGATCTCGATAGGCTTCGGTGCACACCACGTGGCCGTAAGGGCGTTCCGGGCACGGCGCGTACGCAAGGGAGGATCGAGGACTGATGGCAGGCAACTCGGACCCGCTCACGCCGCGGGCCAAGCTCGCCGTGACCGCGGGCAAGGCGGTCGCGGCGGCATCGCGCGCCGCGGGGCGGGGCAGTGGTTCGGTGATCGGCGGGAAGGTCGCGCTGCGGCTCGACCCCGACCTGCTCGCCCGGCTGGCCCAGCACCTCGATGTGACCCTGGTCTCGGCGACCAACGGCAAGACCACCACCACCCGGCTGATCGCCGAGGCGCTGCGGGCGGCCGGACCGGTCGTCTCCAACGCGCTCGGCGCCAACATGCCGGCCGGCATCACCTCCGCCCTCGCCGGCGGCTCGGACGCCCGGTTCGCGGTCATCGAGGTCGACGAGAAGTACCTCGCGGGCGTCGCCCGGGACACCGACCCCAAGTGCGTCGCGCTGCTCAATCTCTCCCGCGACCAGCTCGACCGCGCCGCCGAGACCCGGATGCTCGCCGAGCACTGGCGCGAGGGGCTGGCCGGCTCCAAGGCGGTCGTCGTGGCCAACGCCGACGACCCGCTGGTGGTGTGGGCGGCCTCCTCCTCGCCGAACGTCATCTGGGTGGCCGCCGGGCAGATGTGGAAGGACGACGCCTGGTCCTGCCCGTCCTGCGGCGGTGTGATGCAGCGCCCCGGCGACGACTGGTTCTGCGGCGAGTGCGGCTTCCGGCGGCCCACGCCGAGCTGGGCGCTCTCCGGCGACCACGTCCTCGACCCGCACGGCTCGGCCTGGCCGATCCACCTCCAGCTGCCGGGCCGCGCCAACAAGGCCAACGCCGCCTCCTCGGCCGCCGTCGCCGCCGTCTTCGGGGTGCCGCCGCAGGTCGCCCTGGAGCGGATGTACCAGGTGCAGGCGGTCGCCGGGCGCTACGACGTCGTGCAGTTCCAGGGCCGCGACCTCCGCCTGCTGCTCGCCAAGAACCCGGCGGGCTGGCTGGAGACCTTCTCCCTGATCGACCCGCCGCCCACCCCGGTGATCCTCTCGGTGAACGCGCGCGGCGCCGACGGCACCGACACCTCCTGGCTGTGGGACGTGGACTACACGCGGCTGACCGGCCACCCGATCTGTGTGATCGGCGACCGGAAGCTGGACCTCGCGGTCCGCCTGGAGGTGGCCAACCAGCAGTTCCAGGTGTGCGAGAACCTCGACCAGGCGGTGCAGCAGTGCCCGCCGGGCCGGATCGAGGTCATCGCGAACTACACCGCCTTCCAGGACCTGCGCCGCCGCGTCGGCAACTGACCACGAGACTCTCAGGGGACGTGAAGTGAGCGACAACCAGCTGCGGGTCGTCTGGGTCTACCCGGACCTGCTCAGCACCTACGGCGACCAGGGCAACGCGCTGGTCCTGGAGCGCCGGGCGCGCCAGCGCGGCCTGGACGTGGCGCGCCTGGACGTGCGCAGCGACCAGCCGATCCCGACCTCCGGCGACATCTACCTGATCGGCGGCGGCGAGGACCGCCCGCAGCGGCTCGCGGCCGAACGGCTGCGCCGCGACGGGGGCCTGAACCGGGCGGTGGGCAACGGCGCGATCGTCTTCTCGGTCTGCGCCGGCTACCAGATCATCGGCCACGAGTTCATCAACGACCTCGGCCAGCGCGAGCCGGGGCTCGGCCTGCTCGACGTGGTCTCGGTGCGCGGCGAGGGCGCCCGGTGCGTCGGCGACGTGCTCGGCGACATCGACCCGCGCCTCGGCCTGCCGCCGCTGACCGGCTTCGAGAACCACCAGGGCGTCACCCAGGTCGGGCCGAACGCCCGCCCGCTCGCCCAGGTGCGGTTCGGCAACGGCAACGGCACGGGCGACGGCACGGAGGGCGCGTACAACGACACCGTCTTCGGTACGTACATGCACGGCCCGGTGCTGGCCCGCAACCCGCTGATCGCGGACCTGCTGCTCAAGCTGGCCCTGGACGTGAACGCGCTGCCGCCGACCGACGACCGCTGGTACGAGGCGCTGCGCGCCGAGCGCATCGCCGCGGCCAAGGAGCCGGCCTGAGCCTTGGGGCGCGGCCCGTCTGACGGGTCATACGCACAGGTGAGCGCGTACGTCCACCAGGCGGACGCACGGTGCGGCGGCGGCCGGGGATGCCGCTAGGGTGGCGGGGAATCGTGCCGGACAGCGCAGTCCGGTCCCGTGCCACTCGAGAAGGTATTCCGGGCTATGCGCATTGGTGTCCTCACCTCCGGCGGTGACTGCCCCGGCCTCAACGCCGTCATCCGGTCCGTCGTGCACCGCGCCGTCGTCGACCACGGTGACGAGGTCATCGGCTTCCGGGACGGCTGGAAGGGCCTCCTGGAGTGCGACTGGCTGAAGCTCGACCTCGACGCGGTCAGCGGCATCCTGGCCCGCGGCGGCACCGTCCTCGGCTCCTCCCGGGTCCGACCCGAGCATCTGCGGGACGGCGTGGAGCGGGCCCGCGGCCATCTGGCGGAACTCGGTCTCGACGCGGTCATCCCGATCGGCGGCGAGGGCACCCTGAAGGCCGCCCGGCTGCTGTCCGACAACGGCCTGCCCATCGTCGGCGTGCCCAAGACCATCGACAACGACATAGCGGTCACCGACGTCACCTTCGGCTTCGACACGGCCGTGACGGTGGCGACCGAGGCCCTGGACCGGCTGAAGACCACCGCCGAGTCGCATCAGCGGATGCTGATCGTGGAGGTGATGGGCCGCCACACCGGCTGGATCGCGCTGCACTCGGGCATGGCGGCCGGCGCGCACGCGGTCGTCGTCCCCGAGCGGCCCTTCGACATCGAGGAGCTGGCCGCGAAGGTCGCGGAGCGGTTCGAGGCGGGCAAGAAGTTCGCGATCGTGGTGGCGGCCGAGGGCGCCAAGCCGAAGGCGGGCAGCATGGCCTTCGACGAGGGCGGCAAGGACGTCTACGGGCACGAGCGGTTCGCCGGCATCGCCCGCCAGCTCTCCGTGGAGCTGGAGGAGCGCCTCGGCAAGGAGGCCCGGCCGGTGATCCTCGGGCACGTCCAGCGCGGCGGCACCCCGACGGCGTACGACCGGGTGCTCGCCACCCGGTTCGGCTGGCACGCGGTGGAGGCGGTGCACCGCGGCGAGTTCGGGATGATGACCGCGCTGCGCGGCACCGACATCGCGATGGTGCCGCTGGCGGAGGCCGTGGAGTCGCTGAAGACGGTGCCCGCCGAGCGCTACGCGGAGGCCGACTGCGTCATCTGACCCCGGCTGTCGCGCCTGCCCCCGGTGACGTCCGTCGCCGGGGGCGGTTCTAGTCTGGTGCCGGACAGAGCGCGCTCAACCCCCACGAATCAGGAGCCGGCGGATGGATCACAGCGGGCACGGCATGACGATGGATCTGCCGCCGTTCACGCTGGGACGGGGCCTCGCCTGGTCGGCGGACCCCTTCTTCCTGATCGGCTGCCTGCTCGCCCTCGCGCTGTACGGATGGGGCGTTCTCCGGCTGACCCGGCGCGGCGACGAGTGGCCGGTGGGCCGCACCGCCGCCTTCGTCGTCGGGGTGCTCAGCGTCGCCCTGATGATGTGCACCAGGCTGAACGACTACGGCATGGTCATGTTCAGCGTGCACATGGTGCAGCACATGGTGATCAGCATGGTCTCCCCCATCCTGCTGCTGCTCGGCGCGCCGATCACCCTGGCGCTGCGCGCGCTGCCGCCGGCCGGGCGGGGCCGCAAGGGGCCGCGCGAGGTGCTGCTGATGCTGCTGCACAGCCGGTACCTGCGGGTGGTCACGCACCCCGCCTTCACCATCCCGCTGTTCATCGCGAGCCTGTACGGGCTGTACTTCACGCCGCTGTTCGACTTCCTGATGGGCTCGTCGGCGGGCCACATCGCGATGATGGTGCACTTCCTCGCGGTGGGCGTGGTCTTCTTCTGGCCGATCATGGGCGTCGACCCCGGTCCGCACCGGCCCGGCTACCTGATGCGGATGCTGGAGCTGTTCGCGGGCATGCCCTTCCACGCCTTCTTCGGCATCGCGCTGATGATGGCCTCCTCCCCCATGGTCTCCACCTTCGAGAACCCGCCCGCCTCGCTCGGCGTCGACGCGCTCTCCGACCAGAACGCGGCCGGCGGCATCGCCTGGGCGTTCAGCGAGGTGCCCTCGGTGCTGGTGCTGCTCGCGCTGGTCGCGCAGTGGTACGCCGCCGACAAGCGGCAGGCCCGGCGCTCGGACCGCCAGGCCGACCGCGACGGCGACAAGGAGCTGGCGGCGTACAACGCCTACCTGGCGTCGCTGAACACCCGCGGCTGAGCGTCCCCGACCCGACCCGCGTGGGCGCCCTTTCGGGCACCATGGAGGGGACGGTCTACGAGGAGGGTGTCGCGATGCCCGGTTCCACGGACGGTTCGACGAAGGCGATGGGGGCGCTCACCATCGGCGGCCTGGTGGTGGTGACGGCCTACACGGTGGCGCTCGGCAGCAACGGCTGGCTGTGGTTCGGGTGGGTGCTGCTCGGCCTGATCACGCTGGGAATGCTCGCGACGCGCAGCACCTGACCCGGTCAGCCGGGGCCCGAGTGGACGCCCGGCTGGTACTTCGGCAGCCGGGCGGTGATCCGCATGCCGGCGCCGACGGCCGTCTCGATGACCAGGCCGTGGTCGTCGCCGTAGACCTGGCGCAGCCGGTCGTCCACGTTGGACAGCCCGATGCCGCCGGTCGGGCTGGCCTCGCCGGCGAGGATGCGGCGCAGCAGGGCGGGGTCCATGCCGGCGCCGTCGTCCTCGATGACGACCAGCGCCTCGGCGCCGGCGTCCTGCGCGGTGATCTGGATGCGGCACCCCTCCGGCCTGCCCTCCAGGCCGTGCTTCACCGCGTTCTCCACCAGCGGCTGGAGGCACAGGAAGGGCAGGGCGACCGGCAGCACCTCGGGGGCGATCTGGAGGGTGACGGTGAGGCGGTCGCCGAAGCGGGCGCGCACCAGGGCCAGGTAGTGGTCGATGGCGTGCAGCTCGTCGGCGAGGGTGGTGAAGTCGCCGTGCCGGCGGAAGGAGTAGCGGGTGAAGTCCGCGAACTCCAGGAGCAGCTCGCGGGCCCGCTCGGGGTCGGTGCGCACGAAGGACGCGATCACCGCGAGCGAGTTGAAGATGAAGTGCGGGGAGATCTGCGCCCGCAGCGCCTTGATCTCGGCCTCGATGAGCCGGGTGCGGGACTGGTCCAGGTCGGCCAGCTCCAGCTGCACGGAGACCCAGCGGGCGACCTCGGCGGCGGCCCGGACCAGCACGGCGGACTCGCGGGGCGCGCAGGCGACCAGCGCGCCGAGCACCCGGTCGTCGACGGTGAGCGGGGCGACGACCGCCCAGCGCACGGCGCAGTCGGGGGTGTCGCAGCTCAGCCGGAGGGCCTCGCCGCGACCGGTCTCCAGCGGGCCGGCCAGCCGCTCCATGATCTCGTCGCGGTGGTGCGCGCCGGCGCCGTCCCAGGCGAGTACCTCGCTCAGGTCGGTCAGGCAGAGCGCGTCCGTGCCGAGCAGGGGGCGCAGCTTGCGGGCGGACCGGCGGGCGGTCTCCTCGGTCAGACCGGCCCGCAGCGGCGGGGTGGCCAGGGAGGCGGTGTGCAGGGTCTGGAAGGTGGCGTGCTCGACGGGGGTGCCGAGGTCACCGGGCCCGCGCGGCCGGGCGGTGCGCCGCCCCAGCCAGAACCCGGCGGCGAGCAGCGGCAGCACGGCGGCGACGAGCCCCGCCAGGAACCCGCTCACCCCACCACCCCCGCGCGCCGCTCCCCCGCACCCGGCCGGCCCCCGGCGCCCGGCAAGGGCAGCACGGCCACGTCAAACCCGGCCAGGAACCCGCTCATCCCGCCACCTCCCCGCACAGTTCCCCGGCGGCCGGCCGGCCCCCGGCGTCCGGCAAGGGCAGCACGGCCACGTCAAGCCCGGCCGGGAACCCGCTCATCCCGCCACCTCCCCGCACGGTTCCGCCGCATCCGGTCGGCCCCCGGGGCCCGGTCGGGACGGCATCGCCGCGACCAGGTCGGCCGAGCAGCCGTCCGTCCCGTGACCGCCGCGCACACCGTGCCCGGCCGGGAGCCGACGGCCGGCGGCCGGCAGACCCGTCACCGGCGCGACCGGGCCGGCGGGACGCCCCCTCACCCCGTCACCTCCGCACCGCGGTCCCCCGTGCCCAGCTCCTCCGGCAGGTGGCAGCGGGCGAGGATCGCCGCCGTGCCGGGCGGGACACGGCCGGGCGTGGCGAGGGAGACCAGCACCATGGTGAGGAAGCCCAGCGGCACCGACCACAGCGCGGGCCAGGCGAGCAGGGCGTGCGGGGTGCCGGAGCCGCCGGGGAGGCCGGCCATGGTGGCGGCGACGGCGAGCAGCGCGGAACCGCCGCCGACCAGCATCCCGGCCGCCGCGCCCGGCGGGGTCAGCCGGCGCCACCAGATGCCGAGGACCAGCAGCGGGCAGAAGGAGGACGCCGACACGGCGAAGGCGAGCCCGACCGCGTCGGCGACCGGGAGTCCGCCGACCAGGATGCTCGCCGCCAGCGGCACGGCCATCGCGAGGACGGTGCCGAGCCGGAAGTGCGGCACGCCCCGGGCGGGCAGCACGTCCTGGGTGACGACGCCCGCGACGGCCATGGTCAGCCCGGACGCGGTGGACAGGAACGCCGCGAACGCGCCGCCCGCGACCAGCGCGCCGAGCAGGTCGCCGCCCGTGCCGCCGATCATCCGGTCCGGCAGCAGCAGCACGGCGGCGTCGGCGTCGCCGGTGAGGGCCAGGTCGGGGGCGTAGAGGCGGCCGAGGGCGCCGTAGACCGGCGGCAGCAGGTAGAAGGCGCCGACCAGGGCGAGGACGGTGACGGTGGTGCGGCGGGCGGCGACGCCGTGCGGGCTGGTGTAGAAGCGGACCACGACGTGCGGCAGGCCCATGGTGCCGAGGAAGGTGGCGAGGATCAGCCCGTACGTGGCGTACAGGGGCCGTTCGGTGCGGCTCTCGGCGCGCGAGGGCGACAGGGCGTCGTCGGGGCCGGGTGCGGCGGCCGGGACGGGGGTGCCGGCGGCGAAGGTGAGGCGGGTGCCGGCCCGCACGCGGTGCGGGCCGGGGTCGAGGTGGAGGCGGGTGCCGTGGTGGGCGTAGCCGTCCACGGTGCCGTCGGCTGTGACGGTGAGCGGCCGGTCCAGGCGCAGGGTGAGGGTGTCGGCGACCGTCACGGCGCGCTGCTCGCGGAAGGCGGCCGGCTCCGCGAAGGCGCCGCCGGGTGCGCCGTCGCCCTGCCAGGCGAGGACCAGGAAGAAGGCGGGGACGAGCAGCGCGGTCAGCTTCAGCCAGTACTGGAACGCCTGCACGAAGGTGATGCTGCGCATGCCGCCCGCCGCGACGATGACGGTGACGACGACGGCGACGATCACCGCCCCCAGACCACCCGGGGCGCCGGTCAGCACCGTCAGGGTGAGCCCGGCGCCCTGGAGCTGGGGCAGCAGGTAGAGCCAGCCGACGCCCGCCACGAAGGCGCCCGCGAGGCGCCGCACCGGCCGGGAGGCGAGCCGGGCCTCGGCGAAGTCGGGCAGCGTGTAGGCGCCGGAACGGCGCAGCGGGGCGGCGACGAAGAGCAGCAGGACGAGGTAGCCGGCGGTGTAGCCGACCGGGTACCAGAGCATGTCGGGGCCCTGGACGAGGACGAGGCCGGCGATGCCGAGGAAGGACGCGGCGGAGAGGTACTCGCCGCTGACGGCGGCGGCGTTCAGCCGGGGCCCGACGGTGCGGGAGGCGACGTAGAAGTCGGACGTGGTGCGCGAGACGCGCAGCCCGAAGGCGCCGACCAGGACGGTGGCGAGGACGACGAGGGCGACGGCCGGGATCGCGTAGGCGGGGTTCATCCGCGGACCGCGGGAGCCGTCATCGGTCCTCGACCAGGCGGACGAAGTCCCGTTCGTTGCGCTCGGCCCGGCGCACGTACCAGCGGGCAAGGAGCACCAGCGGGGCGTACAGGGCGAAGCCGAGCACGGCCCACTCCAGGCGGCGGGCGGCGGGCAGGGCCGTGAACAGCAGGGGCAGCGGCCCGACCAGCAGGGCGAGGACGGCGAGCGCGGTGAGTCCGGTGCGCAGCTGGCTGCGGATCAGGGAGCGGACGTAGGTGTGGCCGAGGGTGGTCTGCTCGTCGATCTCGGTGCGCGGGCGGGCTCCGCCGGGGGCGCGGCGGGCGCGCCGGGGCGGTCCGGTGACGACGACGCGGCGGACGGCGGGGTCCTGCGGCACGCTCACGGCCTCCGCATCAGCAGGTCCCGCAGTTCGCGGGCGTGACGGCGGCTGACCTGCAGCTCCTCGCCGCCGACCAGGACGCTGACGGTGCCCGCGTCCAGGCGCAGCTCGCCGATGTGGCGGAGCGCGACGAGGTGGCGGCGGTGGATGCGGACGAAGCCGCGGGAGCGCCAGCGCTCCTCCAGGGTGGAGAGCGGGATGCGCACCAGGTGGCTGCCGGCCGCCGTGTGCAGGCGGGCGTAGTCGCCGCGGGCCTCGACGTGGGTGATGGCGTCGACGGCGACGAAGCGGGTGACGCCGCCGAGTTCGACGGGGAGGTGGTCGGGGTCGCCCTCGTGCACGGGGACGCGGGGGGCGGGGTCGCGGCGCTCGGCGGTGTGCAGGGCGTCGGCGCGGCGCACCGCCTCGGCGAGCCGCTCCCGGCGCACGGGTTTGAGGACGTAGTCGACGGCCTTGAGGTCGAATGCCTGGACGGCGAAGTCCTCGTGGGCGGTGACGAAGACGACCAGCGGCGGGCGGGCGAGCCCGGTGAGCAGCCGGGCGAGGTCCAGGCCGTCCAGGCCGGGCATCTGGATGTCGAGGAAGACCACGTCGATCGCGTCCGGCCCTTCGGGGCCCGAGTCCAGGGCGCGGTTGATGCGCCGCAGCGCCTCGGTCGCGTCCCCGGCGCCCTCCGCGGTGCCGACGCGCGGATCGGCGTTCAGCAGGTACACCAGCTCCTCGAGCGTGGGGCGTTCGTCGTCGACGGCGAGGGCGCGCAGCATGAACGTGGAGTGTAGGGCCCGGCCGGGCTGCTGCACACAGGCCGGGCGACGCCGTCCGCGCTGGATACAGTGCCCGCATGAGCAGCAGGCCCGCGCCGTTCGACGCACTCGACCGGAAGATCGTCACCGCCCTGATGGCGAACGCCAGGACGTCCTTCGCCGAGATCGGCGCGGAGATCGGGCTGTCGGCCACGGCGGTCAAGCGCCGGGTGGACCGGCTGCGGGAGACCGGGGTGATCACCGGGTTCACGGCGACGGTGCGGCCGTCGGCGCTGGGCTGGCGCACCGAGGCGTACGTCGAGGTGTACTGCGAGGGCGCGGCGCCGCCCCGGCGCCTCGCCGAGGTGGTCCGCGCGTACCCGGAGATCGCGGCGGCGATGACGGTGACCGGCGGCGCGGACGCCCTGCTGCACGTGCGGGCCCGGGACGTGGACCACTTCGAGGAGGTCCTGGAGCGGATCCGGGCCGAGCCGTTCATCCGGAAGACGATCAGCGTGATGGTGCTGACCCATCTGATACCGGACAGCCCCGAGGCGGGGGTGAGCCAGCCGGCGCCCGAGCGCGCACCGGACGTGCGCTGAGCGCCCCGAAGACGCAGCATCGTTGCGCGGACACGCAGGTGTCGTCGCTTGTCGGGCGCCGGTCGCGCTCCGTACCGTGGAGTGACCGCCAGTCACCGTCCGCGAGCGGAGGACCCCGCCGTGACCGCTGTGAGCCACTCCCCCGTGCCGCGCCCGCGGCGCTTCCTGATGTGCGAGCCCCGCTTCTTCGACGTCCGGTACGCCATCAACCCGTGGATGCACCCGGAGGCCCCCGTGCACGTCGGCCGGGCGCAGGCCCAGTGGCGGGCGCTGGTCGAGGCGTACCGCGCGCACGGCCACACCGTGGAGACCGTCGTGCCGGTGCCGGGGCTGCCCGACATGGTGTTCGCGGCGAACCACGCCCTCACGGTGGGCGGCCGGGTCTTCGGCTCGCTGTTCCGCGCGGCGGAGCGCCGTCCCGAGTCGGTGCCGTACACGGCCTGGTTCAAGGACGCGGGCTTCGAGGTGCAGCAGCCGGGGTCGGTGTGCGAGGGCGAGGGCGATCTGGTGCCGGTGGGCCGGTGGGTGCTGGCCGGCACCGGGTTCCGCACCACCCGGCAGGCGCATCATGAGGTGCAGGAGTACTTCGGGCGGCCGGTGGTGTCGCTGACGCTGGTCGACCCGTACTTCTACCACCTGGACACGGCCCTGTTCGTCCTGGACGACGGGCGGGACGGCGGGGACGGCCGCATCGCCTACCATCCCGGCGCCTTCTCGCCGGGCAGCCGGGAGGTGCTTGCCCGGCTGTACCCGGACGCGGTGCTCGCGACCCGTGAGGACGCGATGGCGTTCGGGCTCAACTCCGTCTCGGACGGGCGGCACGTCTTCGTCGCGCCGGGGGCCACCGCCCTGGCCGACCGGCTCGCCGGCCTCGGCTACCTGCCCGTGCCGGTCGACCTGTCCGAGTTCCACAAGGCCGGTGGCGGCATCAAGTGCTGCACCCAGGAGATCCGGGAGAACCCGTCATGACCGCACCCGCCCGCACCGCCCGCGGCTCCGCCGACCTGATCCGCGCCGAGGAGCCGGTCCTCGCGCACAACTACCACCCGCTGCCCGTGGTCGTGGCCCGCGCGGAGGGCGCCTGGGTGGAGGACGTGGAGGGCCGCCGCTACCTGGACATGCTGGCCGGCTACTCGGCGCTGAACTTCGGCCACCGCCACCCGGCGCTGGTCGAGGCCGCCCACCGCCAGCTGGACCGGCTCACCCTCACCTCCCGGGCCTTCCACAACGACCGGCTCGCCGAGTTCGCCGAGCGGCTGACCGGGGTGACGGGCACCGACATGGTGCTGCCGATGAACACCGGCGCCGAGGCGGTGGAGAGCGGCATCAAGGTGGCCCGCAAGTGGGCGTACGACGTGAAGGGCGTCCCCGCCGACCGGGCGACGATCGTGGTCGCGGCGGAGAACTTCCACGGCCGGACGACGACGATCGTCGGCTTCTCCACCGACGAGTCGGCCCGCGCGGGCTTCGGCCCGTTCGCGCCGGGCTTCCGGATCGTGCCGTACAACGACCTGGCGGCCCTGGAGGCGGCCGTGGACGAGACGACCGCGGCGGTGCTGATCGAGCCGATCCAGGGCGAGGCCGGCGTGAACATCCCCGACGACGGCTATCTGGCCGGGGTGCGGGCGCTGACCGAGCGGGCGGGGTGCCTGTTCGTCGCGGACGAGATCCAGTCCGGGCTCGGCCGGACCGGGTACACCCTGGCCGTCGAGCACGAGGGGGTGCGCCCGGACGTGGTGCTGCTCGGCAAGGCGCTGGGCGGCGGCATCGTGCCGGTCTCCGCGGTGGTGGGCCGGCGTGAGGTGCTCGGTGTGCTGCACCCGGGCGAGCACGGCTCGACCTTCGGCGGCAACCCGCTGGCCGCGGCGGTCGGCATCGCGGTGACGGAGCTGCTGGCGACCGGCGAGTTCCAACGCCGGGCGGCCGAGCTTGGCGTGGTGCTGCGCGAGGGGCTTGAGCGGCTGGTCGGGCGGGGTGTGGTGGGGTTCCGGGCACGCGGCCTGTGGGCGGGCGTCGACGTGGACCCGGCGCTGGGCACCGGGCGCGAGGTGAGCGAGCGGCTGATGCGGGAGGGCGTGCTGGTGAAGGACACCCACGGCTCGACGATCCGGCTGGCCCCGCCGCTGACGGTGGGCGCGGAGGAGCTGCGGGGCGCGCTCGGCGCGCTGGAGAAGGTGCTGGCGTCCTCCTGACGCCGACGGCCGGGGCCCGACGCCCGGGGCCGGGGGGTCATCCCTTCGGCCCCTCCGCATGACCGACGTCACTTCATAGGCCACAAGATCGGGGGTAGCGGTACGAGCTGAAGACGTACGACCGAGCGGCGCCCGAGGCTTCGCGCGCCGCCCGTGGAAAGGAACCCGCCACGTCCTCCACCGACCACGGCCCAGCACCCGACACGGCGGCCGTCCGGCGCCACCCGGCCCTGTTCCGGGCGATCAAGCGCCGGCAGAACCCACGGCTCCGCCGCTCGGACATCACGGTGACGGACGAGGCAGCGGTCCGTCGGGCAGTGAAGGCGGCCTCTCTGGGCAATGCCATGGAGTGGTTCGACTTCGGCATCTACAGCTACCTGGCCGCCACCATCGGCCGGGTGTTCTTCCCCTCCGGGAACGACACCGTGCAGCTGCTGTCGTCCTTCGCCACCTTCGCCGTCGCCTTCCTGGTGCGGCCGATCGGCGGCATGGTCTTCGGGCCGATGGGCGACAAGATCGGCCGCAAGAAGGTGCTCGCGCTGACGATGATCCTGATGGCGATCGGCACCGCCGCCATCGGGCTGCTGCCGAGCTACGCGGCCGTCGGCTTCTGGTCCCCGGTCCTGCTGATCCTCTTCCGCATGCTGCAGGGCTTCTCCACCGGCGGCGAGTACGGCGGCGCGTCCACCTTCATCGCCGAGTACGCCCCGGACAAGCGGCGCGGCTTCTTCGGCAGCTTCCTGGAGCTGGGCACGCTCGCCGGGTACACCGGGGCCGCGGGCCTGGTCACCGTGCTGACCGCGCTGCTCGGCGACGACGGCATGGACTCCTGGGGCTGGCGGGTGCCGTTCCTGGTGGCGGCGCCGCTCGGCATGATCGGCATCTATCTGCGGATGCGGCTCGATGACACCCCGGCGTACCTGAAGCTGGAGGACGCGAACGTGCCCGTCGCCGAGGCGGCGGACGCGGTGGAGACCACGGCGCGCGGCGACCTCGCCAAGATCTTCCGCACCCACTGGCGGCCGCTGGTGCTGTGCATCGCGCTGGTGGGCGCGTACAACATCACCGACTACATGCTGCTGTCGTACATGCCGACCTATCTCTCCGACGAGCTGGGCTACAGCGAGACGCACGGGCTGCTGATGCTGGTGATCACCATGGTGATCCTGATGCTGGTCATCAACCAGGTGGGCCGGCTCTCCGACCGCTACGGCCGCAAGCCGCTGCTGATGGCCGGCATGCTGGGCTTCCTGGTGCTCTCCGCACCGGCCTTCCTGCTGGTCCGGCAGGGCAGCCTGCCCGCCATCGCGGCCGGCATGCTGATGCTCGGCCTCTCCCTGGTCTGCCTGCTCGGCACCATGTCGGCGGCGCTGCCGGCGATGTTCCCGACCTCGGTGCGCTACGGCTCCCTGTCGGTCGGCTACAACATCTCGACGTCCCTGTTCGGCGGCACCACGCCGCTGGTGATCACGGCGCTGATCAGCCTGTCGGGCTCCGACATGGCACCGGCGTACTACGCCATGGCGGCGGCCCTGGTCGGTGTCGTCGCGGTGTCCGTGATGAAGGAGACGGCCCGCAAGCCGCTGGCCGGCTCGCCGCCGTCGGTGCAGACCGAGCAGGAGGCGGCCGAGCTGGTGGAGGCGCAGGCGCCGACGCCGAAGTTCTGACGCCAGGCATCCGGGACCGGGTCGGCTACGAATACCCTGCGCAGCCACTCGTCCCGGTGATCGGAGGGCGTCATGCCCACCACCGCACCGGCTCCGCCGGTCCTCGTCCGCCGACTCGCCCTGCCCGGTGACCGGCACACACCCGCCGTCGCCCGCCTGGCCGCGGCCCGCCTGCTGGAGCGGGCCGGCTGGCACGGAGCGCGTGCCCACGACGCCCTCCTCGTCGTGTCCGAGCTGGTCACCAACGCGGTGCGGCACGCCCCCGGTCCCTGCCTGCTCAGCCTCACCGAGCGGGACGGCGTCCTCGTCGTCGCGGTCTCCGACCGCGGGGAGGATCTGCCGCACCGCTGGGCCGAGGGCGGTGAGCGGGGCGGGTTCGGGCTGCCGCTGATCGAGCGGCTCGGCGGCCGGCTGACGGTGGTGCCCTCGCTGGACGGCAAGACCGTGCGGGTCCGGCTGGACCGCACGGAACAGGCCCCGCCGGACCGCACGGAACAGGCTCCACCGCCGCCCCCGCACGCCCGGACCGCCCTGCGGCCGGCATGAGGGGGTGCTCCCGTGTTCCTCGCCGCCACCCGGACCCGAGCCGCTTTTGCGGGCGGCCCGCTCTCACCGCAAGCTGAAGCGGTGGGCCCGGCGCGGACACCGGACAGCCGGGGCCCGGCCACGAGGGACTGGGAGCCGGACTTGTCGAAGGGACCCGAGAAGGACGCCGCCGGGCGGCTGCTCACCCGTACGGCCGCCGGGGACATGGGGGCGTTCACCGAGATCTACGACCTGTTCGCGGACGCCGTGATGGGCCTGTCCTGCCGCATCCTGCACGACGCGGCGCAGGCGGAGGAGGTCACCCAGGACGTGATGGTCGAGGTGTGGCGCACCGCGGACCGGTTCCGGCCCGAGCGCGGCTCGGCGCGGTCCTGGATCCTCACGCTGACCCACCGCCGCGCGGTGGACCGGGTCCGCTCCGCGCAGGCGAGCAGCGAGCGCGAGCGGCTGGCGGGCATGCTGGTGCGGGACCGGGCGTTCGACGAGGTCGCCGAGACCGTGGCCGACCGCGACGAGCACCGCCGGGTCTACCACTGCCTCGCCGCGCTGGCCCGGCTCCAGCGGGTGCCCCTGGTCCTCGCCTACTACCAGGGCATGACCTACGTCGAGGTGGCGGACTCCCTGGCCCTGCCCCAGGGCACCGTGAAGTCCCGGATGCGCGCGGGCCTGCGCCGGCTGCGCGAGTGCATGGAGACCGACCCGTGACCGCGGCCGAGCAGGAGCAGGCGCACGACCAGGTCGGGGCCTACGTCCTGCACGCGCTCCCGGCCGCCGAGCGGTCCGCCTTCGAGAACCATCTCGCGGGCTGCGCGGCCTGCCGCCAGGAGGTGGACGCCTCGGCGTCCGTGCTGACCCGGCTGGCCGGCACTCCGCTGCCCGAGGAGGGGGCACCGGTCACGGCGCCGCAGCGGGTGCGGGCCAGGGTGCTCGACCAGGCCGCCCTGATCGCACGGGAACGGGCGGGCCCCGCCCGGGTGACGGTGCCGCGCCGCGCCCGGCGCCGTGCTCCGGCGCTCGCGCTCGCCGCGACCGTGGCGGCGGCCGCGCTGGGCGGGGTCGCCGCGTGGCAGCGCTCCGAGGCGACGGACGCCCGGCAGCAGGCCGCCCGGACGGAGGGCGCGGCGCGGGAGGCCGCCGACCGGCTCACCTCGGTCCTGACGGCCTCCGACGCGGCGGTGCACACGGCCCGGCTCCCGGACGGGGCCTCGGTCGGGATCGTCGTCGCCGCGAGCGAGAACCGGGCCGCCTTCACCGCGCAGTCGCTGCCCGCGCTCTCCGGCGGCCGGGTGTACGAGCTGTGGTACGCGGCGGGGACCGAGCAACTGCGGCCGGCCGGGCTGGTGTCCGGCAGGGGCGGCGCGGCGATCCGGCTCATGGAGGGCTGGATCGGCGACGCGGTGGCGGTGGGCATCAGCGTGGAGCCGGCGGGTGGTTCGCAGCAGCCGACGACCCAGCCGCTCGCGGTGGTCCCCATCCGCGCGGCCGGCTGACGGGGCGGCGCACAAACTCCGCCGCCGGGGTCATACGCTTCCTCTGCTGCCTCGAATACTTGGTATGAGATTTACGGTTTTGACCCTTTCGAGGAAGCGCGCATGACGGCCAGGCCGGTCGCCACTCAGGGCCCGTCGGCGCCCGTGGCGACCGAGTCGGGCGCCGGTGGCCCGCCGGAGTCCGAGCTGGCCCGGGTCCTCGTCACCGTCCTGGCCGAGGCCACCGCCGCCCCGGCGGTCACCGCCGACAGCGACTTCTTCTCCGACCTCGGTGCCGACTCCCTGCTGATGGCCCGGTTCTGTGCCCGGGTGCGCAAGCACGAGGGCCTGCCGGCCGTGTCGATGCGGGACGTCTACCGGCACCGCACCGCGCGGACGCTCGCGGCGGCCATGGCGACGGACGCGCCCCCCGCCGAGGAGGCCGCTTTGGCGCCCTCCCCGTCCGTGGCAGCGGCGCCGGAGCCGGTCCGGCTCCGGGGCCGCGGCTCGTACCTGCTCTGCGCGGCGGTCCAGCTGCTGCTGTTCTGCGGATACGCCTGCCTCGTCGCGGTCATCAGCACCTGGGGCTACGAATGGATCTCCGACGCGTCCGGCGTCCTCGGCGCCTACCTGCGTTCGGCCGCCTTCGGCGGCGCCGCGCTGCTCGCCCTGTGCCTGCTCCCGGTGGCGGTGAAGTGGCTGCTGGTGGGGCGGTTCCGGCCGGAGCACCGGGTCGAGGTGTGGAGTCCGGGGTACGTCCGCTTCTGGCTGGTGAAAACGCTGGTGCGGACCGATCCGCTGGTGCTGCTGGCCGGTTCCCCGCTCTACTCGCTGTACCTGCGCGCGCTCGGCGCGCACGTCGGCAGGGGCAGCGTCGTGCTCTCCCGCCGGGTGCCGGTCTGCGCCGACCTGCTGTCCGTCGGCCGCAACTCGGTGATCCGCCGGGACGTGTACCTCAACTGCTACCGGGCCGAGGCGGGCGTCATCCGCACCGGGACCGTCACCGTCGGGGACGACGTGGTGGTCGGCGAGGCCACCGTCCTGGACACCGGCACCTCCCTGGGCGACGGCGCCCGGCTCGGGCACGCCTCCAGCCTGCACAGCGGCCAAGCGGTGCCGGCCGGGGAGCACTGGCACGGTTCGCCGGCCCAGCCGGCCGGCACCGTCCTGCCGCGCGTCCCGGACGCCCGGTGCGGCACGCTGCGCCGCGCCGTCCACTCCGTCCTGACCCTGCTCGCGGTGACCCTGGTCTACCTGCCGCTGGCGATCGGCGGGGTGGGCATCCTGCTCACCGGTGTGCCGCAGCTGCAGGCGGCCCTCGAACCCGGGCCGACGGCCCTGACCTCGGGGACCTTCTACACGGAGGTGCTGGGCCTGGCCGCCGTGGCCTTCTTCGGGGCGCTGCCACTCGGGCTGCTCTTCATCGCCGCGGTGCCCCGGCTGCTCGGCCGCGCGCTGCGCCCCGGCGCGGTGTACCCGCTGTACGGCGTGCGCCACGGGCTGCACCGGTTCATCGCGCTGACCACCAACCGCCGCTTCCTGACCCGCCTGTTCGGGGACAGCTCGGCCATCGTGCACTACCTGTCGGCCGCCCTCGGCTACCGGCTGCGACCGGTGGCGCAGACCGGGTCCAACTTCGGCACGGAGGTCCGGCACGAGACCCCGTACCTGGCCTCGGTGGGCACGGGGACGATGGTCGCCGACGGCCTGTCTCTGCTCGACGCCGACTACTCCGCCACCTCCTTCCGCCTCTCGCCGGTGACGATCGGACCGCACAACTTCCTCGGCAACCAGATCGCCTACCCGGCCGGGGGCCGCACCGGCGACAACTGCCTGCTGGCGACCAAGGTGATGGTCCCGGTCGACGGGCCGGTGCGGGAGAACACCGGGCTGCTCGGCTCGCCGCCCTTCGAGATCCCCCGCACGGTCCGGCGCGACACCGCCTTCGACGAGGTCCGCTCGGGACCGGAGCTGCGGAGGCTGCTGGCGGCCAAGAACCGGCACAACGCCGCGAGCATGGCGCTGTACCTGCTGGTCCGCTGGCTCTTCTTCAGCTGGGTCACGCTCCTTGCCACGGTGGCCGCCGAGTTGTACGCCCGGTACGGCGCGTGGCCGGTGGCGGCGGCGAATGTCGTGGCCGTGCTGTCCGGGCCGCTGTACTTCGTGCTCGTGGAGCGGCTGACGACCGCCAGGCACCCGCTGCGGCCGATGTTCCGCTCGATCTACGACCGGCGCTTCTGGTATCACGAGCGGTACTGGAAGGTGCCGAACGAGACCTATGTACGCGTGCTCGACGGCACCCCGTTCAAGAACGCCGTCATGCGGCTGGCCGGCGTCAAGATCGGCCGCCGGGTCTTCGACGACGGGTGCGGCATCACCGAGCGGGCGCTGACCACCATCGGCGACGGCTGCACGCTGAACATGGGCAGCCTGCTCCAGTGCCACTCCCAGGAGGACGGCGCCTTCAAGTCCGAGCGCTCGGAGCTGGCGGCCGGCTGCACGCTCGGGGTGCGGGCCTTCGTGCACTACGGCGTCCGGGTGGGCGAGGGCGCGGTGCTGGCGCCGGACAGCTTCCTGATGAAGGGCGAGACCGTGCCGCCGGCCGCCCGGTGGGGCGGCAATCCGGCCCGCCCCCTGCCCGCGCCCGGAGGTGACGCGTCGTGAACGCCCGTACCGCCCTGACCCCGTGGACCCGCGACCCTCGTCCGGGCCTGGCCGGCCACACCGAGGTGCTGCCCGCCGTCCTGACCGCCGCGCTGCGCGACACCGCCGGGCGGCTCGGGGTGGCGCCGACCGTGCTGGCCTTCGCCGCGCACCTGCGGGTGCTGGCGTCCCTGACCGGGGAGCCGGCGGTCCGCACCGGGTACGCGGGCGGGGTGTGCCGGGTGCCGGTCGGCGCGGCCGACTGGCGCGGGCTGGTCCGCGACGCCGACCGGGCGGTGTCCGCCGGGCCGGAGCCGGCCCCCGGAGCGCCGGGCGCCCGGGACGTCGTCTTCGCGCCCGGGAACCCGCCGGGACAGGGCGAACCGGGTCTCACCGTCTCCGTGACGGACGGGGCCGGGCCCTGGACGCTGCGCCTGCGCTACCGCACCGACCTGCTGGACGCGCCGGCCGCCGCCCGGATCGCCGGCTACCACCGCACCGCGCTGGCCCTGCTCGCCGCCGACCCGGACGGGCCGCAGGCGGAGCAGAGCCTGGTGACGGCGGCGGAGGCGCGCCGGCAGCGCGAGGAGCTGGCCGGTCCGGTGGTGCCGCTGCCCGACCGGCGGGCGCACGAGCTGTTCGAGGAGCGGGCGGCGGCCCGGCCCGGCGCGGTGGCCGCGGTGCACGGCGAGCGGCGGTGGACCTTCCGGGACCTCGACGTCCGCGCCAACCGGCTCGCGCACGCCCTGCTGGCCGCGGGCCTCGGCCCGGAGGACCGGGTCGCCGTGGTCCGGGAGCGCGACCTGGACTGGCTGGCCTCGGTCCTCGCCGTCCTGAAGGCGGGCGGCGCCTACCTCCCGGTGGAGCCCGGCTTCCCGGCCGACCGGATCGCCCGGATGCTGGAGCGGGCCGACTGCCGCCTGGTGCTGACCGGCGCGGGCGTCTCCCCCGGCCTGGACGCGGCGCTGGCCCGGCGCCCCGGCACCACGGTGCTGGACACCGCGGTCGCCGCCCGGACCGGCGACGCCGCCACGGACACCGCACCGGGCGTGCCGGTGGGGCCGGGACGGCTCGCCTACGTCTACTTCACCTCCGGCTCCACCGGCGAGCCCAAGGGCGCGATGTGCGAGCACGCCGGCCTGCTCAACCACCTGCTCGCCAAGATCGACGTCCTCGGTCTCGACGCGGGTCAGGCGGTCGCCCAGACGGCGCCCCAGTGCTTCGACATCTCCCTGTGGCAGCTGCTCGCCGCCCCGCTGGTGGGCGGCCGGACCGTGCTGGTCGACCAGGCGGCGGTCCTCGACGCGGACCGGTTCCTGGACACCGTCGAGCGCGAGCGGGTCAGCGTGTTCCAGGTCGTCCCCTCGTACCTGGACGCCGTGCTGCACGCGCTGGAGCGCCGGCCGCGCGAACTGCCGGACCTGCGCCGGGTGTCGGTCACCGGCGAGGCCGTCCGTCCGGAGCTGGTGCGGCGCTGGTTCGCCACGCGACCGGGCACGCCCCTGGTCAACGCCTACGGGCTGACCGAGACCAGCGACGACACCAACCACGAGCCGATGGACCGGCCCCCGCCGGACGACCGGGTGCCGCTGGGCCGCCCGGTGCGCAATGTGCGGGTCCACGTCGTGGACGGCCGGCTGCGTCCGGTGCCGCTGGGCGCGCCCGGCGAGATCGTCTTCTCCGGGGTGTGCGTCGGCCGCGGTTACCTGGGCGACCCCGACCGCACCCGCGAGTCCTTCCTGGCCGACCCCCTCGACCCCGGGGAGCGGCTCTACCGCAGCGGCGACCTCGGCCGCTGGATGCCGGACGGCAAGCTGGAGTTCCTCGGCCGCCGGGACGGCCAGGTCAAGGTGCGCGGCTTCCGGGTGGAGACCGGCGAGATCGAGAACGCCCTGCTGGGCGTGGCCGGTGTGCGGGACGCCGCCGTGGTGGTCGACCGGCCGCCCGGTGGGGCGGCACGCCTGGTCGCGCACTACGCCGGGCCGCGCCCGCTGGACGAGCGGGGGCTGCGCGAGCGGCTGGCCCGCCGGCTGCCCGCGTACCTGCTCCCGGAGGCCCTGTGCTGGCGGCCCGCGCTGCCGCTGACCGCCAACGGCAAGACCGACCGCAAGGCCCTCGCGGCGCTCGCCGCCCCCGACCCGGCACCGGCCGCCGTCGAGCCGCCGCGCGGCCCGGCCGAGGAGCGGCTCGCGGCGGCCTGGGCGGACGTGCTCGCCGTCCCCGCCGACCGGATCGGGCGCCGGGACCACTTCTTCTCCACGGGCGGCGACTCGCTGTCGGCGGTACGCCTCGCCGTCCGGCTCGACCGCCGCGTGACCGTCGCCGACATCACCCGCCACCCCGTGCTCGCCGACCTGGCGGGCCTGCTCACCGACCGTCCGGCCGGAACCCCGACCGGCCGCTCGACCAGCCAAGGAGCATGACGATGACGTCCTCCACTCCGCTCCGGCCCCCCGGCCCGCACGCCGGCGCACCGCCGCTGATCGGCGCCCCGCCCGGCGACCCGGGACCCTGGGCCGCCGCGCACCGGGACGACGTGCGCACCGCCCTCGCCAGGCACGGCGCGCTCCTGGTGCGGGGACTGGACCTCGGCACCCCGGACGAGGTGGCCGCGGTCGCCGACGGCCTCGGCGCCGTGCCGGCGCCCGAGCGCGAGGCACTGGCCGCCCGCCGGACCCACCGCGAGGGCGTCTACTCCTCGGCCACCTGGCCCCCGCACCAGCGGATGTGCATGCACCACGAGTCGAGCTACACCCTGGACCGCCCCGGCCTGCTGCTCATCGCCTGCCTGACCGCGCCCGACGAGGGCGGCGAGACCGGCACCGCCGACGCGGCGGCCGTCCTCGCGGCGCTCCCCGGCGGCCTGGTCCGCCGCTTCGAGACCGAGGGCTGGGTCCTCGACCGCAGCTACCACGAGGACATCGGCGCCGGCGTCGCCGACGCGTTCGGCACCGACGACCGCGCGGCCGTCGAGGCGTACTGCCGGGCCCAGGCCGTCGACTTCGCCTGGCGGGACGACGGCGGGCTGCGCACCCGGCAGCGGCGCGCGGCCGTGGTGCGCCACCCGGCCGACGGCCGGCGCTGCTGGTCCAACCAGGTCGCCTTCCTCAGTGAGTGGACGCTCGATCCGGACGTCCGCGAGTACCTGACGGACGTGTACGGCGCCGACGCGCTGCCGTTCACCACCCGGTACGGCGACGGGGAGCCGATCGAGGAGGAGACCGTGCGGCAGATCGAGGCGGTGTACGCCGACCACACGGCGCTGCACCGCTGGCGGGCCGGCGACCTGCTGCTGGTCGACAATCTGCGCACCGCGCACAGCAGGGAGCCCTACGAGGGGCCCCGGGACGTCGTCGTGGCGATGGCCGACCCGGTGCGCGTGCCCGCGTCCGGGGCGGCGGAGACCGCGTTCGGACCGGTCGGGGCGGGCCCGTCATGACCGCCGTCGGCGAACCGGTCACCGGCGCCCCGTCCTTCGCGGTGGTCCCCGGCGAGCAGGTCGAGCGCGCCCTGCGGGGCCGCGAGCGGGACCTGGTCGGCGTGGTGGAGGGCGCCTACCGGCTGCACGGCGCGGGCCGGTCGGTGAACCCGCCCTCGTCCTTCCTGCGCTTCGGCGACCGGCCGACCGCCCGGATCATCGCCCTGCCGGCCTCGCTCGGAGGGGACGTGGGGGTCGACGGCATCAAGTGGATCTCCAGCTTCCCCGAGAACACCGCCACCGGGCTGCCCCGGGCGTCGGCCGTCCTCATCCTCAACGACCCGGTGACCGGCTACCCGTTCGCCTGTATGGAGAGTTCCATCATCAGCGCGAGCCGCACCGCCGCTTCCGCCGCCTCGGCGGCCGACCGGCTCAGCCGGACCCGCGAACGCCCCCGGCGGGTCGGGTTCGTCGGCGCGGGGCTCATCGCCCGGTACATCCACACCTTCCTGGCCGCCACCGGCTGGGAGTTCGAGGAGATCGGCGTGCACGACACGTCCGCCGCCGGGGCCGCCGCCTTCCGCGACTACCTGGAGCGGACCGGCGCCGGCGGCCGGGTCACCGTCCACGAGGGCCCGGAGGAACTGATCCGGCACAGCGACCTGATCGTCTTCGCCACCGTCGCCGCCGCGCCGCACGTGCACGATCCGGCCTGGTTCGGGCACCACCCCGTGGTGCTGCACGTCTCGCTGCGCGACCTTGCGCCGGAGATCCTGCTCGACGCGGTCGACGTCGTGGACGACGTCGAGCACTGCCTGCGCGCCGAGACCTCACCGCATCTGGCCGAACGGCTCACCGGCGACCGGGAGTTCGTCGCCGGAACACTGGACGACGTGCTGACCGGGCGGCTCACCGTGCCGGCGGACCGCACCGTCGTCTTCTCACCGTTCGGCCTCGGCGTGCTCGACCTGGCGGTCGGCAAGTACGCCTACGACCGGGTGGCAGCCGCCGGTGAACTCCGGTTCGCCGACGGCTTCTTCCACGAACTGCGCCGCCACGGCTGAACCGCCCGGCACCGACATCCCGAGGAGGAATGCGTCGTGCCCGTCATCTCGGTCCCCTACGCCTTCAATGAAGAGGACCTCTACGTCGACCTGCGGGCCCAACTGGGCCGTCCGCTCTACCTCAAGTGCGAGGGGTTCAACTTCGCCGGGTCCATCAAGCTGAAGGCCGCGCGGGAGATGGTCGAGACCGCCGAGCGCGAGGGCGTCCTCACCCCGGAATCGATCCTGGTGGAGTCCTCCTCGGGCAACCTCGGCGTGGCCCTCGCCATGATCGCCGCGAGCAAGGGCTACGGCTTCCTGTGCGTGACCGACGCCCGGTGCAACCTGGCGACCCGGCTCATGATGGAGGCGCTCGGCACCCGGGTCCACGTCGTCCGCGAACCCGCCCCGCAGGGCGGCCTGCTGGGCGCGCGGCTGGATTACGTCCGCCGGCTCTGCGCCCTGGACCCGCGCCACGTCTGGCTCGGCCAGTACACCAACCCGGCCAACTGGCGGGCCCACTACGGCAGTACGGCCCCGGCCATCGCCCGTGCCTTCCCCGGCCTCGACCTGCTGTTCGTGGGGGCCGGCACCACGGGCACGCTGATGGGCTGCGCCCGCTGGTTCAAGGAGTGGCACCGCCCGGTGCGGGTGGTCGCCGTGGACAGCGCGGGCTCGGTCAGCTTCGGCGGCGCGCCGGGGCGCCGGATGATCCCGGGGCTCGGGATGAGCGTGCCGCCGCCGCTGCTCGACACCTCCTTCGTGGACGACGTGGTCACGGTGGACGAGGCGGACACCGTGCGCACCTGCCGGGGTCTTGCCCGCCGCGGCTTCCTGTTCGGCGGTTCCACCGGCACGGTGGTCAGCGGCGCCGCGTCCTGGTTCGCCGACCACGACGCCGGCGACCTGACGGCGGTGGCGGTCTCACCGGACCTCGGCGAGCGCTACCTGGACACCGTCTACCAGGCCAACTGGGTGGAGGCCCTGTACGGCGCGGACGCGCTCGCCGCGGACGTCCCGGCGCCGCCGGCCCCGGGGCCCCGTCACTGAGCGCACGGCTCCTCGGCGGTGGTCGCCTCCCGCGGGTCCTGCGGGGTCGGGCTCGGGGTCGCGGAGTCGGAGGGACAGGGCGTCGTGGGCGACGGCGTGGGTTCGCCGGTGGTGGGCGAGGGCTCGGGCGACGGGGTGTCCGACGGGCTCGGCGGGGCGGGCGTGTCCGAGGCCGTCGGGGTGGGAGTCGGGGACGGGGTGGTGCTCGGCCGGCCGGTGGGCTTCGGGGAGGGGGTCGGGGTCGGCGAGGGGGACGGGCGGGTGGGCGACGGTGCGGGGGACGGCGTACCCGAGGGGTCGGGGCCGATGACGATGCCGCCGCCCTTGCCGCCGTCGTTCCCCTTGGGGCGGTCGGTGGGCTTCGTGGCCGGGGTGGTGCCGCCGGCGCCGGGGGACCTGGGAACGACGCCCTTGCCGTCGGGCACGGTGTGCACGCCCCGGCGGTAGAAGTCCAGCCAGTAGCGGACCAGGTCCAGGTAGGCGCGCGAGTTGTTGTAGCTGAGCACCGCCCGGTCCAGGTCGGCCGGCACGCCCAGGTCGCGGGTGCCGGCGCACAGGTAGTGCCCTGCGGCCAGCGCGGCGTCGAAGACGTTGTTCGGGTCGGCGCGTCCGTCGCCGTTGCCGTCGGCGCCCCAGCGGGACCAGGTCGAGGGCAGGAACTGCATCGGGCCCACCGCGCGGTCGTAGACCGGGTCGCCGTCGTGCGCACCGCCGTCGGTGTCCAGGATCAGGGCGAAGCCGTTGCCGTCGAGGGCGGGGCCCGTGATCCGGCCCAGCGTCGTGCCGTTCCGGTCGACGGCGCCGCCGCGGGCCTGCCCCGACTCGACCTTGCCGATGGCGGCGAGCAGCTGCCAGGGCAGCCGGCAGCCCGGGTCGGTGCGGCCGACGGACGTCTCGGCCGCGCGGTAGGCGCGCAGCACGGTGGCGGGGAGGCCGGACTCGGCCTGGATCCGCCGGGTCTGCCCGGGCGTGGCCGGGGCCGCGGGGACGCCGGGTGCGAGGGGGCCGAGGGCGCCGACGGGGCCCACCAGGGGCGGCAGTTCGGTGTGGTACGAGCCGTCGCCGGGCGGCGCCGCGACCGGCGGGGCGGCGGGGGCGGCCGATGACGGGGCGTGCGCCTCCTCGCCGGCCGGGCGGCCCTGTCCGCTCGGCTCGGCCGACGCGACGCCGGGAGGCCGGGACGCGGTGAGGGCGGCCACCGTGCTCACCGCGACGGCGGTGGCCAGCAGGCCCTGCCGGGTCCGGGCGCGCAGGCGGGGTACGCGGGGTGCGGGCATGGTGGTCACTCCCTGGTCGTGGGGGTTCAGCGGCCGAAGGTGTCGATGCCGGAGACGAGCCAGCGCCCGTCGCGGTGCAGGAGGTCGACGGCGAACATGGCGCCGGCGTAGGTGCCCTGGTCCTTCGCCTGGTCCTTGGCCGGCTTCTCCCCCGCCTTCGCCGGCGTCTTCGCACCGGCCGTGGCGACGCTGCTCTGGTCGGCGTAGACGAGGACCCGGGCCCGGTCGCCGTCGATGCGTTCGACCGCGCTGTCGGTGACCGTGGTGGTGATCACCGCCTTCTGCCGGTCGGCTCCGGAGCGCACGGCGTCGAAGAGCGCCTTGTGCTGCGCGACGGCCCGCCCGGTCAGCAACTCCTTCGCGGCCTTGTCGAAGGCGGCGGGGCGGGCGGCGTCGTAGGAGAAGAGCGCGCCGACCGCCTTGGCCGTCTGCCCCTTGATCTCGCTGGTGCGGGCGAGATCGGTCAGGGCGGTGTTGCGGGCGCCGGGGTCGTCGCGCAGGCCCTCGGCGCGGCCGTGCGCCCAGCCGGCGAAGCAGCCGAGGAGCAGCACGAGCAGGGCGAGGACGGCGAGGGTGAGGCGGCCTCGGCCCAGGCGGCGGGTGGTCCGCGGCTCGGTGGCGGGAGCCGGTTCGGCGGGGGCCGGTCGCGCGGCTGGGGCCTGTCGCGGGGTCCTGCGGTCCCGGGGCGGGTCGAGGGTGCTCACCGCGCCGTCGGCGGCGGGCGGGCGGGTGCGCTGGGCCGCCTCGCGGGCCTGGCGGCGGCGCAGGCTGTTGAGGTGGTGACGGGTGGTCGCCATGGTGGTGTCGTCCTCTCCCCGGCCGGGTCAGCCGG
Source organism: Streptomyces sp. NPDC048182 (assembly GCF_043202555.1). Taxonomy (NCBI): domain Bacteria; kingdom Bacillati; phylum Actinomycetota; class Actinomycetes; order Kitasatosporales; family Streptomycetaceae; genus Streptomyces; species Streptomyces sp. NPDC048182. The sequence goes on along the minus strand of NZ_JBIDAQ010000004.1, from coordinate 115,137 downwards.
CCGCCGTGCCGCCGACGGGCGCCTGCCCGAGGGCGCTGAGCTTCCACCGGCCGCCGGTGCGGGTCAGTTCGCCGAGCATGCGGCTGTCCTTGTCGGTGCTCTCGGCGCCCGGGGCCTTCACCGTCACGCGCAGCGCGACGAGCACCCGGGCGCGGCCGGCCCGGTCGTCGAGCTCGGTGACGGCGCCGGAGAGCACCTTGGCCGTGGTGACGGTCTTCGCGGTGCGCACCTGGGAGGCGAACTCCGAGCGTCCGGAGACCAGTTGGTCGTGGAGTTCGCCGGTGGTCGAGGTCTCCCACAGGTCGAGACCCCGGTCGAGGTGCTGGTGGTCGAGCGTGTTGAGGTTCTGCACGGCCTGCTCCCCGGCGGCGAGCGCCGTGTCGCGCTGCTCGGCGTAGGCCGCCGTGTCGTCGTGGGCCGCGGCGTACCAGTCCCAGCCGGCCCAGGCCGCGACGCCGCCGGCGGCGAGGACGAGGGCGAGCGCGAGGGCGACGACCTTGGCCGGCAGGCCGGCCGGCCCGACCGCCCTCCGCCTCTTCAGCGGCTCTGGATGTCGGTGATCCGCCATTGGTCGCCCTCCCATCGCGCGGTGACCGTGAGTTGAGCGGCCACCGAGGTGGCCGGGTCCTTGCCCCGGCGGGAGATCTGGTCGAGGAAGACCAGCAACCGGGCGTCGTCGCCGTCGAGTTCGATCACACCGGTGCGCACCGCCTGCGTGCTGAGGGTGACGCGCTGCCGGGTGAGGTCGGCGCGGACCCGCGTCATCAGGTCGGCGTACTGGCGGGCCGCGCGTCCGGCCAGCACGGACCGGGCGGAGCGCTCGGTGGTGCCGAGGCCCTCGGGGGTGTACGAGAACACCCGGGCCAGGGCGCTGCCGACGTCCCCGGCGACCTTGGTGGTGGCCTCGCTGTCGGTCAGGGCGTGGTTCCGTGCGGACGGCTGCGCGTGCAGGCGGTGGGCGCCGTAGAGGAAGGCGCCGCCGGCCAGGAGGAGCAGCGCGGCGAGCGCGGCGGCGGCGATGGGGCGCCATCGGGCGGACGGGAGGCGGCGGCCGGGGTTGTCCGTCGCCTCCCCGGCGGTCTCTTCGGCCGCCTCGCCTTCGTTCAGCGCGGGCTCCGCGTCCTCGTCCGTCTCCGTCGTCAGCCGGCTCATCGGGTTCCGTCCTCCCCCGCGGCCCCCGCGAGCGGCACCGCGCTCAGCGCCTTGACCTTCCACTCGTCGTCGCCGGTGCGGTCCAGGACGGCCTCCAGGCGTTTGCGGTCCGCCCCGGGCTTGCCGGTGGAACCGGCGGTGACCTCCACGCGAACGGTGGCGATCAGCTTGGCCGTGCCGGCCCGGGTGTCCAGGGCGGTGAGGGCGGCGTCGGTGACGACGCCCTTCGCCGAGGGGCCCGTCTTCGGCTCGGTGCGGCCCAGTTCCTCGCTCAGCGGGCCGGTGGACGCGTCCCGCCAGGCCCGGACGCCGGCCCGGGCCCGCTCGGCGGACGAGGCGTCGAGGCTGGTCAGCGTGGTCAGCGCGGCCCGCCCGTCCGAGAGCGCGGCGTCACGCTCCCGGCCGTAGGAGAGGCCGTCGTCGCCCCGCGCCTGGGCGTACGTCCAGGCGCCGGTGCCGCAGAAGGCGAGCGCGAGGGCGAGTCCGGTCCCGGCGAGGACGCGGGCCCGCCTCATCGGCCCGCTCCGGCGGCCGGTGCGAGCAGCCCGGCCAGGTCGGGCGCTGTGGAGTCGCCGACGCCGGGCAGGGCGAGGGCGCCCGGCAGCGGGGCGGCGGCGGTGGCGGGCGCCGAGGAGGTGCTGGGCGCGGCGGCCGGGGTGCCGCTGCCGGAGTTGCCCGAGGGCAGGGAGCCGGGGCGGGCCGGTGCCGGGACCGGGCCGCCGCGCGGGGCGTGGGCCGAGCCGCGCACGTCGACGCCGCTGGACGCCGGGGCGGTGCAGGCGGCGCCGGTGTTCAGGGCGGGGGCGGTGCCGAGGTCGAGGCCGTTGCGGTAGCGGGTGCCGCCGTACCCGGCGGTGCAGGGCAGCGGCTTGAAGAAGGTGACGGCCAGGCCCAGTTTCATGGTTCCTCCCTGGACGGCGGTGGCGCCGGCGGACACCGCCGCCGGGTACTTCACGAGCAGCTCCTCGATGCCGCGCTGGCGGGTGACGGCGACGTCGGAGGTGGTGAGCAGGTTGGCCAGGACCACGCCGAGGCTGGGGTCGAGGTCCCGCAGCAACCCGCTGACCTGCGTGGCGGCGTCCGGGGTGACGGTGAGCAGCCGGCGCAGGTCGGCGTCGGAGCCCTTGAGGCTGCGGGCCAGCCGCTCGGCGCCGTCGGCGAAGCCGGTGATGGCGTCCGTCTCCTCGGCCTGGGTGCGCAGCACCGTCTCGCCGTCGGTGATCAGCCGGGTGGTGGAGGGCAGCGCCCGGTCGGCGGCCCGGACGAAGGCGTCGCCGCTGTCCAGCAGCTTCTGGAGGTCGTCGCCGTGTCCGTCGAAGGTCTTGCCGAACTCGTCGACGACCGTGCGCAGGTCCTCCAGGGGCACCGACTTGGTGAGGTCGTTCACGCTGGTGAGGACGTCGGTGACCGGCGCCGGCACCTGCGTGTCGCGCTCGGCGATCCGGGTGCCCTCGGCGAGGTAGGGGCCGCCGTCGCTCGCCGGCCGCAGGTCGATGTACTGCTCCCCGACCGCGGACAGCGCGGCCACCACGGCCCGGGTGTCGGCGGGGATGCGCGGGGCGGACTTCTTGATGCGCAGCTCGGCGACGACCCCCTCGGCGGTGAGGTCGATGGGCCCGACGCGGCCGACCGAGACGCCCCGGTAGGTGACGTCGGAGTGGGTGAACAGGCCGCCGGTGCGGGGGAGTTCCACGTCGACGGTGTAGTAGTCGGCGACGCCCGCGAAGCGGCCGAGGTCGGCGTAGCGGATGCCGACGAAGCCGAGCACGAGGACGGCGATGACGAGGAAGGCCAGGTTCTTCAGGCGGACGGCTAGGGTGATCACCGCGCCCCACCCCCCGTCCCGGACGCCGTCGGCACGGACGGCAGGGGCAGCGCCCGCGGCCGTACCTCCGACCGCGCCTCCGGCTGCGGCTCCTGCGCGGTGGGCGTCGGCGAGGGTGAGGGGGAGGGCTTCGGCACCAGCGGCGGGATCACCTCGGTGCCGGGGACGGCCGCCATGCTCAGGTACACGTTGAGGTAGTCGCCCTTCACGCCGCGCATCACCTCATCGGTGAACGGATAGGTCAGCAGCACCTGGAGGGAGTCGGGCAGGTCGGTGCCGGCGTCCGCCAGCGCCTTGAGGGTGGGCGCGATGGCCTTGAGGTCGGCGACCATGTCGTCCTTGCTCGCGTCGACGGTGGAGACGGCGACGCCGGAGAGGGTGTCCAGGGAGCGCAGCATGGTCAGCAGGGAGCCGCGCTGCTCGTGCAGGGTCTTCAGGCCGGGCGAGAGGCCGGTGAGGACGGTGCGCACGTCGTCCTTGCGGCCGGCCAGGGTGGCGGCGAGGCGGTTGACGCTGTCGAGGGCGTCGGTGATGTCGCCGCGGTGGTCGTCCAGGTTGCCGACCAGTTCCTCGACCCGCTTGAGCGTGGAGCGGATCTCGGGCTCGCGCCCGCCGAGCGCCTTGTTCAGCTCGGTGGTGATCGTCTTGAGCTGGTTGACGCCGCCGCCGTTGAGCAGCAGGGACAGCGCGCCGAAGACCTCTTCGACCTCGGTGTTGCGCCCGGTGCGGGCGACCGGGATGACCGCCCCGTCGGCGAGCCGGGCGGGGGCGGGCTTCGCGGGCGCGACGAGCTGGACGTACTTCTCGCCGAGCAGGCTGGACTGCTCGACGCGGGCGCCGGCGTCGGCGGGCAGCCGCACGTCGCCGTTGACCTCCATGGTGACCCGGGCGGTCCAGGCGTCGCCGTCGAGGCTGATGCGGGTGACGCGGCCCACGGCGACGTCGTTGACCTTGACCGCGGCCTGCGGCACGAGGCTGAGGACGTCGTCCAGTTCGGCGGTGACGGTGTAGGGGTGGGGGCCGAGGTCGGCGCCGCCGGGCAGCGGGATGTCCTCCAGGCCGTCGAAGCTCGGGGCGGTCGAGGAGAACGCGCCGAGCGCCAGGGCGAAGCCGAGGCCGAGGGCGAGGAGTCCACCGAGGCCGAGTCCGGCGGCCCGGCCGGTGGTGAGGGCGCCGCGGCGCAGCGGGCGGTGCGGTGCCGCGCGGGGCGCCTCGGCGGTCTCCGCCGCGTCGGTTCCGTCGGCGGCCCGCGTGTCGTCGGAGGCGGCGCCCCGGCGCCGGATGACGCGCTTCACCGCTTCCCCTCCCCCGAGGCGGCCGCTCCCCCGCTGACCGGCAGGGGCAGCAGGGGGCCGCCCATGCTGATCTCGTTGAAGTTGGTGCGGCCCTCGATCATGCCGGTGCCCGTGTCGTAGGCGCCGGTGAAGTTGTCCGCGGCGAGCGGGGCGACGTCCAGGGCCTCGGCCAGCGAGGCGCGCTGCTTCACCAGCGCCTCGGTGATCGGCACCAGCGTGTCGACGTTCTTCTTCAGCTCGCCGCGGTTGTCCTGGACGAAGGTCTTCACCCGGCCGAGGGCGGTGCCCAGTTCGTCCAGGGCGCCGGCCAGGTCGTCCTTGTTGTCGGCGAGGAAGCCGACCACCGTGTCCAGGCGCTCCTGGGCGGTGCGCACGTCGGTGTCCTTGTCCTTGAGCATGGTGGTGAAGACCTGGAGCTGGGACAGGGTGGTGAACAGGTCGTCGCTGGAGCCGTCCAGGGTCTTCGCCGCCTTGCCGAACTGCTCGATGCTGTCGCCGATGGCCTCGCCGTTGCCGTCGAGGTTGGCGGCGCCGGTCTTGAGCAGCCCGGACAGGGCGCCGGAGGCGTTGGCGCCGTCGGGGCCGAGGGCCTTGCTGAGGTCGGTGACGGAGTCGTAGAGCTGGTCGATCTCGACGGGGGTGCGGTTGCGGTCGGCGGGCAGCACGGCGCCGTTCTTCAGGGTGGGGCCGCTCTTGTAGGCGGGGGTGAGCTGGACGAAGCGGTCGGCGACGACGCTGGGCGCGACCACCACGGCACCGGCCCCTTCGGGGACCCGTACGCCCTCGTCCAGGGCGAGCCGGACGCGGACCTTCGTGCCCTCCGGCTCCACCGACTCCACCTCGCCGACCCGGACGCCGAGGATCCGCAGGTCGGAGCCGGCGTAGATGCCCACCGCGCGGTCGAAGTAGGCGGTGATCCGGGTGCCGTCGTCGCCTAGGGCGCGCGCGGCGGCGAGCCCGGCGGCGACCACGACGAGGGCGACCACCGCCGCCAGGAGTTTCGCGCGGGTGCTCATCGCTCACCGTTCCCCTGGGCCGCCGTCCGCTGCTTGGGCGGCAGGCAGCCGGTCGTGGGCTGGGACTGCGCGGGCAGGTAGTCGCGGGGCACGACCCCGCACAGGTAGCTGTCGAACCACCGGCCGTTGCCGAGGGTGTTGCCGACCAGCCGGTAGTAGGGGCCGACCAGCGCGAGGGTCTTGTCGAGCTGGTCGGTGTTGTCCTTCAGGACGGTGGTGACGCGGCCCAGCGCCTTGAGGGTGGGGCCGAGCTGCTTGTCGTTGTCGCCGACCAGCCCGGTGAGTTCGGTGGCGAGGTCGCGGCTGCCCTTCAGCAGGGCCTGGATGGCGTCGCGGCGGTCCTGGAGTTCGCCGAGCAGGGAGCCGCCGTCCTCGATGAGCGTCTCGAAGCTGGACTTCTTGTCGGCGAGGGTCTTGGTGAACCTGGCGCTGCCGCTGAGCAGTTCGGACAGCTCGTCGTCCCGCTTGGACACCGACCTCGACAGGTCGGACAGCCCGGTTGCGGCCTTTCGGACGTGCGGCGGGGAGTTCTTGAACGTCTCCGAGATGGTCTCGAAGCTCTTGGCCAGCTGCCGGCTGTCGATGGCGTCGACGGTGCCGCTGAGGTCCTGGAACGCCTGGGTGACGTCGTACGGGGAGGTGGTGCGGGACAGCGGGATGCGGGTGCCGGGGTCCTGGCGGGCGCTGCCCAGCGGGTCGAGGGCGAGGTACTTGTCGCCGAGCAGCGTCTTGATGGCGATGGCAGCCGTACTGCGGTCGCCGATCCAGGCGTCGTCTACCTCGAAGCTGACCTTGACCCGGTCGCCGTCGAGGGCGACGCCGGTGACCTCGCCGACCTTGACGCCGGCGATGCGCACCTCGTCGCCGTCGTCGAGACCGGCCGCCTCGGAGAAGTCGGCGCTGTAGCCGGTGCCGTCGCCGATCAGCGGGAGGCGGTCGGCGTTGTAGGCGAGGACGGTGAGCAGCGCGAGCAGGACCAGGCCGACCAGGGCCACGGTGACGGGGTTGCGCTCCTTCACGGGCTTCATGTGCCGCACCTCGCCTCGGTGACCGTCACGCCGGTCGGCGGCTTGGAGCCGTCGGAGGTGCGCACTCCGCTCACCCGGGCCTCGCAGAGGTAGAAGTTGAACCAGGAGCCGTAGGAGGACAGCCGGGTCAGCGCGGTCAGCTTGTCCGGGGTGCGGTCGAGGAAGTCCTCGAGCTGCGGGGTGGCGTCGCCGAGGTTGCCGGAGAGCCGGCCGAGTTCCTTGATGTCCCGCTTGAGCGGGGCGCGGCCGTCCTGGAGCAGCCCGGCGGTGGTGGTGGTCAAGTCGCCCATGGCGGCGACGGCCCGGCCGAGCGGCTTGCGGTCCTCGTTGAAGCCGGTGACGAGCTTCTGGAGGGTGTCCACCAGGGTGTCGAAGTCGGCTTCGCGGTCGTTGAGGGTGGTCAGCACGGTGTTGAGGTTGGCGACCACCTCCCCGATCACCTTGTCCTTGGCGGCGACGGTGGTGGTGAGCGACCCGATGTGCCGCATCAGGGAGTCGACGGTGCCGCCCTCGCCCTGGAGCACCTGCACGAGGGAGCCGGCGAGTTCGTTGACGTCCTTCGGGGAGAGGCCCTCGAAGAGTGGCTTGAAGCCGTTGAAGAGCAGGGTGAGGTCGAGGGCGGGCGAGGTGCGGTCCAGCGGGATGGTGTCGCCGCCGTCGAGGGTGCCGGCGAGGTCGCCGCTGCCCCGGTCGAGGGCCACGTAGCGCTGGCCGACCATGTTGAGGTACTTCACGGCGGCGGTGGTCGAGCGGGGCAGGGTGCGGTCGTCGCGGACGGTGAAGGAGACCTGCGCGGTGCGCCGGTCGACCACGCGGACGTCGGTGACCTGGCCGACCTTGACGCCGGAGATGCGGACGCTGTCGCCGTCGGTGAGGCCGGTGACGTCGGTGAACAGGGCCTTGTAGGTGACGGTGTCGTCGCCGACGCCGGTGTTGGCGACGCTCAGGCCGAGGACGGTGGTGGCGAGGGCGGTGACCAGCAGGAAGACCAGGGACTTGAGCAGGGGGCCGGTCAGCGGGCGGCGCCGGGTGTGGGGCGCGGGGTCCCTCATCGCAGGGTCACCTCCGTGCCGCGCAGGGCGGGTCCGGCCAGCAGGCTGCTCCAGTCGGGCAGGTCGGCGGGGGCCTTGCCGGTGGCGGGGGCGAGGAGCTCGTTGACGAGGTCGTTCTCCTGCGGGGAGTTGGCCGGGCCGAGATCCTGCTCCGCGGCGGCGGGCACCTCGGCGGCGGGCTTCGCGGAGACCCCGAGGTAGGGCACGGGGTAGCAGCGGGGGCCGCCGGAGGCGCCGTAGGCGGGGGTGTCCCGGCCGGGGACGTAGGCGCCGCGGGAGGGCACGGTGGTGAGGTCGACCCGCAGTCCCGGACGGTCGGTGCCCTTGCCGAGGGCCTTGTCCATGGCGGGGACGAAGTCGGCGAGAGTGCGCAGGGTGCAGGGGAAGGCGGCGGAGTACTCGGCGAGCAGCTGCAGGGTGGGCCGGGAGTCGGCGCTCAGCCGGATGATGGTGTCCTTGTTCTGCCGCAGGAAGCCGGTCAGGTCCTCCGCGGTGCGGGTGGTCGCGCCGAGCGTGCCGGCCAGGTCGTCCTCCTTCTCCGCCAGGGTGGTGCTGGTGGTGGTGAAGTCGGTCAGGGCGGTGACGATGTCGGGCGCGGCGTCGGCGTAGACGTTGCTGACCTTCACGAGTTCCTTCAGGTCCCGGTTGAGGGTGGGCAGTTGGGGGTTGAACTTCCGCAGGTGCCGGTCGAGCCGGGTGAGGGTGTCGCCGAGCTGGTCGCCGCGGCCCTCCAGGGCCTGGGAGACGGCGGACAGGGTGGCGGAGAGCTTCTGCGGCTGGACGGCGGTGAGCAGCGGCAGCACGTTGTCGAGGACCTGCTGGAGCTCGACGGCGTTGGCGGAGCGGTCCTGGGGGATGACGGCGCCGGCGGGCAGGGTGCGGCCGGTGGAGCCGGTGGCCGGCACGAGGGCGACGAAGCGCTCCCCGAACAGGGTGGTGGGGAGCATCTGGGCGCGGACGTCGGCCGGGATGGCGTCCACGGCGCCGGGCTTCAGCGCGAGGGTGAGGCGGGCGCCGGTGTCGGTGGCGTCGATGGCGCGGACCTCGCCGACGACGACGCCGCGCAGCTTGACCTCGGCGCCCAGGTGCATCTCGTTGCCGACGCTGCCGGTCTCCACGGTGACCGGGTCGGTGTCGGTGAACTGCTTGTCGTAGACGGCGACGGCCAGCCAGACCAGCAGGGCGGGGACCACCAGGAAGGCCACGCCCGCGAGCCGGCGGCGCAGCGTCGCGCCGGAAGCGCCGCTCATGTCAGCCCGCCACCTTCACGGTCGTGGTGGCTCCCCACAGGGCCAGCGACAGGAAGAAGTCGGTGACGCTGATGAGGACGATGGCGTTGCGCACCGAGCGGCCCACGGCGACGCCGACGCCGGCCGGGCCGCCGGTGGCGCGGTAGCCGTAGTAGCAGTGGGCGACGATCACCATCACGCTGAAGATGAGCACCTTCAGCACCGAGAGCAGGACGTCGGTGGGCGACAGGAACAGGTCGAAGTAGTGGTCGTAGGTGCCCCGGGACTGGCCGTTGAAGAGGACGGTGATGTAGCGGGAGGCCAGGTAGGAGGAGAGCAGCCCGATCGCGTAGAGCGGGATGATGGCGACGACGCCGGCGATGATGCGGGTGGTGACGAGGTAGGGCAGGGAGCGGATGCCCATGCCTTCGAGGGCGTCGACCTCCTCGTTGATGCGCATGGCGCCGAGCTGGGCGGTGAAGCCGGCCCCGACGGTGGCGGAGAGGGCGAGCCCGGCGACCAGGGGCGCGATCTCCCGGGTGTTGAAGTAGGCGGAGACGAAGCCGGTGAAGGCGGCGGTGCCGATCTGGTCGAGGGCGGCGTACCCCTGGAGGCCGACGACGGTGCCGGTGAACAGGGTCATCGCCACCATCACGCCGATGGTGCCGCCGATGACGCCGAGGCCGCCGGTGCCGAAGGCGACCTCGGCGAGCAGGCGCTGCACCTCTTTGAGGTAGCGGCGCAGGGTGCGCGGGATCCACAGCAGGGACCGTATGTAGAACAGGAGTTGGTCGCCGGAGCGGTCCAGCCACACGAGCGGGGAGGCCACGGGCCTCAGCCTCCCTTCGGCGGGACGATTTGGAGGTAGACGCCCGTCATCACCATGTTGACGAAGAAGAGCAGCATGAAGGTGATGACGACGGACTGGTTGACGGCGTCGCCGACGCCCTTGGGCCCGCCGCGCGGGTTCAGACCCCGGTAGGCGGCGACGATGCCGGCGATGAACCCGAAGACCAGGGCCTTGAGTTCGCTGACGTAGAGGTCGGGCAGCTGGGCCAGCGCCGAGAAGCTGGAGAGGTAGGCGCCGGGGGTGCCGTCCTGGAGGAAGACGTTGAAGCAGTAGCCGCCGAGGATGCCGACCACGGAGACCAGGCCGTTGAGCAGCACGGCCACACCCATGGTGGCGAGCACCCGGGGCACCACGAGGCGCTGCACGGGCGAGACGCCCATGACCTCCATGGCGTCCAGCTCCTCGCGGATGGTGCGCGAGCCGAGGTCGGCGCAGATCGCGGAGCCGCCGGCGCCGGCGATGAGCAGCGCCACGATGAGCGGGCTGGCCTGCTGCACGACGGCAAGGACGCTGGCGCCGCCGGTGAAGGACTGCGCGCCGAGCTGCTGGGTGAGCGAGCCGACCTGGAGGGCGATGACCGCGCCGAACGGGATGGAGACGAGGGCGGCGGGCAGGATGGTGACGCTGGCGATGAACCAGAACTGCTCGACGAACTCGCGGAACTGGAAGGGCCGTCGGAAGATCGCCCGGGCCACCTCGGCGGCCAGCGCGAACAGCCGTCCGGTCTGCCGCAGCGCCCCGGCGATCACACGCCGCTCCCGGCCCCGGGCCGCCCGGGCAGGGTCCCGCCGGCTCCGCCGGCCACCGGCAGGGGCCGGGTGGGCGCGGTGGCGTAGGTGTGCTCGATGGCCCGGCGGGCGGCGGGCGGGAGGCGGTCGAGCATGCCGAGGACGCGTTCGCGGCGCCGGGTGACCGCCTGGCGGGGCGGGAGCCCCGGGGACGGTTCGAGCTGCGGGACGATGGTGCGGGGGGCGTCCGCCGAGGCGGGGCGGGGGCCGGCGGCCTCGGCGGCGAGGGTGGCGGCGTCCTTCTCCTCCGACATGCCGATCGGGCCCTGGCGGCGGCCGGCCAGGAACTGCGCGACCACGGGTTCCTCGCTGGTGAGCAGCACCTCGCGGGGCCCGAAGGTGACCAGCTCGCGCCGGAAGAGCATGCCCATGTTGTCGGGGACGGTCGCGGCGATGTCGAGGTTGTGGGTGACGATGAGCATCGTCGCGTCGATCTGCGCGTTCAGGTCGATGAGCAGCTGGGAGAGGTAGGCGGTGCGGACCGGGTCGAGGCCGGAGTCCGGCTCGTCGCACAGGATGATCTGCGGGTCCAGGACGAGCGCCCGGGCGAGCCCGGCCCGCTTGCGCATGCCGCCGCTGATCTCGCCGGGCAGTTTGCCCTCGGCGCCCAGCAGGCCGACCACCTCGATCCGCTCCATGACGATGCGGCGGATCTCCGACTCCTTCTTGCGGGTGTGCTCGCGCAGCGGGAAGGCGATGTTGTCGAAGAGCGACATGGAGCCGAAGAGGGCGCCGTCCTGGAACATGAGCCCGAAGAGTTTCCGGGTCTCGTAGATGTCCCGCTCCGGGCTGTTCACCATGTCCACCCCGTTGATGAGGACACGGCCGCGTTCCGGTTTGAGCAGTCCGATGAGGGACTTCAGAAAGACGGTCTTGCCGGTGCCGGAAGGGCCGAGCATGACGCTGACCTCTCCGGCCGGCAGGGTGAGACTCACGTCCTGCCAGATGCTCTGCCGGCCGAAGGACTTGGTCAGACCCTCGACGACCACTTCGATTCCCATCTCACCTCCGAATACGCGGTGTGACCGCGCACCGTGGAGCGCACGTTAAGCCGCCGCGCGGTGCACTGACAACCGGTGGGCCGATCAATTCCCCGCCCCTTCCCGCTCTTTGTCACCGCGCAGACAAAGTGCGGTCCGGCACTTGTCAGCCACCCACAGGACAGGGCCACGCGCCCGCCACCGGGGCGGTGTCCGCGCGGCCCTGCCGAAGGATGACCGGTCAGAAGGAGGGCAAGGCCGGACATCGTCCGTCGCGTCTCCGCGGCAAGGGGGGCACCCACCAGGAGATCAGCGCCGTGCCCGGCACGTTACGGCCGAGTAACCTCGGCGGGCAAGAGACAGTTCGGAGATTTCCGGGAGGCCCCGCACGCCCGTCCGGGAATTGTCACCCGCACCACAAGAACGGCGCCTCGCATTGTCATCCGGTGAGTGTCCGGCCCCACGGCGGGCCGCGGAACGTGGCGCATGCACGGAGAGTGCCACATTCCGCGACATCCGGTCCGGACGCCTCCTCTTAGCACCGGATGACTAATTCGCGCCGAGAACTGCTCACTCGGCCGCCAGATGTTCGGCATTTGCCAAAGAATCATGGTCGGCGGCGTTGTTCCGCCAAGTTTCCCGCAAGTAACGTCGGTGCCCGCGGCCGAGGTTGTCCGAGCCGCGGACCGTCCGTCCACCCTCTCCAGCAGTCCCCACAGGTACGGAAACGGTCCCCCTCAGCCGGTCGATCCAGAAGGAGAGTTCCGGAACATGAAGAAGTCCATCAGAAGAGTCGCCCTCGTGGCGGGCGCCGGTGCGGCCGCGTTCGCCATGTCCGTCGCCCCCGCCTCCGCGGTCCCCTCCACCGTGTGGACCGTCACGCCGTCGCCGGCCAACTTCACGGCGACGAACAGCGGGAACATCGTGCTGACCGCCAACATCCCGATGACGTGTACGACGTCGACGGCGACCGGCACGATGTCGAGCGCCACGGGCAACCCCGCGACCGTGGGGAGCATCAACGCCATCAACTTCGGCACCGCGTCCTCGCCGTGCACGAGCGTCCTGGGCAACGTCACCACCACCCCGACCACGCCCTGGACGGTCGTCGCGCAGGACTACACCGCCTCCACCGGTGTGACCAAGGGCTACGTCGGCAACGTCAAGGCCAAGATCACCATCGGCGCCTGCCTGTTCAACGTGCAGGGCAAGGCGTCCGGCACCTACACCAACTCCACCGGCATCCTCGCGGTCAACAGCGTCGCCGGCGAGCTGGTCGTCACCTCGGCCACGGGCTGCGGCACGGTGGTCACCACCTCCACCAAGCCCACCTTCAAGGGCAACTACGCGGTGAAGAAGACCGGCACGACGACCATCCCCAAGATCGTCGGCTCCAACCCGTAAGCGGCGTCACCCAGGACGGCTCGCGAACGTCCGGCCGGTCACCCCGGTCCGGGCCCCGCGGGCCGTCCGCCGTCGGGCGGCGCCGTCCCGTGCCGCCCCACCGCGCCACCGCTCCGGCCGCCGAGGCCGCGCGCGGCGCACGAACCCCCGAGCGGAGCGACAGATGAGAGGCCCCCGCACCGGACCCCGGCCCACGGCCCGGACGACGGCCCCGGCCCGGACGACGGCCACGGCCCCGAACCGCCCCCCGGCAGCCGGACCCGCCCGTGCCCACGCCCGCGGCGCGACGATAGCCGCGTTCGTGGTGCTGGCCGCAGGGCTGCCCGCCGCGGCAGTCGCCGCCGGTGCGCAGGAGGTCGACGCCGCGCTGCCCTACACCTGCTCGCTGCCCTCGGGGCGGCAGCCGGTGACGGTCCGGGTGACGGCCCGCTTCCCGGACCGGGTGGCGGCCGGCGAGCCCATCCGGCCGACGGACGTCACGACCGCCGTGGAGCTGCCGGAGGCGGCGGTGCGCGACCTCGCCGCGCGCGGCGCGTCGGTGGAGCGGGCCGAGACCCGGCTCGGGGTGCGGGTCGCGCAGAACGACAACACCGCCGAGGCGACCTGGCGCGGCAGCGTGCCCCCCGCGGCGCTCCCCCCGTCCGGCCCGCTGACCCTGACCGCCACCGGGGACGTCCCGACGGTGACCGGGCAGAGCGCCGGCGACCTGACCCTCTCCGCGGGCGCTCTCTCCCTCGACCTGTCCCTCGCCGCCACCGCGGAGACCCCGAGCGCCGCGGCCACCGGCACACCCTCCGAAGCGGCGACGGCCACCGGTCCCAGCACACTCGGCGTCGAGTGCGCCCTCGCCGAGGACGCCCCGGGAGACGGCCTGCTGGCCACCGTGCCCGTCGGCCCCGCTCCGGGCGACGGCTCCTCCTCGCCCTCCCCCAGTGACACGCCGTCCGCCTCGGCCACCGGGACCGACCCCGGCACCCCGGACGAGCCGGGCGAGGACCCCGCCGGCCGGCCGGACGAAAAGGGGCCGACGGTGGCCGACCCCGCGCCAGGCGGTCCGGCGCCCGCCCGCGAGGCCCCGCCGTGCAAGTACGGGCCCGACTACCCGATGCGCCCGATGTCGCTGAACGCGTACATCACCGGCTACAACAACGTGAACAAGCTCAAAGGCGCCCAACTGTTCCCGGTGTCCTGCACCTTCATCGAACAGGGCGACGTCCTGTTCACCCCGAAGCCGGACTTCAGCGGGGGCTACCTGACCCAGCACTCGACCGGCGACCTCTTCAACCAGGGCCGCAAGCAGAGCCGGCCCGTGGAGGGGACCTTCCTCACCTTCGGCTTCACCCCGACCAAGGCCAGGATCGTGCTGGAGGAGACCGGCCAGCTCACCGTCGACTCCGTCGGCGAGACCGACTTCGTGTTCACCTCCACCGACACCTACATCCGCGTGCCGCTGGTGGTGCACATGCTCTCCCTCGAGGTCAACGGCACCCCGCTGGACGTCGGTCCCGACTGCCGCACCGAGCGACCGCTGTACTCACCCGAACCGGAACCCGCCAAGCACCCCGGTGACCATCTCGTGCTGTTCGGCCGGGGCGAGCAGGTCAGCGGCCAGGTGGCCACCGGGTACCAGCTGCTCTCCGGCGGCCCGCTCACCGGCACATTCACCATCCCCGCCTTCACCGGCTGCGGCACCGGCGGCGAGGATCTCGACCGCCTGCTCACGGCGTCCATCTCCGGACCGGACAACTACATCAAGCAGATCCAGGGCCAGACCTGCTTCGCCGCCGCGGACGTCCTGAACCCGCTCGAATGCACCCCCGACGGCCAGCCGCTCAAGGTCCCCGTGCCGGAACGCTGAGCCGCCCGTACCAACCGCCCCGTACGCCCTCCCCCTCCCTCCTCGCGGAAGGCCACCTCATGAACCGCCTCACCCTCGGCGCCCGACTCGCCACCGTCACCGCGCTCGGCACCGCCCTCGGCGCCTTCGCCTCCGTGGGCACCGCGACCGCGGCCGGCGCCCAGCTGAACGGCGAGTGGGCGCCCTTCACCCGCTGTCCGGTGGACGCCCCCGACATGCTGGCCGCGGACGGCGTGGCCCGCACCCCGCAGTGCGTGGTCTCCAGCTCGCCCAGCGGCTCCATCAAGCTGGGCAACACCACCGTGGTGACCGGCAAGACCAACCTCCAGATGGGGATCGTGCAGAACTCGGACGGCACCAGCAAGGTGCTCGCCCCGGCCGACGGCGCGCTCGTCGCCGACCCCGCGACCGTTCCCGGCGGCCTCCTCGGCCTGATGTGTCCGAGCAACGTCCCGGCGATCAGCGCGATCTGCCGGGCGATCACCGACTCCAGCCTGAACAAGATCACCGCGACCGTGCAGTCCGTCGGCGCGCCCTACGACTTCAACCAGAGCGCGGGCGCCGTGACCGACGTGCAGATCGTCGCCATCCCGGTCCGCATCCACCTGGAGAACCCGTTCCTGGGGAGCAACTGCTACATCGGCACCAAGTCCAACCCGATCACGCTGCGCCCCAAGAACCTCGACTACCCGGAGTTCGGGCTGTCCTTCTTCAACGGTGACGGCGCCGTCGCCGACGACGGGGAGCTGAGCCGCCTCGCCCTGACCGGCGCCCCCCAGGGCGACGCGACCTTCGCCGTGCCCGGCGCGAGCGGCTGCGGCCTCGGCCTGCTCGGCCTGGTCGACGCCGCGGTCAACCTCAAGACCGGGCTGCCCTCGGCCGCGGGGAAGAACAGCCTCACCCTGAACAACGCCTCGACCTACCTGGCCGGCCTCACCGCGCCCGGCACCGCGGCTCCCGACGCGGGCAAGGTGCTCGCCCGCGACTGGCACTCGGCGGTCAGGTGACGCGAGCCGTCAGACGCCGTCCGACGGCCGGGTCCCGCCCGGCCGTCGGGTAATGGCCGCGCACCGGTGATTCTCAGCCGTCCCGATGGTCGCGCCGCGTCCCGGTGCACCGAAATGTGCACGGACTGTGTACGCCCCACCGAACTTCGTTTAGCTTCAGCAGCCCAGGCAGGCAGCACGTGACGGCAAAGGGACGGCGACTCATGCCTTCAACCGCCAGGGCACCGGAGGTCGGTGAACCGCTCGAACCCCTCCCGAAGGAGTTCGCGGCCTTCATGCGTCCCGAGTTACCCGGCCTGATGAAGGAGATCCGGATCGAGGTCACCCGGGCCTACCCGGTCTACGGGCGCCTGCTCAACGGGCCGAACGCGGGCGCCATCCGGCAGGGCGTGGAGCAGGCCCTGTCCGCCTTCGTGGACCGAGTCGACGAGCCGGGCAAGAACGCCGCGCTCCGCGACGAGCTGCTGCGCAAGTTCGGCCGGGTGGAGGCGTACGAGGGCCGCGAACTGGACACCCTGCAGGGCGCCTACCGGCTCGGCGCCCGCATCGCGCTGCGCCGGGCCAAGGCCGTGGGCCAGCAGTACCGGCTCTCCCCCACCGTCATCCTCGCCTTCGCCGACGCGCTGTTCGCCTACGTGGACGAGCTGGAGGCGATCTCCCGGGAGGGCTACGTCGAGGTGCAGTCGCGGGCCTCCTCGGAGGTGCCGGCCCAGCGCCGGCGGCTGCTGCACCTGATCCTCGCCGCCCCGCCGCTGCCCCAGGCGCTGCCCGGCCTCTGCGAGGCAGCGGCCTGGCCGCTGCCGGCGGAGGTCACCATGGTCGCCCTGCGCTCCCCCGTGCCCGAGCACCTGGAGGCGGGCCTGGCCGGCGATGTCCTGATGGACCTGGACATCCCCCAGCCGCATCTGCTGATCCCCGGCGGCCTGACCCCCGAGCGGCAGGCGATGCTCGACGCGGCGCTGGTCGGCGGGACGCAGGGCGCGGTGGGCCTGACCGTGCCGCCGGCCCAGGCGGCCGACTCGATCCGCTGGGCGCGCCGGGTGCTCCAGTTGGCCGACGAGGGGGTGGTGCCGGACGCGCCGCTGCTGCGCTGCGAGGACCACCTGGTGACGCTGTGGCTGCTCTCCGACCCGCCCCTGGTGGCCCAGCTGGCGGCCCGGGAGCTGGCGCCGCTGGACCAGCTGCCGGCCAGCCGCCGGGACCGGCTGGTGGAGACCCTGCGGGTGCACATCTCCACCCGGGCGCCCGCGGAGCAGGTCGGCGACATGCTGGGGGTGCACGCGCAGACCGTGCGCTACCGGCTGCGCAACCTCGACGCCCGCTTCGGCGACCGCCTGGCCGACCCGGCCCACCGGTTCGCCCTGGAGGCGGCCCTGCGCGCGCTGCACCTGCGCGGAGGCGCGGGCGGAGCCGGGGGCCCGGGGGGCCGCGAGGAGTAGCCCGTACGGACCGAGGTCTATCGCGGGCGGGGCGATCACCGGAGACTGGGAACGTGTTCTACTACCTGCTCAAGTACGTCCTGCTCGGCCCGCCGCTGCGCCTGGCCTTCCGCCCCCGGATCGAGGGCCTGGACCATGTCCCGGACTCCGGGGCGGCCATCGTGGCGGGCAACCACCTGTCCTTCTCCGACCACTTCCTGATGCCCGCGGTGCTGCGGCGCCGGATCACCTTCCTCGCCAAGGCGGAGTACTTCACCGGACCGGGCGTCAAGGGCCGGCTGACCGCGTTCTTCTTCCGCAGCGCCGGGCAGATCCCGGTGGACCGCTCCGGCAAGGAGGCGGGGCAGGCGGCGGTCCGCGAGGGCCTCGGCGTGCTGGCCCGGGACGAGCTGCTCGGCATCTACCCGGAGGGCACCCGCTCGCACGACGGGCGGCTGTACAAGGGCAAGGTCGGCGTCGCCGTGATGGCGCTGCGGGCCGGGGCGCCGGTGGTGCCGTGCGCGATGATCGGGACCTTCGAGGCGCAGCCACCTGGCCGCAAGGTGCCGCGGCTGCGCCCGGTGACGATCCGGTTCGGCGAGCCGCTGGACTTCTCCCGCTACGCGGGCATGGACGGCGAGAAGGCGGTGCTGCGCGCGGTCACCGACGAGATCATGTCGGCGATCCTCGCCCTGTCAGGGCAGGAGTACGTCGACCGGTACGCGGCCGACGTCAAGGCCGAGGCGGCGGAGGCGGCGGCCGGGACACGGCGAAGGGGCCGGCCGGGTCTCCCCGGCCGGCCCCGACGGTGAACCGGCTACGGCTTCGGCGTGGCGTGCGGCGCGCAGGTGACGTCGCGGGCGTCCACCTCGCCGGTGAGCAGGTAGGTGTCGACCCGGTCGTTGACGCACGGGTTGACCAGCCCGGTGACGCCGTGCGAACCGGCGTCCCGCTCGGTGATCAGGCGCGAGCCCTTGAACCGCTGGTGCAGCGAGACGGCGCCCTGGTACGGGGTGGCCGCGTCCCGCTTCGACTGGACGATGAGGACCGGGGGCAGGCCTTTGCCGGTCTTCACCTCCAGCGGGGTCTGCTGGCGGACCGGCCAGGTGGCGCACGGCAGGTTCATCCAGGCGTTGGCCCAGGTCATGAACGGGTAGTCGCGGTGCAGCCGGGTGTTGTCCCGGTCCCACTTCTGCCAGCTGGTCGGCCACTTGGCGTCGGCGCACTCCACCGCGGTGTAGACGGCGTTGCCGTTCTCCGCGGAGATGTTGCCGGCCGTGTCGGACAGGTCGGGCGCGGCGGCGTCGACGAGCGCCTGGGTGTCACCGGCGACGTACTTGCTGAACACCGTGGCGACCGGGACCCAGGAGGAGTCGTAGTACGGCGCGCTCTGGAAGAAGGAGATCAGCTCGGCCGGGCCGACGACCCCGCCGAGGGGGTGCTTCTCCGCCTTGGCGCGCAGCTTCAGCCACTGCTTCTGGACCTTGGCGCGGGTGTTCCCGAGGTGGAAGGCGGCGTCGTTCGCGGCGACCCAGTCCTGCCAGTCCTTCCAGCGGCCCTCGAAGGCGATGTCCTGCTCCAGGTTGGCCTGGTACCAGATGTTGTCGCGGTCGGGGTTGACGACGCTGTCGACGATCATGCGGCGCACGTGGCCCGGGAAGAGGGTGCCGTAGACGGCGCCGAGGTAGGTGCCGTAGGAGACGCCGAGGTAGTTGAGCTTGCGCTCGCCGAGGGCGGCGCGGATGACGTCGAGGTCGCGCGCGGTGTTCGGCGTCGTCATGTGCGGGAGCATGGCGCCGCTGCGGTCGTAGCAGCCGTCGGCGTACTCGGCGGCCAGCTTGCGCTGGACGCGCTTGTCGGCCTCGGAGCGCGGCACCGGGTCGAGCTTGGGGGCCTTGACGAACTCCTGCGGGTCGACGCAGGAGATGGGCGCGGAGTGGCCGACGCCGCGGGGGTCGAAGCCGATGAAGTCGTAGGCGTTCGACACCTTCGTCCACAGCGGGTTCTTCGTCGTCACCCGGGTCGGGAAGCGCATGCCGGAGCCGCCGGGGCCGCCGGGGTTGTAGACGAGCGCGCCCTGGTAGTCGGCCCTGCTGCCGGTGCTGAGGGCGCGGTCGACGGCGAGCTTGATCTTCTTGCCGTTCGGCGCGGCGTAGTCGACCGGCACGGTGACCCAGCCGCACTGGATCGGCTTGGCCAGACCCCAGTCGGCGGGGCAGTCCTGCCAGTCGATGCCGGCCTCGGCGGCGCGCTGGGCGGCGAGGGCGACGCCGCGGGCCTCGCTGGTCCGGCCGTTGCCGCTGCCGGCGGCGGGGCCGGCGCTGGCGACGGGCGCCGAGACGGCGCCGGCTATCAGAGTGGCGGTGACGAGCACGCCGGCCGAGCCGAGTGCCGTCTTCCGCCGCAGTCTGGTCTTGCTCAAGTGGCCCTCCCCGTACAGGTTCACGACAAGTAGGGGGATCCTCGCGGCTGTGCGTCGCCTGAGAACAGGGCTGGGTGCGGTTCTTTGCCAATCCGATAAACGGAGAAAGTCGTTCGGTCGGCGGTGGCTCAGGCCGCCGCCAGGGCGGCGAGGCCGGCGTCCAGCAGCGCGCGCAGCCGCAGGGCGTCCGGGGCGACGGCCGTCACCAGCGCCGCGGGGCCGGCCAGTGGCAGGACGGCCGCGCCGGGCGCGAAGGGATCGGCCGCCGGGGGCCGTTCGACGAACTCCGGCCGTACGACGAGAAGCTGGCCGACGGCCCGCATCCCGGCCAGGCCGGCGGGGCCGTCCCAGCCGCCCGGGGCGCCCGGGCCGCAGGCCAGCTCCTGGTCGAGGACGCACCGGCCGGCCACGCGCACGGTCAGCCGGCTGGTCAGCAGCCCCGGCTCCTCGCCGCTGCGGCCGAGTACCTGCTCCTCACGCAGCACCAGGCGCCCGCCGGCGGCGACGTCGGCGCGGGTGGTGACGCGCAGATCGCTGTCCCGGACGGAGATGAGCTGTTCGGGCAGCCAATGCAGTTCGGCGTCCTCGGCGACGGTGAGCCGGACGTCGTAGCGCGCCTCCGCCTTGTCCTGCCCGGGCAGCGCGAGAGTGGCGGCGGCCGAGCCGACGCGCAGCCTGGCCCCCGGCTCGGCGCCGGCGCGCACCGTGAAGCGGTCGCCGCCGAGCGGCCCGCTCATCGCGCCGACCAGGGTGACGCGGGCCTCGGTGCCGCCCGCCCGGGTGCGCCGCACCGCGAGCGGGCCCTCGCCCTCCAGGACCGGCAGTCGGGTGGTGCCGCGGCCGTCCGCGCGGGCCAGGATGCGCGCCCGCGCCCGGACGCCGGCCGGCGCGGCCGGGGTGGCCGGGGTGGCGGGGGCCGTGCAGGCGGCCGGGGCGCTCACGCCGTCCACGCGGTGAGCCGCCCCCGCACCCAGTCGGCGACCTCGCGGACGCCGTCCTCGCCGCGCAGCGACTGGAGCACGACGGGCAGGTCGCCGCGCTGCGCCTTCGCGTCGGCCGCCATCCGGGCGAGGTCGGAGCCGACGTGGGGGGCCAGGTCGGTCTTGTTCACGATCAGCAGGTCGGCGGTGGTGACGCCGGGGCCGCCCTTGCGCGGGATGTCGTCGCCGCCCGCGACGTCGATCACGAAGATCTGGGCGTCCACCAGGCCCCGGGAGAAGGTGGCCGTGAGGTTGTCGCCGCCGGACTCCACCAGGACGAGGTCCAGCGGACCCGCCTCGTCCTCCAGGTCCTCCACCGCCTCGAGGTTGGCGGAGATGTCGTCGCGGATGGCGGTGTGCGGGCAGGCACCGGTCTCGACGGCGCTGATCCGCTCGGGCGGCAGCACCGCCTCACGGAGCAGGAACTCGGCGTCCTCGCGGGTGTAGATGTCGTTGGTGACGACGGCGAGCGACAACTCCTCCCGCAACGCCCGGCACAGCGCGGCGACGGTAGCGGTCTTGCCGGACCCGACGGGCCCCCCGAGCCCGATCCGCAACGCCCGGCGGGTGCCGTCGGGGCGGCGGGCGTCGGCGCTCACCGCTGCCGTGTGGTCGTGTGTGTGGTCGAGGTGCATGGGGATCAACTCCTGGTGACGCGGGGGCGGGTCTGGATCGCGATGCGTTCGGGTCTACGAGGCGAACAGCCGTACCGGCCAGGCCGCGTGGGCCTCGGCGCCCAGCTCGAGGAGGGGGGCCGAGGGGGCCGGCAGGGTGTCGGGGCCGTCGGACGCGGCGGTGCGGGCCGCCCGTACGGCGTCCTGGGCCACGCGGTCCACCTCGGGTGCCAGCCGGGCCAGTACGGCTGTCGCGTCGAACGGGTCAAGGCCGAGCAGCCGCACCACGGCCGTCGCCGGGCCGCCGACCCCCTCGTACGCGGAGCAGTACGCCGCGTCCTCGGGGCCGAGTCCGGCGGCGCGGGCGGTCACCCCGAGGACGACCGGCTGATGGGCGCCCTTGGGGAACAGCGCGGCCAGCGCGTCGAGTTCTTGGTGCGGCCAGGTCGCGCGGGCGGCCCGCATCAGCTGCCGGCCGAGCCTGCGCGCCGCCAGCCGCAGCGCCGGCGAGGGCGTGCGGGCGTCGGCCGCCTCGTCGAGGGCGACGGGGTCGGCGCCGAGCGCCGCCGCCGCGGCGAGCGACGCGGTGACGAGGCCGGTCGTGTGCAGCCGGCCCCGGCAGAACGCGGCAAGGCTCGCGGCGTCGGTGACGCGGCCCGCCTTGACCGCGGCCTCCGCCCCGCCGGAGTGGGCGTGCCCGCCGGCGGGGAAGCGGCCGTCGGCCAGGACGAGCAGGGCGGCGCGGCTCATGGACACCTCATGGACGACTCGCCCCGCTCAGAACAGGAAGTACCGCTGGGCCAGCGGCAGTTCGGCGACGGGTGCGGGCTCGACGAGTTCGCCGTCGATGGTCACGGCAAAGGAGTCCGCGGCGACCTCGACCCGCGGCAGGGCGTCGTTCTCCCGCATGTCCGCCTTGGTCCGCCCGCGGGTGGACCGGATAGGCACGAGCGACCGGGACAGGTTCAGCCGTTCGGGCAGCCCGTCGGTGATGGCCTGCTCGGCGACGAAACCCAGCGAGTTGGCGGCCGGCGCCGTGCCGTACGCGCCGAACATCGGCCGGGGCAGGATCGGCTGCGGGGTCGGGATGGAGGCGTTGGCGTCGCCGATCTGGGCGTAGGCGATCTGCCCGCCCTTGAGCACCAGTTGCGGCTTCACGCCGAAGAAGCGCGGGTCCCACAGGACCAGGTCGGCGAGCTTGCCGGTCTCCACCGACCCGACCTCGTGCTCGATGCCCTGCGCCACGGCCGGGTTGATGGTGTATTTGGCGACATAGCGACGTGCCCGCCGGTTGTCGGCCCGGGTGTCGCCCGGCAGGAAGCCGCGACGCCGCTTCATCACGTGCGCGGTCTGCCAGGTCCGCATGATCACCTCGCCGATGCGCCCCATGGCCTGGGAGTCCGAGGACATCATGGAGATGGCGCCGAGGTCGTGCAGGATGTCCTCGGCCGCGATGGTGCTGGGCCGGATCCGGGACTCGGCGAAGGCGAGGTCCTCGGGCACGGCCGGGTTCAGGTGGTGGCAGACCATCAGCATGTCGAGGTGCTCCTCGACGGTGTTGACGGTGTGCGGGCGGGTCGGGTTGGTGGAGCTGGGCAGCATGTGCGGCAGCGACACCGCCGTGATCATGTCGGGCGCGTGCCCGCCGCCCGCGCCCTCGACGTGGAAGGCGTGCAGCGTGCGGCCGGCCACGGCGGCGAAGGTGTCGCCGACGAACCCGGCCTCGTTCAGGGTGTCGGTGTGCACGGCGAGCTGGACGCCGGTCTCCTCGCACACGTCCAGGCAGGCGGAGATGGAGGCGGGGGTCGCCCCCCAGTCCTCGTGGATCTTGAAGCCGAGGATGCCCGCGCGCACCTGGTCGCGCATCGACTCCTTCGACATGGTGCTGCCCTTGCCGAGGAAGCCGATGTTGACGGGGCTGGACTCCAGGGCCGCGAACATCCGCGCCACGTGCCAGGAACCCGGTGTCACCGTGGTGGCCTTGCTGCCCTCGGCAGGGCCGGTGCCGCCGCCGATGAGGGTGGTGACGCCCGAGGCGAGGGCCTCGTCGATGAGCTGCGGGGCGATGAAGTGGACGTGGGTGTCGATGCCGCCGGCGGTGAGGATCTTGCCGTTGCCGGCGATGACCTCGGTCTCCGGGCCGATGACCAGGTCGGGGTGGACGCCGTCCATGGTGTCGGGGTTGCCGGACTTGCCGATGCCGGTGATCCGGCCGTCGCGGATGCCGACGTCGGCCTTGACGATGCCCCAGTGGTCGAGGACCACGGCGCCGGTGACGACGGTGTCCGGGGTGCCCTCGGCGCGGGTGGCGCGCGACTGGCCCATGGACTCGCGCAGCACCTTGCCGCCGCCGAAGACGGCCTCGTCGCCGGAGCGCCCGGGGCCGCCGCAGCGGTCCTCCTCGATCTCCACGAGCAGGTCGGTGTCGGCGAGCCGGATGCGGTCGCCGGTGGTGGGCCCGAACAGGTCGGCGTAGGCGGCGCGGGAGAGGTCAGGCATCGAGGGCACCTCCGGTCTCGCCGCGCAGGCCGAGGACGACACGGGCGCCCGCGAGGGGTACCAGCTCCACCTCGACCGGGATGCCGGGCTCGAAGCGGACGGCGGTGCCGGCGGGGATGTTCAGGCGCTTGCCCCGGGCGAGCGCGCGGTCGACGTCGAGGCCGGGGTTGGCCTCGGCGAAGTGGTAGTGGGAGCCGACCTGGACGGGCCGGTCGGCGGTGTTGAGCACGGTGAGCCGGGTGACCTCGCGCCCCTCGTTGAAGGGCACCGGCTCGTCGGCGAAGAGGATCTCTCCGGGGATCACGACCGGCCCCGTCAGATGATCGGCTCGTGGACGGTGACGAGCTTGGTGCCGTCCGGGAAGGTGGCCTCGACCTGCACGTCGTGGATCATCTCCGGGATGCCCTCCATGACCTCGGCGCGCTGGAGCAGCTTGCGTCCGGAGGCCATGAGTTCGGCGACGGTGCGGCCGTCGCGGGCGCCCTCGAGGATGTGCGAGGTGATGAGCGCGACGGCCTCGGGGTGGTTGAGCCGCACCCCACGCGCCCGACGCTTCTCAGCCACATCGGCCGCCACATGGATGAGCAGTCTCTCCTGCTCGTGCGGGGTCAGTTGCACGCGTCCCACCTCACAGAACCTCACGTCGGACCACCCCGGTCCGGCTGCCGCGGCCACCGCGACGGTCCAAGATGTAACACACAGGCAAGCAGCGGAATGCGCCTGTCGCTACACGGAAAACCGCAGGTGGATCGGTGTGAGAGTAGGTTTCTCAGGTTTCCGGCGCATCACCAGGTTTTGACCGACTGATTACCGCTGCCAGGGACGGGGGCCCGAAGCGGCCGGAGTTGAAACGAGCCGAACGACTTACCCCCTTTCGGCGTAGCGACACCACCGATTTCCGAAGGGTCGCGGTTGCGTGCCGCGTGCACTCATCTTCCGGAATGAGCCCTTCCGTTACTGCTCCGGGCATCTGCCCCACCGGTCGCAATGCCTCGAACGGGATGATGGCCACCCGATCGGGCGAGTGGTGAGTAACAACACAGAAGCCACGTTCCGTTGGGATTTTCCGACTTCCATGGGACAAGATCCGTGACTGACGACAAGCCCCCGCCGCACCGGCGGGGCGATCCGGGCGGACGCCGAGTCCTGCCGCCGTCCGGGTGTCCTGGTCGACAGGAGTGGATCGGCAGGAGTGGAGGACCCGAGCACGACGGGTCGCCGGAACGGTTCCGACAGGACCGGCCCGAGCGTCCCTTGGGGTG
Organism: Streptomyces sp. NPDC048182; assembly: GCF_043202555.1. Classification (NCBI taxonomy): domain Bacteria; kingdom Bacillati; phylum Actinomycetota; class Actinomycetes; order Kitasatosporales; family Streptomycetaceae; genus Streptomyces; species Streptomyces sp. NPDC048182. Next base: position 90,458 of record NZ_JBIDAQ010000004.1, on the reverse strand, counting down.
AAGCCGCGCACGCGCGGCCGGGCTACTTCGCCAGCCCGAATCCGACAGGTCATCCTTCACAGGCGGCTGACGAAGGGTTGCGCATGTCTGCGCTCAATCGTGTCCCGTCGCTGATGGCCCGGGCCGGCACGGCGTCCGCGCTGACCATCGCCGCCGTGGGCGGCTCGATCGCGGTCCCGGGTGCCGCCTCCGAGGCCGCCGCGGCGACGCACGCGACGAAGGCCCTCCAGATCGCGGCGTCCAAGAAGGGCGCGCCGTACCGGTACGGCGCCATAGGGCCGAGCCGGTTCGACTGCTCGGGGCTGACGCTCTACTCGTTCAAGAAGGCCGGCAAGAAGCTGCCGCGCACCGCCGCCCAGCAGTACAACAAGACGCGCCACGTCTCCGCCAAGAGCCGCAAGGCCGGGGACCTGGTGTTCTTCCACTCGGGTCGCGGTGTCTACCACGTGGGCATCTACGCCGGCAAGGGCAAGCTCTGGCACGCGCCCAAGACCGGTGACGTGGTGCGGCTGCAGAAGATCTGGACGAGCAGCGTCTGGTACGGCCGGGTGAAGTAGGCCCGCGCCGGTGAAGTAGGCCCGCGCCCGTACCCACGGCTTACGGCGCCACCGCCGCCGTACCGCTCCCGGCGATGGTGGCCGGCGTCGGCGCGGCCGGCGCGGGGACGATCGGCGGTGTCCAGGGCAGCTCGACGGAGACGGTCTTGCCGCCCTCCCGGGTGGGCCGGATCCGGAGCCGGCCGCCGCACTCCGCCGTCAGCCAGCGAATGATCACCATGCCCCGGCCGTTGTCCTGCTGGACGGCGGCCGGCAGGCGCTTGGGCAGCCGGGGGTGGCTGTCGGTGACGCCGACCCGCAGCCACTGGTCGTGGTCGAGGGCCAGGTCCACCGTGAAGGTGGGTGACATGCCGAGCGTGTGCTGCACCGCGTTGGTCGCCAGCTCGGAGACGATCAGCCGGACGGTCTCCGCCGCGTCCGCCTCCGCCGGCAGCCCCCACTCCGCCAGGGTCCCGACCACGTAGGTGCGCGCGGCGGCCACCGAGGCGGGATCGCTCGGCAGAGTGACGGATGCTTCCAGATGGTCTGCCATGGCGACCTCGTCCCTTTCCCACGGGCCCGCCGTCCGACGCTCCGACACGGAGCGGCTGGTTCGAGTACGGTCCCGCACTGGTGGTTCGTCCGCCAGAGTGCCATCACCGCGGGGGCGCCGGGCGGCGATCCCCCAAGATGTGCATATATCTGTCGCTCGAAGCGGTGAACTCTGCGACGGCAGAGCGTATTCGGGCGGCATGGGGACAGCGCCCGGGAAGCGGGGGAGATGGCCATGCAGCACGGTCCGGTCGTGCGCCGGCGGAAGCTGGGCGCGGAACTGCGCGCCCTGCGCGCGGCGGCGGGGATCACCAGCGGCGAGGCGGCCCGGCTGGTGGGCTGGCACCAGTCGAAGGTCAGCCGGATCGAGACCGGGACCAGCGGGGTGAGACCGGCCGACGTGCGCCTGCTGCTGGACGCCTACGGGGTGCACGACCCCCGGTTACGGGAGCTGCTCTCGACGCTGGCGGGCGCCGAGGACGCCGGCGCGGGCCGGCACCACTGGTGGCATCCGTACCGCGGGGTGCTGCCCCCGGCCTACCGGGACTTCCTCAGCCTGGAGTCGCAGGCGCGGGCGATGCGCACCCTGGAGACCAGCGTGGTCCCGGGGCTGCTGCAGACCCCGGAGTACGCCCGGGCGGTGACCCGGGCCGCGGTGGACGGGCTGCCCGACGAACGGCTCGACACGCTGGTCAAGGTGCGCCTCGCCCGGCAGGACGTGCTGCACGGGGATCCGCCGCTGCGGCTGAGCGCGGTGCTCGACGAGGCTGTGCTGCGCCGGCAGGTCGGCGGGGCCGGGGTGATGGCCCGTCAGCTGACCCGTCTCGTGGCGGCGGCGCGGCTGCCGCACGTGCGGCTCCAGGTCCTGCCGTTCAGCGCCGGGGCGCACGTGGGTGTCACCGGCCCTTTCGTAATCTTCTCTTTTTCGAGCACTTCTGATCTGGATGTGGTCGTTCTCGACCAACTGACGAGTAGTTTCCATCTCGAACGGAAAGAAGACCTGGAGGCCTACACCGAGGCCTTCACCACCCTCTCGATCCATGCTCTTTCGCCCGAGGACTCGTTGGACTTCATCGCCGCGACAGCGGCAGGCGCGTAAGGAGGCACCATGTCCGCACTTCCTCGGTACATCCCGTCCAGCACCGCTCTGCACGGCGTGCGCTGGCTGCGCAGCAGCCACAGCACCGGTGCGAACAACTGCGTGGAGACGGCCCGGCCGCGGGTCGGCCCCTGGGCCGGCCTGCTCGCCGTGCGCGACTCCAAGGACCCCGCGGGGCCCGCGCTGCTCTTCTCCCCCGGGAGCTGGGCCGCCTTCACGGCCGGCGTCTGACCGACGCTCACGGCCGCGTCTCACCGATCACCCGTACCGCGCGCGCGACCTGCCGCTCCGTCAGGTCCGCGCGCGCGGTCAGCCGGAGCCGGGAGACGCCGTCGGGCACGGACGGGGGCCGGAAGCACCCCACGGACAGCCCGGCCGCCCGGCACTCCGCCGCCCACCCCACGGCCGCCTGCGGCGAGGGCGCCCGCACCGAGACGACGGCGGCGTCGGGACGTACCGCGTCCAGGCCCGCGGCGGTGAGCCGCGCGTGCAGCTCGGCCGCCACCGCCCGCGCCCGCCCCGCCCGCTCCGGCTCCCGGCCCAGCAGTCTGAGCGCCGCGAGGGCCGCGCCCGCCGCCGCGGGGGCCAGCCCGGTGTCGAAGATGAACGTCCGGGCGGTGTTGACCAGATGGGCGATCACCCGGGCGGGCCCGAGCACGGCACCGCCCTGGCCGCCCAGCGACTTCGACAGGGTGACCGTCGCGACCACGTCGTCCGCGCCCGCGAGGCCGGCCGCGTGCGGCGCGCCCCGGCCACCCTCGCCCAGCACCCCGAGGCCGTGCGCGTCGTCCACCAGCAGGCCGGCGCCGCGCTCGCGGCACGCCGCGGCGAGGGCGGCCAGCGGGGCGGCGTCGCCGTCGACGGAGAAGACGGTGTCGGAGACGGCGACGGCGGGCCCGTCGTGCGTGCGCAGCGCCTTGCGGACGGCGTCCGGGTCGGCGTGCGCCACGACCTGCGTGGTGCCCCGGGCCAGTCGGCAGCCGTCGATCAGCGAGGCGTGGTTGCCCGCGTCGGAGACGACGAGCGAGCCGTGCGGCGCGAGCGCGGTGACCGCGGCGAGGTTGGCCGCGTAGCCGGAGGAGAGCACCAGGGCCGCCTCGAAGCCGCAGAAGGCGGCCAGTTCGCGCTCCAGCTCGGTGTGCAGCCCGGTCGTGCCGGTCACCAGCCGGGAGCCGGTCGCGCCGGCGCCCCAGGTGCGGGCCGCCCGGGCCGCCCCCTCGGCGACCTCGGGGTGCCGGGCCAGCCCGAGGTAGTCGTTGCTCGCCAGGTCGAGCAGCGGGGAGTCGGCCGGACGGGGGCGCAGGACCCGTTCGAGGCCGGCCCGGCGGCGTTGCTCCGCCTGCTCGTCGATCCAGCCGAACGCCATGCTCGGTCCCCCGCTCGTGCGTCGGTGTGTTTGTAGGCAGTGGACAGACATTAGCCGGACATACGCCCGCCCGAGGTGTGGCAATACCCACACAGTGAACGGCGCGCGTTGTGCGAAGTCTCCTTGGCCCGGGGGCGTCCGGTAGGACAGGATCGGCTCTCATGGACCTGCTGAACACGCTGGTGGACAAGGGGCTTCGGCGCGCGGCGCCGACCCGCGAGGAGGCGCTCGCCGTCCTCGCCACTTCAGACGACGACCTGCTCGACGTGGTGGCCGCGGCCGGCAAGGTGCGCCGTCACTGGTTCGGCCGACGGGTGAAGCTCAACTACCTCGTCAACCTCAAGTCGGGCCTGTGCCCCGAGGACTGCTCCTACTGCTCGCAGCGGCTCGGCTCGACCGCCGGGATCCTCAAGTACACCTGGCTCAAGCCCGGCGAGGCGTCCGACGCCGCCGCCGCCGGTGTGGCCGGCGGGGCCAAGCGGGTGTGCCTGGTGGCCAGCGGGCGCGGTCCGACCGACCGGGACGTGGACCGGGTCTCGGACACCATCAAGGCCATCAAGGAGCAGAACGCCGAGGTCGAGGTGTGCGCCTGCCTGGGGCTGCTCTCCGACGGCCAGGCGGAGCGGCTGCGGGCGGCCGGCGCGGACGCCTACAACCACAACCTGAACACCTCCGAGGCGACGTACGGGGACATCACCACCACGCACACGTACGCCGACCGGGTGGACACGGTGCGGAAGGCGCACGGGGCGGGCCTGTCCGCCTGCTCCGGGCTCATCGCGGGCATGGGCGAGAGCGACGCGGACCTGGTCGACGTGGTGTTCGCGCTGCGGGACCTCGACCCCGACTCGGTGCCGGTCAACTTCCTGATCCCGTTCGAGGGCACCCCGCTGGCCAAGGAGTGGAACCTCACTCCGCAGCGGTGCCTGCGCATCCTGGCGATGACCCGGTTCGTCTGCCCGGACGTCGAGGTGCGCATCGCCGGTGGCCGCGAGGTGCACCTGCGCACCCTGCAGCCGCTGGCCCTGCACCTGGCCAACTCCATCTTCCTGGGCGACTACCTGACCAGCGAGGGCCAGGCGGGCAAGGCCGACCTGGAGATGATCGTGGACGCCGGCTTCGAGGTGGAGGGCGCGGACGAGGTGACGCTGCCGAAGCACCGCGCGGATGTCGCGGCCGGGTGCGCCTCCTCCGCGGGGGCCGAGGGGTGCGGGTCGCACGAGGGCGGCGGTGGGTGCGGGACGCACGGCGGCGGCGGTGGGTGCGGGTCGCACGAGGGCGCGGGAGTCTGCGGTTCCGTGCCGGCCGCGGCCTCGGACGGGTCCGCGGGGACGGCGGGCGGGCCCCGTACGGACCTGGTCGCCGTGCGCCGCCGGGGCGCGGGGACGGACGTCGCGCCCAATGCCTGACCCGTACGGCCTGGACACCGCCGAGCTGCTGGCCCTGGACCGGCGGCACGTCTGGCACCCCTACGGCCCGATGCCCGGCCGGCAGGACCCGCTCGTCGTCGCCTCGGCGAGCGGGGTGCGGCTGCGGCTCGCGGACGACGGGGGCGAGCTGGTCGACGGCATGTCCTCGTGGTGGTCGGCGATCCACGGCTACAACCACCCGGTGCTGAACGAGGCGGCGCGCGAGCAGTTGGCGCGGATGAGCCACGTGATGTTCGGCGGGCTCACCCACGAGCCCGCCGTCCGCCTGACGAAGCTCCTTGTCGACATGTCGCCCGAGGGCCTGGAGCACGTCTTCCTCGCCGACTCCGGCTCGGTGTCGGTCGAGGTCGCCGTCAAGATGTGCCTGCAGTACTGGCGTTCGCTGGGCCGCCCCGGCAAGCGCCGCCTGCTCACCTGGCGCGGCGGCTACCACGGGGACACCTGGCAGCCGATGTCGGTGTGCGACCCCGAGGGCGGCATGCACGAGCTGTGGTCGGGGGTGCTGCCCCGTCAGCTCTTCGCGGACGCGCCGCCGGCGGAGTACGAGGAGGCGTACGCGGAGCACCTGCGCGAGATGGTCGAGCGGCACGCCGACGAGCTGGCCGCGGTGATCGTGGAGCCGGTGGTGCAGGGCGCGGGCGGGATGCGGTTCCACTCCCCCGCCTACCTGCGCGTGCTGCGCGAGGCGTGCGACGCGCACGGCGTGCTGCTGGTGTTCGACGAGATCGCCACCGGCTTCGGGCGCACCGGCGAGCTGTTCGCGGCGGGGCACGCGGCGGTGACGCCGGACGTGATGTGCGTCGGCAAGGCGCTGACCGGCGGGTACCTGACGCTGGCGGCCACCCTGTGCACGGCGGAGGTGGCCGAGGGGATCTCCCGGGGCGAGGTGCCGGTGCTCGCGCACGGGCCGACCTTCATGGGCAACCCGCTCGCCGCGGCCGTCGCCTGCGCCTCGGTCGGGCTGCTGCTCGGCCAGGACTGGCGCGGGGAGGTCAAGCGGATCGAGGCGGGCCTGCGGGACGGCCTCGCGCCGGCCGCCGAACTGCCCGGCGTGGCCGACGTGCGGGTGCTCGGCGCCATCGGGGTGGTGCAGCTCGACCACCCCGTCGACCTGGCCGCCGCCACCCGGGCGGCGGTGCGCGAGGGCGTGTGGCTGCGGCCGTTCCGCGACCTCGTCTACACGATGCCGCCGTACGTCACCGGGGACGGGGACGTGGCACGGATCGCCCGCGCGGTGTGCGCGGCGGCGCGGGAGGGATGACATGCCGGTACTGGTGATCACGGGCACGGGCACGGAGGTCGGCAAGACAGTGGCGACCGCCGCCGTCGCCGCCGCGGCGCTCGCGGCCGGCCGGACGGTGGCCGTGCTCAAGGCGGCGCAGACCGGCGTGGGGCCGGACGAGCCGGGCGACGCGGCGGAGGTCGCGCGCCTGGCGGGCGGGGTGACGACGGCCGAGGTGGCCCGCTACCCCGAGCCGCTGGCGCCCGCCACGGCCGCGCGCCGGGCCGGACGTGCCCCGGTGCGCCCGGCGGACGTGGCCGAGGCGGCGGCGAAGCTGGCCACCGAGCACGACCTGGTGCTGGTCGAGGGGGCGGGCGGCCTGCTGGTCCGCTTCGACGCGGTGGGCGGCACACTGGCCGACGCGGCCTCGCTGCTCAGCGCGCCGGTGCTGCTCGTGGCGTCGGCGGGGCTCGGCACGCTCAACACGACGGAGCTGACGGCGCGCGAGCTGCGCACCCGCGGACTGCGCCTGGAGGGCGTGGTGATCGGCAGCTGGCCCGAGGCCCCGGACCTCGCCTCCCGCTGCAATGTGGCCGACCTGCCCGAGGTCGCCGCCGCCCCGCTGCTCGGCGCCGTCCCGGCGGACGCGGCGTCCCTCGCCCCGGCCGCCTTCCGCGGGGCGGCCCCGGGGTGGCTGGCGCCCCGGCTGGCGGGCACGTGGGACGCGGGGGCGTTCGGGGAGCGCGAGTCGCCCTGACGTGGGTGCGCGGCATCCGGGCGGGGAAGACTCGTAGGACGAGAAGCCTCACCCCGCGAGGGAGGACCCATGGCGCCGCGCTCCGGCCGGTCCCGCCAGGTGCCGCGGGACGCCGTCCACCATCCGCTGTTCGCCCGCTGCTACGCCCGGGTCAGCGAGCGCGCCGAGACCCGCCTGGGCCTGGGCGGGCTGCGCCGGCGGCTGCTCGCCGGGGCGTCCGGGCGGGTGATCGAGGTCGGCGCGGGCAACGGACTCAACTTCGCGCACTATCCGGGCGGCGTCTCGGAGGTGGTCGCCATCGAGCCGGAGCGCCGGCTGCGGCGGCTGGCCGTCGACGCGGCGCAGCGGGCCGCGGTGCCGGTCGACGTGGCGCCGGGCGTGGCGGAGGCGCTGCCGGTCAAGAGCGAGGCGTTCGACGTGGCGGTGGTCTCGCTGGTGCTGTGCAGCGTCCGCGACCTGCCGCGGGCGCTCGCCGAGGTGCACCGGGTGCTGCGGCCCGGGGGCGAGGTGCGTTTCTTCGAGCACGGCCGGGGCGGCGGCCGGGCGATGGCCCTCACCCAGCGAGCCCTGGACCGCACGGTGTGGCCGCCGCTGTCCGGCGGCTGCCACGTCTCCCGGGACCCGGTCGCCGCCCTGCGGGAGGCCGGGTTCGTGCTCGGCCCCTACCGGCGGATCCTGCTGCCGGAGAACGGCCCGGCGCTGCCGACGTCGTACTGCGTGCTCGGCACGGCGTGGCGGCGTCCCTGAGGGCGTCCGCATGCCGGAATCCCCGGCGGGCGCACCGCGCGCGTGATCGCATCGCGGCATGACGGAACTGCGTATACGGGCCGCTGCCCCTGACGACCTCGACACGGTGCTGGCCTTCTGGAAGGCCGCCGCCGAGGGCACCAGCATCAGCGACGACCGCGCCGGTGTGGAGCGCCTGGTGGCCCGCGACCCCGGGGCGCTGATCCTCGCCGAGCGCGCCGGTGAGCTGGCCGGCACGGTGATCGCCGGCTTCGACGGCTGGCGGTGCCACCTGTACCGCCTCGCGGTCCACCCGGACCACCGCCGCCGGGGCATCGGCTCGGCGCTGCTGGCCGCCGCCGAGGAGCGGTTCGTGCGGCTCGGCGGGCGGCGCGGGGACGCCATGGTGCTGGTGCGCAACGAGCGGGCGCAGCATGCCTGGCGGGCGGCCGGGTACGCGCCCGAGGACCACTGGCGGCGCTGGGTGAAGCCCCTCGCCCAGTGAGCCGAGCGAGCGGCGCGGCCGTCCGCGCACCCACCGGAAGGCTGTGAGCACCTGCGCATGAGCGAGTCCCCGGCGTGCGACGTCGCGCGAACCTCCGCGTCCTGGCCGATCATGGAGGCGAGGTGACCCGATGACCGAAGTGCTCCTGCTGCTCGTGGCGGTCCTGCTCTCGCTCACCTGCGGTGCCTTCGTCGCGGCCGAGTTCTCGCTGACCACGGTCGAGCGCGGCGAGCTGGAGCGGGCGGCGGCGCGCGGCGAGCGGGGCGCGTCGAGCGCCCTCAAGGCGGTGCGCGGTCTGACGTTCCAGCTCTCCGGGGCTCAGCTGGGCATCACGGTGACCAACCTGGTCGTCGGCATGCTCGCCGAGCCCTCGGTGGCGGCGCTGCTCGCGGGCCCGCTGCGGGACCTCGGGGTGTCGGGTCCGGCGGCGTCCTCGCTGGCCCTCGTCCTGGGCACGGCGCTCTCCACGGTCTTCCTGATGATCGTCGGCGAGCTGGTGCCGAAGAACTGGGCGATCTCCGCGCCGCTGGCGATGGCCAAGCGGGTGGGCGGCCCGCAGCGCTGGTTCAGCGCGGCCTTCCGGCCCTTCATCGCCCACCTGAACAACACCGCCAACCGCGTGGTGCGCCGCCTCGGCGTGGAGCCGGCCGAGGAGCTGGCCTCGGCGCGCGGGCCGCAGGAGCTGGCGGCGCTGGCCCGGCACTCGGCCAAGGAGGGCGCCCTGGAGGCGGACACCGCCGAGCTGTTCGTCCGCACCCTGAACCTGGCCGACCTCACCGCGCAGCACGTGATGACCCCGCGCGTGCAGGTCGTCGCCCTGGACGAGCGCGCCACCTGCGAGGACGTCGCCAACGCCACCCGCGCCACGGGCCTGTCCCGGTTCCCCGTCTACCGGGACACCCTGGACGCGGTGGTGGGCACGGCGCACGTCAAGGACGTCCTGGCGGTGCCGTCCGAGCTCCGGGCCCGCACGCCGGTCGGCGAGCTGATGCGCGAGCCGCTCCTGGTGCCGGAGTCGCTGACCGTCGACCGGCTCCTGGACCGGCTCTCCGGGCGGCGGACGATGGCCGTGGTGATCGACGAGTACGGCGGCACGGCGGGCGTGGCCACCCTTGAGGACATCGTGGAGGAGGTCGTCGGCGAGGTGCGCGACGAGCACGATCCGCACGAGACGCCCGAGCTGGACCCGGCGGGCACCGACGACCAGGGCCGCGTGCAGTATTGGGCGGACGGCTCGGCCCGGGTGGACCGCCTGGAGCGCCTCGGCTTCCGGGTGCCGGACGGTCCGTACGAGACGGTGGCGGGCCTGGTCGCGGCCGGGCTCGGGCGGATCCCGGCCGTGGGCGACAGCGTGCGGGTGGCCGGCTGGCAACTGGACGTCGCGGACGCCACCGGGCACCGCGCGGCCCGGGTGCTGCTGCACGCGCCGCCGCCCGACCTGCCCCCGGGCGGCGACGGGGAGGGGCTCCGGTGACCGCCGTACAGCTCCTCATCGGCCTGGCGACGCTGGTCGTCAACGCCTTCTTCGTGGGCGCCGAGTTCGCGCTGATCTCGGTGCGCCGCAGCCAGGTCGAGCCGTACGCGGAGCAGGGCGACCGGCGCGCGGGGCGGGTGCTGTGGGGCCTGGAGCACGTCTCGGCGCTGATGGCGGCGGCCCAGCTCGGCATCACGCTGTGCACGCTGGTCCTCGGCATCGTCGCGGAGCCGGCCATCGCGCACTTGCTGGAGCCGGTCTTCCACGCGGTCGGGGTGCCCTCGGGGGCCGGGCACGCCGTGTCCTTCGTGATCGCGCTCGCCCTGGCCACCTACCTGCACATGCTGCTCGGCGAGATGGTGCCGAAGAACGTCGCGCTGGCCGAACCGGTGCGCAGCGCGCTGCTGCTCGGCCCGCCGCTGGTGGCGCTGTCCCGGGCGCTGCGGCCGATCATCTTCACCGTCAACGCGCTGGCGAACGGCGCGCTGAAGCTGCTGCGGGTGGAGGCCAAGGACGAGGTGTCGGCGACCTTCACGGACGCCCAGCTGGCCGAGATCGTCAAGGACGCCGGCGAGGCCGGGCTGATCGACGACCGGGCACAGGAGCGGCTGAACGACGCCCTGGAGCTGGGCCGCCGCCCGGTGCGGGACGTGGTGCTGCCGCTGGAGCGGGTGGTGCACGCGCGCGTGGGCATCACCCCGGAGCAGTTGGAGCGGCTGGCGGCGGAGTCCGGCTTCTCGCGCTTCCCGGTGGTGGACGACGGCCGGCGCATCACCGGCTACCTGCACGTGAAGGACGCCCTGGACGCCCCGGCCGGCACCGTGCCGTTCCGCCGCGCGGACATGCGGCCCATCGCCCGGGTGCGGGAGGCCACCCCGATGGACGACGTGCTGACGGCGATGCGCCGCAGCCGCACCCACCTGGCCGCCGTCCTCGGCTCGGACGGCCGGCTGGCCGGCCTGGTGACCATGGAGGACGTGCTGCGGGAGCTGTTCGGCCGGCGGGCCTGACGACGGTCGCCCCCGGGGGGCGGGGGCGACCGACCGGCGGGTATGGCGGGCGGGTTACCATCGCTGTCGCCATGCAGACACCTCCCGCCTACTCCAGCCTCGTCGCCGTCGGCGACTCCTTCACCGAGGGCATGTCCGACCGGATGCCCGACGGCGGCTACCGGGGCTGGGCGGACCTCCTGGCCGCACGGATGGCGGCCCGGGCCCCCGGCTTCCGGTACGCGAACCTCGCGGTGCGCGGCAAGCTGATCGGCCAGATCGTGCACGAGCAGGTCGACGTCGCCGCCGCCATGGGCGCCGACGTGATCACCCTGGTCGGCGGGTTGAACGACACGCTGCGCCCCAAGTGCGACATGGTCCGGGTGCGGGACCTGCTCACCGAGGCCGTGGAGCGGCTGACCCCGGCCTGCGAGCAGCTGGTGCTGATGCGCAGCCCCGCCCGGCAGGGCCCGGTCCTGGAGCGGTTCCGGCCCCGGATGGAGGCGCTGTTCGAGATCGTGGACGGCCTGGCGGCCGAGCACGGCGCCGTCGTCGTGGACCTGTACGGCGCGGCCTCGCTGGCCGACCCGCGGATGTGGGACGTGGACCGGCTGCATCTGACCGCCGAGGGCCATCGCCGGGTCGCCGAGGCCGTCTGGCAGACCCTCGGCCACGAGGCCGAGGACACCGGCTGGCACCTGCCGATGGCCCTGACGCCCCCACCCGGCTGGCTGCTGCGCCGCACCGCCGACGTCCGCTTCGCCCGGCAGCACCTGCTGCCCTGGATAGGCCGCCGCCTGACCGGCCGCTCCTCCGGCGACGGCCTGCCGCCGAAGCGCCCCGGCCTCCTGCCGTACGAGGCCGGGCACGACGCCGAGCACCCGGCCTCGTAGCTTCCGACGAACCCCCCCGGTGGCGCCGACCTGCACGAACCGCCAGTAGACTCCGTACACGTGACTTCCGCTGCCGCCAAGCCCCGCATCCCGAACGTCCTCGCCGGACGGTACGCCTCCGCCGAACTGGCCGTGCTCTGGTCGCCCGAGCAGAAGGTGAGGCTGGAGCGGCAGCTCTGGCTCGCCGTGCTCCGTGCCCAGCAGGACCTCGGCGTCGAGGTGCCCGACGCCGCGCTCGCCGACTACGAGCGGGTGCTCGACCAGGTCGACCTCGGCTCGATCGCCGAGCGCGAGAAGGTCACGCGGCACGACGTGAAGGCGCGGATCGAGGAGTTCAACGCGCTGGCCGGGCACGAGCACGTGCACAAGGGCATGACCTCCCGCGACCTCACGGAGAACGTCGAGCAGCTCCAGATCCGGCTCTCCCTGGAGCTGGTCCGGGACCGCACCGTGGCCGTCCTGGCCCGCCTCGGCAGGCTGGCCGGCGAGTACGGCGAGCTGGTCATGGCCGGCCGCTCGCACAACGTGGCCGCGCAGGCCACCACGCTGGGCAAGCGCTTCGCGACCGCCGCCGACGAGCTGCTCGTGGCGTACGGCCGGGTCGAGGAGCTGCTCGGCCGGTACCCGCTGCGCGGCATCAAGGGCCCGGTCGGCACCGCCCAGGACATGCTCGACCTGCTCGGCGGCGACGCCGGCCGGCTCGCCGAGCTGGAGCAGCGCATCGCCGCGCACCTCGGCTTCGCGCAGGCCTTCACCTCCGTCGGCCAGGTCTACCCGCGCTCCCTGGACTACGAGGTCGTCACCGCGCTGGTGCAGCTGGCGGCGGCGCCGTCCTCGCTGGCGAAGACCATCCGGCTGATGGCCGGGCACGAGCTGGTCACCGAGGGCTTCAAGCCCGGCCAGGTCGGCTCCTCGGCGATGCCGCACAAGATGAACACCCGCTCCTGCGAGCGCGTCAACGGCCTGATGGTGATCCTGCGCGGGTACGCCTCGATGACCGGCGAGCTGGCGGGCGACCAGTGGAACGAGGGTGACGTGTCCTGCTCGGTGGTGCGCCGGGTCGCCCTGCCGGACGCGTTCTTCGCCCTGGACGGCCTGCTGGAGACCTTCCTGACCGTCCTCGACGAGTTCGGCGCCTTCCCGGCCGTCGTCGCCCGCGAGCTGGACCGCTACCTTCCGTTCCTGGCCACCACGAAGGTGCTGATGGGCGCGGTGCGCGCCGGCGTGGGCCGCGAGGTCGCGCACGAGGCCATCAAGGAGAACGCGGTCGCCTCGGCGCTGGCCATGCGCGAGCAGGGCGCCGAGCGCAACGAGCTGCTCGACAAGCTGGCCGCCGACGCGCGCATCCCGCTGGACCGCGCGGCCCTGGACGCGCTGATGGCCGACAAGCTGTCCTTCACCGGCGCCGCCGCCGACCAGGTCGGTGCCGTCGTCGGGCGGATCGAGGAGATCGCCAAGCAGCACCCCGAGGCGGCCGGCTACACCCCCGGGGCGATCCTCTGACGCCCCGGCCCACCCGGGCCTCGCGCCCCACCCCGGCCGAGCTGGAGGCGGCCCGCGACCGCCTGGTGCCGGACGTGGCCGCCGAGGGCCTGCGGGTGCTCTTCTGCGGCATCAACCCCGGTTTGATGTCGGCGGCCACGGGCCACCACTTCGCCCGTCCCGGCAACCGCTTCTGGCCGGTGCTGCACCGCTCCGGCTTCACTCCCCGGCAGCTGAGGCCGGACGAGGAGCAGGAGTTGCTGGCCCACGGGCTCGGCATCACCAACGTGGTGGCGCGGGCGAGCGCGCGGGCCGACGAGCTGAGCCCCGAGGAGTACGCGGAGGGCGGGCGGCTGCTGGCCGAGAAGGTGGCGCGGCTGCGGCCCCGATGGCTGGCGGTCGTCGGCGTGACCGCCTACCGGGCGGCCTTCGCAGACCGCACCGCCAGGGTCGGCCCGCAGGAGCGGACCATAGGCGGGGCGCGGGTGTGGGTGCTGCCCAACCCGAGCGGGCTCAACGCGCACTGGACGGCGGCCTCGATGGCCGAGGAGTTCGCGCGGCTGCGCGAGGCGGCGGCCGGCGCGGACGGTCACGGCGGGGCGGTCTCCGCCACGACGCCGAGCAGCTGAAACGGCAGCTCCCGGTCCCACTGGGAGACGCCGAGGGCGATCCAGCGGCCCGTGCCCGGCACCTGCCACAGGTGGACGTCCGGCACATGGCCGCTCAGTCCGGCCCAGGGCTCCCCGACCTCCTCGCCCCGCACGCTGCGGTCGAACACGCTGTAGAGGCTGATGTGCTGCGGAGCCCCCCAGCGGGCGCCGAGCCGCTCGGCGAGGCCGTCCAGGTCGGCCGCGTACTGCGCCTCCGTCTCCTCCCACGCGCTGCCGTCCCCCTCCCAGAAGCCCTCGCTGGTCTGTAAGGCGGCTATGTGGAAGCCGGGTCCGCTCTCACCGTGCTCCGTCCGGCCGGGCGCCGCGGGGAACTCCCGGGCGCACAGCAGGTCGATGAGGGCGAGGCTCTCGGCGATGTCCATGGGGTCCAGTAAAGCGGGCACCACTGACAACTGGCCGTGCGGCAGCGGCCTTGACGCTCCCTCAGGCGTCCCGGCGCCCCACCCGCCAGGCACCCCATAGCAGCGCCGCCCCCGCCCACAGCGCCGCGACCCCGAGCCCGCTCCACGGGCCGAGCATGCCGTCCGGGTCGCTGTGCAGGGCGACTTGGTCCCTGGGCGCCGGGGTGAGGCGGGCCGGCGGAGCGGAACGGTCGGTACCGGGGCTCGCCGCGGGCCCGGCGGCGAAGTACGATCCGGCCACACACGCGCACGAGCTGGGAGGACGGACCTTGGGCGGGCTGACCGGCGGGGATCCGTCGCTGCTGCGGAGGATCAACTCCGCGGTCGTGCTGCACGCGCTGCGTGCCACCGACTGCGCGACGCTGACCGAGATCACCCGGGTGACGGGCCTGTCCCGGCCGACCGTCGAGGGCGTCGTGGACGGCCTGATGGAGACCGGTCTGGTGGTGGAGAAGGCCGCCGACGAGGGGGCGGCACGCCGGCAGGGGCGGCCCGCGCGCCGGTTCCGGTTCCGGGCGGAGGCGGGGCACCTGCTCGGCCTGGAGATCGGGCCGCACCGGGTGGCCGCGCTGCTGTCGGGCCTGGACGGCCGGGTGATCGGCGCGCAGGCCAAGGAGGTGGACGAGACCGCGTCGGCGGACGAGCGCCTGGAACGGCTGCGCACGGCGGTCGCCGAGCTGCTGCGCCGGGCGGGCGTGCCGCGCGGCTCGCTGCGGGCGGTGGGCGCCGCCACGCCGGGCATCGTGGAGGCGGACGGCACGGTGCGGCTGAGCACCGCGCTGCCCGAGTGGACGGGGCTGCGGCTCGGGGAGCGGCTGAGCCGGTCCTTCAAGTGCCCGGTGCTGGTGGAGAACGACGCGAACGCGGCGGCGGTGGCCGAGCACTGGAAGGGCGCCGCCACCGAGTCCGACGACGTGGTGTTCGTGCTGGCCGGGCTGAGCCCGGGGGCCGGGGCGCTGATCGGCGGCCGGCTGCACCGGGGGTACGGCGGCGCGGCCGGGGAGATCGGCGCGCTGCACCTCCTTGGCCGGGGTGTGACGCCGGAGACGCTGCTGTCCACGACCGACCGGCCGCTGCACCCGCTGGACGAGCAGGCGGTGGCCCGGGTCTTCAAGCAGGCCCGGGAGGGCGACCCCTTGGCCCGGGAGGCCGTCGACCGCTTCCTCCAGCGCCTGGTGCACGACGTGGCGGCGCTGGTCCTCGCCCTCGACCCGGAGCTGCTCGTCATCGGCGGCTGGGCGGCCGGCCTCGACGGGGTCCTGGAACCGCTGCGCGAGGAGCTGGGCCGCTTCTGCCTGCGGCCGCCCCGCGTGACGCTGTCGCTGCTCGGCGAGGCCGCCGTGGCGACGGGTGCGCTGCGGCTCGCCCTGGACCACGTGGAGGAGCAGTTGTTCGCGGTGGAGGGGGCGACGGCGCGCCGCTGACCCGTCGGTGGCGGGACGGCGCGCCGGGCGCGAAGGTCAGGAGGGCCGGCGCGTCGGGCGCGGCGGTCAGGAGGCGCGGGTCTGCGGGCCGTGGTCTATCCGCACGTCCCCCGACTCGCCGAAGGTGAGCCGGCAGGTGTCCGCGCGGTAGGTGGCCACGGAGAGGGCGGCGGTGCGGCCCCCGGCCAGGTAGCGGGTGGTGACCACCAGGACGGGCGCGCCGGGCAGCCGGTCCAGCTCCTTCGCGTCCTCGGCGCCGGCCGAGCCCAGCTCCACGGCGCTCTCCTGGCGGCCCTGTTCGGCGCGCTGGAGTTCGCGCAGGACGGCACGCGCGCGTGCGGGTCCCGAGGGCGCGTCGATCCCGGACAGCTCGGGCACCGAGGCGCGGGGCACGTACAGCAGCTCGGCGGCGACGGGCTGGCCGTGCGTCACGCGGGAGCGGCGCAGGATGTGCACGGCCTCGTCCGGCGCGGTCCCGAGGTCGTCGGCGACGGGCGCGGGGGGCGCCTGGAGGACGCAGTCGACGGGCTGCCAGGCGTCGTCGGCCGCGCCCGGCCACGCCTGCCCGCCCGTGCCGACGGCGACGCCGACGCGCGGCGGGGCGACGGTGGTGCCGACGCCGCGGCGGCGCTGCAGGCGGCCCTCCAGTTCGAGCTGTTCCAGGGCCTGGCGGAGCGTGGCGCGGGCGACGCCGAAGCGGGCCGCGAGGTCGCGTTCGTTGGGCAGGATCTCGCCCACCGAGAACTCCGAGTCCAGGGCCTCGCTGAGCACGGTCCTGAGATGCCAGTACTTCGGTTCCGGTACCGGTTCCAACTGCGTGGTCCCCACCCTGTCCTCCGCAATCGCCGTGGTCCGGCGGCGTTTTGACGCCCTTGTTTATTAAAGGTTGTTGCAGTTCTCTGCGACCATAAGGCGGCCCAGACCCTTGGTCAAGACCAATCCTCGTACCGGTGGGGGTGTCCGGACGGGACGTGACAAAGGGTTCATGGGCTGTTCGCGCCCGTTCGCACGCCGGACATCCGGGTGCGGCCCAGGTCACGCGCGAGGTCTACCCGTCGGTAGCTCTTGCTGACAGGCTGTCTACGCGTACCGAGTCAGCATCGACGAGGAGCCCGACCCATGGACAGCACGCTCACCTTCCCCGCCGGCACCCCGCACGGCACCCGCGACGTCACCCTCGCCCACACGCGCGTGGGCGCCGGCGAACCGCTGCTCCTGGTGCACGGCATCGGCCACCACCGGCAGGCCTGGGAGCCGGTGACCGGCATCCTGGCCGCCGAGCGCGAGGTGGTCGCCGTGGACCTGCCGGGCTGCGGCGAGTCGCCCGGCCTGCCGACCGGACTGCCCTACGACCCGGCCACGCTCGCGGCCGTCCTCGGCGCGTTCTGCACCGCCCTCGGCTGGCAGCGCCCGCACGTGGCCGGCAACTCGCTGGGCGGGCTGCTCGCGCTGGTGCTCGGCCGGGAGGACCTGGTGCGCTCGGTGACCGCCCTCTCCCCCGCCGGCTTCTGGACCGAGGCCGAGCGGCGCTACGACTTCGGGGTCCTCGCCGGGATGCGGCGCGGCGCCCGGAGCGTGCCGGCGCCGCTGCTCGGGCGGCTGGCCCGCACGGCGGCCGGCCGCGCGGCCCTCACCGGCACGGTGTACGCCCGTCCCGGGCGCCGCTCGCCCGAAGCGGTGGTCGCCGAGACGCTGGCCCTCGCCCGGGCCGAGGGCTTCGCCGAGACGCTGCGGGCCGGGCGCGGCGTGCGGTTCACCGACGACGTGATCGGCCCGCCCGTGACCGTCGCCTGGGGCAGCCGGGACCAGCTGCTCCTGCCCCGCCAGGGCATCCGCGCCAAGCGCGCCCTGCCGCACGCCCGCCTGATCCGCCTCCCGGCCTGCGGCCACGTCCCGATGAACGACGACCCGGCGCTGGTCGCCCGCGTGATCCTCGACGGCACGCGCGCGGTACGCACGCCGGCGGCGCAACTCCGGGTCGTCGGCCAGTAGTCGCGGGCCGGCCTGTGACCCACGGGCCGGCTGGCACCTCGCTGGCCGGCTCCCAGGCCGGCGGTCGGCTTCAGGCCAGCTGGTCGGCTCCCGCAGGCCGACGGTCGGCTCCCAGGCCGGCTTGGTAGGCCCCCCACAGGCAGGCGGTCGGCTCGCAGGACGGCTGGTCGGCTCGCAGGGCGCCGCGGGTCCCCTCGTAGAGTGAGGGCCACGCGCCCGGATCCAGGGCACGGGCGCGGCACTCCGGGGGGGGGAGCCACATGACGTCGAGCGAGCGCAGCGCCGCCTGGGAGGTGCTCGTGCCCGCCGTCGCGGCGCCGGCGCGCAGCCGGGGGCGGGCGCTTCAGGAGGCGCTGCGGCAGGCGGTGCGCTCGGGGCGGCTCGTGGCGGGCACCCGGCTGCCGTCCAGCCGGGACCTTGCCGGCGACCTCGGGGTCTCGCGCGGGCTGGTGACGGAGGCGTACGAGCAGCTGACGGCGGAGGGGTACCTGCGCAGCGGGCGGGGCGCCGGCACCTGGGTCGGCGAGGCGGTGCGGGCCGCCCGCACGCCCGCGCGCGACCTCGCCCCGCGCCCCCGGGGCGTCCACGCCGGCTTCGTGCCGGGGACACCGGACCTGTCGCTGTTCCCGCGCCCGGCGTGGGCGGCGGCCCAGCGCGCCGTCCTCGCGGGCCTCGCGCACGAGGACCTCGGCTACCCCGACCCGCGCGGACTGCCCCGGCTGCGGACGGCGCTGGCCGGGCTGCTCGCCCGGCGCCGGGGCGTGGTCGCGGACCCGGAGCGGATCGTCGTCGTCTCGGGCGTGGCCCAGGCGACCACGCTGCTCGGCTTCGTGCTGCACGCGCGCGGGACGCGCACGGTGGGCGTCGAGGACCCCGGCAGCCCGCAGCACAGCGAGCTGTACGCGGCGGCGGGCGTCTCCACCGTGCCGCTGCCCCTGGACGGGGAGGGCCTGGAGCCGGGCGCGCTCAGGGCCTCGGGCGTGCGGTGCGTGGTGACGACGCCCGCCCACCAGTTCCCCACCGGCATCGCCTACTCGGCCCGGCGGCGCGCCGAACTCCTCGCCTGGGCCCGCTCGGTGGACGGGCTGATCCTGGAGGACGACTACGACGGCGACTTCCGCTACGACCGCGCCCCGGTGGGCGCCCTCCAGGGCCTCGACCCCGAACACGTCGCCTACACGGGGTCGGTGAGCAAGTCCCTCGCACCGGGACTGCGCCTCGGCTGGCTGCTGGTGCCGGAGCGGCTGGCGGCCGAGGTGGTCGAGCGCAAGCGGACCCTGGACCTCGGCCACCCCTCCCTCGACCAGGCCGCCTTCGCCCACTTCGTGGAACGCGGGGACTACGACCGCCAGTTGCGGGCCTGCCAGCGCGCCTACCGTGAGCGGCGCGACACCCTGGTCGCCGCGCTGGCGGAGCACTTCCCCGGCTCCCGGGTCTCCGGCATCGCCGCGGGCCTGCACGCCATCGCCGCACTGCCGGGGCGCCACGGGCCCGAGGAGCGCTTCCTGGCCCGCGCGGCGGAGTCCGGCGTCGAGGTGCGGGCTCTGACGCAGTACCGGCACGGCACGGCGGGCGCGGCGGCCGACGGCGAGGTGCGGCTGGTCCTCGGGTACGCGCACCTGACCCCGGCCCGGATCCGGGCCGGGGTGGAGCTGATGGCGAAGGCCGCCGGCGACGGGGTCCCGTAATCTGGCCGGCGGGCCGCGCGCCGGCGTCATCCCCCGGTGCGCGGCCGACACCGGGGCGGACGGGAGCGGACGCATCGGGCAGGAGCGGCCGGATGGTGGAAACCGCAACAAACTCGCCGTAAGTGTTCTTTACCCACCGGACACAAGGCGTTCGTGATCACGCAATACCGTTCCTCCACAGTGGCAGCATGACTCGAGACGTGTCCGCAGTGACCGAGGCCGCCGCCCGCCTGACGGGGAGCGGCACCTGGGTACCCGCCATGCTCCTGGCCTCGGTGGCCGCCCTCATCGCCACCGCCGCCCTGCACACCTGGCGATCACGCCGCCACGACCACGCGCCGCCGACGGACGATACCGGCGCCCGGCCGGCGCCCGCGGCGGCGCCGGCCGGGACGGGCGAGGAGAGCGCCCTGTGGCGGATGCGCACCACCGTGCGGGACGCCCCGGGCTCCCTCGCGGCGCTGTGCGGGTCCCTCGCCGACCGGCGGGTGGACATCCTCAGCCTCCAGACGCACCCGCTCGCCGAGGGCACGGTGGACGAGTTCCTGCTCCGCGTCCCGGCCGGACTGGCCGGCTCCGAGCTGGCCGAGGCGGCCACGGCGGCCGGGGGCCGCGACACCTGGACCGAGCGGGCCGACGCCCACGACCTCGTCGACGCGCCCACCAGGATCCTCGGCCTCGCCGCCCGCACCGCGCTGGACACCGCGGAACTACCCCTGGCGCTCCGTCAGTTGCTGGGCCGCTGCACCATCCGGTCGCTGCCCGCCACGGCGGCGGGCGCGGCGGAGGAGGTGCCCGAGGAGGGCGCCCTGGCGGAGACCGTGCTGCGGCTGCGCGCGCCCGAGGGCGGTGTCATCACCGTGGAGCGCCCGTACCTGCCCTTCACGCCGACCGAGTTCGCCCGGGCCCGGGCCCTGGTGGAGCTGGACACCCGGCTCGGCCCGCGCGTCCCGCACGGGCGGGACGAGCTGCCGCTGCCCGCGGGCAGCGGCCTCACGGTCCGCCGGGCCGACACCCGCGACCTCCCGGCGGCGCGGGCGATGCACGAGCGCTGCTCGCCGCGCACCCTCGGCCTGCGCTACCACGGTCCGGTCCGGGACGCCGACCGCTATCTGAGCCATCTGCTCAGCCCGCACCACGGCCGCACGCTGGCGGTGCAGAGCGCCTCCGGGCGGATCGTCGGCCTCGGGCACCTGCTGTGGGACGGCGACGAGACGGAGGTCGCGCTGCTCGTCGAGGACGCCTGGCAGCACCGGGGCATCGGCGGCGAACTCCTGGCCCGGCTCACCGCGATGGCCACCGAGGCGGGCTGCGCCCGGGTGTACGCCGTGACGCAGGCGTCCAACACGGCGATGGTCGCCGCCATGCGCGGCCTGGGCCTCCCCCTCGACTACCAGATCGAGGAGGGCACCCTGGTCGTCACCGCCCGCCTGGACGGGACCGGTGCCGGCGCCGACACCACTCCCCCGGCCGGGGAGCGGGTCGCCACCGAGTGACGCACCCGGGGCGCGTCACTCCGACCCGGCCAGCGCCTCCCGCAGCGGGATCGCCGTGGCCGGCTCGCCGAGCGCCCGGTCCAGGTCGGCCCAGAGGTCGCCGGCGTCCTCCAGGCCCACCGAGAGGCGCAGCAGCCGGTCGCTCACCCCGGCGCCCCGGCGGTCGCCGGCGTCCACGACGCGGTGGCTGATGGAGGCCGGGTGCTGGATGAGGGTGTCGACGCTGCCGAGGCTGACCGCCGGGGTGATCAGGCGGACCCGGGAGACGACCTCGTGCGGGTCGCCGTGCACCTCGAAGGCGATCATCGCGCCGCCGATCCGCGGGTAGTGCACCCGGGCCACCCGCGGGTCGCCGGTCAGCCGCCTGACCAGCTCGGCGGCGTTCGCCGAGGCCGCCCGGACCCGCACCGGCAGAGTGGCCAGGCCCCGCAGCAGCAGGTAGCCGGCGAGCGGGTGCAGCACGCCGCCGGTGGCGAACCGCACCTGCCGCAGCCGCCCGGCGAACTCCTCGTCGCAGGCCACCACGCCGGCCAGCACGTCCCCGTGGCCGCCCAGGTACTTGGTGGCGCTGTGCAGCACCAGCCGGGCGCCCTGCTCGGCCGGCCGCTGGAGCACCGGCGTGGCGAAGGTGTTGTCCACCAGCAGCGGCACCGAGCCGCAGGAGTGCGCGACGGCCCGCAGGTCGACCTCGGCGAGCGTCGGGTTGGCCGGCGACTCCACCAGGACCAGACCGGTGTCGGGGCGCAGCGCGTCGGTGATGCCGGCCGGGTCGGTCCAGGTGACCTCGGTGCCGAGCAGCCCGGCGGTCAGCAGGTGGTCGCTGCACCCGTACAGCGGGCGCACCGCCACCACGTGCCGCAGCCCCATGGCGCCCCGGGCCAGCAGCACGGCGCTCAGCGCGGCCATGCCGCTGGCGAAGGCGACGGCGGCCTCGGTGCCCTCCAGGCGGGCGAGGGCCGCCTCGAAGCGGGCGACGGTCGGGTTGCCGAGCCGGCCGTAGACCGGCGGCCCCTCGGGGTCGGCGCCGGTGGCGGCGAAGGCGTCGATGCGGGCGGCCTCGCCACGGCTGTCGTGGGAGGGGTAGGTCGTGGACAGGTCGATGGGCGCGGCGTGCAGCCCGAGCCCCGCGAGGTCGTCGCGGCCGGCGTGGACGGCCTCGGTGTCCAGGGCCCTCGGGGTGCGCGCGGATTCCATGGCGGCAGGTTCCATGGCGGCAGAGTGAACACCGGCCGGGCTCTCGCGGTAAACGGCCGTGCTACGTTCGGCCGATGGCCGATTCCGTCGTACTGGACCCGGTCGACCTGCACCTGCTGCGGCTGCTGCAGAACGACGCCCGGGCCACCTACCGCGACCTCGCCGCCCAGGTCGGCGTGGCCCCCTCCACCTGCCTGGACCGGGTGACCCGGCTGCGGCGGGCCGGGGTGATCCTCGGCCACCGCCTCGAACTGGACCCGGCGCGCCTCGGCCGCGGCCTTCAGGCGCTGCTGTCGGTGCAGGTCAGGCCGCACCGGCGGGAGCTGGTGGGCCCGTTCGTGGACCGGATCCGGGCGCTGCCGGAGTCGCGCACCGTCTTCCACCTCACCGGCCCCGACGACTACCTGGTGCACGTCGCCGTCGCCGACATGGCGGACCTGCAACGCCTGGTCCTGGACGAGTTCACCTCCCGCCGCGAGGTGGCCCGCGTGGAGACGCGGCTGATCTTCCAGCAGTGGGACTGCGGCCCCCTGCTGCCGCCCTGAGAAAGCCGGACGGGGAAGGCCGGACGGGGCTGACGCGGCACCGGTGTCCGTACGAGGATGGCGGCATGTCAGAGATCACGAACCCGCTGCCCCGCCAGGTCGCCGACGCCTACGTCGACGATCTGATCGCCCTCGACCCGGTCACCGGCACCTACCTCGGCGCGCCGGAGAGCTCCAGCCGCCTGCCCGACCTGTCGCCCGCCGGGCAGGAGGCCCTCGCCCGGCTGGCCCGCACCACCCTCGACCGCCTCGCCGAGGCGGAGCGCAGGCCGGGCGGGGACAGCGACGTCGAGCGGCGCTGCGCCAAGCTGCTGCGGGAGCGCCTGACCGCCGAACTCGCCGTGCACGAGGCGGAGGAGGGGCTGCGCGCGGTCGGCAACATGGGCACCGCCGCGCACTCCGTGCGGGAGGTCTTCACGATCACGCCGACCGAGACGGACGAGGACTGGTCGCGGGTCGCCGAGCGGCTGCGCGCGGTGCCGGCCGCCCTCGCCGGCTACCGCGAGTCGCTCGAACTCGGCCTGGAGCGCAAGCTGTACGCGGCGCCCCGCCCGGTCGCCACCTTCGTCGGGCAGCTCGGCGAGTGGGCTGACACCGGCGAGGGCCGGGGCTGGTTCGAGGACTTCGCGGCCCCCGGACCCGAGGCGCTGCGCGCGGAGCTGGACGCGGCGGCCCGGGGCGCCACCGCGGCCGTGGCGGAGCTGCGGGACTTCCTGCGCGACGTGTACGCGCCGGCCGTCGCGGGCGCCCCCGACACGGCGGGCCGGGAGCGCTACGCCCGCTGGGCGCGCTACTTCAACGGCACCGACCTGGACCTGGACGAGGCGTACGCGTACGGCTGGGACGAGTACCGGCGGCTGCTCGGCGAGATGCGCGAGGAGGCGGAGAAGGTGCTGCCGGGCGCCGAGACGCCCTGGGTGGCGCTGGCGCACCTGGACGAGCACGGCCGGCACGTCGAGGGCGTGGACGAGGTCCGGGACTGGCTGCAGGGCCTGATGGACCGGGCGATCGAGGCGCTGGACGGCACGCACTTCGAACTCGCGGAGCGGGTGCGGCGGGTGGAGTCGCGGATCGCCCCGGCGGGCAGCGCCGCCGCGCCGTACTACACCTCGCCGTCGGAGGACTTCTCGCGGCCGGGCCGGACCTGGCTGCCGACGATGGGGCAGACCCGCTTCCCGGTCTACGACCTGGTCTCCACCTGGTACCACGAGGGCGTGCCGGGCCACCACCTCCAGCTGGCCCAGTGGACGCACGTGGCCGAGGACCTCTCCCGCTACCAGGCGTCCGTCGGCATGGTCAGCGCCAACGCCGAGGGCTGGGCGCTCTACGCGGAGCGGCTGATGGACGAGCTGGGCTTCCTCACCGACGCCGAGGAGCGGCTCGGCTACCTGGACGCCCAGATGATGCGGGCGGTGCGGGTCATCGTGGACATCGGCATGCACCTGGAGCTGGAGATCCCGGCGGACTCGCCGTTCCACCCGGGCGAGCGCTGGACCCCGGAGCTGGCGCAGGAGTTCTTCGGCGCGCACAGCAGCCGCCCGGCGGACTTCGTGGAGAGCGAGCTGACCCGGTACCTGTCGATCCCGGGCCAGGCGATCGGCTACAAGCTCGGCGAGCGGGCCTGGCTGATCGGCCGGGAGAACGCCCGTGCCCGGCACGGCGACGCCTTCGACGCCAAAGCCTGGCACATGGCCGCCCTCTCGCAGGGCTCGCTGGGCCTGGACGACCTGGTGGACGAGTTGTCGCGGCTCTGAGCCGGCTCCTGCCGCCGCCCGTCAGCAGCCGCAGTCGTCGGCGCCGACGGGCGCGGTCAGCGGGTCGGCGGGGCGCCGCTCCTCGCCCTGCCAGGTCTCGTAGGGGAGGCCCTCGCGCGCCCAGTACTCGAAGCCGCCGAGCATCTCCTTGACCCGGTAGCCGAGTTCGGCGAGCGCGAGGGCGGCCCGGGCGGCGCCGTTGCAGCCCGGGCCCCAGCAGTAGGTGACGACCGGCACGGACGGGTCGAGGAGCCGCTCGGCCTGCTCGGCGATGAGCGCGGTCGGCAGGTGGACGGCACCGGGGACGTGGCCCTGGTCCCACGCCTCGGTGGAGCGGGAGTCGAGGACGACGAACCCGGGGTCGCCCCCGGCGGTGAGCGCGGCGGCGACGTCGGAGACGTCGGCGTGGAAGGCGAGGCTCGCCCGGAAGTGGGCGGCGGCCTCGGCCGGCGCGGCGGGGGCGACGCGCAGGACGGCGTTGGCGGCGGGGGCGGTGGCAGTGGCTGTGGCGTTCATCCGGGGGCCTCTCGCGGGTGATCTCCTGGAGCAGGAAATCTACGGAGAACGTCCGGCGCCCTGAAGGGAGCAACCCCGGCACTTCTCTTGATCCGCCGTGGATTCCACTGCTATGCATGGCCCATGACCGCGTATTCCCCCGACGCCACCGACTGGCTCATCCTCGACGCCCTCCAGCAGGACGGGCGGGCGAGCTTCGCCGACCTGGCCCGTGCCGTCTCCATGTCCGCGAGCGCGGTCACCGAACGCGTGCGGCGGCTCGAGGAGGCGGGGGTCATCCAGGGCTACTCGGCGGTCGTGGACCCCGACCGGCTGGGGCTACCGATCCTGGCCTTCGTGCGGCTCAGGTACCCCACCGGCAACTACAAGCCGTTCCACGACCTGGTCGCGGTCACGCCGGAGATCCTGGAGGCGCACCACGTCACCGGGGACGACTGCTTCGTCATCAAGGTCGCGGCCCGCTCGATGCGCCACCTGGAGGAGGTCTCCGGGCGGATCGGGGCGCTCGGCTCGGTGACGACGAGCGTCGTCTACTCCTCCCCGCTCCCCCGCCGCGCCCTGGGCCGCTGAGCGGCGGGTTTCAGCCGCCGGCGCCGCGCTGCCGCAGCACCGAGCCGGTCCGCCCCTTGACGACCTCCAGCTGGGCGTGGACCCGGCGGCGCAGGTCGGCGACATGGCTGACGATGCCGACGCTGCGGTCCCGCTCGCGCAGCGAGTCGAGGACGTCGAGGACCTCGTCCAGGGTCTGGTCGTCGAGGCTGCCGAAGCCCTCGTCGATGAAGAGGGTGTCCAGGCGGACGCCGCCCGCCTCGTCGGTGACCACGTCGGCGAGGCCGAGCGCGAGGGCGAGGGAGGCGAAGAACGTCTCGCCGCCGGAGAGCGTGGACGTGTCCCGCTCCCGCCCGGTCCAGGCGTCCACCACGTGCAGGCCGAGCCCGCTGCGTCCGCGCCCGGTGCGGTCGTCGGAGTGGACGAGGGTGTAGCGCCCGGCGGACATCCGGGCAAGCCGCGCGGTCGCGGCGGCGGCGACCTGTTCGAGGCGGGCGGCGAGCACGTACGACTCCAGGCGCATCCGGCGCTCGTTGTCCGCCGAGGTGCCCGCGGCGAGGGCGGCGAGCCGGGCGACCCGGTCGTGCTCGGCGCGCAGCGGGGCGATCCTGCGGGCGGCGGCCGTGGCGCCGGCGGACAGCCGGGCCAGGTCGGCGCGGGTGCGGGCGGCGGCGTCCCGGGCGGAGGCGGCCGTGCGCAGCCGCCGCCCCACCTCGTCGGCGGCCCGCTGGGCGCCCGCGAGGTCGGCGGCCGGCTGCCGGGCGGCCTCGGCGGTGTCGGCCTCGGCGAGCACCGTGCGCACGGCGACGTCCTCGGACTGCCAGGCGTCCAGGCGGCGTTGCAGCGCGCGGTGCGCGTCGTCGGTGAGGAGCGCGGCGGCGGCGTCGCGCGGGGTGTCGAAGCCGGCCCGGAAGGCGGCGTCGGCCAGCCGGGCGTCGGTGTCCTTCAGGCGCCGGGCGGTGTCCTCGGCGGCCCGGGCGGCGCCGGCGGCGTCGGTGAGCAGCGCGGCCCGGCGCTCCAGCTGGGCGGCGCGGGCGGCCACGCTGCCGGCGTCGCCGCGGGCCTCGGTCAGCTCGGTCTCCAGCGCGGCGGCCTCGCGGTCCAGGCGCTCCCGTTCGCCGACCCGGGAGGCGGCCCGCACGGCGGCCTGCTGCCGGGCGGCGGTGCGCCGCTCGTGCTCCTGGAGGGCCAGGCGCAGCTCCTCCTGCGCGGCGTGCAGCGCGGAGGCGGCGCCACGGGCCCGCGTGTGCTCCCGTTCGATCTCCTCGGCCTCGGCGGCCAACTGCCCGGCGGGCGCGTCGCCGGCCTCGGCCGTGGCGGCGGCGAGAGCCTCGCGCAGGGCGCCCGCGTGCCGCTCGGCCTCGGCGCGCAGTTCCTCGGCGTGCTGGTGGCCGGCGAAGGCCCGCTCCTCCGTGGCCCGGTCGACGTGCCCGGCGTCCCGGCGGGCGGGCGCGGGGTGTTCGGTGGCCCCGCAGACGGCACAGGGCTCGCCGGGAGCGAGGTGCGCGGCGAGTTCGGCGGCGATGCCGGTCAGCCGCTGCTCCTTGAGATCGAGCCAGTGGGCGCGGGCGTCGACGGCGCGCTGCGCGGCGGCCACGGCCTCCCGGCCCGCCTGTTCGGTCTCGGCGGCCAGCCGGTCGCGCTCGCGGGCCGACGCCAGCCGGTGCCGGGCCGACTCGCGGCGCTCGGCGAGCTGTTCGGCGCGGGCAGCGGCCTGCTGCGCGCTGTCGATACGGTCCTGGACGGCGGCGCGGGCGCTCTCCCAGCCGGCCAGCCAGGTCTCCGCCTCGTGCAGCACCTCGCCGTCGGCGCGCTCCTGGCGGCCGAGGGCGTCGCGCTCGCCGGCGAGGCCGGTGAGGCGCTCCTCGGCGCGCCGGGCCGACTCCAGGCGGCCCAGCTCCTCGGCGCTGCGGCGGGCGGCGGCGGCGAGCCCGGCGGCGCCGGCGTCCGCGAGGCCGGCCGGCAGCGGGGCCCGGGCCGCCCGCTCGGCGGCGGCCGCCTGCCGGTGCTCGGCGTCGGCGGCCTCCCGCAGGTCGAGTGCGGGCGCCACCGCCTCGGCCTTGCGGGCGCGCGCCATGCGCCGCTCGTCGTCCTGATGCTCCCCGGCGCGCTCGGCCAGCAGCTCCGCCCGCCGGCGGGCCTCGGCCGAGCGGCGCTGCAACCGGTCCCGCTCGCGGGTGCCGGCCAGCTCGCGGTCGGCGGCCTCCTGCGCGGCCTCGGCGGCGGAGAGCCGCTGCTCGGCGAGGTCCAGGTGCTCGACGGCGGTACTGCGGGCCACGGCGGCGGCGGCCAGCACGGCCTCGGCGAGGCCCGGTTCGCCCGGCGCCCGGTCCGGCAGCTCCATGGCGCCGCCGGCCGCCTGCTGCATGCGGTGGGCGTCGGCGAGCAGCGCGGTGTCGCCCTCGCGGACCCGCGTCTCGCCGGCCCGCCGCAGCTCGGCCAGGTGCTTCTCGGCGTCGGCGAAGCGCCGGGTGTCGAAGAGCCGGCCGAGCAGCTTGCCGCGCGCCTCGGCGTCGGCCCGCAGGAAGCGTGCGAAGTCGCCCTGGGGCAGCAGCACGACCTGGCAGAACTGCTCGCGGCTCATGCCGAGCAGCTGGGTGACCTCCTCGCCGACCTCCTGGTGGGAGCGGCTGAGGTCGCGCCAGGCCGCGCGTCCGGCGTCGTACTCGCGCAGCCAGGTCTGGGCCTTGTCGACGGTGGTGCCGGTGCCGCGCCGCTTGGGGCGTTCCCAGGGCGGCTGCCGGGTGACCTCCAGGCGGCGTCCCGCGACGGTGAGTTCCAGGCGCACCTCGGTGCGGGTGCCGGGCTCGGCGTGGTCGCTGCGCAGGGCCGTGCCCTGGCCGCTCTGCCGGGCGCCCGGCACCGATCCGTACAGCGCGTAGCAGACGGCGTCCAGGACGGAGGTCTTGCCGGCGCCGGTCGGGCCGTGCAGCAGGAAGAGCCCGGCGGCGGACAGCTCGTCGAAGTCGACGCGCTGGGTGGTGCCGAAGGGCCCGAAGGCGGTGACGTCCAGGCGGTGCAGCCTCACCGGGCCACCCCCCTTGCCGTCTCCTCGCCGCGCAGCCTCACCGGGCCACCTCCCGTACCGTCTCCTCGGCGCGCACCGCGTCGAACGCGTCCCGCAGCACGGCCCGTTCGGCGCCGTCGGGACCGGTCCCGCGCACGTGCGCCACGAAGTCCTCGGCGATCTCCTGGTCGCTGCGGCCGGCCAGCCGCCGGGCGTAGGAGAGGGCGGCGTCGTCCTCGGTGCGCCCGGGGTCGAAGAGCAGGCTCAGGGTGTGCGGGAAGCGGGCGGCGAGCCGGGCCATCGGGTCGGCGGGCCGCACCGGGTCGGTGAGCGTCGCCTCGACCCACGCCTCCTCGTGCCGGACCAGCTCCGGATCGGCGAGCAGCTCCTCCAGGGTGCCGCGGATCCTGGCCAGCGGGCGCGGCACCGGGCAGTCGAGGCGTTCGGCGGTGACCGACCCGTCGGCGCCGAGGTCGACCAGCCACATGCTCTTGCGGTGCGCGGCCTCCGAGAAGGAGTACGGCAGCGGAGAGCCGGAGTAGCGGACGCGGTCGGTCAGCATCTGGCAGCCGTGCAGGTGGCCGAGGGCCACGTAGTCGACGCCGTCGAAGACGCCGGCCGGCACGGCGGCGACGCCGCCGACGGTGATGTCCCGTTCACTGTCGCTGGGTTCGCCGCCGGTGACGAAGGCGTGCGCGAGGACGACGGAGCGGGTGCCGGGCGGGCGTCCGGCGAGGTCGGCCCTGACCCGGTCCATGGCGGCGCCGAGCACCGCCTCGTGGCCGGGCCGGTCCACGCCGAACTCGGCCTTGACGAGGGCGGGTTCGAGGTAGGGCAGCCCATAGAAGGCGACCGGTCCGTGGGCGTCGTCGAGGAGTACCGGCTCGCCGCAGCCGGCCGGGTCGGTGCGCAGGTGGACGCCGGCCCGGCCGATCAGCCCGGCGCCCACGCCGAGGCGGCGGGCCGAGTCGTGGTTGCCGGAGATCATCACCGTGGGCACGCCGAGCGCGGCCAGCCGGTGCAGGGCGTCGTCGAACAGCTCGACGGCGGCCAGCGGCGGCACCGCGCGGTCGTAGACGTCGCCAGCGACGACCACCGCGTCCACGGCGTGCTCGCGCACGGTGGCCACGAGGTGGCCGACGAAGTCGCGCTGGGCGCCGAGCATGCCGACCCGGTGGAAGGACCGGCCCAGGTGCCAGTCGGAGGTGTGCAGCAGCCTCACGTTCCCTCCCCGACCCGCATCCGTACCTCTTCCGCCTCCGGTGCCCCGGTGGACCCGCCGGACCTCAGTGTGCCATCCGGCCCCGGCCGGCGAGGCACCAAGGGCCGCACCCGGTGACCGGGGACCTCACCCGGTGCCGTGCACCGTGGTCAGGTCGGCGAGGCCGGAGATGTCCAGGACCGGGGCGAGCAGCGGCGTGGCGATGAGTTCGATGCGGTCGGTGTGGCTGAACAGCACGCTCAGGCCGGCGCTGTCCAGGTACTCCACCGCCGTGAGGTCGATCACCAGGGGCCCGGCGGTGGCCTCGATGGCGGTGGCCAGGTCCTCGGTGTTGCTCATGTCGATCTCTCCCACCACGGTGAGCAGGTGGGCCCCGTCGGACCGTCGACCGGGGGTGAGGGTGAGCGGCGTGGTCATCAGGCGATCCTCGTGTGCATGTCGACGGTGGTCCCGGCGGCGCCGGAGGTGATGGTGACGTGCTGCATCAGGGCGCGCATCAGGGCCACGCCGCGACCACGGTGGGGGTTGAGTTCGGGCTGGGGCGTCTTCCAGCACCCGGTGTCCACGACGACGAGGCGCAGGTCGTCCACGAGTGCCTCGGCGCGCAGCCTGACCATGTCGCCGGGGGCGTCGCGGTGGCCGTGCTCGATGGCGTTGGCACACGCCTCGCCGGCCGCGACCAGGATGTTCTGCACGGTGCGCGGCGACAGTTCGCACTGGTCGAGCCAGCTGCGCAGCGCCTTGCGGACCGGCGCGAGCTGCGAGGACTCGGCCGGGAACGCCATGTCGAGCGGCGCCGGGTGCCGGTAGAGCAGCAGGGCGACGTCGTCGTCGTAGCCGCCGCTGGGCGCGAGACGGGCCATGACCTGGTTGGCCAGGTCGTCGACGGCGACGTTGCGGCCTTCCTGGACGGCCTCGCTGGCCTGGTCTATGCCGTCGGTCAGCGGGCGGCGGCGGCGCTCCACGAGACCGTCGGTGTAGAGCAGCAGCGTGGCGCGGGCCGGCACGGTGCAGGTGCCCTCGGGGCGGCTGCGCCCCGGCCGCACCGCCAGCGGCACCGAGCGCCCCTGGTCGAGCAGGACGGTGGCACCGTCGGGGTGGGTGAGGATACCGGGCGGGTGGCCGGCGCTGGAGTAGGTGAGGTGGCCGGTCTCGGGGTCGAGGACGCCGCAGAAGACGGTGGTGCACACCGCGCCGGGGATGCCGGCGGCGAAGTGGTCAAGGGCCATCAGGGTCTGCGCGGGGCTGGAGTCCTGGAGCAGCAGCGCGCGGCAGGCGCTGCGCAGTTGCCCCATGACGGTGGCGGCCTCCAGGCCGCGCCCGACGCAGTCGCCGACGACGATGCCGATCCGGCCGTCCGGCAGCCGCACCGTGTCGTACCAGTCGCCGCCGACCTCCAGCGGCCGGGTTGCGGGCTCGTAGCGCACGGCGAAGCCCTCGGGCAGGTGGGAGGGGCCGAGGATGGCGCGCTGGAGGGCGATGGCCGTCTCGCGCTGCTGGTCGATCTGGTGGGCGCGGGCCAGGCCCTGGGCGAGCTGGCCGGCGAGCAGCGAGAGCAGGAGCTGGTCCTCGGCGGTGAAGGGCCGCTGCCCGCCGAGGTCGATCCACAGGGCCATGGTGCCCTGCGGGTGGCTCACGGCGATGCCCGCGCCGCCGGTGTCCTCGATGGGGGCCAGCGTGGATTCGGCGAGCCAGCCGGCGAGGGCGGCGCGGCGCTCGGCGGGCAGGTCCTGCCAGCCGAGGCCGGGCTCGGTCGAGGTGAGGGTGGGGTGCGGGCGGCCGTCGGCGACGGCGGCGACCACCCGCTCGGCCCGCCAGAGGTCCTTGAGTTCGGCCAGCGAGCCCTCCAGGGCCTCGCCGAGGCTGGTCGCCTGGGTCAGCCGCATGCCGAGGGCGGCCTGCGCGCTCTTGCGCTGGACGACGTAGTGCTCGGCGGTGACGTCGCGGAAGGTGCCGACGGTGACGCGGCGTCCGCTGTCGGGGTCGTGGGCCTGGTTGAAGCTGGCCGTGACCCACAGCCGGTGCCCGTCGCGGTGGGTGACGGGGATGGTGTACGAGCCCTTGGGGCTGCCCATGAGCTGGGCGAAGGCGTCGGCGACCTGCCGGTGGCCCTCGGGGTCGGCGACCTCGTCGGGCCACCAGGGGTGGACCGGCCGGTAGGGCAGGTCCTCGGGGCCGAAGCCGAGGATGTCGGTGAAGGCGGTGTTGATCTCGACGACGGCGCCGTCCTCGTCGCAGACGAAGAACGCCTCCTGGAGGGAGTCGACCAGCGCGGTGCGCCAGCGCGCCTGGTGGTTGCGCACTCGGGCCAGCTCGACGTTGGCCCGCACCCGGGCGAGGAGTTCGGCCGCGGCGAAGGGCTTGACGAGGTAGTCGTCGGCGCCGGCCTGGAGGCCCTCGATGGACGCCTCCTGCCCGGCCCGGGCGGACAGCAGCAGCACCGGCACGGAGGCGGTGCGCGGGTCGGTGCGCAGGGCGGCGACCAGGCCGAGACCGTCCAGACCCGGCATCATCACGTCGCTGATCACGAGGTCGGGGGTGTCGGCGCGCACGGCGCCGAGGGCGCTGAGGCCGTCCACCACCGTGTCGACCCGGTAGCCGGCGGCGCGCAGGATGCGGGAGAGGTAGTCCCGCATGTCGGCGTTGTCGTCGGCGACGAGCACCCGGGCCGTGACACCGGGACCCGTGGTGAGCCCGGCCGCCTCGGTGCCGGCGTCGCCCACCGGCTCGGCCGGCGCGTCCGGCAGCCAGCGCAGGGCCTCCTGGAGGTAGGGGTCGGCCGCCGCCGAGACCCCGCCGCCCTCCTCGGGCACGAGGGCGTCCTCGGGCAGGTGGGCGCTGCCGAAGGGCAGCCGGACGGTGAACCGGGTGCCCTCGCCCTCGGTGCTGTCGGCGGTGATGGTGCCGGCGTGCAGGCCGACCAGCTCCTTCACCAGGGCGAGACCGATGCCGCTGCCCTCGTTTGACCGGGAGCGGGCGTTCTCGATGCGGTGGAAGCGCTCGAACAGGCGGGGCATCTCCTCGGCGGGCACCCCGATGCCGGTGTCGGCGATCCGCACCACGGCGTGGCCGTCCTCCGCGTCGACCGAGACGCCCACCGAGCCGTCGAAGGTGAACTTCAGGGCGTTGCTGAGCAGGTTGAGGACCACCTTCTCCCACATGCCGCGGTCGAGGTACACCCGCTCGGGCAGCGGCGGACAGGAGAGGTCGAAACGCAGGCCGGCCTTGTCGACGGCGGAGCGGAAGACGCTGGCCAGTTCGGCGGTGACGGCGGCGAGGTCGACCGGCTCGTAGCGGGCCTGCATGCGGCCGGCCTCGATCCGGGAGAAGTCCAGGAGCGAGTTGACCAGCTTGCCGAGGCGCAGCCCGTTGCGGTGGACGGCCTCCAGTTCCTCGGTGACCTCGGGTCCCGCGTCCGCGAGGCGGGCACGCAGTTCCTCCACCGGGCCCAGGATCAGCGTCAGCGGGGTGCGGAACTCGTGGCTGATGTTGGAGAAGAAGGCGGTCTTGGCGCGGTCCAGCTCGGCCAGTTCCTCGGCGCGCCGCTGCTGTGCCTCGTAGCTGCGGGCGCTGTCGAGACCGGCCGCGAGGTGGCCGGCGACCAGCTCGACGAAACCGCGGTAGCCCTCGTCCAGGAGGCGGTACCGGTTCAGTCCGGCGACCAGGAAGCCGTACGGCGCGGCGCCCTGGCGGAGCAGCGGGACCAGCAGGGCCTCGGTGGGCGGCAGCGGCCAGTCCCCGGCGGGCAGCCCGGCGAAGGGCGTCCCGTCCAGCGGGAGCAGCACGGTCTCGCCGGCCGCGAGTGCCTCGGCGGGCCAGGCGAGGCCCGGGCCGTCGGGGGCACCGGTGCCGTCGGGGACACCGGTGCCGTCGGCCGGCAGCAGGGCCGGGGCGGCGGGATGGCCGGCGGGCACGCCACTGGTACCGGCCAGGGCCGCCGAGCCGTCGGGCCGGAACAGGTAGGTGAGGGTGGCGGGCAGGTCGCGCAGGTTGCGGCCGAGCTGGACGCCGGCGAAGGCCCGCACCTCCTGCTCGGTGCGCACCACGCTGGGATCGGAGCCCAGGTCGCGCAGGGTGCCCATGCGCCGCTCGCCGATGACGCGTTCGGTGTCCTCGCTGACCACGCAGAGCATGCCGACCACGGAGCCGTCGTCGTCGCGCAGCGGGCTGTAGGAGAAGGTGTGGTAGCTCTCCTCCACGTAGTCGTTGCGCTCCAGGAAGAGCAGCAGGCCCTCGTCCCAGGTGGCATCGCCGGTGGTCATCACCCGGTCGATGCGGTCGCTGATGTCGTCCCAGATCTCCGCCCACACCTCGCTGGCCGGACGGCCGAGCGCCCAGGGGTACTTGGTGCCGAGGGTGTCGCGCCGGTAGGCGGCGTTGCAGAAGAAGGTCAGCTCCGGGCCCCAGGCCATCCACATGGAGAACCGCGAGGACAGCAGGATGCTGACGGCGGTCCTGAGGCTCTGCGGCCACTGCTCGGGCGGCCCCAGCGGGGTCGCCGCCCAGTCCACCAGCGCCAGGTCCCGGCCGATCTCCGGGTCGGCGTCGAACACGCCGGTCCCGGCCGCCGGCTGGTGTTCGGCGTCTTCCGCACGCGTCACTGGTCACCCTCTCGCTCACGCCCACCGGTGCTGACGACTTCGTAGGATAAGCCCGCTGATCGCGGCAACGATCCCGATGACGGGGTGAGGTCCCGGCATCGAGGGAAACAGGGGTAAAGGTGACGACGACTCGCGTGCGCGTGCCCCGCGCACAGGCGCCAGGGGAAGGGGAGCGGGCGCGGCTGGCCGCCGTGCGCCGCTACCGCGTCCTGGACACCCCGCCCGACGGCGCGTTCGACCGGATCGCGGCCCTTGCGGCCCGCATCTTCGACGTGCCGATGGCCACGGTGGCGATCGTGGACAGCGACCGCGTGTGGTTCAAGGCCGCCCACGGCCTCGCCGAGGACGTGACGGAGATCACCCGCGAGCCGGGGCTGAGCGCCTCGGCCATCCTGCACCGCGAGCCCTACGTGGTGCGCGACACCGGCCGCGACGCCCGGACCGCCGGCCATCCGCTGGTACGGGGCGAGGCGGGCGTCCGGTTCTACGCCGCCGCCCCCATCGTCACGGCCGCCGGCGAACGGCTGGGCACCGTGGACGTCCTGGACACCCGGCCGCGCCGGCCCACCGAGGGCCAGCTGGAGTCGCTGCGCGAGCTGGCCGCGCTGGTGATGGACGAGCTGGAGCTGCGGCTCTCGGCGATCCGCACGGTCGCCGCCGAGCGCGACAGGCGGGCCGAGGCCGAGCACCTGGCCCGCACGCTCCAGCGCACCCTGCTCCCGCCGGCGCTGCCGGAGGTACCCGGCCTGGACACCGCGGCGGCCTACCACACGGCGTCCGCGCAGGAGGTCGGCGGCGACTTCTACGACCTGTTCCCGCTGGACGACGGCCGCTGGGCCTTCTTCCTTGGCGACGTGTGCGGGAAGGGCGCGTCCGCCGCCGCGTACACCTCGCTGACCCGCTACACGCTGCGCGCCGCCGCGATCTACGACCCCGATCCCTGCGCGGTCCTGCGCAATCTGGACAGTGTCCTCAAGCGCGAGCACCAGGGCGACCTTCCCCGGTACTGCACCGCGGTCTTCGGGTTGCTGACGCCGCTGCCCGACGGTTCCTGCACCCTGACCCTGGCGGGCGGCGGCCACCCCTCGGCGCTCGTCGTGCGCGCCGACGGGAGGGTGAGGGCCGTCTCCACGGCCGGCGGGCAGCTCATCGGCATCCTGCCCGCGCCCCGGTTCGTGCAGACCACCACGCGGCTGGCGCCCGGGGACAGCCTGCTCCTCTACACCGACGGGCTGACCGAGGCCCGGCTGCCCGGCGGCGCCATGCTCGGGGAGGACGGGCTGACCCGGCACCTCTCCGCCGCGGGCGTCCACAGCGCGGCGGAGCTGCTCGGCTCCGTCGAGACGCTGCTGCACCACCTGGGCGAGGGTGTCGGCGACGACACCGCGCTGCTCGCCCTGTCCGTCCCCGCACACCCCGAGATCCGCACCCAGGAGCACCGGTGACCGACCACGACCACCTGCTGACCGTCACCCCGCGCCGCCCCTCCCCCGGCCCCCTCGTCCTGGAGGTCGCCGGCGAACTGGACCACCACACCGCGCGTCTGCTCGGCAGGGCGGTGGACGAGGCCCCGTTCGACGAGCACGGCGTGGTCCTCGACCTGTCCGGGCTGGCCTACTGCGACTCCACCGGCATCACCGTGCTCATCACCGCCTACCAGCGCGCCCAGGCGGCCGGTTCCCGGCTCAGCCTGGCCGGGGTGACGCCGGACCAGATGCGCGTCTTCCAAGTGGTCGGCCTCGACCAGGTCTTCACCTTCCATGCGACAGCCGAGGAGGCCGTCGCCGCACTGCGGGCATGAGCGATCCGCGGGCAGCGGATAGTGTGTGCGCTACACAGTTCCCCGGGGAGAGATCCTCCCGGGGAAGGGGCAGGGAGGCCGGGGTGATCGCTCACGCGGGTGCCGAGCGCCGAGTCCAGGACATGGGCCACCACGACCACTTGTGTCTTGCGTACGGCGACGACGCCGAGCAACGCCGCGTCGTGGCCGCCTACTTGACCGAGGGCCTGCGGCGCGGGGAGCGCGTGATGTACTTCGCCGACACCAGCGCCCCGGCGGAGGTGCTCGGCTGGCTGGCCGGCTCCGGGACGGACCCGGGTCCGGCGCTGGCCACCGGGCAGCTCGCGGTGACCACGGCGGACGAGAGCTACCTCGCCGCGGGCTCCTTCGACCCCGATGCCATGGTGGCCGGCCTGTGGCAGGAGGTCGAGGCGTCCCTGGCCGCCGGGTACACCGGCTTCCGGGTGAGCGGCGAGATGGGCTGGGCGCTGCGCGACGTCCCCGGTGCGGAGCGGCTCGCCGAGTACGAGACGAAGGTCAACGCGGTGTTCGCCGGCGGTCCGGCGTCGGCGATCTGCCAGTACGACACCCGCCGGTTCTCCGCCGAGCAGCTGGCCGCCTTCCACGGCTGCCACCCGGGCGAGGTGGAGCCCGAGCCGCTGTACGCCGACGGCACGCTGCGGCTGGTGCCGTCCTTCCGGGGCGGCCGGCGCACGCTGCGGGTGGTGGGCAGCGTCGACTACCGCACCTGCGACGCCCTGGCCGCGGCGCTGGAGACGGCCCTGCACTGGCCGGGCGACGTCCGTGTGGACATGTCCGGGCTGGAGTTCATCGACCTGGGCGGGGTGCGGGTGCTGGCCCACGCCGCCGCCCGGCTGGAGGCCGGCCGGCGGCTGCGGGTCGGGGAGCTGGCCCCGCTGCTGTGCCAGGTGATCGGCATGGTCGGCTTCGCCGACGTCCCCGCCCTGGTGGTCACGGCGCGGGGGGCCGGCGCGTGAGCACCGCGAGCACCGCTCCCGCGCCGTGCGGCGCCGGGGGGCTGACCCACCGGGGCCTGGTCTACGGCAGCGACGCGGAGTTCCTCGCCACGACCGCCCCGTTCCTCCGCGAGGGCGTGGAGCGGGGCGAGGCGGTGCTGTCCGTGAACACGGCGGCCAACACCGAACTGCTCCGCCAGGCACTGGGAGGCACCGCGCGGGAGGTGGAGTTCCTCTTCGCCGAGGAGTTCTACGAGTCGCCGGGCAACACCCTGGGCGCCTACCGCCGATACGTCGACGAGCACACCCGGCCCGGGCGCCACACGCGGATACGGGTCGTCGGCGAGCCGGTGTGGCGCGGCCTGGACGCGCTGGAGACCGCCGAGTGGACGCGCTACGAGGCCGCGGTCAACCTGACCTTCGCCGCCTGCCCGGCCTCGATCATCTGCCCGTACGACACCCGGGTACTGCCCGAGGGCGTGGTGGCCGACGCGCGGCGCACCCATCCGCAGCTGGCCGTGGGCGCTTCGGCGCGGCCGAGTGCCGGTTACACGGCACCCACCGAGGACGGCGGCTGGCGGCGGGCGCCGATGCCCGTGGCCGCCGAGGGAGAGGACGTCAGCATGCGCTTCGGGGCCGATCTCACGGCGGTGCGCCAGGAGGTCGCGAAGGCGGCGGCGGGGCTCGGCCTGTCACCGGAGCGCGCGGAGCGCCTGGTGTTCGCGGTCAACGAGGTGGCCACCAACGCCGTGCAGCACGGTTCGGGAGCGGGGCACCTCTCGCTGCGCCGCTCCGGGCGCCGGGTGGTGTGCGACGTCACCAGCCGCGGTGGCGACGAGGCGCACTGGTACCTGGGCTATCTGCCGCCGGATCCGGGGCAGCCACGCGGACACGGCATGTGGGTGGTGCGCCAGCTGTGCGACCTCCTGGAGGTGCACACCGATCGGGGCCGCACCACGGTGCGTCTGCACATCGGACTCGGCTGAGCACCGGCCCGGCCGGGACCGGGAGCCGGCCGGGGGTCAGCTGAGTGCGGGCTGCCCCGCGGCGCCGTGGCCGTGGGTGGTACCGGGCGCCGGGGCGGCGGTGGGCAGTGTGATGCGCGCGGTGACGCGCTTGCCGTGCGGCTCGGGCCGGATGTCTACGCTCTCGCTGAGCGCCGCGACGATCTCCAGGCCGTGCTGGCCGACCCGCTCGGGGTCGGCGGGCCGGGGGGCCGGCAGCGTCGGGTCGCCGTCGCGGACCGTGACCGACAGCGCGCCGCGCTCGACGGCCAGGCACAGCTCTATGGGCCCGGCCCCGTACTTCACGGCGTTAGTGACCAGCTCGCTGACCACCAGCTGCGTCGCCTCCACCACCCGGGCGGGCAGCGGGGCCGCGCCGTCACCGTACTCGGTGACGAGGTACTGGACGGCGAAGTGCCGCGCCTCCGCCAGCCGGAAGGCGTTCCGCTGGAAGGTCACGCGGACCTCCCGCGCAACGCCGTCGGCCGGCGGCCCGTCATCGGCCGGCTCCGTCCGGGACTGCGGCTCGCCCGGTCCGACCTCACCTGTTCCGTACAACCGTCGTGGGACTCCCCGTGGAGCGCGGATCGCACACGCGTTCCGCGCAATCAGAACACTTGTCATACCTACGATAGACCGGAGACCGACGCGGACGTCGCCCGCATCGGTCTCCGTGCCGGAACCAGCCGGTCCGGTCGGTACTTCGGTCGGCGGCTCAGCTGGTGGTGAGCATGCCCTCGCGCAGGCGGCCCAGGAGGCGGGAGATCAGGCGCGAGACGTGCATCTGGGAGACGCCCAGGCGCTCGCCGATCTCCTTCTGGGTCAGCTCCTCCACGAACCGCCAGTGGATGATCTGCCGGTCGCGCTCGTCCAGCTCGGCGATCATCGGGGCCAGCGCGTGGAAGTCGTCCACCAGGGCCAGGGCGGCGTCGTCGGCGCCGATGAAGTCGGCGAGCGCGGACTCGCCGTCCTCGCTGCCGTTGATCGCGGCGTCCAGGGAGGCGGAGTTGTAGCCGTTGGCCGCCAGGCGGGCCTCGACGACCTCGTCCTCCGGCAGGCTCATCAGCTCCGCCAGCTCCCGGGTGGTGGGGTTGCGGCCGAGCCGGGAACGCAGCTCCTCCGTGGCCCGGGCCAGCTGCACCCGCGCCTCCTGCAGGCGACGGGGCACATGCACGGCCCAGGAGGTGTCACGGAAGAACCGCTTGATCTCACCGACGATGTAGGGGACGGCGAAGGAGGTGAACTCGACCTCGCGGGTCAGCTCGAACCGGTCGATCGCCTTGATCAGGCCGATCATGCCGACCTGGACGATGTCCTCCATCTCCTCCGGGCCACGGCTGCGGAACCGGCCGGCCGCGAAGCGGACCAGGGACATGTTCATCTCGATCAGCGTGTTGCGCGCGTACTGGTACTCGGCCGTGCCCTCCTCCAGGCCGGCCAGCTGGTCGAAGAACAGCCGCGACAGCTCCCGCGCGTCACGGGGCGCCACCTTCGACGGGTCCGTGATCTCCGGCACGCCGCCGAGCCGCCCGGCACCCCGAACCGTCCCCGTCGTCGTCTCAGTCACGGTCGTCATAGTCCTGCACCCTCCCAGTCCGATCGGCCTCATCTTCATCTTGCACTCGGGCCGACGAACTCCCGTCTACCCCGGCATCCACCACCCATGCCCACGATTTCGACGAGTTCAACAACCTTTCCGCTATGTCCGGTTCGCCGGAAATCCGGCCCGCAGCCCTACGCGTCACCGTACGCCTCGCCGCCGGTCTCGAACCCGGCCGTGCCGGCCGTGGCGTCGGCCAGCCAGGCGCGGAAGTCCGCCACCTCGGCGTCCGGCAGGCCCAGTTCGATGGTGACCGCCTCGCCGTAGCGCACGTCGCGCACGTCCCGGCCGCCGCCGCGCAGGTCGTTCTCGAGTTTGCCGGCCCGCTGGTGGTCGACGGTCACCGTGGCGAGCCGGAACCGGCGCCGGGTGAGCGTCCCGAGCTCGTCCAGGGCCTCGCCGACCGCCCCGCCATAGGCCCGGATGAGCCCGCCGGCGCCGAGCTTGACCCCGCCGTAGTACCGGGTGACGACGGCGACGACGTACCGCATGTCGCGGCGCAGCAGCATCTGGAGCATCGGCACCCCCGCGGTGCCTCCGGGCTCGCCGTCGTCGCTGGCCTTCTGCACGGCGGCGTCGGCGCCGATGACATACGCCCAGCAGTTGTGACTTGCGTCACCGTGCTTCCTGCGCACCGACGCGACGAACTCCTGGGCCTCCCGCTCGGTGCCGGCCGGGGCGAGGGCGCACAGGAAGCGCGAGCGGTTGACCTCGGTCTCGTGCAC
The DNA here is from genome assembly GCF_043202555.1 of Streptomyces sp. NPDC048182. Taxonomy (NCBI): domain Bacteria; kingdom Bacillati; phylum Actinomycetota; class Actinomycetes; order Kitasatosporales; family Streptomycetaceae; genus Streptomyces; species Streptomyces sp. NPDC048182. The sequence goes on along the minus strand of NZ_JBIDAQ010000004.1, from coordinate 50,281 downwards.
GCCCGCGCGGGCGACGGTGCGGTACTCGTCCTGCATGCCACCAGCGTAGTCTCGGCCCGGGAACCACCCGGACGAGGGAGGACGCAGGTGTACGGCGACGAGGCAACGGTCCGGAGGATCCTCACCGGACTCGGCGACACCTGGGCGGTGGTCGGCCTGTCGAACAACCGGGCACGCGCCGCCTACGGCGTGGCCGAGGTGCTCCAGCGCTTCGGCAAGCGCGCCGTGCCCGTGCACCCCGAGGCGGAGACGGTGCACGGCGAGCAGGGGTACGCCTCTCTCGCCGACGTCCCCTTCGACGTGGACGTGGTCGACGTCTTCGTCAACAGCGAGCTGGCCGGCGCGGTCGCCGACGAGGCGGTGGCCAAGGGCGCCCGGGCGGTCTGGTTCCAGCTGGGCGTCGTCGACGAGGCCGCGTACGAGCGGACCCGGGCGGCGGGCCTGGAGATGGTGATGGACCGCTGCCCCGCCATCGAGATCCCGCGGCTGGGCTGACCGGCCTGACTGTGTGCTGAGCGCTGAGCCGAGGGGCAGGACGCCGGCGGGGGTGGACTTGACACCGAGCCGACCTCAACGGCGGTGCCGACACCCCCGCCGCGCCCGGCGCGCGGGTCCAGGGAGCCGTCGAGGCCCTGACGAGCGCGCTGTACGTGGAAGACCCGGCGGCGGAGGTGAGTCGGTACGGGAGCGCCCTGGACGGGCTTTCGTCGGCGCCGTGAAGGCGGGCGTCCTGGCGTAGCCCCCGCCCCGCAGCCGACTACTCGTGCGCCTCGCGATGTGCCGCCGCCAGCTGGACGTACATCGTGCCGTTCAGGGTGATGCCCTGGCGCTCCTCCTCGGACAGCTCGCGCTTGACCTTGGCCGGGACGCCCGCCACCAGCGACCCCGGCGGGACCCGCATGCCCTGGGGCACGAGGGCCTGGGCCGCGACCAGCGAACCCGCTCCGATCACCGCCCCGTTGAGCACCGTCGCGCCCATGCCGATCAGGCAGTCGTCCTCGACGGTCGCCCCGTGCACCACGGCGTTGTGGCCGATGGAGACGCGCTCGCCGACGCTCACCGGGAAGCTCGGGTCGGAATGCAGCGTGCAGTTGTCCTGGACATTGCTGTCCGCGCCCACCGAGATGCCCTCGCAGTCGCCGCGCAGCACCGCCCCGTACCAGACGCTCGCCCCGGCGCCCAGGGTCACGTCCCCGATCACCGAGGACGTCGGCGCCACGAAGGCCCCCGGGTCCACCTTCGGGTCCTTGCCGCCGATGCCGGTGATCAGCGCCTTCTGTGTCATCGTCGCCTCCTCGTCGGGTGATCCCGAGCACCGTACGCCACCCGGTGGGGTGAAGATCACAGGGCTCCGGCATCCGGGCCCCACCGCCCGCCGACTACCGTGAACGGGTGCCCAAGCGCGAGAAGACCCGCCCGTCCCTGTGGAGCCGCCTCGCCCAGCGGGCCGTCCACGCGGGCTGGGCCTGGGTGCAGCGCACCGGCTCCGTCACCGCCCGCCATCCCGGACGCTTCCGGTTCGGCGCGCTGGGCCATGGCACCCGGCTGGCCTTCCCGCTCGGCACCGTCTTCGGCGAACCCTGGATCCACGTCGGCGCCCACTGCGTCATCGGCGAACAGGTCACCCTGACCGCCGGCCTGATGCCCGACCTCGACCTCGGCCCCGAGCCGATCCTGCGCCTCGGCGACGGCGTGGTCCTCGGCCGGGGCAGCCATGTCATCGCCGACACGACGGTCACCATCGGCAGCGACTGCTACTTCGGCCCGTACGTCTACGTCACCTCCACCAACCACTCCTACGACGACCCGCACCAGCCCATCGGCAAGCAGTGGCCGCGCATGGAGCCGGTGGAGATCGGCCCCGGCTGCTGGGTCGGCACCGGCGCGGTGATCCTGCCCGGCGCGCGGATCGGGCGGAACGTGGTCGTGGCGGCCGGCGCCGTGGTCCGGGGCACCGTCCCCGACCACGCCGTCGTCGCGGGCGCCCCCGCCCGGGTCGTCCGGCGCTGGACCCCGGCCGAGGGCTGGCAGCCGCCGCTGCGGACCCCGACCCCGATGCCGATCCCGGACGACGTGACCCCCGAACAGCTGCGGGTGCTCTCACTCCTGGACGAGGACGCGGTGGCCCGCCTGGCCGAGCTGGCGGAGCCGGCCGCCGAGGCGTAGCGGACACGTACCGGGGACCGTTCAGTACAGTGCGGTGGGAAGACGACCAGGGCGGACGGAGCGGTGGACGGAACGTGTCGGACCTCGACCTGCTGACCCGCTCCCTGGCCCGCAACGTCCGGCGCTGGCGGGCCGAGCGCGGATTCACCCTGGACGCCCTCGCCGCCCGCGCGGGCGTCAGCCGGGGCATGCTCATCCAGATCGAGCAGGCCCGCACCAACCCCAGCCTCGGCACGGTCGTGAAGATCGGCGACGCGCTCGGCATCAGCCTTCCCACCCTGCTCGACTACGAGCAGGGACCCGCCGTCCGCATCGTCCCCGCCGACCAGGCCGTGCGCCTGTGGCACACCGACGCCGGCAGCTACAACCGGCTGCTCGCCGGCACCGAGGCCCCCGGTCCGCTGGAGATGTGGGAATGGCGGCTGATGCCGGGCGAGAGCAGCCCCTCCGACCCGCACCCGGCGGGCACCGTGGAGCTGGTCCACGTGACGGCCGGGGAACTGACCCTCACCGTCGACGGCGTCGCGCACCGCGTCCCGGCCGGGGCGAGCGCCTCCTTCGAGGCGGCCTCGGCGCACGTCTACGGCAACGCGGGCACCGAGCCGATGGAGATGATCATGGCGGTCTCGGTGCCGCCCGTCCGCTGAGACGGCCCGCAGCCGCCCGCCCCGGCGTTGTTACGGTGCGGTCATGCAGGCACCCATCGGCTCCTTCGACGACGCCACCCCCGCCCCCGACTGCCTCGACCGGCTGACCGCCCCCGTCGCCGAGGCCGTGCGCCACTGGCAGGGCGGCGTCCCCGCCGCACAGATCGTCTACGTCGACACCGACCCGGAGTGGGCGGACACCGCCGTCTTCGTGGAGCACTACGGGCGCGACCTGCTGGAGCGCTCCGCCAACTGCGTGGTCGTCAGCGGCAAGCGGGGCGGCGAGACCACGCTCGCCGCCTGTGTGGTGCTCTCCACCACCCGGGTCGACGTCAATGGCGCGGTGCGCCGGCAACTCGGCGCCCGAAAAGCCTCGTTCGCGGCGATGGACACCGCGACCGGCGCGACCGGCATGGAGTACGGCGGCATCACCCCGCTCGGCCTGCCCGCCGACTGGCCCGTCCTCGTCGACCAGGCCGTCGTCGACCTGCCCTACGTCCTGGTCGGCAGCGGACGCCGGCGCGGCAAACTGCTGGTACCGGGCGAGGCCTTCGCGCAGCTCCCGGGGGCGATCGTCCTCAAGGACCTCGGCATCGCGACACGCCAGGACAGCGCGTCGTAGCCGGTCACGCAGTGGGCGCATCAGCACCTCGGCGCCGGCCTCGGGCAGAGAGGCGTTACTCCGCGGCGACCGCCGGCTCGGGCTCGACGTTCTCCGGCGCCGTCTCCCTGTTCGCGGATGCCTTGCTCGCCCGCCGCCGTACCACCAGCAGCGACCCGACCCCGATCCCGACCGCCACCACAAGACCCAGCCACGAGAACCGCTTCAGCCAGTCCTCGGCCACCACACCCACGTAGTAGATGACGGCCGTGGTGCCGCCCGCCCAGACCACCCCACCCAGCAGGTTCGCGATCAGGAACTTCCAGTACGGCATCCGCAGCACCCCGGCCAACGGCCCCGCGAAGATCCGCAGCAGGGCGACGAAGCGCCCGAAGAACACGGCCCACATCCCCCACTTCTGGAAGGACCGCTCGGCCGTGGCGATGTGCCCCTCACCGAAGTGCTTGGGGAACTTCCGCCCCAGCCAGCCCAGCAACGGCCGCCCGCCTCTGCGCCCGATGGCGTAGCCGATGGAGTCACCGATCACCGCCCCGGCAGTGGCACAGGCACCGAGGACGAACGGGTTCACGTCTCCGCTCTGCGAGGAGAGCAGCGCCGCAGACACGAGGACGATCTCGCCCGGCAGCGGGATGCCGAGGCTCTCCAGCCCGATGACCAGTCCGACCACGGCGTAGACGGCCGCCGCGGGCACCGTGTCGAGCCATTCCTGGACGTGCAACGCCCCCACCCCTCCGCTTCACACCGGCCGGCCGCTTCCCAGGCACGCCTTGGACAAAGACGCACCCAAGAAGCCTACCGGTTGTCCGGAGAGCGACTCAGCCGTTGGGCCGCAGGGTCCAGACCACCGTCATCTCACCGGTGACCGCCCCGTCCTCGCGCGTGATGGCGACGGTCACCGGGAACTCGGGCCGCTCGCCCCCGTCCAGCTCGGCGACGACCTCGGCGACGGTGCGGCCGAGGGTCGCGGTGGCGGTGACCGGGCCCAGGGCGATCTTCTTGAAGGCGATCTCGGCGGTGACCGGCAGCGGCACGGCGCGGGAGAGCTGGTCGCCGAAGGCGGCCAGGACGATGGCACCGCTGGCCGACTCCCCCAGCGTGAACATGGCGCCGGCGTGCGGACCGCCGACGTGGTTGCGGTACTCGGCCTGGTCCGGCAGGACGAGGACGGCCTTCTCCGGAGTCGTCTCCAGGTACTGGAGGTTGAGGGTGCGCACCATCGGCACCGTGGCGGCGAGCAGCTCGCCTATCGACATCTGATCATCGCTCATGGCAGCAGGTTACCCATGAGTAGCTTTCAGGGCCACTCTCTCGCTCCCCCGTTGCTACGTCCCTGACAAAGCCCGGTGACCGAATCGTGTCCCTGCGGCATTAGGGTGACTGCTCATGTGGCCAGGACAGCAGCCGCCCGGGGGCGAGCAGAACCCGCAGAATCCGCAGACGCCGAACCCCTATCAGCAGCCGGGGTATCAGCAGCCGAACCCGTACCAGCAGCCCGGCTACCAGCAGCCGAACCCGTACGGGCAGCAGCCGCCGCAGTGGGGGGCGCCGCAGCCCGCGACGCCGCCGCAGCCGCCCTCCAGGGGCGGCGGCAACCGGACGAAGCTGACGGCGATCATCGCCGCCCTCGCCGTGGTGGTGACCGCCGGCGTGACCGGTTTCCTGGTGCTCGGCGGTGACAAGGACGACGACGCGAAGGGCGACGGCAAGACCGCGCCCACCACGAGCGCGTCCAAGAGCGGGACTCCCACCGCCGACCCGACCGCGACCGCCACCGGGGGCAACCCGCGCGGCGGGGACGGGCCCAAGGCGACGGTCCCGGGCTGGAAGGTGGTCGCCAACCCGCGCTTCGGCACCATGTTCGACGTGCCGGCCGACTGGGAGATCGAGTCCACCGACACCAGCGTCGGCTTCGAGTGGGAGGAGAAGGGCAAGACCGAGCGCACCACGGTCACCGCCCCCGCCTACTACAAGTCCAAGTGGTGCACGAGCGACGACAACAAGGACGGCCGCAAGGAGGACACCGCGCTCGCCACGGTCGGCACCCGCGGCGAGGACGGCGCCAAGAGCACCGACATGGCGGCCGAGACCCGCGTGCCCTGGTGGATCTACGGCGGCTACACCCACCCGGACAAGAAGGCGGTGAAGTACGGCAAGCCCAAGCCGTTCACCACCACCGCGGGCATCAAGGGCAGCCTCGTCACGGCCTGGTCGCAGGGCGCGCCCAAGAAGGGCAAGTGCGACAGCGAGGGCAAGGTGACCACCTTCGCCTTCAAGAACGGCGCGGGCGCGTTCGTCACCTGGAACCTGTACGGCCCCAAGGGCGTCCCCGGCGAGGTCCCGGAGGCGACGGTGCAGAAGATCCTCAGCACCGTGCGCCTGACCGAGGAGCCGCCGACCGGCTCCTAGGACGTGTCCGCACACCCTGGTCAGCCGATGCCGAAGGCCCCGTCGGGCGGTTCGGGCGAGGGCACGGCGTCCTCGTCCCGCTCCACCGGCCGGGCCGCGCCGATGAACTCCCGCAGGGCGGCCCCGTGCCGCACCCGTGCCGGGAAGGCGTCGGCGGCGGTGCGGCGGGCCAGCGCGCCGGTGTCGAGCGGCCGGTGGGCGGCGGCGAGGACCGCGTTGCCGAACCGGCGCCCGCGCAGCACCCCCGGCTCGGCGATCAGCACCAGCTCCTCGAAGGCTACGGCGAGCCCGGCCAGTTGGGCCCGCAGGAAGGCGAACGGCGCCGCGTCGGCGAGATTGGCCAGGTAGACGCCGTCGGGCCGCAGAACCCGCTCGGCCTCCCGGACGTAGCCGAGGGACGCCAGGTGCGCGGGCACCCGGGAGCCGCCGAACACGTCGGCGACCAGGACGTCCGCCGAACCGTCGGGTGCCGCCTCCAGCCAGGCGCGGGCGTCGGCGGCGTGCGCGGTGATGCCGGCGCCCGCGGGCAGTGGCAGGTGCTCGGTGACCAGGTCGAGCAGGGCGCGGTCGGCCTCCACCACCCGCTGCCGGGAGCCCGGCCGGGTCGCGGCCAGGTAGCGGGGCAGGGTGAGCGCGCCGCCGCCGAGGTGCAGCACGTCGAGGGCGCGCCCCGCCGGCGCCACGACGTCCAGGCAGTGGCCGAGCCGCCGGGCGTACTCGAACTCCAGGTGCGCGGGGTCGTCCAGGTCGACGTAGGACTGCGGCGCCCCGTCGACGGTCAGCAGCCAGGCCCGCTCCCGGTCGATGTCGGGCATCAGTTTGGCGGTGCCGTGATCGACGGCGCGGGTGACGGGGACAGAGGCGTTCACCTGCACATTGTGAGCCCGCGTCAGGTCGCGGCGGGCGTCCGGGGCCCCGGGGTTGTGACGTTCGTGAGACGCACCATACGGCGATCACACACATTTGTCGGTTAGTGTCACCGGATGCTCGATGCCACCACCCGCTCTGGGGGCACCGCCACGGTCACTCCCCGGACCACGACTTCCCGGCCCACCGCGCCGCACCTCGCCGTCGCCGGACCGGCCGCGTCGGCCGTCCGCGCCTCCCGGGTGACCAGAATCCTGCTGTCGCCGTGGTCACGGCTCTCCCTGCTCGTCGCGCTGCTCGCCTCGGCCGGCACGGCGGTGCTGCTGTTCCAGCCGCAGCAGATCCTCACCGACGGCTGGCCGGCCGGGCTGGGCGGCGCCGCCGCCGTCCTCGCCTACGCGGTGGCGTACGGGCTGTGCACCGTGGCCTTCGTGCCGCGCCCGCTGCTCAACCTGGCCGCCGGCGCCCTGTTCGGCTCCCAGCTGGGCCTCGTCTCGGCGCTGGCCGGGACGGTGTTCGGGGCCGGTGTCGCCTTCTGCCTGGGCCGGGTGCTCGGCCAGGAGGCGCTGCGCCCACTGCTGCGGGGCAAGTGGCTGAAGGCGGCGGACGGGCAGCTCAGCCGGCACGGCTTCCGTTCGATGCTGGCGGCCCGGCTGTTCCCGGGCGTGCCGTTCGCCGCCGCCAACTACTGCGCGGCCGTCTCCCGCATGGGCCTGCTGCCCTTCCTGCTGGCCACCGGGCTCGGCTCGATCCCGAACACCGCCGCCTACGCGGTCGCCGGCGCCCGCGCCTCGGCGCCCACCTCGCCCGCCTTCCTGATCGCGCTGGCCGCCATCGCCCTGCCCGGCCTGGCCGGCGCGGTGGTCGCCTGGCGCAAGCGCCACCGGCTGCGCGGCCACTGACAGCGACTCACCGCACCCCCGGGTGACGGCCGCCCCCCGGGGTCCGGCCGTCACCCGGGGGCGTTACGCTGCCCTCGGCACGCTCGATCCCGATCACCGCACGCGGCGACTCGGTGTGTCCCTCGCCCGTTCTCGATCGGCACTTGGACCTTCGCGACCTCATGTCTTGGTTTGAATCCCTCGTCCTCGGACTCGTCCAGGGGCTGACCGAGTTCCTCCCCGTGTCCTCCAGCGCGCACCTGAGGCTGGCCGCGGCGTTCGCCGGCTGGCACGATCCGGGCGCGGCCTTCACGGCGATCACGCAGATCGGCACGGAGGCCGCCGTGCTCATCTACTTCCGCAAGGACATCGGGCGGATCCTCGCCGCCTGGAGCCGGTCCCTGACCGACAAGTCGATGCGCCACGACCCGGACGCCCGCATGGGCTGGCTGGTCATCGTCGGCTCCATCCCGATCGGCCTGCTCGGCGTGACGCTGAAGGACCAGATCGAGGGCCCCTTCCGGGACCTGCGGATCACCGCGACGATGCTGGTCGTGGTCGGCGTGGTCATCGGCATCGCTGACCGACTCGCGGCCCGCGACGAGGAGGGCGGCCGGCACCGCGCGGCCAAGCAGCGCAAGGAGCTGCACGACCTCGACATCAAGGACGGCCTGATCTACGGCCTCTGCCAGGCCGCGGCGCTCGTCCCCGGCGTCTCCCGCTCCGGCGCGACGATCAGCGGCGGCCTCTTCATGGGGTACCGGCGCGAGGCGGCGGCCCGCTACTCCTTCCTGCTCGCCGTCCCGGCCGTGCTGGCCTCGGGCCTGTTCGAGCTGAAGGACGCCGTGGGCAGCGACGACGTCTCCTGGGGGCCGACGATCTTCGCGACGATCATCGCCTTCGTGGTGGGATATGTCGTGATCGCGTGGTTCATGAAGTGGATCTCCACCAAGAGCTTCATGCCGTTCGTCTGGTACCGCATCGCCCTCGGCATCATCATCATCGTGCTGGTCAGCGTGGGTGTGCTGAGCCCGCACGCGGCCGAGCCGGCGCACTGAGGCACGGGCGGCGACGGGCCGGGTGTAGCCGTGCGGTAGCGCAGTGTCAGTGTCAGCCCCTAGGCTGTCCCGCATGTCCCCCGATTCCGTGACCCCTGGTTCCGCGCGCTCGGCCGCCGAAGTCAACGATCAGATCCGCGCCCTGTGGCGGCGCGCGGGCGGGATCCTGTCGGCGCAGGAACGCGTGGAGTACGAGTACCTGGTGGTCGAGTGGGCGGCCGCGATCCGCTGCGAGGTCATCGAGGCCGCCTGAGCCCGCCCGGGCCGGCGCGCTCAGCGCCCGCCCGCCACCCGCAGCACCGCCCCCGTCGTGTAGGACGCCTCCGGCGACAGCAGCCAGGCGACCGCGGCGGCGATCTCCTCGGCCCGGCCCACGCGGCGCAGCGGCACCGCGGCCCCGATCTCCCGGCCCCGCTCGGGGGCGCCCATCGCGGCGTGCATCTCGGTGTCCACGGCGCCGGGCGCCACCGCGTTGACCCGCACGCCGTCCGGACCCAGCTCCTTCGCCAGGCCGACGGTGAGGGCGTCGACCCCCGCCTTGCTGGCCGCGTAGTGGACGAACTCCCCCGGGCTGCCGAGGGTCGCGGCGCCCGAGGAGACGTTCACGATGGCGCCGGCCCCGCGCGAGGTCATCAGCCGCGCCGCCTGCCGGGCGCAGAGCAGCGCGCCGAGGAGGTTGACGTCGAGGACCCGGCGCAGGTCCGCCGGGTCCGCGTCGGCGAGGCGCCCCAGCGGGCCGGTCACCCCGGCGTTGTTCACCAGCCCGGTCACCGGCCCGAGCCGCTCCTCGGCCTCGGCGAAGAGCCGCTCGACGTCGGCCTCGGCGGAGGTGTCGGCCCGCACCGCCAGTGCCCGGCCGCCCGCCGCGCGCACCCCGGCCACGACCGACTCGGCGGCCTCCTGGTCACGGGCGTACCCCACGACCACGTCGTGGCCGTCGGCCGCCAGGCGCAGGCAGGTGGCGGCGCCGATGCCCCGGCTGCCGCCGGTGACGACGGTGAGGGGACGCGTCATGAGGACCTCCGAGGACTCCCACGTTTGATCGATCATCGATCACCCTAGGCCCGGACCCGGGCCGGTGAAAAGGGTCAGCGGGGCGGCGGAACCGCTGGTCGTTGCGCACGACGGGCCGCGCGGGGTAGGGAGGGCCGTATGAGAACGCTCGGCCACCGGCTCACCTCCCCGTGGCGGCGCTCGGCTGCGGCGGTGCTCGCCGGGGCCCTGCCCGTCCTGGCCTTCCCCGGCCCCGCCCTGTGGTGGTGGGCCTGGGCGGCCCTGGTCCCGTGGCTGCTGCTCGCGCGCTCCGCGCCGACCGGGAGGCGGGCCGCGTACGACGGCTGGTGCGGCGGCTTCGGGTTCATGCTGGCCATGCACCACTGGCTGCTGCCGAGCCTGAACGTGTTCACCTTCGTCATCGCCGCGCTGCTGGGGGCGCTGTGGGCGCCCTGGGGTTGGCTGGTGCGCCGCCTGCTGGGCGGGACGCCCGGGCGGGGCCGCGTCGCGGCGGCCCTCGTCGTGCTGCCGTCGGGCTGGCTGGCGGTGGAGCTGGTCCGCTCCTGGCAGGGGCTCGGCGGCCCCTGGGGCGTGCTCGGGGCCAGCCAGTGGCAGGTCGCGCCGGCGCTGCGGCTGGCCTCGGTGGGCGGGGTGTGGCTGCTCAGCTTCCTGCTGGTGGCGGTCAACGTGGCGCTCGCCGTCCTGGTCGCCGTGCGCCGGGCCCGGATGCCGGCCGTGGCCGGCCTGCTCGCCACCGCCGCCGCCACCTCGGCCGCCTGGGCGTGGCCCGCGCGGCCCGACACCGGCGAGCGGGTGGCGGTCGCGGTGGTGCAGCCCGGCGTGGTGTCCGGCCGGGACAGCGCGGGTCGGCGCTTCGACCGCGAGGAGGAGCTGACCCGGAAGGTCGCCGGGCGGGGCGCCGACCTGGTCGTGTGGGGCGAGAGCAGCGTCGGCTACGACCTGGCCGACCGGCCCGACCTGGCCCGGCGCCTCGCCGCGCTGTCCCGGGAGACCGGCGCCGACCTGCTGGTCAACGTCGACGCCCGGCGCTCCGACAAGCCCGGCATCTACAAGAGTTCGGTGCTGATCGGCCCCGACGGCCCGACCGGCGACCGGTACGACAAGATGCGCCTGGTGCCCTTCGGGGAGTACATCCCGGCCCGCTCGCTCCTCGGCTGGGCCACCTCGGTGGGCAAGGCGGCCGGCGAGGACCGCAGGCAGGGCTCGGAGCAGGTGGTGATGGACGTCGGCGGCGGGCTGCGGGTCGGCCCCATGGTCTGCTTCGAGAGCGCCTTCCCGGACATGAGCCGCCACCTCGCCGCCGACGGCGCCCAGCTGCTGCTGGCCCAGTCCTCGACGTCGACCTTCCAGCACTCCTGGGCGCCGGCGCAGCACGCCTCGCTCGCCGCGCTGCGGGCCGCCGAGACCGGCCGTCCGATGGTGCACGCCACGCTGACCGGCGTCTCCGCCGTCTACGACGCGCGCGGGGCGAAGGTCGGACCGTGGCTCGGCACCGACGCGAGCGAGGCACGGGTCTACGACGTCCCGCTCGCCGCCGGCACCACGCCCTACGTCCGCTTCGGCGACTGGCCGGTGCAGGCCGCGCTGCTGGTCCTGGCGGGGTGGGGCCTCGCCGAGGGCGGGCAGGCGCTGCGGCTCAGGCGGTCCGCCCGCCGCCCGTCACCTGAAGCACCACCCGCTCGCACAGCTCATGGGTCTCCAGCGCGTCCCGGGCGCTGAGCACCTCACCGGCCCGCACGGCGTCGAGGAAGGCAAGCACCGTCTGTTCGATGCCGCGCTGCCGGGCGACCGGCACCCAGTCGCCGCGCCGGCGCACCGAGGGCTGGCCCTTGTGGTCGACGACCTCGGCGAGGTTGAGCACCTGCCGCTTGGTGTCCTGCCCGGAGACCTCCAGGACCTCCTCCACCGAGCCGCTGAGCCGGTTCATGACGCCGAGCGCGGTGAACCCGTCGCCGGCCAGCTGGAGGACGACGTGGTGCAGCAGGCCGTCCACGACCCGGCCGCGCACGGTGACGTCGTCGACCTGGCCGGGGGCCAGGAAGCGCAGGGTGTCGACGACGTGGATGAAGTCGTCAAGGATCATGGTGCGCGGGTCCTCGGGGAGCCCGGTGCGGTTCTTCTGCATCAGGATCAGCTCGCGCGGGTGCTCGGCGCACTGCGCGTACCCGGGGGCGTGGCGCCGGTTGAAGCCGACGGCGAGGCTCGTGTCCCGCTCCTCGGCGAGCGCCACCAGGCGTTCGGAGTCGGCGAGTTCGTAGGCCAGCGGCTTGTCGACGTACGTGGGCACGCCGGCCCCGAGCAGCCGGGTGACGATCTCCGGGTGGGCGGCGGTCGACGCGTGCACGAAGGCGGCGTCGAGGCCCTCGGCGAGCAGCGCGTCGAGGTCGGTGTGGCGCCGGTCCGCGGGCAGGTGCAGGCCGTCCGCGACCCGGGTGAGCGTGGCGGGGGTGCGGGTCTGGAGGTGCAGTTCCACGTCGGGCAGGGTGCCGAGCACCGGCAGGTACGCCTTCTGCGCGATGTCGCCGAGTCCGATACAGCCGACCTTCACGTGTTCTGCTCCTTCTACGTCCGACGGGCTTGATCGCTGCGCAGCATACGTCGCCCCGGGGAGGGTGCGGGCGGGCAGGATGGGGGCATGACGACCGAACGCCGCGAGCCCGCCACCGACGCCGACGAACGCACCATGCTGGAGGGCTGGCTGGAGTACCACCGGCTGACCCTGGCGCTGAAGTGCGAGGGGCTGACCGACGCCCAGCTGCGGACCGCCTCGGCGGCGCCGTCCGAGCTGACCCTGCTGGGGTTGGTGCGCCACATGGCGGAGGTGGAGCGCAGCTGGTACCGCAGGGTGCTGGCGGCTCAGGACGCGGGGCCGCTGTACTACTCGGACGCGGATCCGGACGGCGAGTTCCACCTGACGGAGGCGGACACCTGGCAGGAGGCGTACGGCACCTGGCAGGCCGAGATCGAGGCGGCCCGGCGCGCCGCGGCCGGCTTCGCCCTGGACGACATGTCCCGCGGCACGCACTCGCGCACCGGCGAGCGCTTCAGCCTGCGCTGGATCCACACCCACCTGATCGAGGAGTACGCCCGCCACAACGGCCACGCCGACCTGCTGCGCGAGCGCGTCGACGGCGCGACCGGCGAGTGAACACGGGGCCCTCGGAGATCACTCGTGCGGGGCACATCGGCGCCGGTCGGGCCCGGCGGCCCGGCCAGGGCCGACAGAGTGGCGCGGGTGCATCGAACGACGACTCTCGCAGCGCTGCTCGCGACCGTGGCCGTCTCGGCCGCCCTGACCGGCTGCATGACGATCCGGCACCCGGCACCGCCCGATCGGCCCCCCGCACCACGCCCGGAGGGCCGGGCCGCACCGCGCGCCGTGCAGGCCCCGGCCCACGAGGCGCTGGAGCGGACGGACCCCGCGCCCACCGCTGCGGCACCCCGGGCGGCCACGCCTTCCCCCCGCCCACCCACCGCCCGCCCCACGCCCCGACCGCGCCCGGCACATCCCCGGCCCCCCTACCGGGCCCCGGAGCCGGCCCCGCGCCCGCACGGCCGCTCCACCGGCGCCCCGCGACCGACGGCCGGGACGGCGGTCGGCACCGCCGACCTCTGCGCGCTGGGCAGGCGGTACGGCGGCTGGCGCCCGGACAGCCCACAGGCGGTGATCTGCGAGCGAACCTACGGCCATTGAGCGACCACGGGAGGCGCGGCGCCCCGGGGGGCAGGGCGGGCGCCACCGGGCAGCCGTGGCCCAGCGGGCGCGATCAGGCGGCTGTGACCCGGCGGAGGCGACCGGGCGAGGGCGACTGGGCGCCCGTGAGCCGGCGGACGCGAACCGGTGGACGAGACTTGGCGGCCATGAGCCGGCGGACGCCACCCGGCGGATGCGCCCGGCGGGCACGACCAGGAGGCCGTGATCCGGCGGATACGGCCGGGCGGCCATGAGCCCGCAGGCGCGACCCGGCGGACGTGAACCCGCGGACGTGAGTCCTACGGCCGCCGCCTCGGCGGGGCCCACGGCCCGTCTCCGTTCGGGTCGTCCTCGCCGAGGTGGCGGGCGAGCCGGCCGATCGCCGCACGCAGGCCGGCGCCGTAGCGGTCGTCGGCGAGGTCGCGGGCCGCCGTGCGGGCGCGGGCCAGGTGGAGGCGGGCGGCCTCACGGCTGCCGAGGCGTTCGTAGCCGGCGGCGAGGTCCAGGTGCAGCCGGGGGTAGAGGGCCCGCGCCGCGGCGAGGGTCTCCGGCCGGGCGCCGCCCCGCGGGTCGTGGGTGAGTTCCTCGGCGGCGGCCAGCGCCCGCAGGTCCCAGGCCAGTTCGTCGCCCGGGTCGTCCTGGGTGTCCGCCAGGTAGTGGGCCAGGGTGCAGCGGTGCAGCGCGTCGCCGTGCTCGCCCAGCTCCGCCCACAGGCCGAGCAGGCGGTGCCGGGCCTCCTCGCGGTCGCCGGCGTGGTGCAGCATGACGACCTGCCCGATGCGCGTCAGCAGGGCGTCCGGCGCCGCCTGCTCCTGTCCCTTGGCCACCGCGTCGTCCTCCGCGCCTCGTCGGCTGTGCCCGAGCTGTCCTGCGGGAACGCTAACGGCCGGGGCCGGGGATCCGGGTCAGGCGGCTCCGCACCGGGCCGGTCCGCCCCCTCACCGGCCCAGGTCGGGGATGGTCCAGTCGATCGGGGCGTGCCCCTGGCGGGCGACCGCCTCGTTGATCTGCGTGAACGGGCGCGAGCCGAAGAACTTCTTCGCGGACAGCGGCGAGGGGTGCGCGCCCTTGACCACCGCGTGCCGGGACTCGTCGATCAGCGGCAGTTTCTTCTGCGCGTAATTGCCCCACAGCACGAAGACCGCCGGGTCGGCGCGCTCCGCCACCGCGCGGATCACCGCGTCGGTGAACAGCTCCCACCCCTTCGCCTTGTGCGAGTTGGCCTCGCCGGCCCGCACCGTGAGCACCGCGTTGAGCAGCAGCACGCCCTGCTCGGCCCACGGCATCAGATAGCCGTTGTCCGGCACCGGGACGTCCAGCTCCGCGTGCAGCTCCTTGTAGATGTTGCGCAGCGACGGCGGGACCCTCACACCCGGCCGGACCGAGAAGCACAGCCCGTGGCCCTGGCCCTCGCCGTGGTACGGGTCCTGCCCGAGGACGAGGACCTTCACCCGGTCGAACGACGTGGCGTCCAGGGCGGCGAAGACCTCCTCCCGGGGCGGATAGACCGGGCCCTTCGCCCGCTCCTCCTCGACGAACTCGGTCAGCCCCTTGAAATAGGGCTTCTGGAGCTCGCCGCCGAGCACCTCGCGCCAGGACTCGGGCAGCATGGCGATGTCGGTCACGTCAACTTCCTTACGCTGTGCGGGGTCGCTAGCCGGTCCTTGCCGGTCCGCAAAACCTACCGGCGACCACTGACAACGGGCCCGGCACCCCGGAGAAGAGCGCCGCTACCAGCTGGTCTTCCGGGACAGCTGCCACATCGTCATGATCGTCGAGGGGTCCAGCGCCCGTTCCGCACCGGAGATGTCCGCGTCCACCGCCACGTACTGCTTGCCCTGCCACAGCGGCAGCAGCCGTGCGTCGTCCACCAGGATCCGCTGGGCCCGCTCGAACTCCCGCTCCACCCTGGCCCGGTCGCTCTCGCGCCGCGAGCGGGGCAGCAGGTCGCCGGTGATCTCGGGGACGTCGTAGGGCGTGCCGAGGGCGTTCTGCTCGCCGACGAAGGGGGCGATGAAGTTCTCGGCGTCGGGGAAGTCCGGGGACCAGCCGCGCCCGAAGACCGGGTACGCGCCCTTCTGGTACCCCTCGACGTACGCCTTCCAGGGACGGCTCTTCAGGGTGACCGTGAAGAGGCCCGACTTCTCCAGCTGCCGTCTGATCTCCGCGAACTCGGCCGCCGTCTCGGAGCCGTAGCGGTCGGAGGTGTACCAGAGGGTGAGCGGGACCGGCGCGGTGATGCCGGCCGCGGTGAGGATCCGGCGGGCCCGGTCCGCGCTGGGGTCGCCGAAGGTGTCGAAGAAGCCGGTGGTGTGCCCGGTCAGGCCCTTGGGGACCATCGAGTACAGCGGCTCGACGGTGTCCTGGTACACCGTGTGCGCCAGGGTCGTCCGGTCGATGACCTGGGCGATCGCCCGGCGCACGGGCTTGCGGCCCGCCCAGGGGTCCTTGGGGTTGAAGACCAGGTAGCTGATCTCGGCGCCGGTGCCCTCGACCAGCTGGAGGTCCTTCTCCTCACCGGCCGAGGACTGGAGCGCGATCACGTCGTCCGCCGCCAGGCCGCGGTAGGTGACCTGGATCTCGCGGTCGCGCAGCGCCTTGACCATGCCGGCGGAGTCCTTGAAGTACCTGATGGTGACGGCGGCGTTGCGGCGCTCGGCGAACCCCTGGTAGTGGTCGTTGCGCACCAGCTCGGCCCGCTCGCCGTCCCGGTACGCCCGCAGCGTGTACGGCCCGGAGCCGACGACCGAGTCGCCCTCGCGCAGGGCGTCGGCGGGGTAGTCGCCCGGGTCGACGAGGGACAGGGCGGGCGTGGCGAGGACGAACGGGAAGGTGGCGTCGGGCTTGTTGAGGTGGAAGACCACCTCGCGCGCGCTGGGCGCCTGGACCCGGTCGAGGCTGCCGAGCAGGCCGGCGGGGCCGCCGTTGACATCGATGCGCTTGATGCGGTCGATGGAGTGCTTGACCGCCTGGGCGTCCAGCGGGTCGCCGTTGGAGAAGGTCAGGCCGGGGCGCAGCTCGCAGCGGTAGGTCTGGTTGGAGGCGTCCGTGAAGGAGCAGGCGCGGGCGGCGTCGGGCTGGGGCGCGGTCGCGCCGGCCGGGTAGCTCAGGAGCGTCTGGTAGATGTTGCGGAACAGTTCCCAGGAGCCGTCCCAGGAGGCGGCCGGGTCGAGGCTGCTGGGCGCGCTGGTGGTGCCCACGACGATCGGCGCGTCGTGGCCGGAAGCGTCGGAGGAGAAGACTCCGCAGCCGGCGACCAGTGACGATATGGACGCCACGGCCGCGACCCGCCGCAGACCTCGGTTCCGGTGGGACACGCGCACGCTCCTCGATCGGCCGACTGGAGAATCGGCAGACCATACCGCAGCGCCTCGCGCCCTCAACCCCCTTGTGAACAGGGTGTTTTGATCAACCCCGGCTGACTTCGTTGTCATCCGGGGATGATCTCGGAAGGTGGACACGGGCGCCGCCGGGGACGACGGCGCCCGTGCCGAGTCCGGTACCGGCCTCAGCTCACGCCGGCGTTGAGGAAGATGCCGCCGTCGACCACCAGGGTCTGGCCGGTGACCCAGTCGGACTGGTCCGAGGTGAGGAACGCGGCGGCGCCGCCGATGTCGGCGGGCACCCCGAGCCGGCCCAGCGGGTAGCTCGCCGCGGCCTCCTCCTCGCGGCCCTCGTACAGGGCAGCGGCGAACTTGGTCTTCACCACGGCCGGGGCGATGGCGTTGACCCGCACCCGGGGCGCGAACTCGTGCGCCAGCTGCTGGGTGAGGTTGATCAGGGCGGCCTTGCTGACGCCGTAGGCGGCGATGAAGGGCGAGGGGGCGATGCCCGCCACGGAGGCGATGTTGACGATGGCGCCGCCGTTGTCCTTCTGCCAGGCGTGCCAGGTGCGCTGGGCGAAGCCGAGCGCCGAGATCACGTTGGTCTCGAAGACCTTGCGAGCGACGTTCAGGTCCAGGTCGGCGATGGGCCCGAACACCGGGTTGGTCCCGGCGTTGTTGACCAGGAAGTCGACGCGGCCGAAGACCTCCATCGCGCGCTCGACGGCGGCGGCCTGGTGGACCTCGTCGTGGGCCTTGCCGGCGACGCCGACGGCCCGGTCGGCGCCGAGCCGCTCGACGGCCTCCTTCAGCGCGTCCTCGTTGCGGCCGGTGATGACCACCCGGTCGCCGCGGGCGACGAGCGCCTCGGCGACGCCGTAGCCGATGCCGCGGCTGGCGCCGGTGACGAGCGCGACCTTGCCGGAAGGCTCGGGGAGTTCTGCGGAAGTCATGTGAACCCGTGTCCTCTGGTCTCGCTAGTTCAGCGGTCCGCCGGCGACGTACAGCACCTGGCCGGAGACGAAGCCGGCCGCCTCGCCGGTGAAGAAGGCGATGGCGTTGGCGATGTCCTCGGGCTCACCGACGCGCTGCACCGGGATCTGGGTGGCGGCGGCCTTCTTGAAGTCGTCGAAGCCCATGCCGACGCGCTCGGCGGTGGCGGCGGTCATGTCGGTGGCGATGAAGCCGGGGGCGACGGCGTTGGCGGTGATGCCGAACTTGCCCAGCTCGATGGCGAGGGTCTTGGTGAAGCCCTGCAGACCGGCCTTGGCGGCGGAGTAGTTGGCCTGGCCGCGGTTGCCCAGCGCCGAGGAGGAGGAGAGGTTGACGACCCGGCCGAAGCCCGCGTCCACCATGTGCTTCTGGACGGCCTTGGTCATCAGGAAGGAGCCGCGCAGGTGCACGTTCAGGACGGTGTCCCAGTCGGAGGCGCTCATCTTGAAGAGCAGGTTGTCGCGCAGCACGCCCGCGTTGTTGACGAGGATCGTCGGCGCGCCCAACTCGGCCACGACCCGGGCGACGGCCGCCTCGACCTGGGCCTCGTCGGAGACGTCCGCGCCGACCGCGACGGCCTTGCCACCGGCGGCGGTGATCTTCTCGACGGTGTCCTTGCACGCGGCCTCGTCGAGGTCGATCACCGCGACGGCACGGCCTTCGGCGGCCAGGCGTACGGCGGTGGCGGCACCGATGCCGCGCGCGGCTCCGGTGACGACGGCGACCCGCGCTTCAGTGGTGGACATTGCTGCTTCTCCTCGCCCTTGGGGACGCCCACCGTCGGGTGAGCGACCGCTTAGTACCTTCCGCACACGAGACGCTAGAAGCCAAGGCACCCGGTGTCAACGGGACACCACCCCGGTGTGATCCATTACGCCGCAGCGGTCGTCCGTCGCCTGCGGGCGCGTCGTGGCTGGTCGCGCCCACGCGGCGGAGCCGCAAATCGACACAGCCCCGCGCCCCTGGGGCGTCGCCGTCGCGTCGGCCACACACGTGCCACAGCTGCGGGCAGCCGCATCCCGCGTAGCTGCGGGCAGTCGTGCCGCACCCGCCCGCCCCCGCGCAGCTGCGGGCAGTCGTGCCGCTGGGGCGGCACGGGTGGGCGCAGCGGCACCTCGTCGCGCCGAGCTGCGCCACGCCCCCCGCCCTGCGCCCTGATCCCTCGAACGGACCAGCGCTGCGGGCCCCCGCCCCCGGTTCCCCCTAGCGTCGATCACGAAGCCACGCCCCACACGGAACCCCCAACAAGGAGCGCCCATGCGCCGTCGCACCGGTGCCGCCACCCTGGCCATAGCCACCGCCGCGATCGTCCCCCTGGCCGATCCCGCCCACGCCCAGGACCAGAACTGCCGGAACTACGCCTACCAGGAGGACGCCCAGGCGGCCCTGGACCGCGACCGGAACGACCCCGGCCGCCTGGACCGCGAACAGGGCCCCTCCGACGGCAGAGCCTGCGAGGCACTCCCCCGCCGAGCCTCCCTCCCCACCATCTCCGCCACCTGGCTCCCCCGCCCGGAGACCCTCGCCCCGGCCCAGCGGGCCACCCCGACCACAGCCCCCACGCTCGGCGTCCAGGGCGGCCTCGGCGGCTCCTCGACGACCGGCCCGACCGGCTGGGACGTCGCCATCGGCCTGTCCTGCGTCTCCGCCGCGGGCCTGGCGACGGCCCTGGTACTGCGCCGCCGCCGACGCACCTGAGCCGCCCCCGGTCCACTCAGTGGACCAGCAGCTCCAGCAGCCTCTCCACCTCGGCCACCGGGTCCGCGGTGAGCCCGGTGTGCACCGGCCCGGCCCGCACGATGGTCGACCGGGGCGCGATCAGCCACCGAAAGCGCCGCCCCGGATCGTCACCGCCCGCCTGCCCCGCCGCCGCACCCCCCTCGCACACGCCCTCGACCGCGCGCAGCGCCCCCCGCACCCCGGCCAGGTCGACGTCCGGGTCGAGGGCCAGCAGCCGGCGCTCGTCCAGGTGCGTGCGCACCCCGACGTACCCGCGCGCCCGGCAGTACACCAACACCCCCGCGTTGATCCGCTCGCCGCGCTCCACCCGGGGCACGATCCGCAGCAGCGCGTACTCGTAGACGTGCCGCTCGCTCACCGCTCCCCCTCCAGACGGACCCGCTCGTGGATGTCGGCCGCGCGGGCGAGCAGCGGCCCGGCATAGGCCCGCCGGACCTCGTCGGGCGTGGCGAAGCCGGGCTCGTCGGCCAGCCAGGCGTCCGGGATCTCGGCGGTGACCTCGGCGAGCAGGTCCTCGGTGACCAGCGGCGCCAGCTCGGCGGCGGCGGAGCGGACGTCCGGCGCGAAGGGCGCGAGGGCGTGGTCGGTGGCGTCGTAGGGGCGGGCGGCGGACCGCTCGGCGCCGGGCCAGTTGTGGTGCCAGATCAGCGAGGCGCCGTGGTCGACGAGCCACAGCTCGCCGTGCCACCGCAGCAGGTTGGGATTGCGCCAGGACCGGTCGACGTTGTTGACCAGCGCGTCGAACCAGACGACCCGCCCGGCCTCCTCGGCGCCCACCGCGAAGGCGAGCGGGTCGAAGCCGAGCGCGCCGGAGAGGAAGTCCATGCCGAGGTTGGTGCCGCCGCTGGAGCGGAGCAGGTCCTGCACCTGCTGCTCGGGCTCGGCCAGCCCGAGCACCGGGTCGAGGCCGACCGTCACCAGGCGCGGCACCCGCAGGCCGAGCCGGCGGGCCAGCTCGCCGCAGACCACCTCGGCGACCAGCGTCTTGCGGCCCTGACCCGCGCCGGTGAACTTCAGCACGTACAGGCCGAGGTCGTCGGCCTCGACGAGTCCCGGCAGCGAACCCCCCTCGCGCAGCGGCGCGACGAACCGGGTGGCGACCACGTCCTTGAGCATCGCCCCAGGCTACCGGCGCCGTTGGACACCGGACGCCACCCGCCCGTACCCGCCGGGGTACCGTCGACCGGTCGGCGCGAGGGGAAGGGGGCCCGCATGAGCGGGACGCAGCGGCGGGGCCGCAGGATCATGATGACGCCCGGTGAACTGGACGCCTTCCTCGGCGAGCAGCGCACCTGCCGGGTCGCCTCGGTCTCCGCCGACGGCACCCCGCACGTGAGCGCCCTCTGGTTCGCCTGGGACGGCACCTCGATGTGGCTGTACTCCGTGGTGCGCAGCCGGCGTTGGGCCGACCTCCGGCACGACTCGCGGGCGGCCGTGGTGGTGGACACCGGCGAGGAGTACGGAGAGCTGCGGGGCGCGGAGCTGTCGGGCCGGGTGGAGGTGGTCGGCGAGGTGCCGCGCACGGGCGAGCTGTGCGCCGAACTCGACCTGGCGGAGACGCTGTTCGCCCGCAAGTACTTCGGCCTGGCGGAGCTGCCGCACGACGGCCGGCACGCCTGGCTGCGGCTGACTCCGGACAAGACGGTCTCCTGGGACTTCCGCAAGCTCGCCGCGGGCTGAGGGGCGTCTCCTGCGCCGCTTCACACCGGTCGGCCGACCCGGCCCGCCGCCGTCCGCAGGGCCTCCACCGCCGCCCGGATCGACGGACGGCGGTCGGCGTCCGCGCGCCAGACGACGTACACGTGCCGCCGCACCCGCTGCCGAAGCGGCACCGTGACCACGCCCGCCGGCACCGGGTCGCGGCCGAGCACCGGGGCGATGCACACCCCGAGCCCGGCGGCGACCAGGGCGAGCTGGGTGTGGCTCTCGGCGGCGAGGTGGCCGACGATCGGCTCGACGCCCATGGAGCGCAGGGTGAAGAGCAGCCACTCATGGCAGAACTCGCCCTCCCCCCAGGTGATCCACTCGTCCTCGGCGAACTCGGCGAGATCCACCTCCGGCCGGTCCGCGAGCCGGTGCCCGGCCGGCATCGCCACGTCGGCGGGGTCGTCGAGAAGCGCGGCCTTGACCAGCCCGTCGGGCAGCGGCATCGGCTTGTTGTACCAGTCCAGGACCACGGCGAGGTCGAGGTCGCCGCGGATCACGCCCGCGATGCCGCGCTCCGGCTCCAGCTCGCTGGAGCGCAGCCGCAGCGCCGGGTGTCCGGCGCGCAGGGCGGCCAGTGCGGCCGGGAAGAGCCCGCGGGCGGCCGTCGGGAACGCCGACATGCGCAGCTCCCCCACCACCTGCCCGCGCTGCGCCTCCAAATCGGACTGGGCGAGGGCGACCTGGGAGAGGATGCGGGCGGCGTGCTCGGCGAGCAGCCCGCCGGCGTCGGTGAGCCGCACGCCCCGGCCGTTCTTGGCCAGCATCTGCTGGCCGACCTCCCGCTCCAGCTTGGCCATCTGCTGCGAGACGGCCGAGGTGGTGATGTGCAGCGACTCGGCGGCACCGCTGACCGAGCCGTGCCGGGCGAGGGCGTCGAGGGTGCGCAGGCGCTCGAGATTCAACACGTAAGCGATACTAAAGGGTACCGCCAGCGAATTCTCGCTTGTGCTACGAGGACGGTCGCCGTCATCGTCGTCCCATGAACACCACCGGCTCGGCCTCCGCCCCCGCCCGCCTGCTCGACTGGCGGCTGCGCTTCGGCCTCCTCTCCCTCATCTGGGGCTTCAGCTTCCTCTTCATGAAGGTGGGCACCGAGAGCTTCGCGCCCTTCCAGGTCACGCTGGGCCGGCTCGCCTCCGGGACGGCGGTCCTCGCGGTGGCGATGGCGGTACGGCGCGAGCGGCTCCCGCGCGGCCTGCGGACCTGGGTCCACCTGGCGGTCGCCGGGTTCCTGCTCAACGCGCTGCCGTTCTCCCTCTTCGCCTTCTCCGAGCTGACCATCCCGTCGTCGCTGGCCGGCATCTGCAACGCGACCTCGCCCCTGTGGGGCATGGCCCTGTCCCTGGTCGCCCTCTCCGAGGACCGCCCGACCCGGCTGCGGGTGGCGGGGCTCGGCGTCGGTTTCCTCGGCGTCCTGACGGTGCTGGGCGTCTGGCAGGGCTTCCACGGCCTGGACGGCACGGGCACGGCGCTGGCCCTGCTGGCCTCGCTGAGCTACCCGGTCGGCTGGATCTATGTCCGTCGCACGCTGGCAGGGTCCGGTGAGTCCCACCTCTCCCTGACCGGCGCCCAGCTGCTCCTGGCCACGGTGCAACTCGCCGTCGCCACGCCCCTGTTCACGTCCGTCCCCGCTCACTTCCCGCTCCTCCCGCTGCTGGCGGTCGCCGCGCTCGGCGCCCTGGGCACCGGGCTCGCGGTCCTGCTCCAGTACGGGCTGGTCGCGGAGGTCGGCCCGACGACCGCCCAGATGGTCACCTACTTCACCCCGGTCATCGCCACGGCGGCGGGCGTGGCCCTCCTCGGCGAGCACCTGTCCTGGTCGACCCCGGTCGGCGCGGTCGTCGTCCTGGCCGGCGCGGCCCTCACCCAGGCCTGCCCCAGGCCCAGGCCCCTCGCCGCGCCCAGCCCGGCACGGGACCCGCAGCGCGCGAACGCCTGACGACCTCGCGGCGGCGAGGATCGCGCTGCCGGGCATCCCGTCCGCCGGCGACCGACCCACGCAACCGGCCGAGCCCGCACCGACGCGAACGGCCAACGACCACGCTCCCGACTCCCGGTCCCCGACTCCGGGCTCCGGGCTCCGGGCTCCGGGCTCCGGGCTCCGGGCTCCGGGCTCCGGGCTCCGGGCTCCGGGCTCCGGGCTCCGGGCTCCGGGCTCCGGGCTCCG
>NZ_JBIDAQ010000004.1:0-26899 GCF_043202555.1 Streptomyces sp. NPDC048182 | reverse complement strand
CGGGCGACGGTGATCGTCGCGCCGCCGGGACTCCGACCGCCGGCACCGACCCCCACAGCACGAACGGCCGCACCCGCGACAACGGCCGGCGGCCCCGGACCCCGGCGTGCCCGGCACGGCCCCGGACCCGCACCGCCATCCGGCCGCCGACCCTGTACGGTCCCCCACCCACCCCGGTCCTCGATGAGGTGATCGTCGCGCCGCCGAAGACTCCGACCGCCGGCACCGACCCCACGGCACGGACGGCCCGCACCGGCGGCAGCGGACGGCGGCCCCGGGCCCGCACCGCCGTCCGGCCGCCCACCCGCCCGGCTCCCGACACCGCCCGGCTCACCGGCTCAGACGTACGCCCGCCCCGCCCCGCCCGCCAGCGCCCCCGCCACCGCGTCCGCGAGCGGGGCCACCTCCTCGTCCGGCAGGACCGAGACGGTGATCCGGACGCCGGGCGGGGTGCTCATCCGGAAGCGGGCGCCGGGGGCGACGGCCCAGCCGGCGTGCAGCAGCCGGGCGACGGCGCCGGTCTCGTCCGGCACCGGCACCCACACGTTCATGCCGCTGCGCCCGTACGCCGTGACCCCGCGCTCCGCGAGCGCGCCCAGCAGCGCGTCCCGGCGCCGCCCGTAGGCCGCGGCGACCGCGCGCGGGTCCACCGCGCCGCCCGACCAGAGCCGGGCCACGGCCCGCTGGGTGATCCGGCTGACCCAGCCGGGGCCGAGCCGCTGCCGTCCGCGCACCCGGTCCAGGGTGACGGCGTCGCCGGTGAGCACGGCGAGCCGCAGGTCGGGCCCCCACGCCTTGCCGGCCGAGCGCACGAAGGCCCAGCTCCGGGTGGCGCCGGCGAGGGGGTGCAGGGGCAGGTCGACGATCCGGTGGCCGTGGTCGTCCTCGATCAGCAGCGTCTCCGGATGCTCACCCAGCACGGCCCGCAGGGCACGCGCGCGCGGGGCACTCACCGCGGCACCCGTCGGATTCTGCGCGCGGTCGGTGACGACCAGGGCGCGGGCACCGGCCGCCAGGGCGCGGCGCACGTCGTCGGGCAGCGGCCCCTCGTCGTCCACCCGGACCCCGACCGTGCGCAGCCCGAGCGCGGGCACCAGGTCGAGGAGGCTGCCCCAGCCCGGGTCCTCGACGGCCACGGTGTCCCCAGGTCTGAGGTGGGCGGCGAGGACGCGCTCCATGGCGTCGAGCGAGCCGGAGGTCACGGCGACCGTCCCCACCGGCACTCCGTCGGCCGCCAGCTCCGCCCGCGCGAGGCGCTCCAGCTCCGGCTCGATCGGTGCGCCCCCGTAGAGGACGGGCTCCCGGTCGCCCTGCCCGGCCGCCGCGGCGAAGACGGGCCCGAGGTCGGGCAGCAACGCCGGGTCGGGATTGCCGTCGGAGACGTCCCGCACCCCGGCCGGCACCTCGACCCGGATGAACTCCCGCCCCGTCGTCGCCGGCGTCGACCGCACCCGGCTTCCCCGGCGCCCGGCCGTCTCGATCACCCCGCGCTCGCGCAGCGTCCGGTACGCGGCGGCGACGGTGTTGGGATTGACCTCCAGCTCCTCGGCCAACTCCCGCATGGGCGGCAGCAGTTGCCCGGGCTCCAGCTCCCCCGAACCCACCGCGTGCTCGACGCTCGCGGCAATCTCCGCAGCACCCCGGCCAACAATCCGATATTCTCCTAGCACAAACCACATTATGCACTAGTGCAATGGAGAACGCCATGCAGGACACCCCCGAGACGCCGGCCCCGCAGCCCGCCACCGCCTACCGCCCGACCGACCGCACCGTCCCCACCCGCTCCGCGGACCGGGCGTCGTACGACAAGGACCTGGTGCACGCGATACTCGACGAGGGCTACGTCTGCCACCTCGGCTTCGTCCGCGACGGCGCCCCGGTGGCGCTGCCGACGCTGTACGCCCGCGTCGGCGAGCGGCTCTACGTGCACGGCTCCACGGGTTCGCGCCCGCTGCGGATGACGGGCGCGGCCGATCCGGGCCTGCCGGTGTGCCTGACGGTGACGCACGTGGACGCGCTGGTGCTGGCCCGCTCCGCCTTCCACCACTCCATCAACTACCGCTCGGTCGTCGTGCACGGCACCGCCCACGACGTGACCGACCCCGAGGAGAAGCGGGCGGCCCTGGACGCCCTGGTGGACCACGTGGTGGCCGGCCGCTCGGCCGACTCCCGGCCGGCCGACAAGAAGGAGCTGGCCGCCACCGCCGTGATCCGCCTCGACCTGGACGAGGTCTCCGCCAAGCTCCGCACCGGCGGCGTGAACGACGAGCCCGAGGACCTCGCCCTCCCCCACTGGGCCGGCCTGCTCCCGCTCCGCAAGGGCTACGACGCCCCGGTCGCCGACCCGGACCTGGCCCCCGGCACCGCCGTGCCCGACTACCTGGCCCGGCGCTGAGCCGCACCTGCCACGGCCACGTCAGCCGGGCAGCACCCGCGCCTCCCTGGCCCCCTTGGCCTCCGCGACGGCCAGGCCCGCGACCGACCCGAGCATCAGCAGCGTGCCGGCCAGCGTCGCCGGCGTGAGCCGCTCGCCGAGGAAGGCCACGGCGAGCGCGGCGGCGCAGACCGGCTCGAGCAGCATGACCACCGACACGGTGGCCGACCGGACGACGGCCGCGCCGGCGAAGTACAGCCCGTAGGCGAGCGCGGTCGGCACGGCCGCCACGTAGGCGAGGAGCACCAGGAGCCGGCCGGGTTCGACGGTGTGCGGCACGAGTCCCTCGGCGAGGGCGAGCGGCAGCAGGCACAGGGTGGTGACGGCGAACGCCCCGACGGAGGTGTCCGCCGCGTCCGCACCGCCGTCGCGGCCCCACCGGCGGACGAGCAGGGTCATCACCGAGTAGCCGGCCGCGGACAGCAGCGCGAGGGCGACGCCCGCGGGACGTGCGGTCGTGCTGCCGCCGCCGAGCACCAGCACGGCCAGCCCGGCCAACGCCCCGGCGACGGCGACGGCGCCGCCCCGCCTGAGGTGTTCCCCGAGGCCGAGCCGCGCACCCAGCGCGATGAGCACGGGACCGGCGCCGAGGGTGACCACGGTGGCCACGGCGAGGCCGGTGGACTGCACGGCGGCGAAGTAGGCGGTCTGGAACACCGCGAGGCCGAGGCCGGTGACACCGGCCCGCCTCGCCCGCAGGGCGAACGGCGCGCGGGACACGGACCGCTGCCGCGGTCCCGCCAGACGGGCGGCGTACAGGAGCACGAGGCCGAGGGCGCAGCGCCAGAAGGACAGGGCGACCGGGCCCATGTCACTGGCCCGGTAGACCAGCGAGGCGGCGGCGCCGGCGGTGCCCCAGGCGGCGCCGGCGACGATCAGACAGAGCAGGCCCCGCCCGACGGCCAGGCTTGGGACGACGTTGTGCGACAAGGGTTCTCTCCGCAGTTCCGCGGCAGCGCACGAGGCGCGCCGGGTGGCCGTGATCCCGGCGCAGTGCAAGAGCGCAAGACGGGGACCACGCTGACGTGCGTCTGCGGGCAGCACGACTCGGCCCGGCGGTTCCACGGGACTCTCTGCCCACCGCCGGACGTTCCCGGAGCCCGCCTCAGGCGGCCGGGGGCGGAAGGACGAGTGCGTGCGCGTACATGATCGCGACCCTAGGTCGGCATCCCCCGGCCGGACAACTCCCTTTCCCCTCCCCCGCTCGCCACCGGCTCCGGCGAACCCGCCACGGGCGCCGAGGACTGGGCGATGAAGGCGCCGGCCAGGACGACCAGGCCGCCGAGGATCTGCGGCGCGGAGAGGTGCTCGCCGAGCAGCACCCAGGCGAGGACGGTCGCGATCACCGCCTCCAGGCAGGCCACGACCCCCGCGACCTGCGGGGAGAGGCGGCGTACGGAGAGCACACCGGTGACGTAGGCGAGGACGGTGGCGACCAGCACGATCCAGGCGAGGAGCAGGCCGGCCGCCACGGGGGTGCCGTTCATCGGGACGCGGTGCGTGAGGACGGCCCACTCCATCGACCAGGGCCGGGCGACGGCGGTGAGGACGACGGCGCCGACCAGCAGCCCGTAGGCGATGACGCCGAGCGGGTCGGGGGCCTCGTCGCCGGCGTCGCTGCCCTGGTCGGAGAGGACGAAGTAGCCGACCTGGCAGCAGGCGGCACCGAGCGCGAGCAGCAGGCCGAGGGCGTCGAAGCCGAGGCCCGCCCAGATCTCCACCACGCAGGCGAGCCCGCCCACCGCGAGGACGACGCCCAGGGCGGCGGCCCGGGTGACCGGGCGGCGCTGCACGAACCGCACCCAGCCGAGCACCAGGGCCGGCGCCAGGTACTCCACGAGCAGGGCGACACCGACCGGGATCCGGGAGAGGGCGGCGAAGTAGCAGGCCTGGACGCCGGCCACGGCGAACAGCCCGAAGCCGGCCAGCAGCCCGGGACGGCGGCGCGGCAGCGCCCGGTGGCGCACGGCGAGCGGCAGCATCACCAGGGCCGCGCCGGCCACCCGCAGCCAGACCACGTGGAGCGGGTCGAGCCCGGCCTCGATCAGCGGCTTCGCGGCGACCCCGGAACCACCGAAGGCCCCCGCGGACACCAGGGCGAGACCGAGCCCGGCACCCTTGCCGCGCGCGTGACCGGCGTTGTCAGACGTATGCACCGGCACATGATGACAGGCGCCGACATGAGCGTCACGCCCAGTGGCACCTGTCTCAACGGCTGGGACGACCGCTTCCGTCAGTCCTCGTCGGCGAGGATCAGGTACAGCTTCTTGCGGGCGTCACCGATCACGGCGAGCGCCTTCTCGCGCTGCTCCTTGCTGCCGGTCTTCCAGACCTGCCCGAAGGCCTCCATCAGCCCGAACCCGGCCTGCCGGACGTCGTTCAGCGCCTCCCAGTCGACCCCGCGCGAGGCCTCCTCCCAGGGCGCCTCGGGACCTTCCTCGGCCGCCGTGCGCCCCTCCTCGGTGAGCGAGAAGAGCTTCTTGCCGCCCTCGCTCTCATTGGCGATCAGCCCCTCGTCCTCCAGCAACTGGAGGGTCGGGTACACCGAGCCGGGGCTGGGCTTCCACGCCCCGCCGCTGCGCTCGGCGATCTCCTGGATCATCTCGTAGCCGTGCATCGGCCGGTCCTTGAGCAGAGCCAGGATCGAGGCCCGCACGTCACCGCGCCGCGCCCTCCCCCTGGGCCCGCCCCGGCCACGCCCGCCGCCCCAGGGCCCACCGGGCCCGAACGGCCCCCCATGACCACCGGGCCCACCCGGCCCGAACGGCCCGAAGGCAGCCCGCCGCCCCTCAAAGCCACCACGCCCGAAGGGCCCACCTTCGCCGCGTCCGCGTCCACCATGTCCGTGCTCGTATCCGTGGGTACGCATTGCCATCACTCCGTTCAGTCGTTACATCCACCGCGATCTCTGATCTGTCGCGATGCCTCAACGATATATCGGAACCGATCGGATGACAAGACCGCGTACGAGGAGAAGTGGCGGGGCCGAGTCAGACCCACCAGGGAGGGCCGTCCGAGCCGACACGTCGGACACGGGAGGCAGCCATGGTGATGCGCTGACGCCCCCGGGCCGTCGAGTCGCTGCACCGGCAGGCCGGGCTGGAGGCCGACACGGCGGTCTTCGGCCACGGCGGGCCCATCGCCCACGGCGCGGCGCGCGCCTTGCGAGAGGCAGTCGCCGCGACGACGTGACGGCCCGGCGCCCGCCGGTCACCGCACCCCGCGCAAGGTGAGGGCGTACGTCGCCGTGAACGCGACCGCGCGGTCCTCGTCCCGCGTCAGGCGGGTGAGGGCGTCCGCCGCCGTGGCGCCCGGGATGTCCGCGAGGGCCTGCGTCAGCCGGTGCCGGGCGGGTGCCTGGGCGGGGCCGTCGGCGAGGCGGGCGATCAGGGCGCCGGCGATCCGGTCCGCCGCGCCCGGGTCGCTCGCCAGGGCGCTGAGCGTGTCGCCGGCGTCGACGTCGTGCGTGCCCGCGACGACCATGTCGACCAGCGCCGGCACCGCGTCGGCCCCGCCCCGCCCCCCGAGTCCCAGCGCCGCCTGCCCGCGGACCACGGGGTCGGGATGCGCGAGGGCCTCCCGCAGCAGGGCGGTCGCCTCGTCGTGCGGCAGCTCGGCGAGGGCCCGTACGGCACGTTCGCGCACCGCTGCCGCCGAGGAGCCGAGGCCCTCCGCGAGCAGCGCCGGGCCGCCGCCGCCCGCCCGCGCCAGCGCCCAGCGCAGGGCCCCGGCGACGTTCGTGTCCGTCTCCCCGAGCACCGCCTCGACCAGGGCCGCCACCGGAGCCTCCTCGGGTGCGGACAGCGCCGCGCGCTGGCGCGTTCCGGCGCTGTCCGACCCCAGGGCGCGCAGGAGGGCGACGGCCTGGAGGACGTCCTCCCAGCCGGCGGGGCCGGCGGCGTCGATCCGGCCGAGCCGGGTGAGCAGCTCCCGCTCCCGCGCGATGCGCTCGCGGGTCCGGCGCATCAGGTCGTCCACCAGCTCCGCGGGGGCGAAGCCGGGGTCGTCCAGGGCGCGGCCGATCTCGCGCAGCGACAGACCGAGGGACCGCAGGCTCTCGATGTGGAAGATCCGGCGGATGTCCGCGCCGGAGTACTCCCGGTAACCGGCGTGGGTGCGGCCCGTCGGCCGTACCAGGCCGAGCGACTCGTAGTGCCTGAGCATGCGGGCGCTGACCCCGGACCGCCGCGCCACCTCACCGATCAGCACCGTCTGCCGTCCCTCCCTCTGGCGTCCCTGCGTCGTACGGGCCGAGGGCCACGACGCGCTTCGCCTCCTCGACCGCCGCCTCGAACCCCGCCTCCGGGTCGCGCGCCAGCCGCTGCGTGGCGAGCGCGTGCTCGCGCACCCGGGGGTCGGCGTCCCTCGCCGCTCCCCGCAGCGCGGGCTCACCCGCCTCCCCGAGCGCGATCAGGGCCCGGCTCAGACTCAGCCGCGTGTCCCGCCCTCCCCGCCCGAGCTGCCCCGCCAGCGCACCGGCCAGCTCGGGTTCCCCGCCCGCCGGCACCAGCCCGACCGCCGTCCGCCAGGCAGCGCGGGCCACCTCGTCGTCCGCGTCGGCCAGCAGCGCCGGGGTGATCCCCGGCCACGCCCGCCGGTCGCCGATCTTGGACAGAGTGTGCAGCGCCTGGCTCCGCGCCCGCGCCCGCTCCGAACGGAGTTCGCCGACGAGCCGCGGGACCGTCAGGGACGCCGGGTGACGGGTCAGCGCCCAGGTGAGCATCTCCCGTACGAAGAAGTCGGATTCGTGCGCGCACCGTTCCACGAGCCCGTCCACGAAGCGGGGGTCCGGAGCCGTACCGGCCCCGAGCGCCGCGTTCAGCCGGACCGACGCGTTCGCGCTCTCCAGCCGCTCCAACAGGCGTGTCACCTGCGTGTCTCCTTCCGCCATGGTCATCGCGACCACCTCCCGACGGCAGTGAAGACCTTGTCACGGTGTCAAGGTCAAGCCCGGCCGGGCCGCCCACGACACGCCCCGCCCGCCCCCGTAGCGTCGGGGCATGCGCATCCGAATCGTCGACGCCTTCACCGACCGCCCCTTCGCCGGCAACCCCGCCGGTGTGCTCCTCCTCGACGCCTTCCCGCCCGACGAGCGGCTCCAGCAGATCGCGCTGGAGGTCAACCACGCGGAGACCGCCTTCGCCCACCCGCTGCCCGAGGGCGGCCCGGCCGACTGGGCGCTGCGGTGGTTCACGCCGGCCGCGGAGGTCAGGATGTGCGGCCACGCCACTCTCGCCACGGCCCACGTGCTGCACACCACCGGCGCCCACCGCGGACCCGTGCGGTTCTCGACCCACAGCGGCGTCCTCGTCGCCACGCCCCGCGAGGACGGCGGCATCACCCTGGACTTCCCCACCGCCCCGCTCACCCCCGTCGAGTCGCCGACGGGCGTCGCCGAGGCCCTGGGCGCCGAGCCGCGCGCGGTCCTGGACACCGGTCCGGACGTGGGGGACCTGCTGGTCGAGGTCGCCGACGAGCGGACCGTGCGGAGCCTGGAGCCGGACCTGAGGGCGCTGGCCGCCTTCTCCGGGCGCGGCGTCATCGCCACCGCCCGCGCGGCGGACCCGGCGCGCGGCTACGACTACGTCTCCCGCTGCTTCTTCCCCAACGTCGGCGTCGACGAGGACCCGGTCACCGGCAGCGCGCACACCGCCCTCGCGCCGTACTGGTCGGCACGCCTGGGCCGCCCGGACCTGACCGGTCTCCAGGCCTCGCGCCGCTCCGGACGCGTCCGCACCGAGCTGCGCGGCGAGCGCACCCTGCTCGGCGGACACGCGGTGACGGTCATCGAGGGCGAGCTGCTGGCCTGACGACCGGCCACCAGGGTCCGCGGCTCACGCCGTGGGCAGCCAGCCGACCTTGCCGGCCAGCAGGCCGTAGCCCACGAACGCCCCGATGTCGAGCAGGGAGTGCGCCACCACCAGCGGCCCCACCCGCCCCCAGCGCCGGTAGAGGAGGACGAACACCACGCCCATCACCATGTTGCCGACGAAGCCGCCGACGCCCTGGTAGAGGTGGTACGACCCGCGCAGCACCGCGCTGCCCGCCAGCGCGGCGAGCGGCGTCCAGCCCAACTGGCCTAGCCGGCGCAGCAGGTAGCCGACGACGACGACCTCCTCCAGGACGGCGTTCTGCACCGCCGAGAGGATCAGCACCGGGTACTTCCACCAGACGTCGGGCAGCGCCTCGGGCACCACCGTGAGGTTGAACCCGAGGCCACGGGCGGCCAGGTAGAAGGCGATGCCGGCGCTGCCGATGACGGCCGCCACCGCGGCGCCCCGGCCCAGGTCGGGCCAGGGCCTGGTGCGGTCGAAGCCGAGGGCGCGCAGGCTCCGCCCCTCGCGCAGCAGCAGGTGGGCGACGAGGGCGACGGGCACCAGCGCGGTGGCGATCCCGAACAGCTGCCAGGCGAGGTCGAGCCAGGGACGGCCGGGCGCGGCCGAGGCGTTGAGGGTGGCGGCCTGGTCCTTGAGGCCGCCGGGCTTGGTGACCGAGCCGACGAAGCTGATCAGCGCGGACACACCGCTGGCCCCCAGCGAGAGGGCCAGCACGAGCAGCGTCTCGTCGCGGAACGTCCGCCGTGTCAGCGGCTGCTGGGGGACGGACCCCTCGGGACCGTCAGGGATCGTCGTCTCGGCCACCGGACCCGCCTCCGCCATGCGCACCTTGCCTCATCGAGCTGGAACGTCACAGCTTGCCCGATCGGCAGGCGGCAGCGCGCGCCGGGGCGGCCCGCCACCACCTCGGCCTCACCCCAGTGGCGCCGGCTCCGGCACGCTCACCGGCCACAGGTGGACGGGTTCGCCCTCGCGCATGAGGTCGCAGTAGCGGCGGGTGGTGGCGGCCAGCGCCCCCTCGCGGGTCATGCCGGCCTCCCTGGCCCGGTGGAAGGTGGCGGCCTGCCAGGACGCCCCGTTGGCCCGGCGCCGGCACCGCTCCTCGATCACGCCGAGGTAGAAGTCCCGGTCGGCCGCCTCCACGCCCCAGGCGTCCAGGCCGGCCGCCGCCAGCGGCAGCAGCTCGTCGCGGACCAGGACGACGGCGTCGACCTCGGTGGTGCCGCCGAGCCGGCCGCGCTTGGGCCAGGTGAAGCGGGCGTCCACGCCGTGGCGGCACGCCGCCTCGAAGTTGGCGGCGGCGGCCTCGAAGGGCAGCCGGGTCCACACCGGCCGCGGGTCCTCGGCGAGGGCGCGCACCACGCCGTAGTAGAAGGCGGCGTTGGCGATGACGTCGGTGACGGTGGGTCCGGCGGGCAGGACGCGGTTCTCCACGCGCAGGTGCGGACGGCCGTCGGCGACGTCGTAGACGGGCCGGTTCCAGCGGTAGACCGTGCCGTTGTGCAGGACGAGTTCGGAGAGCTTGGGCACGCCGCCGGCGTCCAGGACCTCCAGCGGATCCTCGTCGTCGCAGATCGGCAGCAGCGCCGGGAAGTAACGCCGGTTCTCCTCGAAGAGGTCGTACGCGGAGGTGACCCAGCGCTCCCCGAACCAGGTGCGCGGGCGGACGCCCTGCGCCTGGAGCTCGGGCGGACGCGTGTCGGTGGACTGCTGGAACAGCGGGGGCCGCGACTCCCGCCACAGCTCGCGGCCGAAGAGGAAGGGCGCGTTCGCCCCGACGGCGATCTGCGCCCCGGCGACGGCCTGCGCCGCGTTCCACACGTCCGCGAAGCGGTCCGGGGTGACCTGCAGGTGCAACTGCACCGAGGTGCAGGCGGCCTCCGGGGCGATGGACCTGGAGGTACAGGTCAGGTGCTCGACGCCGTCGATGTCCAGCGTGAAGTCCTCGCCGCGGGCAGCCACGATCTGCTCGTTCAGCAGGGCGTAGCGGTCGACGGCGGAGAGGTTGGAGGAGACCAGGTCGTCCCGGTCGAGGGTCGGCAGAATGCCGATCATCGCGATCGAGGCGTCGACCTCCGCCGCCTTGCGGTCGGCATAGGCGAGCGAGGTCCGGATCTCCTCGGCAAGCTGGTCGAACACCCGGCCGCCCAACCGATGGGGAGCTATGTTGACTTCCAGGTTGAACATGGCGAGTTCTGTTTGGAAGTCCCGGCTGGCGATGCGCTCCAGAACCTGGGCGTTCAGCATTCTGGGCATCCCGTCGGCGCCGACGAGATTCAGCTCGATCTCCAGCCCCATCAGGTTCTTCGGACTGTCGAACCCCTTTTCGGCCAACAGCCGCTCCAGGCCCGTCAGGCACCGCTGGAGCTTGTCGCGGTAGCGCTGGCGATCGGACAGGTCGAACTGACCTGCCACGACCTTCTCCCCCATGGAAGAGTCCCTTCTCCAAGCGGTGGGTCGCGGTACCGGCCCGCCGAGGACCGGTCAGGGTGGATGATGCCCCGCCGAAGCGATCGATAACGTCCGCGGGGGTACCCGGCACCCGCTAGGCTGATCCGATGTGACCGGGGGCACATTCGCCGGGCATGCGGCATCGCGCAGTTTCGGGATTATGAAGCTCGTGAAAAACGCCGATGACAATTGGCCGTCCACTCCGTGACGATTTTCCGAGGTCAGGCCCGTTCGCCGAACCGAAATGCGGATGATTCCCACATTTCTGTGACCGGTCGGAGCCTTGTCCCGGGCGCCCGGAGCGGCTAGCCGAAACACAGTCTGAACACGTGTCGTATAAACTCCGCGAACAAGGCAGAGAACCGGCGCCCACGGTCGGATGATCCCGCCGTCGAACCGATCCACGGCGACCCCTTCCGCTTCGCGTTCACCGGACCCCGGCCCCTGCCCCGCCGCCTTCGTGAGCTGACAGCGTCGTCCGCCCTGCTCCGCCCCGTTCCGCCCTCGCGCCACCGTGCCTTCGAATGAGAGGCGACCCACCATGCCGCTGCACGTATCCCCGGCTCCCGCGCCCGCCCTGCGCTCCGTCCTGACGGCGCTCTCCTCGCCGACCGCGGTCCGCGAGGCCCGCACCCCCTCCCTGCTCCGCGCGCAGGGCCCGGTGACGCCCGAACACCCGCTGCCGGTACACGTGTTGGAGCGGCTCACCACGGACGGCGTGACCGCGACGCGGCTGACCGGCTGGCGGTTCCTGATCCGCTCAGGCGACCGGGCGGTGGCGGCGGCGGAGACGATGCTGACGGCCGACGGCTGGGCCTTCTCGCACTTCTTCGAGGGCCCGTACGTCGCCTCGACCGAGCGCGCGCTGCGGCACGCCGAGGCGCAGCCGGCGCCCTGCCAGCCGCGCCTGCTGTCCGTGCCCGGCCTCTACATGCTCACCCTGTGGCTGCACGGCGACACCACCGCGGACGCCGCCGCCGGGCACCCCGCCGACACCGACCTGCTGGTGCCGCTCGCGCCGGCCCCGCCCGGCATCGCGGCCCACCGCCCGCACCGGGTCGCCGACCTGCTGCCGGTCCTCACCTCCCGGGCCAACTCGGCCCGCCTGCTGCAGTCACCCGCCGCCTGACGGGTCGCCCGAGCCGGGCGCGAGGGGCTGGTCCCACCGGGACTAGCCCCTTTCGGTCATCGGGAACCATCCCAAGTGACCGTGCGTGGAGGGTGAACCGCCCGGGCGGGTGACGCGTCATCAACCGTTGAGAAGCGGTGTTGCGAAATACCTGCGGATCGACGTCCCGGGGGCAACACTGGTGCGGACCGACTTGGACGACGGGGGGCGGCCATGGACGACACGTCACGCCGCGGGACAGACCAGACGGCGACACCATCCATCACGACGGACCGAGAGACCCGACTCATGTGCCAGCACCAGCCACCGTGCCCCTCAGCCGACTCCGCCGACCGGGAGTCCGCCCGCCTCGTGGCGCACCACCCGGAGCAGGGCTGGAGCCTGCTGTGCAACGGTGTCGTCCTCTTCGAGGACACCGGTGAACTCCTGCCGGACGGTCAGGTCATCGCGCCGCACCGCCCGCTGATCGTCGCGGCCTGACCTGCGGCGCTTCCGGCTCCGCTCGCGTTACGGTGCCTCGCATGAGCATGAGCATCCGCAACCAGCTTCCCGGGACCGTCACCGCCGTCACGCCCGGCGAGGCCATGGCGACGGTCAAGATCCGCCTGACCGGCGGTCAGGACCTCACCGCGGCCGTCACCCTGGAGGCCGTCGAGGACCTCGGTCTCACCGCCGGCTCCCCGGTGCGCGCCCTGGTCAAGTCGACGGAGGTGTCGCTGGCCACCGCCCCGGTCGAGGGCCTCTCCATCCGCAACCGGCTCTCCGGCACGGTCACCGGCCTCACCACCGGCGCGGCCATGGCCTCGGTCAAGGTCGGCGTCGAGGGCGGCGAGCTGACCTCGGCGATCACCAAGGAGGCCGCCGAGGACCTGGGCCTGGCCGTCGGTCAGCCGGTCGTGGCGCTGGTGAAGTCGACGGAGGTCGCGCTGGCGACGGCATGACACCGAAGGGCTCGGCCCCGGTCACGCGGGTGCGTGACCGGGGCCGAGCCCTTCATGGCCTTCGGCGCCGGCCGGATCAGTCCTCGTAGGCGTCCAGCGGCGGGCAGGAGCAGACCAGGTTGCGGTCGCCGTAGGCCTGGTCGATGCGGCGCACCGGCGGCCAGTACTTGTCGGCGGCCGACACCCCGGCCGGGAAGACGGCCTCCTCGCGGGTGTAGCCGTGCGCCCACTCCCCGCCGAGCGCGGCGGCCGTGTGCGGGGCGCCTCGCAGCGGGTTGTCCTCGGCCGGCCAGTCGCCGGAGCCGACCTTCTCGATCTCCGCGCGGATGGCGATCATCGCGTCGCAGAACCGGTCCAGCTCGGCCAGGTCCTCGGACTCGGTCGGCTCGATCATCAGCGTGCCGGCCACCGGGAAGGACATGGTCGGCGCGTGGAAGCCGTAGTCGATGAGCCGCTTGGCCACGTCGTCCACGCTGACGCCGGTCGCCTTGGTCAGCGGACGCAGGTCGATGATGCACTCGTGCGCGACCAGGCCGCCGGGACCGGTGTAGAGCACCGGGAAGTGCGGCTCCAGGCGCTTGGCGATGTAGTTGGCGGACAGCACGGCGACCTGCGTGGCCCGCTTGAGGCCCTCGCCGCCCATGAGGCGGACGTAGGACCAGGAGATCGGCAGGATGCCGGCCGAGCCCCAGGGCGCCGCCGAGATCGGGCCGACGCCCGTCTGGGGGCCCGCGGAGGGCTGGAGCGGGTGGTTGGGCAGGTACGGCGCCAGGTGCTCGCGCACGGCCACCGGGCCGACGCCGGGGCCGCCGCCGCCGTGCGGGATGCAGAAGGTCTTGTGCAGGTTCAGGTGGGAGACGTCGCCGCCGAAGTGGCCGGGCTTGGCCACGCCGACCAGGGCGTTGAGGTTGGCGCCGTCCACGTAGACCTGGCCGCCCGCGTCGTGCACCTGGGCGCAGATGTCGGCGACGTGCTCCTCGAACACGCCGTGCGTGGAGGGGTAGGTGATCATCAGCACGGCCAGCTGGTCGCGGTGCTGCTCGATCTTGGCGCGCAGGTCCTCGACGTCGATCTCGCCGTCCTCGGCGGTCTTCACGACGACGACCTTCATGCCGGCCATGACGGCGCTCGCGGCGTTGGTGCCGTGCGCGGAGGACGGGATGAGGCAGACGGTGCGCTGCTCGTCGCCGTTGGCGCGGTGGTAGCCGCGGACGGCGAGCAGGCCGGCGAACTCGCCCTGCGAGCCGGCGTTGGGCTGCAGCGAGACCTTGTCGTACCCGGTGACCTCGGCGAGCTGCTCCTCCAGCTCGCGGATCAGGGTGAGGTAGCCCTGCGCCTGGTCGGCCGGGGCGAAGGGGTGCAGCTGGCCGAACTCGGGCCAGGTGACCGGCTCCATCTCGGTGGTGGCGTTGAGCTTCATGGTGCAGGAGCCCAGCGGGATCATGCCGCGGTCCAGGGCGTAGTCCCGGTCGGCGAGGCGGCGCAGGTAGCGCAGCATCGCGGTCTCGGAACGGTGCTGGTGGAAGACGGGGTGGGTCAGCACCTCGTCGGTACGCAGCCGCTCCTCGGCCAGCACCTCCTCGGTGGACGCGTCCAGCGCCTCGACGTCGCCCTCGACGCCGAAGGCGTACCAGACGGTGGACACCTGGGCCCGGGTGGTGGTCTCGTCGCAGGCGAAGGAGACGTGGTCGGGGTCGACGAGCCGGAGGTTCACGCCGTTCTGCCGGGCGGCGGCCACGATGCCGGAGGCCCGGCCGGGCACCCGCGCGGTGACCGTGTCGAAGTAGGCGCCGTGCACGATCTCCACGCCGCCTGCGGCGAGACCCGCGGCGGCGATCGTCGCGTACCGGTGGGTGCGCCGGGCGATGGCCCGCAGCCCGTCGGGGCCGTGGTAGACGGCGTACATGCCGGCCATGACGGCGAGCAGCACCTGGGCGGTGCAGATGTTGCTGGTGGCCTTCTCCCGTCGGATGTGCTGCTCGCGGGTCTGCAGGGCGAGGCGGTAGGCCCTGTTGCCGTCGGCGTCGACGGAGACGCCGACCAGGCGCCCTGGCAGGCTGCGCGCGAACTTCTCGCGCACCGCCATGTAGCCGGCGTGCGGGCCGCCGAAGCCCATCGGCACGCCGAAGCGCTGGGTGGTGCCGACCGCGATGTCCGCGCCCAGCTCGCCCGGCGAGGTCAGCAGGGTGAGCGCGAGCAGGTCGGCGGCGACGGTGACCAGCGCGCCCAGCTCGTGCGCCCGGTCGACGAGCGGCTTCAGGTCGCGCACGGCACCGGAGGCCCCCGGGTACTGCACGAGGACGCCGTTGATCTCGCGCTCGGCGACCTCGGCGGGGATGCCCTCGCTCAGGTCGGCGACGACGACCTCGACGCCGGCCGGCTCGGCACGGGTCTGGATCACCGCGATGGTCTGCGGCAGGGCGTCCGCGTCGACCAGGAAGAGGCCCTTCTTGTTCTTGCCCATGCGCCGCGAGAGGGCCATCGCCTCGGCGGCGGCGGTGCCCTCGTCCAGGAGGGAGGCACCGGAGGTCGGCAGGCCGGTGAGGTCGGCGACCATGGTCTGGAAGTTCAGCAGGGCCTCCAGGCGGCCCTGCGAGATCTCCGGCTGGTACGGCGTGTACGCGGTGTACCAGGAGGGGTTCTCCATGACGTTGCGCAGGATCACCGGCGGGGTGAAGGTGCCGTGGTAGCCGAGGCCGATCATGGAGTCCAGGACCTCGTTGCGGTCGGCCAGCGAACGCAGCTCGGCCAGCACCTCGGCCTCCGAGCGGGCGCCGGGCAGGTCGAGCGCGTCGGCGTTCTTGATCACGTCCGGCACCGCGGCGGCCGTCAGCTCGTCGAGGGAGCCGTAGCCGACCTGCGCGAGCATCTTGGCCCGGGCCTCGGAGTCGGGGCCGATGTGGCGCTGCTCGAAGGGAGCGGCCTGTTCGAGCTCGGTGAGCGGGATGCGAGGGGCGGTCATTGCGGAGGCCTCCTGGTCTGACGCGACCTGCGAGGGGCACCACGGCGCGGGTGCCCGGACGGCCTCCCCCTCTGTCATCTCGACCTGAGAGCTTCACCGGGCGGCCCGAGGGCCACCGCGGCTTGCACCGTCGGTGAGAGCGGGCACCGTGGATCCCCGCTCTGCTTTCCAGAGTGACCTCGTCCGTGCGGTACAGGGTGCCTGAGAGATTCCGGGGAGGATTTGCTCCTTCGGCGCCTCCGGTGGTCTCCGGAGGACTCTCCCGCACGGGGTCAGCAGCCGTTTGCCAGCGTACCAGCGAGCAGCCGCACGGACCTTCGAGTGGCCGGGGGCACTTCGCGGGGCCAGGAGCACTTCGAGTGGCCGAACGGCCGATTGTGCTCTTTTGTAGTGCCTACAGATGGTTCGGCGGCTGTTGTGCCACCCCGGCAGACCGAGTGGAGGGCCCGTGCGCACCGACATCGACCCGCGCAACCTGATCGGCCGCAAGGCCTTCGACCGCGACGGCACGCGGATCGGCACCGTCGACGAGGTCTACCTCGACGACGCCACCGGTGTCCCGGAGTGGGCGGCTATTCGCACCGGGCTGTTCAGCCGGGACGCCTTCGTGCCGCTGGAGCCGAGCGAGCTGGTCGAGGGCACCCTGCGCGTGCCCTTCGAGCGGGCCCTGATCAAGGAGGCCCCGGACTTCGGCGTGGGCCGGCACCTGTCGCCCGAGCAGGAACTCCAGCTGTACCAGCACTACGGTCTCGACGTGGCCGCCGCTCCCCCGCCGCCCGACCACGACTTCGGCAAGCTCGCGGGCCACGGGCAGGGGCAGGCGCCCGGTACGGGCCCGGCTCAGGTCCCGGACGAGGGCTGACCGAGCGCCGGCCGCCCCTCCTGCCCGGCCGGCACCAGCGGCAGCGGATCGGCGGGCTCCAGCTCCGGATCGTCCACGGCGAAGGTGCGCACCCGGCCGGGCACCGGTGAGTACGGCGTCTCGAAGCGCACGGTGACCCGGCCGAGCCCGCTGCCCTGCACCCAGCCGTGCCCGTGCTCGGCGTGCCGGACGTCGTGCCCCGCGGGCCAGCGGCGCTCGGCGGGCGCGGGCCCCTGCTCGGTGCCGGGCTGCTCCTCGGGCTCCTCGGCGGGTGCGGCCGGCAGCTCCCTCGCCGCACCCGGCGCCCCCGCCGGCTGCACGGCCTGCGCGGCCTGCGCCTGGGCCGCCTGCGCGAAGAGGTCCTCCTGCGTGTAGTCGGCGAGCCCGCTCACCCCCACGCCGAGCAGCCGCACGCCGCCCGTGGTGTCCACCAGATCCAGGAGCCGGGTCGCGGCCTCCCGCACCACGGCCGGGTCGTCGGTGGGGCCGCGCAGGGTCTCGGAGCGGGTCAGGGTGGAGAAGTCGTAGCGCCGCACCTTGAGCACGATGGTCCGCCCGGACAGCCCGGCCCCGCGCAGCCGCCGCACGCACCGGTCGGCAAGGCGCCGCACCTCGACGCCGACGCGCACCCGGTCGTGGATGTCCACGTCGTACGTGTCCTCCACCGACACGGACTTGGTCTCCCGCTCGGCCACCACGGGCCGCACATCGTGCGCGAGGGCCATGGCGTACAGGGCGTGTCCGTGGGCCTTGCCGAGGAGCCGGACCAGCTCGTCCTCGCCGGCCTCCGCGATGTCGCCGACCGTGGTGATCCCGGCGCGTCTGAGGTGGTCGCCGGTGGCGGGGCCGACGCCGGGCAGGGTGCGGACGGACATCGGCGCCAGCATCTCCCGCTCGGTGCCGGGCTCGATCAGGAACAGGCCGTCCGGTTTGGCCTCCTCGGAGGCGATCTTGGCGAGCATCTTGGAGGCGGCGAGCCCGACCGAGCCGGTGACTCCGGTGACGGCCCGGATGTCCGCGCGCAGCGCGGCCCCGACCAGCCGCGCCGACTCGGCGTCCCAGGCCGTCCCGGGCTCGGCACCGGCCTCCAGGTCCACGAACGCCTCGTCCAGGCTGAGCGGCTCCACGAGCGGGGAGAGGGCGCGCAGCAGGCGCATCACCTGCTCGCTGACCGAGCGGTACAGCTCGAAGCGCGGGACGAGGTAGGCGGCGTGCGGGGCGAGCCGACGGGCCTGACCCATGGGTATGGCGGAGTGCACGCCGAAGATCCGCGCCTCGTAGGAAGCCGTCGCGACGACACCGCGGGGGCCGAGCCCGCCCACGACGACGGCCTTCCCGCGCAGGCTCGGCTTGGACGCCTGCTCCACCGAGGCGTAGAAGGCATCCATGTCGAGGTGCAGGATCGTGGGCGCGGTTCTCACATCTCTGATGGTCCCCTACGCCACTGACATCGCCCTCGGTGACCGGCCGCTGTTCAGACGGCCCGATTGCGCCTGCGGGCCAGCTCGTCCGCCGGGTTCTGGCCGACCAGGGTCTCCCCCGTGTCGATCCGCTCTCCGTGCAGCTGGGACAGGGCGCTCTCCACGTCCCGCCACACCACGCCCACGGCGATGCCGAAGACGCCCTGCCCGCCCTGGAGCAGCGCGTGGACCTCGTCGGGCGAGGTGCACTCGTAGACCGTGGCGCCGTCGCTCATCAGCGTCATCCGCTCCAGGTCGCGGAAGCCGCGCTCCGTGAGGTGCTGCACGGTGGTGCGGATGTTCTGCAGGGAGACCCCGGTGTCCAGGAACCGCTTGACGATCTTCAGGACGACGACGTCGCGGAAGCTGTAGAGGCGCTGGGAGCCCGAGCCGTGCGCCGGACGGACGCTGGGCTCGACCAGCCCGGTGCGGGCCCAGTAGTCGAGCTGGCGGTAGGTGATGCCGGCCGCCGCGCAGGCCGTGGGGCCCCGGTAGCCGATCTCCTCGGACGCCACGGGCGCCGCCCCCGCGCCGCTCGGCACGGTGGCCGGCAGTCGTGGGCCGACGGCCTGCGCGGTGGCCGCCGTGTCGCGGTGATGGGGGTATGGACCGCTCACCCCCGGCCTGCGGCCGGAGCCGCCCCCAGCCATACCGTCGCCGCTGATCCTCACGCCGACCTCCGTCCTTGACCTGCCTCCTCGACGGTAGGCAGTCACCAAGGGTGCGTCAACGATCGCCACACTCGGCACGCCGAGTGATAATCACCCTTCGAGTGGTTTACCGTGCCCCGTCGCGGGGAAAGGCTAGCCGAATATGCCGCGCGGGGGGTCGTACCACGCCGCTACTGGTTGCTGCTGCCGAAGTCCTCCGGCGAGATCTGGTCGAGGAACTCGCGGAACTTCTCCACCTCGTCCTCCTGCTCGTCCGGGATCGCGATCCCGGCGTCGTCGAGGACACCGTCGCTGCCGAAGATGGGCGTGCCGGTGCGCAGCGCGAGCGCTATGGCGTCGGACGGCCGGGCGCTCACCTCGACGCCGCTGGCGAAGACCAGCTCGGCGTAGAAGACCCCGTCGCGCAGGTCGGTGATGCGCACTTCCGTCAGCTCCTGGCCGACGGCCTCGAGCACGTCCTTGAAGAGGTCGTGGGTCAGCGGCCGCGCGGGGGTCATGCCCTGCTGGGCGAAGGCGATCGCCGTCGCCTCTCCAGGTCCGATCCAGATGGGGAGGTAGCGGTCGCCTCCCACTTCGCGCAGCAGCACGATCGGTTGGTTGGAGGGCATCTCGACCCGGACACCTACGACATCGAGCTCGTTCACACAGCAACCCTAGGCCGTGCCCGGGATGTTTGGGTAGTCGAGCAGGGAACAGGTGGTCGATCGGCCCCGCCGACCCCGGTGCTGCCTGGCCTCGGCGGCCCTCGGGCAGGTCACCCGCTCAGATCAGGGCGCCCGCCCGGTCAGGGCAGCCGCACCCCGAGGGCGGTCTGCACCAGCGCCGCGTGCAGCCGCACCGCGAGGCCGGCCAGCTCCTTGGTACGGGCCTCGGCGTGCGCCCGGGTCTGCGGGTTGCGGTGGCGCCGGAGCGGGGCCACCACCTGGTCCACCAGGCCGGCCTCCCGGTCGGCGGCGGCCTTCATCACCCGCAGGTGCCGCGGCTCGATCCCGAACTCGCCCAGCTGGACGACGAGCGAGGCGACGGTGACCGCCTCCGCGTCGTACGCCCCGTCCGCGAGCGGCGCGAGCAGCCCGTACGACTCCCACTCCCGCAGCTCCTCGTCGCCGACCCCGGCGGCGGCGAGCAGTTCCTGCCGCCCGATGCGGGCGATCACAGGGTCCTCGGCAGCGGCCTCGGGCACCGGCTCGCCGTCCCGCTGCCGCCCGAGCGCGGGCAGCCGGACGGCCTCACCGCGCTCGGAGGCGTCCAGGTGGTCCCGGATCACCTTGAGCGGCAGATAGTGGTCGCGCTGCATGCGCAGGACGTGACCGAGGCGCTCGACGTCGCGCGGGCTGAACTTGCGGTACCCGGCCGGAGTGCGCCGCGGCTCGACCAGGCCCTCGGCCTCCAGGAAGCGGATCTTGGAGACGGTGATGTCGGGGAACTCGTCGCGCAGCGCGTTGAGGACCGTGCCGATGCTCATCAGTCCGCTGCCCGTGGCGGCGGTGCCGTGCCCGGCACCGCCGCTCGGTGTATGACGCATGGCCCTTCCCTGGGGGTTTCCTTCCCCCGGACGGTGCCGGGGGCGGGTCAGTAGCCCCGCTGGCTCGCGTAGAACACCAGCCGGTACTTGCCGATCTGCACCTCGTCACCGTTGGCCAGGGCGACCTGGTCGATCCGCTCGCGGTTGACATAGGTGCCGTTCAGGCTGCCGACGTCGGCGACCGTGAAGGAGCCGTCAGGGGCGCGGCGGAACTCGACGTGCCGGCGCGAGACCGTCACGTCGTCCAGGAAGATGTCGCTCTGCGGGTGGCGGCCCGCGGTGGTCAGCTCGCCGTCCAGCAGGAAGCGGCTGCCCGAGTTCGGGCCGCGGCGCACCACGAGCAGGGCGGAGCCCAGCGGCAGCGCGTCGACCGCCGCCTGCGCCTCCGGGGAGAGCGCCGGGATCGCGGTCTGGCCGGTGACC
Organism: Streptomyces sp. NPDC048182; assembly: GCF_043202555.1. NCBI lineage: Bacteria > Bacillati > Actinomycetota > Actinomycetes > Kitasatosporales > Streptomycetaceae > Streptomyces > Streptomyces sp. NPDC048182. The sequence goes on along the minus strand of NZ_JBIDAQ010000004.1, from coordinate 6,204 downwards.
TCGGCGTCATACGCCTCCAGGCCGGAGATGGAGATCGTCGAGGTCGTCTCGGAGGCCCGCTCCGGGACCGCGCCGGGCCGCAGGGGCGCGCCGCAGTTGGAGCAGAAGCGGCTGTTCTCCGCGTTGCGGTTGCCGCACCTCGAACACACCAGGGCCGACATGGACGGACCCTCCTGCCGCGGCTGGCCTGCCGACGATTGCCCGAAACCTATGCCGCCGGACTGCGCAGGGTCAACATACGGCGCGCCCTGACCACCCGAAAGGTCACCGCCCACCTGGTCCCGGTACATCGGGCGCCGGCTCTCCGCGTCGGGCTGCGCGCGATGGCGCGCGGTCGCGTTGTCGCTGCCCTCTCGCGCGCTCTTGCCGAACAACTTCGCAAACAACTTCACGGGCGATTCCCCTTGACCGAAACAGACCCGCCCGTGGGGCAGGACGAACCCTGACTGACCGTACTGACCGACCCGGACACCTTCACAACGTCCGTCTCCGCCTGACAGTTTCCACCACGCACCACCCAATCGGTGCGCCGACCCCCCGCAAGCTCATGCCCTCGCCGGACGACCGCCATGCACCGCCGGTTCACTGGGAGGACGACCGAGCGTAGTCAGGCCGCTCCACCGCTCGCAAGGCGTCCACAACGATCTTGCTCGACCGCTCAACGGTAACCGTGGCCTGTTCCTTCTCCAAGGTCTGCACCACGCCTCCAGGAATGTTGAGAGCCGGTTCGAGGTCCTGCGGCTTGCCGATGACCTGGAAACGATAGGGCGCGTTGACCTTGTTCCCGTCGACGCGGACGCTCTCGCCCTCCTCCGTCAGGTAGGTGTCCGCGACCACCCGCACACCGTTCTCCTGGATCGCCTCGGCGCCCGCCGCGCGCAGCTCCTGGACGGCGTCGAGCAGCATGTCCGCCTCGACCTTGCCCTTCGGGTCCTGCACGGTCACCGTGATGCCGGGCCCCTGCGCGGCCACGGTGCCGGCGAGGATCCCGAGCTGCCGCTCCTTCTCCTGGGTCTGCTTGCGGGCCTCCTCCGCCTGGTCGGAGCTGTTCTCCAGCTCGTCGCGCTGCTTCTCCAGACCCTGCTTCTCGCCCTCCAGGCGCTGGGTGCGGTCGTCCAGCTCGTCGAGGATGCGGACGAGGTCCTCCTGGCGGGCGCCGCGCAGCGCGCTGTCGTCGTCGCTGTTGGAGGCGACCTGGACGGCGAGGCCGAAGCCCAGGCCGAACAGGAGCAGCGCGACGATGAGTTGCGCGCGGGTCAGGCGCGGCGGCCACAGCCCGTTGGCCAGCCGCTGCCGCCCGGTCGGTCCGGCTGCCTTGTCGGACCCGGTCTCGGCGTCGGCCTCGGCCTCTGCCTCGGTCGGGGCCGGAGTGGGCACCTCGTTCGGCAGCTCTCGGCGCAGGCCCTCCGCGGGCCGTTCCTCGTGGCCGTCGTGGTCGCTCATCGGCCTCACGCCCGGAATACGTGCCGGCGGATCGCCGCGGCGTTGGAGAAGATGCGGATGCCGAGGACGACCACCACACCCGTGGACAGCTGGGCGCCGACGCCCAGCTTGTCGCCGAGGAACACGATCAGCGCGGCGACCACCACGTTCGACAGGAACGACACCACGAAGACCTTGTCGTCGAAGATGCCGTCGAGCATGGCGCGCAGACCGCCGAAGACGGCGTCGAGCGCCGCCACCACGGCGATCGGCAGATACGGTTCGACGGCCGCCGGCACCTCCGGCCGGACCAACAGGCCGGCCACGACTCCCACGACGAGGCCCAGTACGGCGATCACGATGTGCCCTTCTCGGTTATCGGCTGTGCTGTTCGTACGATCACACTCGGTGCGGCCGGCAGCCGGAGGTCGCCGGCCACGGAGATGGCCGTGCGGATGCCGTAGCTCTCCTGGATGGCGTTCAGGTACAGCCCGTCCGCGCTGTCCTGGAACCGGCGGCTGAGGTCCTTGCCGTCCCCCACCGCGAGCACCGTGTACGGCGGCACCAGAGGCCGGTTGTCGACCAGTACGGCGTCCCCGGCGGCCCGGATCGCGGACAGCGCGGTCAGCCGCTGCCCGTTGACGGAGATCGCCTCGGCCCCCGACTCCCACAACCCGTTGACCACGCGCTGCATGTCCCGGTCGCGCACCCGCCCGGTGTCGGAGAACCCGGAGGTGCCGCGCGGCCGGCCGTCACCGGCGCTGTCCACCTCTTCGGCGTCGTCGACCACGAGCTTCACCCCGGGCCCGTGCACCGCGACGGCGCCCGACAGGACACCCACCAGGTCGGACCGGTCGGCGTCACCGCTCTTCTCAAGCGCCTCGCGCTGCCGCGCGTCCACGTCGTCGCGCAGTCCGTCGACGCTCTTCTCCAGCTTGTCCGCCGCGGCCGTCTCGTCCTCGATGCGGTCGACCAGTTCGCCGCGCTCTTTGGCGATCACCGGGGCGGTCACCCGGGCCTGCGCCGCGCCGACCGTCACCACGAGCGCGGCGAGCACGAGGCCCGCGGCCAGCCCCAGCTTGGCGCGCACCGTGCGGGGCAGTCCGCCGGCGCCGTCGGCCCGCTTCCGCGCCGCCGCCTCGGCGTAGCCGTCGTCCAGGCTGTGGTCCATGACGTTGGTCAGCAAGGACATGGACGCGTCCGGGCGCGCGGGCCGCGAGGTTGTGCTCCGAACGGGGGGTTGCTGCGGCATGCCGCACATCGTCGCACGCCGCGGACGCTACCTCCGAACGGCCCCACCGGCGTGCCGGAGCGGCCTCCCGGGAGACCCGCGTCCGGCACGCACGCGTGAGGGCGTACGAGGGCTCTACCGGCCCGCGCTGTCCACCACGGCGGCCCACTCGTCCAGGAGGGCCTGGGCGGAGGCGTCGTCGGGGCCTTCCGCCCACAGGTGGGTGACCGCCTCGGCGGGGTCGGGCAGCACCATGACCCAGCGCCCGTCGGCCTCGACCACCCGCACGCCGTCGGTGGTGTCCACCGAGCGGTCCCCGGCCTCCTCCACGACCCGGCGCATCACGAGCCCCTTGACCGCCCACGGGGTGGCCAGGTCCCGCTTGAGGACGTGGGCGCGCGGGATCCGCGCGTCGATCTGGCTCAGCGTGAGCTGGGTCCGCGCGACCAGGCCGATCAGCCGTACGAAGGCGGCCGTGCCGTCGTAGACGCTGCTGAACTCCGGGACGATGAAGCCGCCCTTGCCGTCGCCGCCGAAGATGGCCCCCTCCTCACCGCCGACCCGCGTCAGGTCGTCCGGCGAGGTGGTCGTCCACTCGACCTGCGTGCCGTGGTACGCCGCCACCTGCTCGGCGATCCGCGTCGTGGTCACCGGCAGCGCGACCCGGCCGCTGCGCCGCTCGGCGGCGATGAGGTCGAGCAGGACGAGCAGCGCCCGGTCGTCCTCGATGATGCGGCCCTTCTCGTCCACGAGGGAGAGCCGCTCGCCGACCGGGTCGAACCGCACGCCGAACGCGGCCCGCGAGGACGCCACGATCTCTCCGAGGCGCACCAGGCCCGAGCGCCGCATGTCGGCGGTCTCCGTGGGCCGGGACTCGTCCAGGCCGGGGTTGATGGTCAGCGAGTCGACGCCGAGCTTGCCGAGCAGGCTGGGCAGCACGAGCCCCGCGCTGCCGTTGGAGGCGTCCACGACCACCTTGAGGCCGGACTCCGCGATGCCGGTGGTGTCGAGGCTGCGCAGCAGCGATCCGGTGTACGAGTCGTACACGCTCGAAGGGAAGGTCAGGTCGCCGATCTCGCCGGGGAACGCACGCCGGTACTCCTGCCGCGCGAACACCCGGTCCAGCTTGCGCTGACTGCCCTGGGACAGGTCGGCGCCCTCGCTGTCGAGGAACATGATGTCGACGGAGTCCGGCACGCCGGGCGTGGTCCGGATCATGATGCCGCCGGCGCTGCCCCGCGCGGTCTGCTGGCGCGCCACGGGCAGCGGCACGTTCTCCAGATCCCGCACGTCGATGGCGCTGGCCTGCAGGGCCGAGATCACCGCGCGCTTGAGGGCGCGGGCACCGCGGGAGTGGTCGCGGGCGGTGGTGACCGTGGAGCCCTTCTTCAGCGTGGTCGCGTAGGCGCCGGCCAGCCGCACCGCCAGCTCCGGGGTGATCTCCACGTTGAGGATGCCGGACACCCCGCGCGCCCCGAACAGGTGCGCCTGGCCGCGCGACTCCCAGATCACCGAGGTGTTGACGAAGGCACCGGCCTCGATGGTCTTGAACGGATAGACGCGCACGTTGCCCTGGACGATCGACTCCTCGCCGATCAGGCACTCGTCGCCGATGACCGCGCCGTCCTCGATCCGCGCGGCACGCATGATGTCGGTGTTCTTGCCGACGACGCAGCCGCGCAGGTTGCTGTGCGGCCCGACGTACACGTTGTCGTGCACGACGGCCTTGTGCATGAAGGCGCCGCTCTTCACGACGACGTTGGAGCCCACGACACTGTGCTCGCGGACCTCTGCGCCGGCTTCGACCTTGGCGTAGTCGCCGATGTACAGCGGACCGCGCAGCACCGCGTCCGGGTGCACCTCGGCGCCCTCGGCCACCCACACGCCGGGCGAGATCTCGAAGCCGTCGATGTCGACGTTGACCTTGCCCTCCAGGACGTCGGCCTGGGCCTTCACATAGCTCTCATGGGTGCCGACGTCTTCCCAGTAGCCCTCGGCGATGTAGCCGTAGACGGGCTTGCCTTCCTTCATCAGCTGCGGGAAGACGTCACCGGACCAGTCGACGGACACATCGGGGTCGACGTAGTCGAAGACCTCGGGCTCCATGACGTAGATGCCGGTGTTCACCGTGTCCGAGAAGACCTGGCCCCAGGTCGGCTTCTCCAGGAAGCGCTCGACCTTGCCCTCTTCGTCGACGATGGTGATGCCGAATTCCAGCGGATTGGGGACACGCGTCAAGCAGACGGTGACAAGCGCGCCCTTCTCCTTGTGGAAGTTGATGAGATCGGTGAGGTCAAAATCGGTCAGAGCGTCGCCGGAGATGACGAGGAAGGCGTCGTCTTTCAACGCCTCTTCGGCGTTCTTGACGCTGCCGGCGGTACCGAGTGGCTTCTCCTCGTTGGCATAGGTCAGCTCCATCCCGAGCTCCTCGCCGTCACCGAAGTAGTTCTTGACCAGCGAGGCCAGGAACTGCACGGTGACCACGGTCTCGTTGAGCCCATGCCTTTTCAGCAGCCGCAGCACGTGCTCCATGATCGGCCGGTTGGCCACCGGCAGGAGCGGCTTGGGCATGCTCGAGGTCATGGGGCGAAGGCGTGTGCCTTCGCCGCCAGCCATCACGACGGCCTTCATGTCGGAAGCGTCCTCCTCTAAGACGACGGTCTAGCCGACTTCACCAAGATTGTCCCGCACATCGACAGCGCGGGCCATCCGGCCTCAAGGGGTCGCCGAACGGCGAGTTCAGTCGGTCGTGGCGTCCGCACGGATCAGGCGGAAGACCTGCACCACGTACAGAACACCTGCCCACCAGTACAGGGTTGTACCCCACCCGGCGAACGCCCATCCGAAAACGGCGCCGAGTGACGCGATCCAACCGCTGCCGTCGCTGAGCAGCAGCAGGGGGAAGGCGTACATGAGATTGAAGGTCGCGGCCTTCCCCAGGAAGTTCACCTGGGGTGGCGGGTACCCGTGCCGGCGGAGGATACCCACCATGACGAGGAGAACGGCCTCGCGGGCCAGCAGCACGAGGGTCAGCCAGAGCGGCAGGACCTCGCGCCAGGTGAGCCCCACCAGTGTGGAGAGGATGTAGAGCCGGTCCGCCGCCGGGTCCAGGAGCCGGCCGAGACTGCTGATCTGGTTCCAGCGCCGGGCCAGCTTCCCGTCCAGGTAGTCGCTGACTCCGCTGAGGGCCAGCACCAGCAACGCCCAGCCGTCGCTCTTCGAACCGCCGAACTCCGGCCTGAGGATGAGCCACAGGAAGAGAGGTACGCCGGCGAGGCGCGCCATGCTGAGGATGTTCGGGATGGTGAGGACCCTGTCGGTCTGCACGCGGGTCTCCTGGACCTCCACGCGGGAGCCTCCTGGACGGAATGGGCCGATGATGCTCCCTGACCCTACCTCAACGCAAAAGAGCGCTGGCTCTTGGGCATGTGCCCAAGAGCCAGCGCTCTAAAAGGAGTTCGGCGGCGTCCTACTCTCCCACAGGGTCCCCCCTGCAGTACCATCGGCGCTGTAAGGCTTAGCTTCCGGGTTCGGAATGTAACCGGGCGTTT